>JADKAQ010000046.1:0-600000 GCA_016719105.1 Gemmatimonadota bacterium | reverse complement strand
GCTTGGGAGAACGGACGAGAGGCATGGCAGGGCACGGTGGAAGTGTCCGGCCAACATACGGGGGGGCTTGAGCGCGTCAATCGAGGTAAGGAGAAGAGTGTTCGCCGGAGCGACCGCTTCCTGCGGCCGGCGCTCACGTTGTCGCGCTCTCGCTCACGTGACCCGCGTCCCGTCCCCCGCCTTCCGCTTCCCGCCGCCCGCCGCCCGCTTCCCGCGCCGCGTCGTCTCCCGTGTCCCGTCTCGGCGCCTCTTAGGGTTCAGCCCTCGCCCAGCGCCTCGACGAACAGCGCGCCGATGTCGAGGTCGAGCGGGGGGATCCCCGGGACGGGTTCCCAGCGGAGGACGCTGTCGAGGACCTCGGGACGTTCGTCATCGGGACGCCAGCGGTCGATCACTCGCGAGTTCACGTCAACGATCCAGTACTCGCCGACCCCCTCCTGCATGTAGATGCGGCGCTTGGTAATGCGGTCCCGGCGGGCGGAGGCGGGCGACACCACCTCGACGGCCAGCAGGAGACGACGCATCTGCTCCCAACTCGTCGGACGCTTTCCGTTCGTGGTGGCCGCGACGAAACAGTCGGGCTGCAGGAGTCGCGCTGCCGAGAACTCGAGATCCGCCGGCGAAAACACCGTCACGCCGAATCCATGCCTGGCAGTGTAGTCGTACAGCAGGCGGTAGATCGCGCCGACCACCAACTGATGCACCCCGCTCGGCGCCGGCGTCACCGCCAGCACCCCGTCGAGCACCTCGTAGCGATTCCCGTCGCCAGGAAGTGCTCGTGCCCGCTCCGCCGTCCAGTCCTGTGCGATTGGCATGACCATACCGTACCCCACACTCGGCAATCCTCGCAAGGGTTCACGCCCGAAAGCCTAACGCTCGGCCCATCGCGCGCCCGTACCCGAAACGCCCGCACCCAACCGTTCCATTGCCGAGCGCGACTTTCCGAGCGGCGCGTGCCGAGGTAGCATCTGTCGAGCGTCGATCACCGTCCGGTGATCGGGCGCGGCATGTCAGGACACCCCCACGCCGATGTCACACCCGTCGATGACGATTCCTCGCCGCTCCGCACCGTCCCTCGCGCTCGCGACGCTCGCGACGCTCACGCTCGCAACGCTCGCGACGCTCCTCGTGGCCACGCCGGCGCAGGCACAGATGACTGACGTGCCGCAACGGCGCACCATCGCCGCGCGTCGCGATCCGTTTGCGTCGGCGCTCCCGTCGTGGTCCGAGCAGATTCGCGTTCGCGAGAGCTGGCTCGACAAGCGCCACGAGATGCTGCTCGGCATGATGCGGCGCCACGACCTGCAGATGTGGATCGTGGTGAATGAAGAGTTCCACAACGATCCGCTCGCCGAGTTCATCGCGCCGCCGAGGCCGTACACGGGGAACCGCGACTTCTTCATCTTCGTCGATACCGGCGGGACCGCGTTGCGCCGCATCGCGGTCACCGGCTACTCCGAGGACAACCTCAAGCGCTGGTTCGAGTCGCCCGACGAGCCGCGGCCCATCACCACTGTGCTCCCCGAGCTGGTCAAGCGCTACCAGCCGAAACGCATTGCGTTAGGCAGCGGCGGCAAGCGTGGCGTCACGCGCTCGCTCACGCACGACACCTGGGTCGACCTCACGACGCTCATCGGCCCCGACGCCCCGCAGCGCGTGGTCCCGGCGGCCGACCTCATTGAGGAGTACCTCGACACGCGCATCCCCGAGGAGATGCCGTACTACACCCGCGCGGTGCAGCTGACGGAATCGCTGGCGCGGCGCGCGCTCTCCAACGAGGTCATCGTCCCCGGCAAGACCACGGTGGGCGAGGTTCGCAACTGGCTCTACGACGCGCTCTGGGCCGCGGGGGTGCGCACCTGGTTCCAGCCCGACCTCCGCGTGCAGCGCCGCGGGATGGGGAAGGCGTCGTCGCGCGGCTTCCTGGCCGTCGCCCCCGAGAGCACCGTCATCCGCCGCGGCGACGTCGTGCACCTCGACTTCGGCATCTCGGTCATGGGTTTCGACACCGACTGGCAGAAGATGGCCTACGTGCTGAAAGCCGGCGAACGCGATGTCCCGGCCGGGCTCAAGGCGGCGATGAAGAACAGCCACACCCTGCAGGACGTGATGATGAAGACCTATTCGCGCCCCGGGGTCCCCGTCGCCGATGTGTACGATTCGACCATGGCCGACATGAAGCGACGCGGGATCACCGCGATGATCTATTCACACCCCATCGGCAACCAGGGGCACGGACTCGGCGCCGCCATCGACTTCCGCTCCGCGCAGCGCCCCGAGCTGGGCGCCTCGGGGAAGAAGCTCCGCAAGGGCTCCTACATCTCGATCGAACTCAACACGCGCACGCCGGTCGCCGAGTGGGAGGGGCAGGACGTCTTCGTGATGTTCGAGGACGATGCGCACCTGACGGACGACGGGTGGGTCTTCTTTCGGCCGCGGCAGGAGAGCTGGTACGTCATTCGGTAGACGGTAGGTGGGAGACGGGAGTGCAAACGGCGCCGTGAGGCGCCGTTTGCGTTGCTTCCGCGAGGTGGGTTGGTAGTGCGACGTGAGCGGTTACGGAGCTTCGCGCGCGGCAACGCCGCGCGCACTCCCGTCTCCCGTCTCCCGGCTCAGTTCCGCCAGTCCACTTCCGGCGTGCGATGGAAGTTCACTCCCACCGCCGACAGCCGTCTCCCATGCGCCGCCAGCCGCACGCGAAACGACTCCCACGCGCGCCCCTCCTGAGGCGTCCACCCCACTTCGGCCAGCGCCACCAACCGCGGGAAGCCCAGCCACTCGAATTCGCTCGGTCGTTCGATCGTTTCTGACCAGAGTGGCCCTTCCACGCCGAGGATCGCGCGCCCGCTCACGCCGGCCAGCAGCGTCTCCGGGTTCCAGTCGTACGCAGCGCGCAACGGGATGACCGCGGCCCAGGTGTAGCCCAGCACATTGCTGCTGTCGTACTTCATGTCGAAGTACGTGCGGTGCGCCGGGGAGAGCACCACCTGCCCGCCGCGTGCGGCGTGGACGTGCGACGAATCGCTCGCCCTGGTGCGCGCGGGGCGCCAGTGATGCACGATGGTGCTCGCGTCGAGCTTGGCCGCGGCGATCTCGCCCCACCCCATCGCACGCTTGCCGTGGGCGCGCACGATTCCTTCCACGCGCTCCACGAAGCGCAGGTACTCGTCGTGCGTGAGCTTCTCCACCTCATCGCCCCCGAGATGGAAGTAGGGGCCCGGCGTGATGGCGCTCACTTCGCGCACCACGTCATCGATGAAGCGGTAGACCCCTTCGCGCGACGCGCAGAGGGCGCTGAAGCCCACCTTGGTCCCGGTGTACAGCGGCGGTGCGGTGTCGTTGCAGTTGAGTTCGGGAATCGAGGCCAGCGCCGCATTCGTGTGCCCCGGCATGTCGAACTCCGGGACGATGGTGATGAAGCGCTCGGCGGCGTAGGCGACGAGGTCGGCGTACTGCGCCTGCGTGTAGTAGCCGCCGCCGCCACCGCCTACCTGCGTGCTCCCCCCGACGCGGGTGAGCGCCGGCCACGCCGAGATCTCCAGCCGCCACCCCTGGTCGTCCGACAGGTGCAAGTGCAGCACGTTGAGCTTGTACAAGGCCATCGCGTCGAGGTAGCGCTTGACCCCGTCGATCGGGAGGAAGTGGCGCGCCACGTCGAGCATCGCCCCACGCCAGGCGTACCGCGGCTGGTCGTGCACCTCCACGCCCGGGACCACCAGGATGCGCTTCACCGCGCCCCGATGCTCCACGTCCACCGGGAGGAGCTGACGCAACGTCTGCACGGCGTTGAACAGCCCCGCCGCACTCGCCGCCTCGAGCGAGACCCCCGCGCGATCGGCGCGCAGCACGTAGCCTTCGCCGCTCACCGCGCCCTGTGCCCCGCCTTGCGCCCCGCCCCGCACCCCGCGCACGACCAGGGCACCGGCCGGCACGTCGGCGCCCGCCGGCAGCCGCGAGATCCTGCGCACCACCTGCGGAGGCGCGAGCAACGCGGCGAGCGATCGCGCGACCTGATCGGCCCCCTCCGGGGCGTCGGCGGTGATCACGAGCGGCGTGCTGTCGGTGACGATGAACGAATCGGCGGCGATCGCCTCGGCGCGCACCGGCGCCGGGATGAGCGTCGCGATCCGCGCCACCGCCGGCTGGGGAGCCGGGCGCGCCGGCGGGCGCGGGGTGCCCGCGCAGGCCGCGGTGGCCAGGAGGAGGAGTGCAACCGTCGTCGGACGAACGACTGGGCGAGTCGAGCCGTGCAGCATGTGTTGAGCGCGGTGAGGGATGCGGCAATACTATGCGTCCGGATCGGCCGCGTCATCGGCGGCACCACGCCGGTTCTCCCGCTCGACGCCTCTCGCGCCCCGCCGTCGTCATGCCCGCCTCACTCCAACTCCGCCTCAAGAAGGGAAGCGACGGCCGCGTGGCCTCGTTCGCGCTGCACCGCGACGACGGGACGTTCACCGTGATGCGCAACCCGAATCCCTTCTTCCCCATCCACGACCTCACGCACTACGCGGTCGAGAACACGCTGCGGCACAAGCGCGGCTTCTACGGTCTCGTGTGCGAGGGGTGGAACTTCGAGGACTTCGGCACTCCCTGGCCACGCGGTCGACTCCCGGCTGACATGGATCCGGCCGAATTCCTCGTCGGAATGTTCGATCTCGAACGGGCCACGGGCCACCCGATGACGCTGCGTGACGTCAACGAGCAGCTGGTCGCCTATGCGGCGGCGCACCCGGCGGCGCCGGCCCTTCCCCTCACGCAACGTGAGCTCGATAGAATTCGCGAGCGGGTGCTGGGCTACAGCGCACGCTGGAAGGCGCTCCCACCGGGCGAGACACTCGTTCTCGGCTACGCGCCGGGAGAAGACAGCGGGGCGTAGAGCCTCTCGCGTGCACCATCACTCCTGACTCGCATCTCCCCTCATGCGCGCTTTCCCCTCCTTGCATTTCACTCGCTGCGTCCGGCACGCATCGGCGGTCGCGCTCGCCCTCGGTAGTGCGGCGGCCCCGCTGCGTGCGCAGGGCACGAGCACCACGCCGTCCACGGTGGCGATCACCCACGCCACCATCGTCGACGTGGCCACCGGGCGCCTGACGAGCGGGCACACCATCATCGTCAGCGGCAACAAGATTGCGAGCATCTCGCCCGACAGCCGGGCGCGCATCCCCGCCGGCGCGCGCGTGCTCGACGCCACGGGCAAGTTCGTGATTCCCGGGCTGTGGGACATGCACGTGCACGCCACCGGTCCCGGAATCGATCGCCTCTTCCTCCCCGTCCTGGCCGCCAACGGGGTCACCGGCGTGCGCGACATGTGGGGGCGCGTCGCGTGGTTCGATTCGGCGCGCGCCCAGACGGCGCGTGGCGACCTGGTCGCGCCTCGCATCGTGGGGAGCGGTCACATCCTCGACGGCGCCCCTGCCATCTGGCCCGGCTCGACCGGCGTGAAGGACGCCGCCGAGGCGCGACGCATGGTCGACTCGCTTGCGGCTGGCGGCGCGGCATTCATCAAGGTCTACTCGCGCCTCACGCCTGACGAGTTCCGGGCCGCCGCGGAGCAGGCCAAGGCGCGCGGCCTCCCCTTCGCCGGCCACGTGCCCTCGCTCGTGTCGGTGGGCGAAGCCTCCGACCTTGGCATGAAGAGCATCGAGCACCTGCAGATGCTCGCCAACGCCTGCTCGCGCGACGAGGACGCGATGCGCGCCGACTACGCGGCCGCGGTGGCGAGCGCCAAGGCGTGGGACTCGGCCGGCATCGTCTCGCGCGCGCAGGCGCGTCGCGTGGTGGACACGTACGACCCGGCGCGGTGTCGCGCCCTGGCCCAGCGCGTCAAACAGAACGGGACCTGGATGGTCCCCACGCTCACCGTGCTGCGCTCGGTCGCCTACCTGGACGACAGCACGCTGGCCGCCGATGCGCGCATGGCGTATGTCCCGCGCTTCTTCTCGGCCACGTGGAACCCGAAGAACGACTTCCGCTTCAAGATGCTCACCGCGCAGGACTGGGCGCTGCGCAAGGAGGTCTACGCCCAGCAGCGGAAGATCGTGACGCTGCTGCATGAAGCGGGGGTGTCGTTCCTGGCCGGGACCGACCTCTCGAATCCGTACATCTTCCCCGGCTTCTCGCTGCACGAGGAATTGCGCAACCTCGTGAGCCTCGGCTTCACCCCGCTCGAGGCGCTGCAGTCGGCGACGCGCAATCCCGCGCGGTATCTCGCCGCCACCGATTCGTTAGGCGCCGTGGCCGCGGGCCAGCTGGCCGACCTCGTCGTCCTCGACGCCAATCCGTTGCGCGACATCGCCAACACGGAGAAGGTGCACGCCGTGGTGCTCAACGGCCGACTGGTGGACTCCACCCAGCGACAAGGGCTGCTCGAGGAGGCGAGGAAGCGCGCCGCCGGCCGACCTTAGTTGGTGGCCCGACGCCCAGCTTCGCCCTCCTTCGCGGCCTTCTTCCCGAAGTCCCCATCGATTCGGACGAGCGCCGCGACGATGAACCCCGGGACGGTCGAGAGCAGCACCCACAGGAAGAAGTGCGGATAGCCCAGCTTCTCCTGCAACGCGCCGGCAAACATCCCGGGGAGCATCATGCCGAGCGCCATGAAGCCGGTGCAGATGGCGTAGTGCGCCGTCTGCTGCGCCCCGCGTGCGACCATCATCATGAAGAGGATGTAGGCGGTGAAGCCGAAGCCGTAGCCGAACTGTTCGACCGCCACCGCCGCCGAGATGAGGGTGAGGTTGGATGGCTGGGTGTAGGCCAGCCAGACGAAGATCGCGTCGGGGAGGTGGATGGCGATCACGAAGACCCAGAGCAGTCGCCTGAGTCCGTAGCGTGAGGCGAGCCACCCCCCAAACAATCCGCCGCCGGTGAGGGCGAGCACCCCTACGGTGCCGTAGGCGACCCCCACCTCGCTCGTGGTGAGCCCCAGTCCGCCGTCGGCGCGCGCATCGAGCAGGAAGGGGGTCACCAGCTTCACCAGCTGCGCCTCGGCGAAGCGAAAGAGCATCAGGAAGGCGAGGGTCGCCACGATGCGCGGGCGCTGGAAGAACGACGCAAAGACCGAGAAGAACGACGGCGCCGGCTCGGCCGTGCCCGTCGTGGCGTCGGCAGCTGCAACCTGCGCACGCGCGACGTCGCCCGCCGGCCGGTCGATCGCCGGGCGCGGGAGGGCGAAGCGATGGTACGCCGCCAGCGCGGCCATCAGGGCAGCCAGCGCCGCGAAGGTGATCGTCCACGCGCGCCGGGGCTCGCCGGGGGAGAGCTTCTCGAGTTCGCCGGCCAGCACCACGAACGCCCCCTGGCCGGTGATCATCGCCAGGCGGTACGACGTGCTCCGCACCCCGACGAACGCCGCCGCCTCGTGCGCCGGAAGCCCCAGCATATAGAAGCCGTCGCAGGCGATGTCGTGCGTGGCCGAGGTGAGGGCCATCGCCCAGAGGAGGGCGAGCGTGACGGTGAAGAAGCTCGGCGACCCGAGCGCGAGGGCGACCGCGACCAGCGCCGCCGAGACGCCAAACTGGGTCGCCAGCGTCCACGAGCGCTTGGTCCCGTACAGTTCGACGACTGGGCTCCACAGCGGCTTGATGACCCACGGGAGGTAGAGCCAGCTCGTGTAGAGCGCGATGTCGGAGTTGGAGATCCCCAGCCGCTTGTACATCACGACCGACACGGTCATGACGACGACGTACGGCAGCCCCTGCGCGAAGTAGAGCGACGGCACCCAGCGCCAGGGGTGTCCGGTTGGGAGGGCGGCGGGGAGGCTGGATGACGCGGGCGTCGATGGGGCGGCCACGGGGGCGATCAGAAGATGGGGAGCCCGCTCCAGCGAACGCCGGCGACGGGGAGCCTGCACCAGCGCACGCTGGGGACGAGCAACCGCGCGGAAGCGGTGGGCAAGGCTAACCCTCGCCCTCGCGTATGGCGAGCACACGACATCGCATCTCGCACGGCTCGTCCCACCATGTAAACGCAACTCCCACCACAGGTGTCAGATCCCAGGATGCCCCCGGCGATGCGAGTTCGGCACGCCAGGGGTCCCATCTCGTCTTGCACACGGCCGTGGGCCCCAGCGTTCACTGGGGTGCCGCCGGCGGTTGATTCTTCCCGTGATCCCGGAAAAAACGATGCGCGACTCCGTCACCCTCACCGACCTCCAGCTCGCGATCGTTCGCATCCTGTGGACGAAAGGGGCGTCGACGGTTCTCGAAGTGCAGGAGGGGCTCCTCCCCGAGCGCTCGCTCGCGCAGACGACCGTGGCGACCCTGCTCACCCGGCTCGAGAAGCGTGGCGTCGTGCGCCACCAGATGGTCGGGCGGCAGTTCCGCTACGAGGCCCTGGTGACCGAGCCCGACGTGCGGAAATCGATGGTCGGCGAACTGACATCGATGCTGTTCGACGGGCGTCCTGCGGCGCTCATTTCGCACCTCATCGCGGAGCGCGACATCCAGCCCGGCGACCTCGACGAGGTGAAGCGCCTGATCGCGGCGGCCGAAGAACGGGTGTCGGCCAATGGACATTAGCTGGCTCCTCCCGCTGGCCGGGATGGTGGGGCGCGGGTCGAATGCGGTGGGCGCGTGGCTGCTCACGTACGCCGTGCACAGCTCCGTGCTTCTCCTGGCGGCGTGGTGGCTGGTCTCGCGGCGGCGGCTGCGGTGGTCGCCGACTGCACAGCATGCCATTTGGAGCGCGGCGATGGTCGCGGGGTTCGTGACGGCCGGCGTGCAGGTGGCCTCGCCGCGTCCCTCGGTGGGGGGCGCATTGCAACTGGCGGGTATGGGGAAGGGGACCGTGGCGGCCGTGCAGGTGACGCGGCGCTCGACTGATGCGGCCGCGCCGATGGTGGCTTCTGGCGCGCGTTCGCTCACGCTGACCCAGGTCGGCCCCGCCGTTGCGTCGCCGGCCTGGGCGCCCGCGACGCCGGGGTCGTTCCAGATGATGGTCTTCACCATCTCGCGCGCCACAATCGCCGTTGGGTTGTGGGGGGTGGTAGCGCTCGCGCTCCTCGCGCACCTCGCCGTCGCCCGCCGCCGGTTGCGCCTCACGCTGGACTCACGTCGCGCCGCCACCGACTCGTTCGCGGCGGGGGCGCTGCGCCACCTCGTCTCGCGCGCGGGCATCCATCGGCGGGTCTATCTCGCCACCAGCGATGCGCTGCAGGCGCCGGCCGCCATTTCCAGCGACGAGATCGTCCTTCCCACCCGCGCGCTGCACGAGTTGACACTCGCCGAACAGGAGGGGGTGCTGGCGCACGAGCTGGCACACCTGGTCCGCCGCGACACGCGCTGGCTGCGCGTGGCCCTGTGGATCGAGCGTCTCGCCTGGTTCCAGCCGCTCAACCGGGTCGCTCGCCGCCAGATGCAACTGTCGGCCGAATTCGCGGCCGACGCGTGGGCGGTGCGCCTGACGCGGCAGCCCATCACCCTGGCGCAGGCGCTGGCGCGCGTTGCCGGCTGGCTCACGACCGACTCGCGTTCGACCGCCGCCTTCGTGGCCGGCGCCGACGGGTCGCCGCTCGTGGAACGCGTGCGACGCCTCACCGCGCCGGTACCGGAGCGCGACGGGCTCGGGGGGCGCGTGGCGCATGGGGCGATGCTGCTGGCGAGCCTCTGCGCACTCGCCCTCCTGCCGCGCGTCGACGTCGGGCACCGCGGCGGTGGGTCGCAGCGGTTCGATCTCATCGAGCGAGTGGACCTTCGCGTGCGTCAGGGCGATTCCCTGCCGAATGGCGCCGTCGCGCCCTTCGCCGAGTCGTTCGCCGAGCCCTCGGGGATGAAGATGGGGATTCGACTCCTGCGCCTGCGCGACAGCGCGATTCGCGTGATCCCGGCGAACGGAGAGAGCGTGCGCGATAGCAGCGCCGCGCGACACGGACCCGGGCGCATCCTCGTGATTGCGCGCGACATCTCATAGGGCGCGCGCGGTTGCTTGCCGCGGGGCAGGGGAGGGCGCGCATAGTTGAACGCGCTCCACGGATACGCGGCGGGCATCAGGCGCTCCGCGCGCCAACGCTGTGATCTGTTTCGCTGGACCGCGACCGGGCGACATGTAGCTTCCCTGCGTCTCCGGTTGCCTGGCGCGCATGATCTTCATCGTTCCGCTCATTGCCGTGGTCGTGCTCCTCCTCGCTGCGTGGGCGTGGGGCGGCGTGCGCGACGCCATGGTGCGCGACGCCGACGAGGCGCGAGCGATCCTCGCGGTCGAGCATCCCGAGTGGCGTCCGTCGCTCATCACCCCCTCGGTCGACGGCCGAGGCGCCCTCGCCTGCGCCCCCCCGGACGAGTCGGTCGCCGTCGTCTTCGCCCATGGCGACACGCTCACGTCACGACTCCTGCACGCCGGCGATCTCGCGCGCATCGAGGAGTCGGTGTCCGACCAGACCACCCGGGTCACGCGTGACATGTTCGATGCCCAGGCCTCGCACGGGACGTCGGTCGATCGCACGGCACCGGACGCGCCCTCCGTCCGCGCGCGCTTGCACCTGCACGACCTGGGCTGCCCGCAGCTCGAGCTTCGGTTGCCGGCCAGCGAGTGGGCGACCTGGCGCCCGCGCCTGCAACGTCTGGTGGCGGCCAGCGTGTTGCTCCTGTCGGCCCTGATCGAAGCGGCGGGGGCCCAGGGCTCCAGCGCCTGCGACGCCTCGATGCGCGCCACCTTCACGCCGGCGCGTCCCCGCCCGGGCACCCTCGTGCTTGTGCAGCTGGCGGGGTACACCGCCGACGCCTCGCCGCGGGCCACCGTGGCGGGAGAGCCGCTGCACTTCCGTGCCGATTCGGCCGGTGGCTGGCGCGCCCTCGCGGCGGTCCCCATCGACGCCGGAGCCTCGTTAGGCCTGCGCGTCGTGTGCCCGGCCACCGGCGACTCGACCACCCTCACCGTCGCGCTGGCGAGCGCATCGTACCCGCTGGAGAAGCTGCGTGTCGCCCCGCAATTCTCGGCCAAGCCCGACTCCGCCCTCGCCGCGCGACTCGAGCGCGAGGCCGCGCGCGCCGCCGCCATCTCGCGCGCATCGCACGATACACCGCGCCTGTGGAGCACCCCCTTTCGCGCGCCGCGCGACAGCCGCGTCACCAGCACCTTTGGGCGTGGGCGCGAGTTCAACGGAACGGTCACCTCGCGCCACATGGGGACCGACTATGCGGGCGCCGTCGGCGCCCCGATCCGCGCCGCCAATCGTGGCGTCGTGCGCCTGGTCGACCGCTTCTATCTGGGCGGCAACGTCGTGTACATCGACCATGGCGAGGGGCTCGTCACCGCGTACCTGCACCTGAGCCAGCACCGCGTGGCTGAGGGGGATACGGTGGCGCAGGGCGCGGTGATCGGCCTGGTGGGGGCGACCGGTCGGGTGACCGGGCCGCACCTGCACTGGATTGCGCGCTACGGGCGCATCTCGGTGGATCCCGCGTCGTTGTTGCGGGCGACGGGGGCTGCCGCGGCGTCGGGGGCGCCGGCGGAGCGTTGACCGTCTGACGACGGGGGGCCCCCCCCGAAAACCAATCTCTCGCCCGCTCACCGCACGCGCGTCATCATTCCCGTCCGCTCCGTACCATCCCCTTCCCGCGGTATGCTCGACTCCCTCGCCGCCGCCCTCCCCGACCCGGTTCCGTACGCCATCCCCTGCTTCATGCTCCTCATCCTCGTGGAGCTGTGGTGGAGCCGGCGCGCCCTCCCGACCAACTACGAGTTGCGGGACACCGCCGCCTCCCTCCTCATGGGGCTCGGCAACTTCGGCATCGGCATCGCCTACGGCGGCATCGTCTACGCCGCCACCACCTGGACGTACCAGTACCGCCTCATCGACCTCCCCAAGGCCTGGTGGGTCTTCGTCGCCGTGCTCCTGGCCGAAGACTTCTGCTACTACTGGTTCCACCGCTGGTCCCACGAGCACCGCATCTGGTGGGCGGCCCACGTCAACCACCACTCCTCGCAGCACCTCAACCTCTCCACCGCGCTGCGCCAGAGCTGGACCGGCAATCTGGCCTTTGTCTGGGTCCTCTGGCTCCCGCTCGCCCTCGTCGGCTTCCCCCCGGGACTCATCGCCTTCCAGAAAGGGGTCTCCCTCGTCTACCAGTTCTGGATCCACACCGAGGCGGTGCGCCGCCTGCCGGCGTGGTTCGAGTTCGTCTTCAACACGCCGTCGCACCATCGCGTGCACCACGCCTCCAACGCCCGCTACCTCGATCGCAACTACGCGGGGATTCTCATCATCTGGGATCGCCTGTTCGGGACGCTGGTCCTCGAGGATGACGCCGAGCCGTGCCGCTACGGCATCACCAGCAACCTCGCGACCTTCAACCCGCTCCGGATCGCCTTCCACGAATGGGTCGCGATCGCCCGCGACGTCACCCGCGCCCGCAGCTGGCGCGAGCGGCTGGGCTACGTCTTCGGCCCCCCAGGGTGGAGCGCCGACGGATCTCGCCGCACCTCCGCGGTGATCCGGCGAGAGTGGGCGGAACGGGAGGCGAAAGGACGGGCGAGCTAGCCGGGAGCCAAAGGCGAGCTGGGGGGCCTGCTGGAGGACCCGCCGGGGGGCCGGCTAGGGGGCGGAGTCAGGGGCGAGCCAGCAGCGCGATCCAGGGGCAGGCCTGAGGGCGGGGACACGCGGGGTTCAGGTGGCCAACGCCCCAAGAGCACGCGTCCGGCGCCTGAACACCCCTTTTCCCGACAGGATTTCAGCAGTGCTACGCTAAAGAAGCGGGACCGAAGAGACCGAGACTCGTGGAGGACTACGCCGCAGCCCGTCCTCCCTCGGCAACGACCATGCGCCCACTTCTGCGACACGCCGCTGTTTTCGCTCTCCTCTCCGTAGCTCCCCGGATCCTCGCGGCCCAGCACCACGAGGAGAAAGCTCCGCCCAAGCAGAAGGAGTCGCATGGGAGCGTGGCTGCCGAACCGGCCAAGCCCGCCCACGCGGCGCCCGTCGCGGCAAAGGGCGACGGACATGGCGATGCACACGCCGCGGCGGCCGCCTCGTCGTCCTGCAACTCGCTCCATGCGGTGACGCGGGGCGTCCCCGTCGTTCCCGAGACCGCCGGCCCCGGCTTCGCCTCGTTCATCGATCCCACGGCGCGCGTCGAGTCGCCCGAGCGGGTCATGATCGGTTGCCGCTCGTACATCGCGCCGTTCGTCTCGCTCGACGGTTCACAGGGACCCATCGCCATCGGGGACGAGACCGACCTGCAGGACAACGTCGTCATCTCCGGCAAGCTCGTGATGCTGGGTGATCGCGTCATCGTCGCCCACGGCGCGACCATCGTTGGGCCAGCGACCGTCGGCGCGTCGAAGGGGAAGCCGGCCTTCATCGGCTTCAACGCCTACATCGACGGCGCGATGATCGAGCCCGATGCCTTCATCGGCCATCTGGCCCGCATCGCCCCGGGGATCGTGATTCACGCCGGGACCAAGGTGCTCCCCGGCAAGTTCATCAAGACGCAGGACGAAGCCGACCGCCCGGAGCTCGGCAAGGTGGTCAAGGTGACCGACGCCGATCGCGAATTCATGGCCGGCGTGCTCCACGTGAACACCTCGTTCGCGGCTGGTTACACGGACCTCTTCCATGCTTCGCCGAATCAGGTGCGCGGGGTGGGGCGCGATCCGGGGCACTCGGATTTCAATCACGACGCCGACCTCCCCACCTTCGGCGGCAAGTCCGAGTCGCATCCCGAGAACGACCGTTTCCGCATCATCGGCGCCGTGACGCTGGACGACTCCTACGACGCGCTCCTTTCGAAGATCGGGCGCAACGTCGCCATCCGCGCCGACGAGGGTGAGCACTTCCACTTCGGGGTCCTCACCCGTATGCAGGACCGCGTCACCTTCCACGCCCTCGAGCACACCGACCTGGAGGTGGGCTCGCGTGACGAGTTCGGCTTCCACGTGGTGGTGCACGGGGGCCCCGACGACGGCGCCGAGCCGCACGAGGTTACGAAGGTTGGCGACGACGTCACGGTGAAGGATTGGGCCGTCGTCTTTCGCTCCAAGGTCGGCAACGGGGTCGTCATCGGCGTACGCGCCTACGTGGACGGGTGCCACCTGACCGCCGGGACGGTCGTCCCTGACCGGGCCATCATGATCAAGGACAAGATCATCGGCTACGTGGAGTGGTAGATCGGAGTTCGCCGCGGCATACTGTGGGACCTCCTCCACGGGTCCCACCGGCATGCGGCGTCGCGACTTCACGAAGACCTCTCTCTCGGCTCTCGGTGCGCTCTCGATTGGGCGCGCCGGGAGCCTTCCTTTCCTTGGTGATCGCGCGCGCGTCTCGACGAGCGAGGCGGGGGGCGCGGCGCCGCGGGTCAACGGCGAGCGGCTCAACGCCCACCTGGCTGCGCTCTCCGAGTTCGGGAAGAACCCGTTCGGGGGCGTCTCGCGCGTGGCCTACTCCGATTTCGACCGACAGGGACGTGAGTACGCGATGCGCCTCATGCGCGAGGCGGGGCTCACCGTCACGGTCGACGTCGCCGGCAACATCTGGGGGCGGCGCGCCGGCTCCGACCCCGCGCGCAAGCCGATCGTCTTCGGCTCGCACATCGACTCCGTCCCCGAGGGGGGGAACTTCGATGGCCCGGTCGGATCGCTGGGTGCCATCGAGGTGGCGCAGTCGTTAGGCGAACAACGGGTCAGCACGAAGCACCCGCTCGACGTCGTCATCTTCCAGAACGAGGAAGGGGGGACGGTGGGGAGCCGCGCGCTCACCGGCGAGGTCCACGACAGCGACTTGGCGCTCAAGACCCAGAGTGGCAAGACGATTCGCGAGGGGATCGCCTTCGTGGGCGGTGACGTCGCGCGCCTCGCGAGTGCGCGTCGTTCTCCCGGCGACTTCGCCGCCTACGTCGAGCTTCATATCGAGCAGGGGGGGAACCTCGACCGCGAGAAGCTCGACATCGGCGTCGTGGAGGGGATCGTCGGGATCGCACAGTACGAGGTGACGATGACCGGCTTCCAGAACCATGCGGGGACGACGGCGATGGCCGATCGCAAGGATGCCATGCTCGCGGCGGCGCGCTTCACCGACATGGTCAACCGCGTGGTGACGAGCGTCCCCGGACGACAGGTGGGGACGGTGGGGCGTATCCAGGCCTTCCCCGGGGCCCCCAACGTCGTCCCAGGCAAGGTCGTGTGTACGCTGGAAGTGCGCGACCTCGATGCGAAGAAGGCGGCGATGCTGGTCGAGCGCATCAAGCGCGAGGCGGCGGCGATCGGCGAGGCGACGGGGACCACCTTTGCCTACACCGACCTGCACCACTCCACCCCTGCGCTGTGCGATCCGCGCGTGCAGCAGACGGTCGAGGGCGCGGCACGCGGGCTGTCGCTCACCACGAAGTACCTGCCGAGCGGGGCGGGGCACGATGCGCAGCACATGGCCAAGCTGTGTCCGTCAGGGATGATCTTTATCCCCAGTGTCGGGGGAATCTCGCACTCGCCCAGGGAATTCTCGCACGCGAAGGACATCACCAACGGCGCGAACGTGCTGCTGGCCACCATCCTCGCACTCGACTCGGCGCCGTGGAGCTGAGGGCGGCGCAGGTGCAACGCGTGGGGGGACGCTCCGATGTGCGCGCGCGCACACTCGGCGCGTGGGGGGAAAGCTGCGCCGCTCATGCGAGTAGTCCCTGTACGCTAAACGGCTACAGCAGTCGCCCGACGCAAGTGCGGGGTTCTCCTGTCTCACGCGACCGCGTGCGGAGTGCTACCGTCGTTCCATGGTCATTTCATCCAATCCAACGATGACGGAGCGCCGACTCTCCATCCAGGAAGAGCTGCAACAGCGGCGCCCCTTCCAGTCCAAGCGCGAGGAAGTCTTCCTTGCCCTCCTCCGGACGGCCGCGGTGGTCAAGCGCCCCGTGGCCAAGGTGGTCGAGGAACATGACCTCTCGCTCGCGCAGTACAACGTGCTGCGCATCTTGCGAGGCGCTGGCGACGAGGGGCTCCCGACGCTCACCATCCGCGAGCGCATGATCGAGGAGGCGGCCGGGATCACGCGCCTCATCGACAAGCTCGAGGCGGCGGCGCTGGTGCGTCGCGATCGTGGCGCGTCGAGCGATCGGCGGCAGGTGTTCTGCCGCATCACCGAGAAGGGACTCGCCGTACTCGCCGAACTCGACCCGGCGGTGACGTCGGCCGACGAGCACACGCTCGCCCTGCTCGACGATGCGCGGCTGGATGAACTGCTGCGCGTGCTGGAGGAGGTCCGGGCCAGCGCCCGCGCCAACGTCGAAACGTCGTCTACACCGACGGTCGTCGCGAGCGCCGACGGGATCCTGCGCCGCCGGTAACACTTCCGGGGAGCGGGACGTAGTAGGATGGCGCCACCTGACCGGTGGCGCCGTTTCTATTTCCCCTCCTCGGGTCATGCCCCTGCTCCCCGCCATTCGCGCCACTCGTGTCGCGGCCGCCGCCCTGCTGGCGATCCTTGGCGCGCTCGCGTCTCCCCCGGGTGCGGCGGCGCAGGGGCGCGAAGGGGCGACCACGTTCGGGGCTCCCGGCGCGCGCGAGGGTTCCTCGTCGTCTCCAGCTGCAATCCCTCCCCGGAACGCCCTCACCACCGCACGGGCGGTGCGGGCCCGAACCGCGCCGATCATCGACGGCCGCGATGACGATGCCGCCTGGGAGGCCGCCCCTCCCATCGATGACTTCAAGCAGTTCGCCCCGGTCGAGGACGGCGAGGCGTCGTTCCGCACCGAGGTCCGCGCCGTCTTCGACGACCGCAACCTCTACGTGGTGGTGCGCGCCTTCGACCCGCACCCCGACAGCATCGTCTCGCTCCTGAGCCGGCGCGACGTGCGCACCAACTCCGACCAGCTCAAGATCATCGTCGACGGCTACCTCGACCGTCGCAGCGGGGTCGAGCTCATGCTCAACCCGGCCGGGGTCAAGCGCGATGCCTCGATCTACAGCGATGTGGTGGAGGACATGACGTGGGATGGCGTATGGGACGGGGCCGCCAGCATCGATTCGTTAGGGTGGGTCGCCGAGTTCAAGGTCCCGTTCAGCCAGCTCCGCTTCAATCCCGGGGCGCGCGCCTTCGGCTTCGGCGTCTGGCGCGACATCGCGCGGCGCAACGAGCGGGTCGCCTGGCCCGCGTACCGGACCTCACGCGCCACGCTCGCGTCGCAACTGGGGACCCTGGAGGGGATCGCCGGGATCCAGCGCGGGAGCCGGCTCGAGCTGCTCCCCTATATGGTGACCAAGAACGTCACCGAAGCCGGCCCCGACGGCTGGCGCCATCCGCAGAAGCTCACCGCCGGGGCCGACGTGAAGTACGGGATCACGGCCAACGCCACGCTCGACGCCACGGTGAACCCCGACTTCGGGCAGGTCGAGGTCGACCCCGCGCTCCTCAACCTCTCCGCCTTCGAGGTCCGCTTCGAGGAACGCCGCCCCTTCTTCCAGGAGGGGGTCGGGCTCTTCAAGTGCGGCGGACCATGCGAGGGGATCTTCTACACCCGGCGCATCGGGCGCACGCCGCAGCTCCGCGCGTCGTCGCTCGACCCGTCGGGGACCTCGATCCTCGGCGCGGCCAAGCTCACCGGGCGGCTGCGCAACGGGATGGCACTCGGCCTCGTCGAGGCGATCACCCGGCGCGAGGAAGGGGTCAACGGCGCGACCATCGAGCCGCAGACCAACTACTTCGTCGGGCGCCTGGTGAAGGAGATGCGGCAAGGGCGCTCGCAGATCGGCACCATGGTTGGCGCGGTCAACCGCAACCTCGACCCGGCCACCGAGCCCTACCTGCGGCGCGCGGCGTACACCGGCGTGCTGCAGGGCTTCCATCGCTTCGCCCGGGACCGGTGGGAGGTCATGGCCTACACCGGGATCAACCAGGTGTCGGGATCGCGCGAGGCCATCGCCCGCACGCAGCTCAACAGCGTGCACTTCTACCAGCGCCCGGACCATGAGGAATCGTTCGACAGCACACGGACCACGTTAGGCGGCAACGTCGCCGCGGTGTCGCTGAGCAAGATCGGCGGTGCCGTGCGGTGGAACACCTACGTGCGCCGTGCCTCAGCGGGGCTGGAGTTGAACGACCTGGGGTTCGTCCCCACGGTGAACGACGCCTCCATCCGCAACGATCTCGTGTGGCAGGCGCTGCGTCCGGGACGCTTCTATCGCCGCATGTTCGCCAACTTCGGCGCCGAGAACCACTGGACCACGGGTGGCTTGCCGAGTGGGGGGCGCGTCGTGGGGCAGGCCACGTGGGAGTTGCCGAACAGCTGGCTCACGACGTTCAGCTACACCGGCAATGACCTGTTCCAGACGCACTGCGTGGCCTGTGCACGTGGCGGGCCCGCGGTACGGCAGGGTCCCAAGCACGACTTTGCCTTTGTGGTGAGTGGCGACCCGCGCCTCGTGCTCGTCCCACGGGTCACGCTGGCCGCCGGCTTCGGTGACGACCGGCGGTCGTACGGGTACGCGCTCATTGGCGGCGCCGACCTGCGCATCGCCTCGCGCTTTTCCATGGGGGTCGACGGGCAGTACATCCACCGCAACGACGACCAGCAGTGGATCGGGAATTTCGGCTCGAGCGTGAGCGACACGACGCACTTCACCTTTGCGCACCTCGAGCAGACGACGCTCTCCGTGACGGGACGCGTGAACTGGACCGCGTCGCCGACCCTGTCGTTGCAGCTGTATGCCCAGCCGTTCGTGAGCAGCGGCGACTTCGACGACTGGCGCGAGCTCGCCGACCCGCGCGCCGCGCGCTACGTGGACCGCTATCGTCCGTACGGCGGGCGTCGCTCGCCCGACGGCTTCAGCTACAAGCAGTTCAACTCGAATGCGGTCGTGCGCTGGGAGTATCGCCCTGGGTCGACGCTCTTCCTCGTCTGGCAGCAGGGGCGCGTCAACGACCGGGTGAACCGCCCCGGCTTCGAATTCGCGCGTGACTATCGCGACCTCTTCCGGGCGCACCCCGACAACACCTTGCTGCTGAAGCTGGCGTATTGGCTGAACCCGTAGCGGGCGGCGGGCGGGCGGCGGGCGGCGGGCGGTGGGCGGCTGACGGCATGGGGTGACGTGCCCCCCAAGGGGGAGTACGACGCGCACGATCTCGATGCGACGTCAGCCGTACCGACGCACGTGCGGCGCGTTATGCACGGCAGCTCACAGATGCGCGTCGACGTAGCACGCACATTCTGCGTGCGGCGTTGCACCGACGCGGCCGCGCCGCGCCCCTAACATCCCTCCGTTCCCGGCCGTGCGTCGACCGCGTTAGGCGACCCCGGCCATACACCGCGGGAGGGACCATGAACCACCGACGTTTTCGGCGAGGGTGTCTCGCGGCGGCAAGCCTCGTGGCGCTGAGCTCCCTGCCGACCGAGGGGCACGGCCAGGTGGCGTGCCGGGCGGGACCGGGCGCCTGTTGCGGCAGGTCGCGTTCGATGTGAGGACACGCCACGCGTGCGACTCGCCTGCTGCAATGTTGACGCTGCACCCCCCGTTGCACCTCAGCTTCTGGGCCGACGGCGTACCCTTCCACCGTGCCACGGGCATCATCAGCCGTGGGGGCCGCGGTGACCGGTGCGACGATGAGGCGAGGCCGACGGGACGCACCACGCACGCACCACGCACGCACCACACGCATCGCGAGACCACGGACGGTCCCTTGCCGAACCTGTTAGGCGGCAGGGGATCGCCCGTGTCGTGGGGCGATCGCTCCCGGCTGGAACTCAGGGGCGCGCCGACGTGGCGGGCCAGCGCTCGTGCCAGGGGCGCGCCCGCTCCAGCTGCCCCGCGACGCGAAAGAGCGTCGCGTCGTCGCCGAAGCGCCCCGCCAGCTGCACCCCGATGGGGAGCCCCTCGCGGTTCCACCAGAGCGGCACCGACATCGCCGGCTGCCCGGTGACGTTGAACAGCGGCGGATACGGGATGAAGTCGAAGACGGTCGCCGCCACCTGCGTGACCGCGCCCAGCTTCTTCATCAGTCCCCCCGCGTGCAGCGCGCCGAACACCTTGAGCATCATCTCCTCCCCCGGCTTGGGCTGCAACGTGCCGTGCGGGACCGGTGGCATCCCCAGCGTCGGCGTGAGGAGGAGATCGTGGCGCTGGAAGAACGCCCCCATCGTGCGCCCCACGCGCTGCAGGTAGCGCTGCGCGCTGGCGTAGTCGCCGGCGGTGATCGAGCCTCCCAGCATGGCCAGCCCCCACGTCGCGACCTCGACGTCGTCGCGCCGCGCCTCGCGGCGGAGCCGGGCCGCGGCGTCGCGGAGATCGGCGACCACCTCGCCACAGACGATGGTGATGAAGGCCTCGTTGAACCGCTCGCGGTCGATGACCGGCGCGGCCTCCTCCACGTGATGGCCTAACGACTCGAGCAGCGCGGCCGCATCGCGCACCGCCCCCTTGCAGTCGGCGTGGATGGCGTGGCCGAGCATCGGGGCGTCGGTGAAGGCGATGCGCAGGCGACCCGGCTCGGTCGACACCTCGTCCAGGAACGCTCGCGCCTTGGGCGGAGCCGCGTACGGCGCTCCCACGTCCTCGCCGTCGATGGCATCGAGCATCGCCGCCGAGTCGCGGACGGAGCGCGTGACCACCCCTTCGGTCACGGCCCCCGCCCAGATCTCGCCATCGCCGGGGCCGGTCGGGACGCGCCCGCGCGTGGCCTTGAAGCCGAAGACTCCGCAGCAGCTCGCGGGAATGCGAATCGACCCACCCCCGTCGCCACCACCGGCCATCGTCACCATCCCGCTGGCAACCGCCGCGGCCGACCCGCCGCTCGAGCCACCGGTCGTGCGCTCGACGTTCCACGGGTTGCGGCTGATCCCCTTGGCCTTGGGCTCAGTGAAGGGGGTGAGCCCGAACTCCGGTGTGTTGGTCTTGCCCAGCACGATCACTCCGGACTTCCGGTAGCGCGCCATCAGCTCCGAGTCCGCCTCCGCGCGCCATCCCGCATAGAGCGTCGAGCCGCTGGCCATCGGCTCGTCGGCATAGGCGGTGAGCAGGTCCTTGATGAGGAACGGGACGCCGGCAAATGGCGCGTCGGGATCGGCGAGCGGCCGGCGAGCCATCTGGCGCGCCTGCTCGAACATCGGGTGAATGACCGCGTTGAGCTGCGGGTTCAGCTGCTCGATGCGAGCGATGGCCGCGTCGACCGCTTCCTCGACCGAGAGCTGGCGGGTGCGAATGAGGTGGGCGAGCCCGAGGGAGTCGCGCATGGCCTGGCGGAGGGGACGGGACGCAGCGACGCTGCGGCGATGGAACGACGGAACGGCGGAACGACGACTGACCACGCGCGGCCCGGCTTGCACCTCGAGAGGGTAGCGCACCGTGGGAATCGCCCGCAATCTCGGGGCGAACGCGCGAAGCGATAGGGGCGCGCACGGCACACCGGTGCGATATCGCCGACCGCTTTCCCAGGGACGTATGTTCAGCCCGCAACGCCGGCGCGGCATCTCCGACCATCGCCCCCGACGCCTCAACCCGCGCTCGTCATCCCATCCTGTCGAGGCTCAATGCCCATCGCCGGCACCCTCCCGCTTGCCCTCGCGCTCGTCCTCCCCGTGGCGGCGTTCGCCCAGTCGGTGACTCCCCCGGCCAGGCCTGCCTCTCCCTCCGACTGGGGCGTCGTCGCGCGCGCCGTCGCGAAGCAGATGCAACTCACCAAGGGAGAGCGCGTCCTGCTGGTCGGCGAAGCCGGACAGGCCGATGGTGTGGTCGCCCCGCTGCGCGCCGCGATTGCGGCTGCCGGCGCGATCGACCTCGGCGTCATCGCCGTGCGTGGCACCCCTCCGGCGTCGTGGGCCACCGACTTCACGCGCGGGGCCGCGGGCAAGAGCGCCGAGCAGCTGGTGCGCTACCTCGGGGACATCGACCTGGGGATCATGCTCCCAGGTGCCACTCCCACCGACCCGCCGTATGACGCGCTGCAACGCATCCTCCGCGCGCCGACGACGCGTGGCGTGCGGACCGTGCACTTTCACTGGGCCGGAGCCTACTCGCTGGCGGGCGACCTGATGACGACGTCGAGCGCGCACGCCGCGCTCTACCAGCGCGTCCTCGAGCGCACCGACTACGCGGCCCTGGCCAAGGCGCAGCGCGACTTCGAGTCGGCGATGCGCGCGTCGCCCGTGCGCGTGACAACCCCGGCCGGGACCGACATCACCTTCCGGATCGGCGACCGCGTCGTCACCCGGCAGGACGGCGACGCCTCGGCGGCGCGCGCCACGCGCGGGAAGACGCTCATCGATCGCGAGGTCGAGCTGCCGGCCGGCGCGATTCGTGTGGCCCCGATCGAAGAGAGCGTGAACGGGAAGATCGCCTTCCCCGACGGCGTCTGGGGCAACACGCCGGTGAAGGGGCTGGTGATGGTCTTTGCCAGGGGCAAGCTGACCGGGTATACGGCCACCAGCGGGCGCGAGGGCGTCGAGCGCGAACTACGCACCGCGGGCGAGGCAGGGCGGTCGTTCCGCGAGTTCGCCCTCGGGTTCAACCCGCTCCTCGCGATCCCGGCGTCGGGCGAGCGGTGGATCCCGTACTACGGCTACGGGGCCGGGGTGGTGCGATTGTCGTTAGGCGACAACTCCGAGCTTGGAGGCAAGGTCACCGGCGGGTATGTGCGGTGGAACTTCTTCACCGATGCGACGGTCCGGGTTGGAACGACGACCTGGGTCGAGGCTGGGCGGATGAAGTGATGAGTATTCGTCGTGGAGAGCATGACACAGAGGTTCACGGAGGATTCACGGAGGTTTACAGAGGAAAACGCACGCTGGTCGCACGAGAGTCGCACGCGCCCATGAACTCCTCTGTGATCCTCCGTGTAACCTCCGTGAACCTCTGTGTCGAGCTTTTCGAGCGAGGATGCGCTATTGAATCGATGTCGTCGACGCCAGCGCCTTTGTCAGCCGATACAGGAACTCCTGTCCCTCGAAATAGCTCCGCACCCCCATCCGCTCGTCGCGCCCGTGCGCCCGCGCGTCGACCGTGGGGTCGCTGAACAAGCCCGACACGCCGTACGCCGGCACGCCTAACGCGCGGAAGAATCGCGAGTCCGTCGCCCCGGTGCTCATGGTCGGGATGACGGGGATGTTCCCCCACATCTCCTTCGTGATGCGTTCGATGGGCCCCATCACGTCGCGCGCCAGCGCGGTCGACGGCGTCGAGGGGCGCTGCGACTTGATGATCACCTTCACGTTGGTGTCGCCGATCACGCGCTCCAGCTCCGCGCGCACCTCGGCGGCGCTGCTGGTGGGGTAGATGCGGCAGTTGACGTTGGCCTCCGCCAGCTGCGGGAGCGCATTGGTCGCGTGGCCGCCGTTGAGCTGCGTGGCCACGCAGCTCGTGCGCAGCATCGAGTTGTAGCGCGGGTCCTTCTGCAGCACGCCAAGGGCGGCGGCATCCTGCGGGTTGGCCACGAGCGCCTTCATCGCCTTCCCCACCTCCGGCGTCTCGAGGTTGGCGGTCTGCGAGAAGAAGGCGCGCGTCACCTCGCTCAGCTGCACCGGAAAACGATGGCGCCCCACCTTGGCGAGGGCGTCGGCGAGCTGCGTGATGGCATTGTCGTCGCGCGGGACCGACGAATGCCCGCCGCGGTTGGTGGCCCGCAGCGTGAAGTTGGTCGTGATCTTCTCCGCCGCCTGCACCGTGTTGAAGAGGTGCTTGCCCTCGCGCAGCGTCCCGCCTCCCCCTTCGTTGATGACCACGGCGGCATCAACCAGCTCGCGGTGGTTCTTCGTCAGCCAATCCACGCCGTTGAACGGCCCGCTCTCCTCATCGGCGGTGAGGGCGATGATGATGTCGCGGTCCGGGACGTAGCCTTCCTGCTTCATCCGGAAGACGTTGGCCACGAAGATCGACGCCATCGCCTTGTCGTCGGCGGTCCCGCGTCCGTAGTAGTAGCCGTCGCGCTCGGTGAAGACGAACGGATCGAGATCCGGCGACCAGTCGGCCTTGAGCGCCTCGACCACGTCGATGTGCGCCAGCAGGAGCAGCGGCTTCCCCGCATTCGGCCCCCCCTTGCCGCGCAGTCGCACGACCAGGTTGTGCTTCTTGGGCTGCGGCCCCCCCACGAAGATGTCGCCCTCGGGGATCCCGGCCGCTCGGAAGCGCTTCGCCATCGCCTGCGCCGCCGCCGTTATGTCTCCCGTCTCCACTCCGGTGTTGATCTCCACCAGTTCCTTGTAGATCTCGCGCGCGAGCTGCTGGTTGGGATTGAGCTGTCCCGGGGTGTAGATCGGCGCCTTCTGCTGCGCCGCAACCGTTGAGGAGAGGAGCGCCGCGGCGGCGGCGAGCGAGCCAATCGTGGTCCGGGCAATCGGGTGCATGGGCTGGCGGCTGGGCGTGGGATGAAGGACGCTGCGCAGACGATAGCGCACTTCGGCGGCGTTCGCACGTCGTGGGTCGGCGTGCACCCCGGGTACCCTGGCGGAGCGGAGAAGACCGCGGCACGACGCGAGACCGGGCCGGGGCCGCCCATTCCACCATCGCCTTGGCTTCCTGCGCCGAGCGAATCGCGATAGCGTCCTGTACGCACGAACGCTTCCCGCGCACGCCACCCCTCCCTTGGGCGCCGATGCCATCTCGTCCTTCCGACTTCACCAAGAGCCACCGGGCCCCGGCTTTCGCTGGGGTGATCGCGGCCCTCGCGTCGTCCCGTCTGCTGGCGCTCTCGATCGCCCTGTCGATCGTGCCTTCCGCTACCGCGCGGGCACAGAACTACCTGAGGCCGAGCGACATCAACGCCCTCCCCAGCAAGCCGGCTGACGCCCGCGTTGCCTACGGCGCCGACTCGCTGCAGTTCGGCGAGCTGCGCCTGCCGAGCGGCAAGGGTCCCTTCGCCGTGGCCATCGTCATCCATGGCGGCTGCTGGGTGCACGGCTACGCCGCCGCCAACAACGCCGCCCCCATCGCCGACGCGCTTCGCGATGCCGGCGTCGCGACATGGAACGTCGAGTACCGACGCCGCGACAACCCCGGCGGCGGATGGCCCGGGACCTTCCTCGACGTCGCCAGCGCCGCCGATGCGCTGCGCGGCCTTGCCGCGCGCTACCCGCTCGACCTCACGCGCGTGATCGCCATCGGCCACTCTGCCGGCGGCCAGATGGCATTGTGGCTGGCGGCCCGTCCGAAGCTCGGCGCCGGCTCCCCGCTGCGCGTTGCCAACCCGCTCCCCATCGCTGGCGTCGTCGCCCTGGCCGGCCCTGGTGACCTGTACGACTTCAACACCTATGGCGATGGCATGTGCGGCGAGGGGACCATCCCCAAGCTCCTCGGCGGCTCCCCTACCGAGGTGCCCGACCGCTGGCGCGACGCCTCCCCATCGAACTGGCTCCCGTTAGGCGTCCCGCAGGTCATGATCGCGGGCGAGGCCGACCGGATCATGCCGCGCAAGAACCTCGACCTCTGGGGCGCCGCCGCGCGCGCCAAGGGCGACAGCGTGGAGATCATCGTGGTCCCCAAGGCCGGGCATCATGAGGTCATGTCGCCCCAATCGGTCACCTGGCCCGCCATCCGGGACGCCGTCCTCCGACTCTCGAACGCTCGGCCCGGCAGCGCCCAGACCAGCGAACGATGGTGGCGCGACGTCGAGCGCCTGAGCCACGACTCCATGGCCGGTCGTCAGACCGGGTCGAAGGAGCATCGCCAGACAGCCGAGTACGTCGCCAACGCCTTCGCCCGGGCGGGGCTCCGGCCGGCGGGAACCAACGGCTACTTCCAGCCGGTGCGATTCCTCTCGCGCACGATCGACGAGTCGCGCTCCGCGCTCACCCTGCTGCGCGACGGGAAGGAAGAGTCGCTCACGCTGGGGCAGGACGCTGCCTTCGTCTTGCGCGCCCCGCTCGCCGCGTCGGTCGAGGCGCCGCTCGTCTTTGCCGGCTACGGGTTGCAGCTCCCGGAGTACGGTGTCGACGACCTCACGGGGCTCGACGTGAAAGGGAAGGTCGTGGTGTACATGACGCAGATGCCCAAGGGGGTCCCCGGCCCGGTCATCTCGCACTCGCGCGCCCAGTCGTGGGAGACGTTCCGGAAGCTCGGCGCGGTTGGCGTCATCACCTTCGGCGGGTCGCGCACCAACGACGCGGCCTTCACGCGCGCGAGCGCCAATCGCCTTGCGCCGCAGCTGACGCTCGACGACGCATCGCTCGACGCTCAGCGTGGCAACTCCCTCGCCCTCGGCTGGAACGCTGCCCGCGCCGCCAAGCTCTTCGACGGCGCCGCCGAGCCGTACGCTGCCATCGCCGCGCGCGCCGACAGCGGGCTGAAGCTCCCGCGCTTCAACCTGCCGGTGCGCATCCGCTCGCGCGTGGCGCTCGTCACCGGGCGCGTCACCTCCGACAACGTGCTCGGACTCTTCCCCGGCTCCGACCCGCAGCTCAAGGACGAAGTCGTCGTGCTGACGGCCCACCTCGACCACGTCGGGATTGGGCGCGCCGTCAACGGCGATTCGATCTACAACGGGGCGATGGACAACGCCTCCGGCACCGCCCTCCTCATGGAAATGGCCCGTCGGTTGAAAGAGGGCGGGAGCAAGCTCCGCCGCTCCGTCCTCTTCGCGGCGGTCACCGCCGAGGAGAAGGGGCTGCTCGGCTCGCGCTACCTGGCCAATCACCCCACGGTGAAGGCGGAGCGCATCGTCGCCAACCTCAACACCGACATGTTCATGCCCATCGTCCCGCTCACCAGGATCATGGTGAACGGGCTGGAGGAGTCGGACCTGGCGGCCGACGCCCGTGCAGCTGGCGAGGCGTTGGGCCTTGCGGTGGTGAGCGACCCCGAGCCCGAGGAGAATCGCTTCATCCGCAGCGACCAGTACTCGTTCATCCTGCGCGGAATCCCGTCGCTCTCGTTCAAGGTGGGCTTCGCCCTCGATACCCCGGAGCACGAGGCAGTGAAGGCGTTCCGTGCCACGCGCTATCACTTCCCGCAGGACGACGTCACGCAGCATGTCGACCAGGCGACCGCCGAGGGATTCACGCGCTACTACCTGGACGTGGTGAAGCGGGTCGCCGATCGCGATCGCAGGCCGCGCTGGCATCCCGACTCGTTCTTCCGGCGGCTGGCTCCCGGAATGTGATCGCGGTCACGCAACCGCCGCTGCAAGGAATGATTTGCAGCGGTTAATCCGCGGCCTGCCTTCGGTCGATACTCAGACCCACACCGAGCCGGCGGGGTCGAGTTCATGTCGAGTGATGACGGAAGGGAGTACGTCCAGGCACTGTCGCGCCTGATCGAGACTTGTGCCTCCACGTACCCGGGCTCCGCCGCGCGCGATGCGGCGGCCCGGGACGTGGAGAATCGGTCGCGGCGACGCCCGCTCGCCCTCGAACTCGACGGTGACCTGCTGCGCATCGGTGGAGATGACGCCGTCCCCTTCGATGCGCCGGGGACCGAGGCGCTCGTCTCGGCGTTCCTTGCCCACGCCATCGGGCGCATGAGCATTCGCCAGCTCACGCCCGCGCGCGACTTCCTGGAGATGGCGCGCCTGCTCAGCGTCCGTCCCAGCGACCCGCAAGGCGGGCATGCCATCGAGCGCGAGGTGTCCGACGCGCGCCTGTGGAACGTCGAGTTCATCGGCCTCGCCTCGCTCGACGCCAAGCCGGTGACGGCCGTGCTCCCCGCCGAGATGCTGCTCTCGCTGCGCGACGGCGCCGACTACGCCCATGCCGAAGCGGCGCTGGCCAAGCTGGCCACGCGCGGCGAAGAAGCGCTCGCGGAAGGCGACGCGCGCACGGTGGCGGCGGTCCTGGTCGCGATGTCGACGTTCGAGCAGGAGAGCCACCACGACAACCTGCGCCACACCGCCGAGCTGGCGATGAAGCGCCTGATCTCCCCGATGGCGTTGCGCCTGACGGCACAACTCATCCCGTCGGCCCGTCGCCGCGAGTCGCTCATCGCGGTCCTGTCGCAGGCGGGCGAGGATGGGGCCGAGGCGCTCTTCGCACACTTGGTCGCATCGCAGGACATGCACGAGCGGCGCGCCTACTTCGATGCCATGGTGGCGCTGGGCAGCGGCATCTCGATGCTGATGCAGGCGCTGGACGACGAGCAGTGGTACGTGGCGCGCAACGCCGCCGAGCTGTTGGGGGAGATGCGCGTCGACGGCGTGGAAGGGTCGCTCGCGCTCATGCTCAAGTCGCCCGAGGAACCGCGCCGCATCGCCGCCGCATCGGCGCTCGCTCGCCTGCGCACCCCCGACGCCCTGGCCGCATTGCACGAGGCGGTGAACGATCCGTCGGCGCAGGTGCGCTACTTCGCCAGCTCCGCCACGATCGCGCGCATCGAAGGCTCCTCGGCCCGCCAGCTCGGTGTGGCCCTCGACGCGGATGGCGATCCGGACATGAAGCTGCAGATCATCTCGGCGCTCGGCCGCCTGGGGACCCCCGATGCGGTGCAGAAGCTGATCAAGACGCTGCTGTCGCCGCAGGGCGGTCGTGGGTCCGCCGACATGAGCAGCGAGTTCCGGTGTGCGTCGATCGAGGCGGTGGCCGACGCGCGCGGTGGCGCGGCGCTCAGCGTCATTGCGCAGTTCCGGCGCGATCGCGATCCACGAGTGGCCGAGACCGCGACCCGCATCTACGCGCGACTCGCGAGCGAGTCGCGGACGACGAATCGCGCCACCGCCTGACGAACTACGGGGAACGCGAGATCGACAGAGGGACATCCTCCCGCGTGCTGCGCGGGAGGTGCACCACGGTACGACCCGCGAGTGTCTCGACGCTCCCGGCGTGCGCCCTGATGAGTCGTTCGGCGTACGCGAGCGGCTCTCCGTGCTCCGGGACGCCGCCGCCGCGAATCACCAGGCGGAGTTCACGCCGATCGTCCTCCCCTTCGAGCGAGAGCGTCGCGCCGGATGGCGACTGTCGCAGGATCTCGTGCAGGATCACCGACAGGGCCTCCTGCAAGCGCCCGCGATCGGCAACGAAGGCCGGGAGCGTCGGCGGAAGATCCGCCTGCACCGTGACCTCCTGATCGCTCGCTGCCGTGGTGAATGGCGGGAGGATGGCATGCACGACGTCCTGCAGCCGCACCCGCTCCTTGCGCAACGTGACGGTCCCGAGGTCGAGTCGCACGATCTCGCGCAGCCGCAACAGCGCGGCGTCGACCGTCTCGGCGGCGTTGCGCGCCGCGCCGATCATCTCCTCCTGATTCTCGTTCAGCTCCCCGAAGCGATTCTCCAGCAGGATGTGCAGCGGCAGGCGCACTTCCTCGAGCTGGTGCATCGCCCCTTCCACCGCCTGCGCCACCAGCGTCTCGTACTCGCGTTGCCGTTGCGCGATCAACTCACCCTGCGCGGCCTGGGCGGTGCGCGATTGCGCGAGCGCGTCACTCAGGCGATCGACGAGGAGCTCGATGCGGTCCAGCTCATCGATCCCTTGATCGCGCGATCCCTGCGGGTGGAGCGCCATCCCCAGCAGTTCCGAGGCGCGCCGGAAGGAGACGCTCGCATCATCGCGCTCGCCGCGACGTGCCGCCAGCTGCTCCACGCGTTGTGCGACATACCGCGTATTGCGCCACGCCAGCACGGCGGAGCCAAGGGCCGCCACAACCGCCGCGATCACGAGCCACTCCGGTGCCTGCCGAGAGTACTCGCCCCAATAGACGAGTGCGGTCACGGTCAGGAGCCCCACGATCGCCGGAAGTACCGCCAGGAAGAGCCGTTGGCCTACGCGCATGACTCGTCGGCGCTCGTCAGGCGCTCGCCTCCCGTGGGTTCGTCGAGCGACACGACCAGTACGTCGAGTCCCTCCGTGTTGTCGATGAGCTGCGTGACCACCGACCCGTTGCGCAGCCGATGCCACCACGAGCGCCGGCTCTGCCCCACCAGCGCCAGCGTCACGCCGCGCTCGCGGGCAAAGCGAAGGATCGCAGCGGCCACGTCGTCGCCTTGCAGCTTGACCACTTCGGCGCCGAGCGTCTGCGCCATCTGGATGTTGTCCACCAGCTTGCGTTGCACGGCGCTGTCGATGCGATCGGCGCGCTCGTCAGGCGTCTGTACCCACACGCAGTACCAGTCGGTGTTGAGGCGCCCGGCGATGCGACTGGCGCGGCGCAGCAGGCGTGCGGTGTACGTGGGGCTGCTCGACATCGCGACGAGAATGCGATCGACCGTCGGGCGCTCGACCGGACCGCCCTCCTCGCGCCGCACGATCTCCTCGCGCACGCGGTCCACCGAGCTCGCCACCTCGCGCAGCGCCAGCTCGCGCAGCGTGGTGAGGTTCTCGTCGGTGAAGAAGTTGGAGAGCGCGGCGGGGACCTTCTCCGGGGCGTAGATCTTCCCCTCGCGCAGGCGCTGGCGCAGGTCCTCGGCCGAGATGTCGAGGTTGACGACCTGGTCGGCCGAGGAGAGGACCCAGTCGGGGACCGTCTCGCGCACCGTCACGCCTAACGTGCGCTGGATGACGTCGTTGAGCGACTCCAGGTGCTGCACGTTGACCGCGGAAATGACGTTGATCCCCTCGTCGAGCAGTTCGAGGACGTCTTCCCAACGCTTGCGGTGCCGTGCCCCCGGGACGTTGGTGTGCGCCAGCTCGTCGACGATCGCCACCTGTGGGCGACGCGCGATGATCGCGTCGAGATCCATCTCGTCCAGCGAGACGTTGCGGTAGGCGATCGACTTCCGCGGCACGACCTCCAGGTCGCCGATCTGCGCTTCGGTCTCCACCCGACGGTGCGTTTCCACGAAACCCACCACCACGTCCACCCCGCGCCGCCGCAGGTCGTGCGCTTCCTGCAGCATGCGAAACGTCTTTCCCGTCCCTGCCGCCGACCCCACATACACCTTGAGCTTCCCCCGCTCGCGGCGGCGGACGATCTCGAAGAAGCCGGTGGTATCGTGGGTGAGCGGGTCGGTCACGCGAGGCCGTGCGCTAGAAGGTGAGCGCCAGCGAGGAAACGATGAAGGCGTTGCTCTTCGCCGTGCCATCCCGCCTGGGGAAGACCGCGTTGCTCCCGGCGAGCGCGCGAAGCTCGGTGCGCCAGAGCACCTTGGGCGCCGGCGTCACGTCGACCCCGAACGACCCACCGTTCGCCTTGAAGGCGTCGGCCCCTCCCGTCACGATGATGACCTGCTTCGGATCGGCGTAGCGCTCGACGCGAGCCACCAGCGCCGTCGTGGAGGTAGCCTGCACGCGAGCGATGAGCGACGTGCCGTACCAGCGCCCCGTCTCGGCCACCAGGTCCTGCATGCCGAAATCGAACGTCCCCATCAGCGTCAGCTTGTCGTTGGCCACGAGCTTCACGCTCCCCCCCTGGAAGATGCGAAGCTGAGCGTCGACGCTGTCGGGCGTCTCGTTGCCGATGAGATTGTATGCCGAGAGCGTCACCTTGGGTGTGGCAGCCCAGTCGAGCCGTCCGCCGACCGCCTTGTTGCCGTTGGTCTCCGAGATGTTCTGCCACCCGTTGACCACGTTGAGCTGCGCGGTGAGCGACGGCGTCGCCTGCCAGGTGAGCTTCACCCCCGATTGATAGTACGGCGAGTAGTCGGCGATGAGCGAGCGTGTGTAGGTGAGGTTGTCGCGCGAGATCCACGATTCGCTCCCGATGTGGGACAAGTAGATCCCGCCGTCGAGCCAGAGCGAGGGGGTCAGCTTGACCCCGACCACCGCTTCCTGGATGTAGCGCGAGACGTCGCCTCCACTGTACGAACCCACGCGCGGCTCAGCGGCGTAGTTGGACTGCACCGACGTGCCGAACTGCACTGCGAGTCGCCCGCGCACTCTCGCGCCGCTCAACACCGCCTCGACGTGGGCGAGGTTGATATTGAACTCGTTATGCCGCGCCGGCTGCGTGCTGAAGGCGCGGTCGAGTGTGCGCGGCCGGTTGAAATCGTACGCGTAGTAACCGTCGACGAACCCGCCGAACTTGACCGTCACGGCCGTGTCGGCGGTCGCTTGTGCCATCGCCGACGAGCCGCTGACGGAGGCGATCGCCAGCGCGACCGCCGGAACGAACATGCGTGTCATGACTGCTTTCCTCCGACCGGGCGCGCGAAGGCCGAGTCGAGCGCAATATTGAGGAGGAGCACGTTTACCCTCGGCTCGCCAAAGAAGCCGAATTGTCGCCCCTCGATGTGTCGGTCCACCAGCGCTCGCACCGCGGCACTGTCTGCGGCACGCGCCCTGGCGACACGAGCCACCTGCAACATGGCATTGGCCGGCGAAATGTGCGGGTCGAGCCCCGACGCCGAGCGGGTGGCCATGTCGGTCGGGACCTGCCCCTTCACTGCGCCGTTCGTGGCCACCGCTTCGTTCACCGCGTCCGCGATGAGCGTGTCAGCGAGCTTGGTATCGGTCGGCCCCTTGTTGGTCCCGCTCGACGCCGTGCCGTCGTAGCCGCTCCCTGCGGCTGACGGGCGCGAGTGGAAGTACCACTCCTGCGTGAACGGCTGCCCGATGAGCGCACTGCCCACCACGCGCCCGTTCACGCGCACCAGCGACCCGTTGGCCTGGCGCGGGAAGAGCAGTTGCGCGAGTCCGGTGACGATCCCGGGATACACCACGCCGGTGATGGCGCACAGGACCAGGGTGAGGACGATCGCGGGGCGAAGTTGCTTGCGGAGCATGGACATGAGGCTATACCAGGCGGAGGACGACGAGTGCCATGTCGATGAGCTTGATCCCGACGAAGGGGACCAGGAGCCCGCCGAAACCGTACACGATCAAGTTGTTGCGCAGGATGGTCGAGGCTGCGGCTGGACGATAGCGCACCCCGCGCAGCGCCAGCGGGATGAGCGCGATGATCACCAGGGCGTTGAAGATCACACTCGCGAGAATGGCCGACTCGCTCGAGTGCAGCCGCATCACGTTGAGCGAGGCCAGCGCCGGATACGCCGTCAGGAACATCGCCGGGATGATCGCGAAGTACTTCGCGACGTCGTTGGCAATGGAAAAGGTCGTGAGTGCGCCGCGCGTCATCAACAGCTGCTTCCCGATCTCCACCACCTCGATGAGCTTCGTCGGGTTGGAGTCGAGGTCGATCATGTTCCCCGCCTCCTTGGCCGCCTGCGTCCCGCTGCTCATCGCCACGCCCACGTCGGCCTGCGCCAGCGCCGGTGCGTCGTTCGTCCCGTCGCCCGTCATCGCGACCAGCTTCCCGCCGGCCTGCTCGCGCTTGATGAGCGCCATCTTGTCCTCCGGCTTCGCTTCGGCCAGGAAGTCGTCGACCCCCGCCTCCTGCGCGATTGCCGCCGCGGTGAGCGGGTTGTCGCCGGTGATCATCACCGTGCGAATGCCCATGGCGCGCAAGCGCTCGAAGCGTTCGCGCATCCCACCCTTCACGACATCCTTGAGGTAGATCACGCCAAGGACGCGCGCGGTGCCGGTCATCGGCCCCGCGCCCGCGCCCGACGTAGCAGCTGACGGCATCAACCGTTCGGCCACCACGAGCGGCGTTCCCCCCTCGCGAGCAATCCTCTCCACCAGTGGTCGCAGCTCCGCGGAGCCATTGCCACCGTGCTCCTGCACCCAACGGCTCACCGTGTCGCCCGCGCCTTTGCGCAGCTCCAGCACGGCCGTGTCCACGCCGCTCATGCGGGTGCTGGCGGAGAAGGGGACGAAGACCGAACGCGTGTGCGCTTCGTCCTCCAGCGTGCGCGCGTTGATCCCGTACTTCGTCTTGGCCAGCACGACGATGCTCCGCCCCTCGGGCGTCTCGTCGGCCAGCGAGGCCAGCTGCGCCCGGTCGGCGAGGTATGACTCGTCCACGCCGGGCATCGGGTGAAACGACACCGCCTGCCGGTTGCCTAACGTGATCGTCCCGGTCTTGTCGAGCAGCAGCGTGTTGACGTCGCCGGCCGCCTCGACCGCGCGCCCGCTCATGGCAATCACGTTCTGCTGGATCATCCGGTCCATCCCCGCGATGCCGATCGCCGACAGCAGTCCGCCGATGGTCGTCGGGATGAGGCAGACCAGCAGCGCCACCATCACCGGCGTCGAGACCGACGTTCCCGAATACAGGGCGAACGGCTGCAACGTCACGACCGCGAACAGGAAGACGATGGTCAGCCCCGAGAGCAGGATCGTCAGGGCGATCTCGTTCGGCGTCTTCTGCCGCGAAGCCCCCTCGACCAGGGAGATCATTCGATCCAGGAACGTCTCGCCCGGGCCCGCCGTGATGCGAATGACCAGGTAATCCGAGAGCACCTTGGTTCCCCCGGTGACCGCCGACCGATCGCCCCCCGACTCACGAATGACGGGGGCCGATTCGCCGGTGATCGCCGACTCATCCACCGAGGCCACCCCTTCGACGACTTCACCATCGCTGGGAATCACGTCGCCCGGCTCGCACACCACATGGTCGTCCTTGTCCAGTTCGTTCGACGCCACGAAGTAGAACGTGTGCCGGTTGCGCGGGTCGTCGAGCTTCTTGGCCTTGGTCTGCGCGCGCGAGGCGCGCAGCGTGTCGGCCTGTGCCTTGCCCCGCCCCTCAGCCATCGCCTCGGCGAAGTTGGCGAAGAGCACCGTGAACCAGAGCCAGATCGCCAGCTGCACAGTGAAGCCGAGGTTGCCTTCGCCGCGTACCACGTCCTGCACCAGCACGAGCGACGTGAGAATGCACCCGACGAACACCACGAACATCACCGGGTTCCGCACCATCGTACGGGGGTGCAGCTTGCCGAACGCATCGCGCACGGCCCGCTTCACGATCGGCGGGTCAAAGAGGGGACGTTTCGAGACCGACATGTTAGAAGAGCCTCCCGGCACCCATCAGCAGGTGCTCGACGATCGGACCTAACGCCAGGGCCGGGAAGAAGGTGAGGGCAGAAACGATCACGATCACGCCGACCAGCAGCACGACGAAGAGCGGCGAGGTGACGGGGAACGTCCCGGCCGACTCCGGCGCGATCTTCTTCTCGGCCAGGAAGCCGGCCAGGGCGAGCATCGGCACCATCATCGCGAATCGCCCGATCAGCATCGTGACGCCAAGCATCGTGTTGTAGTAGGTCGTGCCCCCCGTGAGGCCGGCGAAGGCACTCCCGTTGTTGGCCGCGGTGCTGGAGAAGGCGTACAGGATCTCCGACAAGCCGTGCGGCCCCTGGTTGTTGAGCCCGGCCAGCCCCATCGGGCTCACGACCGAGATCGCGGTGGTCACCAGGATCGCGGCCGGGAACACCAGGACGTAGAGCATCGCCATCTGCACCTCGCGCGCCTGGATCTTCTTCCCCAGGTACTCGGGGGTGCGCCCCACCATCAGCCCGGCGATGAACACCGTCAGCACGACCATCATCAGGATCCCGTACAGCCCCGCCCCCACGCCGCCGAAGACGACCTCGCCCAGCTGCATGTTCACCAGCGGGACCAACCCGCCTAACGGGGTGAACGAGTCGTGCATCGCGTTCACCGCACCACACGAGGCGTCGGTGGTGACCGTGGCAAACAAGGCGGAGTTGGCGATCCCGAATCGGACCTCCTTCCCCTCCATGTTGCCGCCGGGATTGGTCGCCGTCGTCGCCAGGTCGAGCCCACGCTCGGCGTGGATCGGGTTGCCGCGCGCCTCGGCCCAGTACGCCGTCGTCACGCCGCCGAAGAAGAGGACGAACATCGCCGACCACACCGCCCACCCATGGCGCTGGTTCTTCACCATCCGCCCCAGCATGTACGTCATCGCCGAGGGGATCAGGAAGATCGTCAGCATCTGCCAGAAGTTGGTCCACGGCGTCGGGTTCTCGAACGGATGCGCCGAGTTGGCGTTGAAGAAGCCGCCGCCGTTCGTGCCGATCTGCTTGATCGCCTCCTGGCTGGCCACCGGCCCCATCGCGAGGACCTGCTTGGCCCCCTCGAGCGTCGTGAGTTCGACGTACGGGCGGAAGTTCTGGATCGCCCCCTGCTGCACGAGCATGAGGGCGAACACCAGCGAGAACGGGAGCAGGACGTAAAGCGTCCCGCGCACCGTATCGACCCAGAAATTGCCGAGCTTCCCGGCGCTGCGTCGGGAGATGCCGCGCACCAGCGCGACCGCGACGCCCATCCCGACCGCCGAAGAGACGAAGTTGTGGAAGGCCAACTGCATCATCTGCGACAGGTACGACATCGTCGACTCGCCGCTGTACGACTGCCAGTTGGTGTTGGTGGTGAACGAGGCCGCCGTCTCGAACGCCTGACGCGGCGGCAGCGCCGCCATCCCCTGCGGGTTGAGCGGGAGCAACGCCTGCAGACGCAGTGCGATGTACGTGAGCAGCATCGATGCGGCACTGAACAGCAGCACCCCCGCGGCGTAGCGCGTCCAGTGCTGGTCCTCATTGGGGTCGATGCCCGCGATGCGATAGATGGCGCGCTCCACTGGCGCCAGCCAACGCAGGGATCCGTCGTACACGCGTACGAGGTAGATCCCCAGCGGCTTGGCGACGAGCATGACGCACGCCGAGAAGAAGGCGATCTGCAGCCAACCGTTGGTGGTCATGGTCAGAACTTCTCCGGCCGCAGGAGCGTGTACAGCAGGTACACCAGGAGCGCGACCGACACGAGCAGCCCGAGCACCGAGTCCGGCCTCATGAGTTCCGCTCCTCGTCGCGTGCGTTGCTGGAATGCCCCAAGAGCGCGCAGCCGGTGATGTACCACAGCATGAGCGCGAAGAAGGCGATGGTGAGCAGCACGTACACCAGGTCGAGCACAGTCCCTCCGAGGGGCAGGGGGCGCTCGCACAGTCTCGTGACGCTGCAGGGCCGAGACGGGGAGGCGCCGTACGGAGTGACGATGCGCGTTGGGGGGTGAAGAACGCACAAACGCCCCGAGGAGAGGCGTTAAGGTCGCATGAAGGTCGTATGCACGGCGGTGCGCGCGCGGCCACGCGGGGCCGTTCCCGGTCGGTTACGCCCCGCCGCCGTGCCCCGCGTCGATGTCACTCAACTCCGCGGCCGGGAGCGAGAGCGTAAAGACGCTGCCTCCGCCGTCGCGTTCCGCGTACGTGAGCGTCCCGCCCTGCGACTCGGCCAGTCCACGGGCAATCGCCAGACCGAGCCCCGCGCTCCCCACATCCGGTCGTGCCGCCGCAGGGCGATACAGAGCGTCGAAGATCCGCTCGCGCTCGTCAGGCGGGACGCCCGGGCCGCGATCGGCAACGGAGATGCGCATCATCGCCCCGTCGCGCTGCACCGTCAGGTCGACCGGTGTCTCACCCGGCGCATACTTGCGGGCGTTTTCCAGCAGGTTCACCAGGATGCGCGCCGAGTGCGTCAGGTCGAAGCGCGCCAGCGGAAAGGCGTCGTCGCTCGGCAGCTGCACGCGGATCGGCCGGGCGCCAAAGCTCCCTTCCACCTGCTGCAACACGGCGCTCACCAGCTCATCGACCGGGACAATCGTCGGCTCCATCGGAAAGCGTCCGCTCGCCAGTCGCGACATGTCGAGCATGTCGGCCACGAAAGCGTTGAGCCGATCCGCCTCCTGCTCGATCACCTCGGAGCGCTCGTCGCCCAGCGATCCCAGTTCGTGCGCCAGCGCCTTGATCGTCGTGAGCGGGGTGCGCAGGTCGTGCGACACCGACGCCAGCACCGCCGTGCGCATGCGCTCTGCCTCGTGCATGGCTTCCAGCCGCTCGGTCGTCCGTTCGTTCCGCGCGCGCTCCACGCCTAACGCCGCGTAGTACGCCAGCGCGGCCAGCAAACGCTCCCGCGGATCGGTCAGCGCGAGTCCGCCAGCATCCTCCACGTCGAGCACCCCCATCGAGCGCGCCCCGGCGCGCAGCGGGATGAGGAGTCGCAGCGCCCGTTCTCCCTGCAGCGCCTCGCGCAGCGACGACGCCTCACTGGCGATCACGCGCACCACCCCGCCGTCCAGCACCGCCACGCGCGCGCCGCGGTCGAGCGCGAGCCACACTGGCTCGACATCCGTGGCACCCTCCCCCGCGGGGAACGTCGCGGATGACGGTAGCTCCGCGGTCGCCGTCGCCGACTCCAGCGTACCGGTCGCGCGGCCATCGCCATCGCGCAGCACATGCACCCGGCACGCCTGCACTCCCAGCGCCTCACGCGTCGTGTGCGCCACCATGCGCAGCGCCCCCTCGGCGCGCGGCGCCGTCATCGCCTCGGCGCCGAGCGTGGCCAACGTCGTCATCTCCGCGGTTCGCTCGCGCGCCTCGTCGGCCTCCCGTTGTACCTGATGGAAGAGGTGCGACGCCACCACGCTCGTCCCGAGGAAGGCGAGCAGGACGAACCAGTCGAGCGGGTCCGCGATGACCAGCGTCCCGTACGGCGGGAGGAAGAACCAGTTGAAGCCGAGGAAGGCGAGTGCCGCCGAGAACAGCCCCACGCCGCGCCCACCATCGGCGGCGGCGACCAGGACCACCAGCAGGAGCGCGAGCGTGATGTGCGAATCCTCGAGCCGCTCGCGGAAGGGGATCAGCGCGGCGATGACCACCGCGAGCAGCAACGGCCACACGTACGGACGAACGCGTCGCACCCGCCTCGTGACCGCGGGGAGTGCGATGGCCCGCGGTCGCGTACGTTGCGCGCTGCGCTGAGGGGATGGCTCCGGCACGCGTTGACGCTCCTCAGTCGGTCACGAAGCGATATCCCACCCCGAGCTCCGTCTGCAGGTGCCGCGGCCGCACCGGGTCGTCCTCCAGCTTGCGGCGCAGGTGCGCCACGTGCACGCGCAGGTGCGCCTGTGCGTCGCCAAAGACCCGTCCCTTCCACACCGTCGTGAACAGGAATCCGTGCGTCAGGACGCGACCGGCGTTCGAGGCGAGCGTGGCCAGGAGGTCGAATTCCGTCGGCGTGAGGTGCACGCGCTCGCCGCCCCGATCCACGGTGCGCGCCGCGAGGTCGATGCGCAGGGCGCCGGCCTCGATCACCGTGCGCCCCTGTTCCGACCCGTTGGAGCGTAACGCGCGCCGCAGCAGCGCCCGCACGCGCGCCTGCAGCGCCGGGGGCGAAAAGGGCTTGGTGACATAGTCATCCGCCCCCGCATCGAGCGCCGCGATCGTCGCCTGGTCGTCGTGCCGCGCCGTGAGGATCAGGATCGGCGTGTCGCTCCACGTGCGCAGTTCGCGACACACGTCGATCCCGTCCATGTCGGGAAGCCCGAGGTCGAGCACGACCAGCGCGGGTGACTCGGCCGCAGCAAGCGTCAGCGCCTCGCGCCCGGTCGCCGCTTCGCTCACCGTGCCGTTGAGCGGCTCCAGCACGTGCGCCACCGCGCGCCTGATCTGGCGCTCGTCGTCGACGACGAGAAAGCGTGGTGTGCCGGTCATGTTGGCGCGCGCGAGGGGAGGACCCCTTCAAGCGTACTGCGGGCGCGGGTGTGGGCGCAACGGAACGACCCGTCGCGCACCCTGACGACGCACGACGGCCCACCTTTCGGTGGGCCGTCGTGTTGCCCTTACCCTGCGCGCCTACCGCGCAGCGTTCGTCATCAGCTCCCCGGCACGCGCAGGAAGAGCAGCTGCCCGTTCTCGCCCGGGTACTGGCTCGTCACCCCGTTCGTCGTCACCGAGAACGGGAGCGTGTGCGCCTGCACCGCGAAGAGCCAGGAGCCCTGTCCCATCCACTTCTCCGTGCTGATGATGCCGGTCACCTCCCAGCACAACCCCTGCGCATCGACGCACTTGCCGCCGGGGCCCGGGATCAGCGTCTCCTGCGTCGCCTGCACCACCTTGCGCGGATTGATCGCCTGCTTCCCGTCGTTGACGAGCTTCAGGTTCCAGATGGCCGGCGGACGCGACCCGTCGAAGCCCGCGTATGCCGGGTCTTCCTGGATCATGATGCTGCGCTGCGTCGTGGCGATGTTGTCCGGCGAAGCCCACCCGCTGGCGGCTCCCTTCGAGCGCTCCATCAGGATCAGTGCGGCGCGCGTGGGGTCGTTGCGCTCGAACTGCAGGCGGTACAGCGAGCCGGCCAGGTCGCACACGCCGAAGCAGTCGGCGCCAACCTGTGTGCGGCCGCGAACCGACGAGTTCCCCGTATCCACGAAGTAGATCGCCGGGGTGTTGGGCGAGTTCTTGTCGTAGTCGCCGTCCTCGATGCGCACGAACGGCATCGCGCCTAACGCGTCGACCTTCTTCTGCAAGTTGGCCGCGCGCTGCGCGGGCGGCGTCGACAGGTCGGCCGGGTCGGTCACCTCGACGAAGTACCCAGGAATCCGCTGCCCGTCCACCATGTTGCCGCTGTGCAGCGGCGTCCCGGCCGTCGACTTCACGTCCGTCTTGAAGACGTAGAGCTTCCCCGTCCCCTGGATGAAGCCCTGCTCGCTGTCGGCCACGTACAGGTACAGCTCGGACTGGCCGCCGGCGTCGTCGAGCCCGACCCCCACCACCTTGTTCTTGAAGCCGGGGACGATGATCTGGTTTTCGTGGGCAAAGGCGCCGAGGTGCGGGAGCGGCGTCTTGTTCCCCTGCTTGTCCCAGGCGGTCACGACCGAGCCGTTAGGCGTCCCGAGCGTCTCCTCGCCGGCCATGAAGTAGCCGGTCGGCATCCCTTCCGCGCCATCGACCCACGTGGCCGAGCAGAGGCGCTGCAGCTGCGAGCTGCCATCCTCCACATACGAGCCGCCGAGTACCGAACGCGTGCGCGGGTCGATCGCCAGCTTCGAGACGCGTGCGTAGGCGATCGTCGGGCCGCCGTTGGTGGAGCGCACCCCCGAGTTGGAGATCTCGTGCGCCGTGTACAGGTTCAACACGCCCTTCTCAAAGTACGCCCCGAGTCCATCGGGGAGCGGCGCCCAGGTGTCGTTGGTCCCGGGAATCGGGTCGCCCACGCTGATGATCGGCCACATCTCGGCGCCGGGGACGAGCACCTCGGCCTGGGCCGGCTGCGACGTGATGAAGCCCGCGCCGGAGGCCGCGAGCTGCCCCGCCAACGGGGTCACGTCATCGATCGGGAGCGCGGTGCCGCGGTCGGCGTTGCACCCGGCGGCGACCAGGAGTGAACTGGCGAACAGAAGAGAGGAGGTCCTGCGCAGCATCTCGTGCCTCACGTGGGTTCGAGGGAAAGCGTTCACCCCCAATACCATCATCGCGTGTCACGATTCAGCGTGTGCTGTGTCTTCTCCGCGTCGCGTTTGCGTGACGCTTGGGGTGTGGCGCGGCCACCACTCGTCCCAGCGTTCGCTGGGACGGGGTTACCGCATCCCCAACCGCCCCCGCACCACCTCCGCCCACTGCGCGATCCCCCGCTTCTCCTCGTCGGCCATGGCGCTCACGTGCTTGAGCGGCAGCGCCATGCGCCGGTTGGACGCGAACCTCGCCTCGTGGCGAATGAGGAAGTCCCAGTAGAACGTCGTGAACGGGCACGCGTGCTCTCCCACGCGCGTCCCCGGCTCAAATCGGCACCCGGTGCAGTAGTCGCCCATCTTCTCGATGTAGCGCCCACTCGCCGCGTACGGCTTGGTCCCGACTACCCCGCCGTCCGCGTGCTGCGACATGCCTAACGTGTTGGGCAGCGTTACCCAGTCCACCGCGTCCACGTACATCCCCAGGTACCAGTCGCTCACCGCTCGCGGGTCCGCACCGGCCATCATCGCGAAGTTGCCAGTCACCATCAGCCGCTGGATGTGGTGGCCAAAGCCGTGGCGCAGCACCTCGCCGATGCTCTCGCGCAGGCAGTGCATCTCCGTCTCCCCCGTCCAGTAGAACGCAGGGAGCGCTCGGCGCTGGTTGAGCGCATTGCGGTCGGCGTAGTCGGGCCCCTCGCGCCAGTAGACGCCGCGGATGAACTCGCGCCACCCCATCACCTGGCGCACGAACCCCTCCACTGCATTCAGCGGCGCCGCGCCACGCCGATACGCCTCCACCGCCAGCGGCACGATCTCGCGTGGGTTGAGCAGCTTGAGGTTCATCGGCGCCGAGAGGAGCGAGTGGTACAGCCACGGTTCGCCCGTGACCATCGCGTCCTGGTAGTCACCGAAGTGGCGCAGGCGGTGCCTGATGAAGTCGTGCAGCTCGGCCACCGCCTGCTCGCGCGTCACCGGCCAGTTGAAGGTCGCGGTGTCGCCGGGGAGGTCGCGCAGCGTCGCGTCGACCGTGCGCAGCACCGCCGTCGTGATGGCGTCGGGGGCGTGCGTGAGCCGCGGCGGGAGCGTCGCGCGGTTGCCCTTGAACTTCTTGCGGTTCTCGGCGTCGAAGTTCCACTCCCGCCCTCCGGCTTGCCGTCAGCTGCCACGAGGACGTTGTACTTCCGCCGCATCATTCGGTAGAAGTGCTCCATCACCAGCTCCGAACGCCCGTTGGCCCAGGCGCTGAACTCGGCCGGCGTGAGCAGGAAGTGCGGGTCCTCGTGCACCACCAGCGGGAGCCCGCGCTGCGCGGCGATGCGCTCGATCATGCGCAGCACGCGCCACTCCCCCGGGCGCGTGATCGCCAGGCGCGCCGGCCCCACGGCGTCGATTGCCTTGCGCAGCTCGCCCGCCAGCGTCCCCGCGTTGCCGGCGTCGTCGAGCCGCGTGTAGCGCACCGTCACCTGCCGCTCGCGCAGCCGCTCGGCGTAGTGACGCATGGCGCTCAGGAAGAGCGCCGTCCGCTGCTTGTGGCTCGGTACGTGGCGCGATTCGTCCGACACCTCGGCCATCAGCACCACGTCGCGCTGCTTGTCGAAGTGGCGACGAAAGACGGAGAAGCGCGGGTCGAGCTGGTCGCCCAGCACGAACCAGAGCGTCTCCGTTGGTGGCATGTCGCTCAGGCCGCGGAACTGCCGCGCGTGGGCAGGTCGCACTCGCCGGTGGCGAGGGCGATGTAGTCCGGATGGTCGCCCACGTGCTCGTGCCGGTGCGCCCGCAGGATGGCCCCGCGCGAGACCACGAAGGCTCCCGGGAGCTGCAACGCGTCGCCGTGGAAGAAGCCCTGCATGTGCCCCTTGAGCGTGGCCACGAAGCCGCGCAGCGCCACCTTCGGGCCAAAGAGCTGCACGAACGTCCCCTGCGGGAGCTGGAATGCCTGATACAGCTCGCGCAACGGATCGCCGATCATGTCCACCCCGCGCAGCCCATATCGCTCGGCCAGCTCCTCGCCCTCGTCAGGCATCCCCATGTGTACCAGGACCAGCTTGACCCCCTTCGCCTCGATCCCCGATTGCAGCTTCCGCAGGTCGCCCAGCGTCTCCCGACAGAAGATACACCCCGTGTGGCGCAGGAAAATCACCAGGCGCGGTGCGCTCTCCGACAGTTGCAAGAGCGATTCGCCGAGGTCCGTGATCGCGTTCGCCATCGCGTCGCGCGTCGTCCCGCGGAACGTCGAGCGCGGGTACTCCCCCGCCGCATTGTCACGCACTGCCAGCCAGAGCAGCATCGCGAACGGGGCCAGCCACACCAGGTCGTGGATGATCACCAGCGTCCCGAAGGCGCGCGGGAGGGTGCCGCGCACCAGGCTCACCGCGTAGCCGATCGGCCCCAGGACCTTGGGGATGAAGCCGATCATGATCACCGGCCAGTAGCGCAGCGGGTTGCGGGCGGCGATCGCGTAGGCCACCCCCATCACCGCCGTCATCACGCCGACCCCCTGCCAGACCGGGAGGTAGTTCAGCGGGGCGATGCGGGCCAGGGCAAAGAAGGCCCCCGGCGCGATGACCATGGCGACGCCGAGGATCACGTGCCAGGCCCCGGAGAATACCAGCGCCTGCCGAAGCCACTGGGGGACTCGGGTCGTCACCATCGCCGGTTGTGACTGCGGGACTTCATGCACGCCCCGGAGGGGAGCGGGGGTGCTACATCGCCTGCCGCCATGCTGTCTTGCCTCCAACCTTGCCCACGACACGTTCGAACCCGCCGCGGGCGCATGCGGGGTCTTCAGGACCACAGAGGGTGAACAGCAGCCGGTCCGATCCGGTTTCGAGCATTTCCCCCGATGCAAATAGATGCATGAAAAGCCGTTGATGCGAGGGATTCTCGATGAAATCGGGCCCTGAAACCAACGACAGCCTCGGCGTCGTAGGCCCGCATACACCGCTCCGCCCCAGCCTCGCGTCTATATGAAGAGCCTCCGCTCGCTCCCCGCCCTCCTGATCGCCGCCGCCGCCATCGCGGCCGCCGCGACCATCCTGGCCCTCTCGCCCCGCATCGTCCTGAGTCAGGAGGCCGACTCCTCCAGCGGTGGCCGCCCGCGCGAGACCGGGGACCGCGCCCTCAACATCGGCGCCAACAAGACCGGGATCAGCATTGGCGATTCGCGGGAGTGGACCGGGATCCGGCTCAACTTCCGCGACACCCGACTCCGCCGAGCGACCGGGATCAACGCGACTATTTGGGATCCCAAGCAGGGTGGGGCGGGGGACGTTACCGGCCTCGCCATCGGCCTCCCGCTCACCGGCGGGCGGGATGTGCACGGTATCCAGGTGGGCGGCGGCATCTCGGCCACCGGTGAACTCGTCGGGATCGGCGTCGGCCTCCTCGGGCTTGGCGCCGGCGACCGGATCGGCGGCATCATGGTTGGGGGGCTTGGCGCCGGGACCGGTGGTGACCTGCGGGGGATCATCATCGGCGGGCTCGGCGCCGGGGCTGGTGGGGAGGGGCGCGGCATCATCATCGGTGGCGCTGGGGCCGGAGTGGCGGGCGACATTCGCGGTGCCGTCATCGGCGGGCTCGGTGCCGGGGCGGGCGGCGACATCCGTGGGATCGGCATCGGTGGCCTGGGGATCGGTGCCGCCGGCAACGTGCGCGGCATCGCGGTCGGCGGCCTGGGCGTCGGGAGCGGCGGCGAGGTCGCCGGGCTCATGGTCGGCGGGCTGGGGGTAGCGGCTGGCGGCGGCGGAAAGGGGGTCCTGATCGGCGGGATCGGCGCGGGGCTTGGCGGCAACTTCTCGGGGATCGGGATTGGTGGGGTGGGGGTAGGCGGCGGTGGCGACCTGACCGGGATCTTCATCGGTGGCGCCGGCGTCGGCAGCGGCGGGACGCTCAAGTACTTGAGCATCGGTGGGTTAGGGGTGGGGGCGTCGCGCATCGAGGGGGTCTCGATTGGCGGGCTTGGGGTCGGGGGGGAGCAGCTGCACGGCCTGATGGTCGCGGGTGGGACCGTGCGGGTGATCGAGGGGGGGACGTTGCGGGGGGTTGGCGTCTCGTCGTTCAACTACATCCAGGGGACGCAGCGCGGGCTCACGATCGGGATCGTGAACTACGCGCGGAGCCTGCACGGGGTGCAGGTTGGGGTGGTGAACATCGTGCGGAACAATCCCAAGGGGCGGCGGTGGTTGCCGATCGTGAACTGGAACTGAGGCCGGGCGTCTAACGGGTGTGAGCGGCGGACCGCCGGCTCGCCGGTAGTGGGCCTGTCAGAATTTCTGTGTATGAGCCATAACCTAGGAAGCCGGAGGTGGTTATGGCACGACGGACGAAGCAGGCAGCGGACGACGGCCCGGTGCTCCCCGAGGGCCTGATCGACCAGTTGGCGCAGGCGGTGCAGACGCCGGCCGACTTTCAGGCGATCTATCGGCAGTTCCAGAAGGCGTTGACCGAGCGCGTGCTACAGGCCGAGCTCACGCAGCACCTCGGCTACCCGGAGGGCGCCGGGCGCGCGCCCGATGGCAACGCGCGCAACGGGACGACGCCCAAGACGATCACGACCGACACGGGGACGCTCGAGCTGGCGATCCCGCGCGACCGGCAGAGCAGCTTCCAGCCGCAGTTTGTCCCCAAGGGGGTGCGGCGCCTGCCGGGCTTCGACGAGACGGTGCTCGCGCTGTATGCGCGCGGGCTCACGGTGCGCGAGCTGCAAGCGTACCTCGAGGAGCGCTATCAGGTGCCGGTCTCGCCGGACCTGATCAGCACCGTGACCGCCGAGGTCCTCGAGGAGGTGCAGACGTGGCAGGGGCGCCCGCTGGAGCCCCGCTACATCGCGGTGGCGTTCGATGCGTTGCGCGTGAAGATCCGCGATGAGGGATTGGTCCAGAACAAGGCGGTCTACCTCGCGTTAGGCGTCCAGCCCGACGGGACGAAGGAGATCCTCGGCTTCTGGATCGCCCAGACCGAAGGGGCGGCCTTCTGGCACCGCGTCTTCAGCGAGCTGCAGAGCCGGGGCGTGGGCGACATCCTCATCGCGCTGATCGACGGGCTCACCGGGCTGCCAGAGGCCCTGCACGCCGTCTTTCCGCAGACGGTGATCCACCAGTGCGTCGTCCATCTCGTGCGCCAGAGCCTGCAGTACGTGAGTTACCAGGATCGGAAGGCGCTCGTGCCCGCTGCTGCGGGCGATCTATCAGGCGCCCAGCGAGACGAGCGCGCGGGCGGCGCTCACCCACCTGGCGAGCACGCCGCTCGGACAGCGCTATCCGCAGATCGCGCCGATCTGGGAGCGGCACTGGGCGCGCATCGCGCCGGCGCTCGCGTATCCGCTCGCGGTGCGCCGCGTGCTCTACACGACGAACGCCATCGAGAGCTTGAACAGTCAGTTGCGCAAGCCGCTCAAGGCGCGGGGGCACTTCCCGAACGACGACGCGGCGGCGAAGCTCCTGTACCTCGCGCTGCGGAACATTCAGAAGACCTGGCGCGCCAAACCCGCCCAGCAGTGGCGCGCCGCGCTGCCCCACTTGAAGCTCCTCTTCGGCGACCGCGTGCCGAACGAGCTCTGAGTCACCGGCTCATACACAGAAAAACGGACACGCCCCCGGTAGTCGCTACGTTGCAGCCATGCGCGTCCTCGCCTGCCTCAACGCCGACCTCTTCTCCTGCCTCGCCATCAACCGCCTCCTCCCGGCGCTGGCGGGGCACGACGTCTCCATCGCCCTCACCCAACGCGTCGGAAATCCCGGCGCCGACGCCGACGAACCACGCCAGCGCCGCGAGCTGCGCCAGGCCGAGCAGGGCATTCCGCTCGAGCAGATCTTTCCGCTCGTCGAGCGCGCCAACCTCCCGGACGACGGCAAGCGCCTCCTGACCTTCCGCGAGCTGACCACCCGACGCGGTATTCCCGTCACCGCGCTCCCCACTCCCAACAACGACGAGGGGCTCGCCTGGGTGCGCGCGCTGGCTCCGGACCTTGGCGTGTCGATCCGCTACGGCGCCATCTTCAAGTCCGCCTTTCTCGCCATGCCGCCGCTCGGCGTGCTGAATCTGCACTCGGGGATACTCCCGGCGTATCGCGGGGTGCTGGCGACCTTCAGGGCGCTGGCCAACGGCGATGAGACGATCGGATGCACCGTGCACTACATCGCCGACGGGAGCATCGATACCGGGCCCATCGTGACGACCACGCGCACGCCGGTCGATCGATCACGATCGCTCTTCTGGCACGTGGCGCAGGTGTACGGGCCGGGGGTCGCGGCATTGGGAGATGCGGCGCAGCGCGTGTTGCGCGGGGAGACGCTGCCGGTGTCGGAGCAGCCGGGGGGCGCGTACTACACGTATCCGACGCGCGAGGAGTGGGAGCGCTTTGCGGCGGAGGGGTGGGAGGCGGTGACGGTGCGGGATGCGGGGGAGGTGTGGGGGATGTTTGGGGGAGCGTCGTAGCAGGCCGTGTTGGTGCGCCGAGGGAGGTATCGGTTCCCGAGAGAAACGCAGCGGGCGCTGCACGGTCGCTTGCTGGTTCAGAAGGGTCTGGCATCGCCGTGGCCGCGGCGCCGACGGGGTCGGTGCACCCGCAGGGATCCTCCGTTGCAGTAGAAGCCAGTACCTTGCAAATTGAGCGACACACGCTCAATTTGCGATATGGCGAAACTGCTGGATCGACCGGCCGACGTCGTCCGCGTGAAGACCCTCCTGCGCGAGTTCCCGGTCGTCGGAGTGCTGGGTGCCAGGCAGGTGGGGAAGTCGACCCTCGCGCGGCAGCTTGTCGCTACGTGGAAAGGGCCATCCACCTGGTTCGATCTGGAGAGTGCGGCCGACGCCGCACGGCTCGCCGATCCGCTGCTCGCCCTGCGGGAGCTCAGGGGACTGGTCGTCATCGATGAAGTCCACCACGCGCCCAACCTGTTCAACACCGTCCGCGTCCTCGCGGATGACACCGCGGTCAAGCGTCGGTTCCTGCTGCTGGGGAGTGCGTCGCCCGAATTGCTGCGCCAGGGCGCCGAGTCGCTGGCCGGCCGCATCGCATATCACGAACTGACGGGGCTTCGGCTGCAGGACGTTGGGGTCGCGCGGCTCGGGCGCCGCTGGCTGCGGGGAGGGTTCCCGCGCGCATTCCTGGCCCGCACTGACGCCGCGAGTGCTGAATGGCGCGAGGCATTCATCCGCACGTTCCTGGAACGCGACATTCCCCAGTTCGGCCTGCGCGTCCCGGCCCCCGCGCTTCGTCGCTTCTGGTCGATGATCGCGCACTATCATGCGCAGACATGGAACGCGTCCGAACTCGCCCGGGCGTTCGGCGTCGCGCACACCACGGTGCAACGCTATCTCGATGTCCTCACCGAGACCTTCATGGTGCGCCAGCTGCCGCCATGGCACGAGAACCTGGCCAAGCGTCAGGTGCGCGCGCCCAAGGTCTACCTCCGGGATGCCGGCGTGCTCCACTCCCTGCTGGGCGTGACGTCGATCGCGCAGCTCGACTCACACCCGAAGGTCGGTGCCTCGTGGGAAGGGTTCGCGCTCGACGTCGTGCTCGATCAGTTGCAGGCGCGCCCAGGCGAGGCCTACTTCTGGGGGACACAAGCCGGCGCAGAGCTCGACCTGCTCGTCGTGCGCGGGGAGACGCGAGTGGGGGTCGAGTTCAAGCGGACCTCGTCGCCCAAGCTCACGCCGTCCATGCGCTCGGCCCTCGCCGACCTGCGGCTCGATCGGTTGTATGTCGTGCACGGAGGCACGGAGGTCTTCCCGCTCGCTGATCGGGTCGAGGCCGTTCCACTGACCCGTGTCCTCGAGGTCCTGCCGCCCGTCGGCGAGAGTGGACGTGCACGCCGGGCAACACGTCGACGGCATTCGGACCACGACGCATGACCACCCACTGGACCGTGCACCGCACCACCCACCCCCGCTTCCCCTTCCGCGTGGCGGTCGAACGAGACGGGCGCACCCTGCTCGCCGTGCGCGCAAGCGCCGCGTGGCCCGGACCGGGACAACAGGTCTTCTGCCTGCGTGAGGACGGCTCCGAGCCGGAGGAGCCGATGACGCTCGTCGAACGCGTCCCCGTCATCAGTTGCACGCAACTCGGCCGCAAGCTGGCCATTGTCCTCGACCGCCCGCTGCGCAAGCGCTGCGAGTTCCTCTTCATCGCCAAGCCGTATCGCGATCGCCCCGGCAGCTACGAACAGGTCTTCTTTCGCACCGAGGCGGGGATCCGCTCCCACCGCTCGCGCTCCCGCCTCGAGGTGAGAGGTGGCGACGCCGAGCTGCAACTGGTGATCGACAGCGGCGAGCGATATGCGTGGAAGTTTCCGGGAGCGGCCGTCACCACGCGCAAGTTGCCCGCTGGCGACTACGCCCTGCTCGATGGAGAGCGCATTGCCGCCGTGGTCGAGCGCAAGTCGTTCGACAACCTGCTGGGTGACCTCGGCGCCATCCAGGCGTTGCACCACGCGCTGGCGCACCTGGGGCAGTACGCGTGGAGTGCGCTGGTGGTGGAGGCGCAGTACGCGGACTTCATCGACGAGAAGCGCCTGGAGGGGCGCTGGCCGGCCCCGTTCGTGGCTCGCGCGCTGGCCGAGCTCACGGTGATGCATCCTCGACTGCCGATCGTGTTCGCCGGCAATCGCAAGTTGGCCAACCAGTGGACGCACCGCTTCTTTGTGGCGTGTGCGGCTCATCGCGCAGCACCGCCACCGTCCATCGTGCGTGAGACGCCACAGGGCGAGCTGTCGTTGGACGACGCCGGTTCGGTGGACGAGCGGGTGCGCGTGGCTGTCATGCGACCGGGGCGGGAGCGGTTTGCGCTGACCGAGATCGGCGCCGAAGTCGCGGGGGCGTCGATGGTCGCGGTGCGGCGGGTGGTGAAGGAGCTGGAGCGGGAGGGGAAGGTGCGGTGTCTTGGGCGGGGGCGTGGGGCGCGGTGGGAGGTGGCGGGGGGTGGCGAGTAGCCAAGAAGCCGGATCTGGACGGATGTACCGTCCACATCGGCTTGATTTGGACGGAAACGCCGTCCAAAGCCGTCCTCGACGAAGAGCGCGTGGTGGCTCGCCTCATCGCCGTCACCGACGCCGAGGTGGCGGAGCGCGATGGGGTGATTTCCGCGCTGCCGATGGCGGCCTTCCTCAGGGGGATCGTGCCAGGGGAGGAACTGTGGCCGGGGATGGTGGGCGGCGGATAGCGCCTCGGCGTTCGTTTGCCGCGACTTCCGCGTGCCGTACGGAAGGCGTTATCGGGCGAGATGGTCGGTGCCATCGCACACGCGCGAGCGATAGCGATCGCGCGACGGTCGTCGATCGAATCGCGAGGGCTCGTTCGCGCTGACGATTCGCGGGTCGAAGTGCCGCGTCGATCTTCTGTGAACGTTGGCGCGAATGCGTGTCGCGCGCGATCGACTGTCAACTGACGGGTTGACGTCAGTGTCGTGCGTGAGCGCGGGTGAGTCTCGCGCGAGGATGTAGATGTGCCGTGTGCGCGTGCGTCGGGCTCGCGCGAGGATGTGTTCGCGCTGCGTTGTCGTCGATGTGGCTCGACGAATGATGACCAGTTGGCGCGCCGTCGCCTGTTGAACGTGAGAGAGGAGCGGTGCGCGACGCTCGTTCACCGGTGTGGCGTGGCAGACCCTCAGTTCGGGGTGATAGAGGGCCGGTACGCGACGCTCGTTCGTCGGTCACGTGTGACGGGCCATCAGAACGCCGCGAACACGCGTCGATTGGGCGCGACGGATGATCAGTACAAAGTGACCCAAAGCCTGTAGGTCGTGACAAAGGATCGGTTCGCCGCGCGCTCACGTTGGTTGGGCGTTGCAGACGATCAGAACGTGGCGAGCGATCGTCGGTCTGGTGCGGCCGGTCATCGATATGAGGCGCGCGTTCTTCGGTGGAGCGCGACCGATGATCAGCGCACGGGGTGCGCGCCTCGATACGGCGTTTCGGATGATCAGAACAAGGCGAGCGATCATCGGTTAGGTGCGGTCGCTCATCGGGACACGGCGCTTTGGCGTCGGTTGGGTGAGGAGGAAGATCAGTACTCGGCGAGTGATTGTCGGTTGGGCCGTAGGTTGGATCGGAACACGGTGATGGGGCGTCGGTTTGGGGTTGCGATGGCTGCGACATTGGCGAGACATCGCGGGCGTCGCGTCGTGGGTCAGAGTCGCGGGATCGCTAGATGGCGCAACTGGGCGTGCGTGCCAGGCGTCGAGTCCTGTTGATCGCTTGAGCACTGCGCGGCGGAGAGATGAGCAGACGTCGGGTGGCTCTTGCCCCACGGGACAACTCGGTGTCAGATTGTCACCGTGCCTTCCGCCCGAAGAAAACCCGCTAAGCCGTCGGTCGCCATCGAGCTGCACGACCTGCGCATCCGCAACGGCCTTTCCCAGTCACAGCTGGCGAAGGTCGCGGACTGTTCGCTCGCGACCGTGAAACGCTGGGAGAGCGGCAAGCACGAACCCAGCGCGCTCGAACTCGCGGAGCTGCGGCGCCGACTCGAACCGAAGGTGAGTGTGGTGCGCGAATCGCCACCCTCGTTTCGGTTCATTGATCTCTTCGCTGGTATCGGCGGCCTTCGGCTCGGATTCGAGTCGATCGGCGGACAATGCGTCTTCACGTCCGAGTGGGATGAGCACTCGCAGCGCACATATCGCGCGAACTTCGGTGATCATCACATCGCCGGCGACATCACGAAGGTCGCCTCCGGAGGACATTCCGGAGCACGACGTCCTTCTCGCCGGCTTTCCGTGTCAGCCGTTCAGCATCGCCGGCGTTTCGAAGAAGAACTCACTCGGTCGCAAGCACGGCTTCGAGTGCGAGACGCAGGGGACGCTCTTCTTCGAGGTCGAACGAATCCTCGAGCATCATCGCCCGAAGGCGTTTCTCCTCGAGAACGTGAAGAACCTGCAGGGACATGACGGTGGTCGCACGTTCGCAGTTATTGTCCGGACGCTGAAGGAAAAGCTCGGCTATCGCGTCTGGCCCAAGGTGATCAACGCACGCGCGTTTGTCCCGCAGCACCGCGAACGAATCTTCCTGGTTGGATTCCGAGAGGACACTGACTTCAGTTGGGAGGACGTGGCCATCCCGGCGCAGGAGCACTGGCCCGTGCTTCGGGACATCCTACACTCCAAGGATGAGGCAGGGGTGGCGGACGACCGTTTCATCGACGCGAAGGGACGCCCGCACGCCAAGTACGTCCTCACCGATCATCTGTGGAAGTACTTGCAGGACTACGCGGACAAGCATCGCGCGAAGGGTAACGGCTTCGGCTTCGGGCTCGTGGGACCGAACGACATCGCCCGAACACTGTCGGCACGATACTACAAGGACGGTTCCGAGATCCTCGTGAAGCGGGAAGCGGCAATCCGCGTCGCCTAACGCCGCGCGAGTGCTCGCGACTCATGGGCTTCGACCGCGGCGACCGACGCTGGGAGATCCCCGTCTCGGATACGCAGGCCTATCGCCAGTTCGGCAACTCGGTCGTGGTTCCCTTGGTGGAGGCGATCGCGGCCGCGATGCGCCCGCATCTTGAGGGTGAGGCCTATCGCCCACGTCGCCGGCAGCTCTCGCTGGAGTTCGAAGCCGCGGACTGACGTGGCCGATATCGTCGACCGCGCAACGCGCAGCCGGATGATGGCCGGCATCGGTGGCAAGGATACGGCGCCGGAACTCACCGTCCGGCGCTTCCTGCATCGAGAGGGGTTTCGTTTTCGGCTGCATCGACGCGATCTGCCTGGGCGTCCGGACGTCGTACTGGCTCGCTATCGAGTCGCAGTCCTCGTGCATGGCTGCTTCTGGCATCGACATTCGTCGTGTCGATATGCCACGACTCCCTCGAGCAACCGCGAATTCTGGCACGCGAAGTTTGCCCAGAACGTCGCCAGGGATCGCCGCAACCTGCGCGAGCTGCGCCGACTCGGCTGGACGCCGATAGTTGTCTGGGAATGCAGTCTCTCCCCCTCCCGCCTCGCTGCGCTCAAGCGCAAAATTCAGCAAGCGCGACCGGGGAGCGGGAAGGGTGGCTGAGGAGAACGAACTCGCGGAGGGGTTCGAACAGGTGTCCGGGTCGGACTGGCTTTGGTACGTGAAGTACCTGTCGGCCAACGACACCTACGCGAAGGCCAACGTGCACCAGGGCGGTCCGTACGTCGCCAAGGAGGTGCTGCGTGTGGTCTTCCCGCACCTCTGCCATCGTGCGGAGCGAGAAGAGAACCCCGATCTCTTCTTCGACGCGATCGTCGATTCGCACGGCGACTACACGACGAATCTTCGCCTCGTCTGGTACAACTCCAAGCGCCTGGGCCAACCTAACGGGCGCGATGAAGCGCGGCTGACGCGCTGGGGAGCAACAGACGCTCCAGTCGTGTCCTCCGAATCCACAGGCTCGCTGGTCGTCTTCGCGTACCACCGCATCGGTGCGGGCGATGCCGATGGACTGCGCGTTTGGATATCGCGGAATCTCGAGGAACATGATCGTATCGTCGATCGCGTCGGGCCAATAGAGCCAGGCGTAGGCCTGGTGCTGACCTCAACGGGCGTCCTGCTGTCAGACGTCTTGATCGCAGCTGATCGCCCGTGTGCGTTGACGGCAGCGACGATGCCGGAATCGTGGAAAGCACGAATACCCACAGGGGACGAAATTATCGCGCGCGTCATCGAGAGCCTACCAAGCTCGCGCGCGCTTGCGGCCGACGATCGACTGATGCGCCGACGGCAGTGCGAATACGAGATGTTCCGATCGGTCGAGGCACACCACGTGCTTCCGCGATTGCAGCACCCTTTCGACTCAGTCGAAGCCTTCCTGAGTATGCGCACACGGTGACGAATCGGCGAAAGAGCCGGTCCGGACGGTCACTCGAGTTGCAACTGGCGGGGATCTTCCGGGAGGAGGGTCTCTCGTTCTCTCACGGCGCGCACACCGAGGGGAGTCGGAAGCCGGATTTCATCTTTCCGTCGATCGAGAGCTACTGGGATGGGAATCGGCGGGACGATCAGCTGCGCATGCTTGCCGCGAAGACGACGGTGAAGGACCGCTGGCGGCAGATTCTGAATGAGGCGCGACGGGTGGAGATGAAGCACTGCTGACGCTGCAGGAGGGGGTGTCGGAGGAGCAGTTTCGCGAGATGACGGAGGAGGGGGTGGTGCTGGTCGTTCCCAAGTCACTCCACAAGAGCTATCCCACGACTGTTCGCGAACGCGTGCTTTCGCTTGAACGTTTCATTCTGGAAACGCGACGTCAATGCAAGTCGTGATGACGATCGTAGGGCATCCAGTGCCACCTGGTACCTGCACTCGGTGACGTGAACTTGGCGATCCGGGCTTCCGCGGCGCGACCCTCTCATGCGCCAGTGAATCGCGCAAACTCGCGTGTCGGAAGCAGCTTAATCATCGCGTCGTCTGTCATCTCGATGAAGTCCCAAGTCAGATCCAGTTGCAGCAAGAGCGCCGCAAGTCGCCGTGCGCTCCCGGCCCCTTTCGAGGCTGCGCCGCGCTTGAGCCCCTTCGTGGACGCGTCCCAATAAAGTCGGCGTGTCAAACGAAGGAGCGCGGCGCTAGTGATTACCTCCTGCCGCGAAGCGATCTGCTCGTAGAGCTCTCCCGGGACGCTTGGCTTACCTGCAAGTATCGCCTGAGTGACGTGAAGTTCGTCCCAGTGTGCGCGCATTACGCGACAAGGACCCGCCAAGAGATGGCGATAATATCGACGCCAGTTGTCCGGCTCTAGAATGTACAACGCCTGGTCTCCGATCTTTCGAGATCCGTTGGCCTTTTGCGGTGCAAGCGTATCGAGGAATAGCAGCGCGAGCCAAGTCCACATACCGACACTGTCCGCTCGCGGTGAGTTGAGAACCGGCGCTAGCACGGTGTTCATGCGTAGCGCCATTTCGAATCTCGATTCGAACGAATGTGCGAGCCCTTTCAACGACACGGGCAACTCGGACGAAAGTTCGTCGTCTTCGAGAAGCTGGTAGGGTGTCGGTAGAGATTCCCCTGTGCGCAACAGCTCCAGAAAGGAGTGCGCCTCCTGAATACCCTCCGCATTGAACTCGCGAAGATTCACGATTCGCCTCCCCCAAACACATCTGCGTGGTACCGTTGTGCTAGTCCGTGGCGTCTGCAGAAGGCGCGCACGGCAGATGTAATCCAATCGTCGACTTCTTGCTCGTCGTCTCCGTCAGGTGGGTTCATTCCAGTTAACACTCGTGCTTGGCGCACTACCGCATTTTGCCACGAAGAAGAAGTCTCGTCGAGAAGCTCGTCGAGATCTTCAAGCATGGCTCGCTTGAGGAGTGATCGAAGGAGCTGCGGAAGTACTAGCCAGCGGAAATGAGGTGAGGCGAGCAAGGACTGGTAGGGGCCGTAGCTCTTTTCGATAACAAGCACGGGGTGATCGTCCTCGAATGCGAGTTTCCAGGCCTCGCCGGAGAGGTTGTCTGACCTGACACGAAGCAGAGAGGGTCGTTCACCGCCGTCCGGGTCTACTGGCTTTATCTTATCCGCTTCCGCCAGCAGCTTTCCGTTGGCAGGGTCGATGATCTTGACGCGAAACAGCAGCGACTCGACATCAGGAAAACCATCGAGACGCGTCGAGTCTCGCGGACTAGGGCTGGCCGCCGTGCCAAAGGAGTAGCGTCGCAGGCTTGTCTGCCGGTACGCCTCCACAACGACGGCCGAGTTGCCAGGAAACTCGTAGTTGCCGAGCCTTAGTTGCACGTCGAACGAGACCTCTTCGGCGCGACGAGAGAGTGCAATGCTCGTGTCGGCGTGAAGCAGACGCTTGCGCTGCGTATAGTTGAAATGCCTAACGCTCATCGCGACCCTCCGGCAGCGTCACGCGCACGAACACATCTCGATTGCTGTCAAACCCGGTGATGCGCAATCGAAAGTCGTCCGATATGACTTCGGCAAGCACCTCGTTCTCATTGGCAACTTTGATCCTAAGACCTTCGAAGCTCAGGTCCATGGTCCCAGACGAGAAATCGAAATCAAACGGTTCGTAGCGTTTGAGCGGATCTCCGCGACGGACGTCATATGCGGCTCTGATCCGTATGAGTGAGGGACGCTGCGCACCTGGGTCGCCCGCCGTTACCTCGAATCCTCCGTCCACCTGACGCAAGCCATGTCGTCGTGGCTTCTTCTCGAGTTGCGGTGGCGCGTCTGTATCCACTCCTGGTTTCTGGCGCTTCTTCTTGTCGCCGCCTTTTGCCCGAGCGTCACTGTCGGCTCGCACATCAGGAAAGAATGCGCCGAGCGCGAAGTGATCTTCCTCCAAGGCATCCTTGAAGATTGTGCTGAACAGGTTGTGCGGGGCCTCACGAACAAACGTGAGGAATGCCTTAGGGTACTTATACTTTTCCCGGAAGCCTCGTGTGTGGTGGCGCCATTCCGTATGGGCGGGATTCTCAGCGTCTCCCAGGAGCGTGGCAAGCGGACCATCATCGATCGTAACGAGGCTCACGTAGCCAGGCACTCGTGTGCCCCTCGCACCCGTTACCGTTATGTCTTCACGAACGAAGACCGGGCTCGTACTCGAAGCCTCTTGGCCGGCCTCGATCATGTGCACTCTCATGCGCGATCTGCCGGCGGCGCCCTGCTTCGGGTGGACCGTAATCGGAACTTCGAAGGCGACAGGATCACCACCTTCGAGTTTCGCGCGGGACGATGCGATCACGTCGTCGGCGAGCGCCTTGTCGGCCCACTTGGGAGCGTTCGATTGATCTGGGGATGTCACCTGTACGACGTCTCTTGCGTCGATCCGCGAAGCAAAGATGCCCAGCTTCAGAAGATCTGCGATGGATTCGTCGATCCATTTCTGGGAAGACTTGAGAAGCGTATCTCGATCAATCTTGTGGCTCTTCGCGCCGTCTTCGACCGTAACGACGAGTCGCCCACGAAGGACAGGCAGCATGTACTCGGCGGCGATTGCCTTGGTGAGCGCGTCGAGCGTGAAGGAGTCTTCGTCGTCGAGCCACGGGACCACGACGGACAAGCCGGGTTGGGTGGTTCGCTTGACTGCAAAAGCCTGCCGAAAGTCCCTATGCACTTGAGTGTCAGTGCACGGCGCGACAAAGTCGGGGTCGTTGTGAAGGAGCTTCTTAACGCCGAACATGGCGTCAGGGACGTACTCGTGAGCGCCGACCTCATGATGGCGAAGAATCATCCGCCCCATGAGCAGGGGTTGGCCGGTAGTGATTGGAACGGTGAGCCCAAAGAAGCAGCTTCCCCTGCTGGATCTCGGAAAGACCAGTTTGCCAACACCCCACCGGCCCCGATCATCCCCCTGCTTCTCGGAGTAGGCTTCGGCGCGAAAGAACGAATAGAAGGCATTTGGCTTGCCCGCCTTCGGCGTCCATTCATCCGGGTCGCCCTCCAGACCCGTCGTGGAGAAGTCCTCGATGGTTAGGAAGCTGCATCGATCTCTTGGCGATGGCGGAGATTGAAGTCCGCTTCGCTTCGAGCCCAAGTGAGGCCAAACCCCATCGAAGAATCGAGCCGCTGTCGACGGAAGGGCGGCGCCCCCGTTGACGCCGATAAACACACGAATGGCAACCGGATCGTCTCGGTTCTTCAAACGAGCATCGAGCGAATTCTGAATCGACTCGCGCACGAGAGCTCGAGCTGCATCCTCAACCGACTCGTCCGCGAAGAATTCGGACGAAATGGGATCTCTGGCGGTGTCACTCGGTCGCTTTCGGCGAAAGTGCCAGACTGCCGCACACATCGAATCGCCTCCCAACTCGGTGGAAACGGTGGCGTCGGTTACCAAAGGCCGGTGCTGCTCAGACAGGTAGAGCGTGGCAACCCCTACCATACGACCAAGGTCTGACACTGAACACCAGGGTTACCCCTAGGGTCTGGTTGGTCGGACGAACTGAGGGCATTTGAGAAGAGACCAGATACAACCGCGATTCGAGGGCAGCGTCGCACATGGCGAACTGCCCTCGCAGACTCGGTCCACTAACCTCGGTTTTCGCCAGCGTCACACTGTTCAGGACTAAACGGTCGGCTTCCGCTCGCTTCCGATCCTCAGTTCCGAAGAGCGGCTTCCACCCACCGCATCACCTCCACCCCCTCCTCTCCACGCACCGGATTCCCCCGCTTCCACGAATCGCCCCCGCACCCCCTCATAGAACCGCCGATAGTCCCCCGCGACCACATCTACTTCTCGCCGAGCGAACCCATCCCCCTCCGCCACAGTCAGCACCCCCGGCCGCCGATCGACGCCCCACGCTTCCCCGCCTACCGCGCCACCGCCCCGCAACACCTCCTCCTGCGGATCGGTCCCCAGTTTGATGTAGCTCCCCCGCGTCCCATGCACCGCGAACCTGAGATCGTTCGCCGCCGCGAGCATCGACGCATGCAACACCACCCGGAGCCGCTGATAGCGCAGCACCACATGGAAATAGTCGTCCACCTGCGCCCCCTCGCGCTGGATCGCCAGGTCGGCCATCACATCAATCGGCGGACCAAAGAGCTGCAGCGCCTGATCCACCAGGTGCGGCCCCAGATCGTACCAGAGACCGGCCCCCGCCCCCGCACGCTCGCGCCACCGGTCACGCACCACGGGGCGATACCGATCGATCCGCGACTCGAAGTACGTCACCTCGCCTAACGCCCCCTCGGCGATCAGCTTGCGCACCGTCAGGAAGTCGCTGTCCCACCGGCGATTGTGGAACACCGACACCACACGCCCCGCACGCTCGGCGTGCGCCACGACGCTCTCGGCCTCCTCAACAGTCACGGTGAACGGCTTGTCCACCACGACATGCTTGCCGGCACCCAGCGCCGCATGCGCCTGCTCGGCGTGCACGGCGTTAGGCGAGGCCAGCACGACGAGGTCTGTCTCGGGGTCGGCCAGGGCGGCGTCGAACTCTCGGTGTACTCTCACGCTCGGCCAGTGCTCCCGGACGAGCGCCTCCTGGCTCGACACGATGGTGTGCAACCGTAACCCTTCCACCGAGGCGATGAGCGGGGCATGGAACACTCGGCCGGCGAAGCCGTAGCCGACCAGCGCGACGTTGAGCGGAACGGGCATCACCGGGTGTCACCGCTTGAGAAGTGGAGGCGTCACGATTGCGCGGAGCTCCGTGCGCCGCGCGCCGACAATTGACTGACTAGTCTGACCAGAATATACTCCAGCATGCGTGATGAATACTCCCTGTACGACGCCAAGGCGAAACTCTCGGCGCTGATCCGGCAGGTGCGTGAGGGACGCACCATCGTCATTACGGTGCATGGTCAACCCGCGGCGGAGTTGCGCCCGATCGAGACACTCCCCCAACAACAGACGCTCGAACAGCGCCTCGCGGAGATGGAAGCGCGCGGCGAAGTCACGCCCGCGGTCCGGAAGCCTGGGACCGCAGTCGGGCTTCGCGCGGTGGCGCGTCGCCCGGGGGCACTGAAGCGATTCATCAAGGAACGCGAGTGAAGGCGGCAATCGTCGACAGCTCGTGCGTCGTCGCGATATCGCTGGGCGAACGAGCGGCCACGCCCCTGCTGAAGCGCCTCTCGGGGTTCGATCGGTTGTACGCGTCGACGCTCCTCGAGGCCGAAGTGCGAAGCGCGTTGCTGCGCGAAGGCATTTCACACGAGGAGGTCGATCTGGCCGACCTGCAGTGGATCCTCCCAGCGCGTCCGCTGAGCGAGGAGATCCAGCGCGTGCTGGACGCGGGCTATACACGCAGCGCCGACTGCTGGCACCTCGCCTGCGCACTCTACCTCGCCAACGACCCCACCGAGATCACCTTCCTCACGCTCGACGCGCAGCAGCGCAAGGTCGCGCAGCAACTGGGCTTCGGCACCTGACGCCCACGGCGCTCGTGAGCGACGGCCGCAGACGCTGATGCCCGCCTAACGTCGTCGCGCGCCCCGACGAGCGCCGAGCATCAGGACGAGCGCGTCCAGCACCTCGCCCCACCACGTGCGCAGCAGCTCGGCCTTCTCCCGGGTCGCGATCCCCTCGTGTTGCACGGCAATGACGCCGCGCCCGCGCCCCTTGCTCTCCAAACGCACCTCGAGCGACGTCCCATCCTTGGTGAGCGTGAAACGCACCACCTTCCCCACGGGCTCCGACCGCAACGCCACCCTCACGCCAGGGAGCCACTTGGCGCGCTCTCGTGGCTCGCGCACCAGGCGATACAACATCCCCACTCCGGCCTCCACGGTGCGCGACCTGTTCACCACGAAACGACCATCGCGCCGTTGCCCGGTCTCCCGTAATCCGCGCACCCGCTCGTAGCCGACGGCGATGGTCTGTGCCCACCACGACGGCTGCTTGTACGTCTCGTGCACATACCGCGCGATCACGCGATGCGGCCACGCGCGGGCGTTCACGTGGTCGAGCGAGTGCACCCACTTCTCCCAGCCACACCCCGACTTCACCTTGAGGGCCTCGTCACTCATCCCGGCAAGGCGTGCGTACTCCGAGGGCCTCGGCGTCTGCACATCAGTGGCGGACGATGGAGCGTTCGGCGCGGACGTGTATGCAGCTGGCGGCGCGTCGACGAGCGCCGTCGAGCGGGTTGCGGGGGCGGGGCGTGTCGACGTCTTGAGGAGCGCGGCCCGGGCCGCGGTGTACGATTCGCCCGTGCGGGCGGCGCGAGCGCGAACGACGCGCTTCAAATCAGCGATGCCGAGTCATCGGATGTGTCCCATAGAAAGCGCCATGCACAAACTCCCCCAGCGAGCCTGCGGTGGCGATGCTATGGACTCCGGACTCCCTCCGAGGGTCTCCCCCTTTGCCTCCCGCTAGGGATCCCGGCTGGGGCGGGACCATGGAGGTTGGGCGTGGATGGTCGCCCGTCCCACAACTCTGGGATGCAAGGGTGCGGCGCGCAAGAGTCGGGGACGAGTCGTGTTGACGAACGGCGGCCCGACGGTAAGATCAGCCGCGCGCCGAGACGCCCCCACCGGTACGACGGCGTTAGGGCCGAGCGCCGTGACGGCCATCAGGCGGAACCACCAAAGGGAGACACGACGATGGGCACGGGAATGCCAGCGGTTCCACCAGGCACGGGCGAACACCCGGTCCTCATGATCGTCCTCTCCGCCAACGACTTGGCCGCCTCGTCGGCCTTCTACAGCACGGTCTTTGGCTGGCAACTCCACAAGCTGTCGCCGGAACTCGCGACGGCGGCGCTCACCTCGGGACCGGTCGTCACGCTCCGCGCCAACAACCCCGAAGGCTTTCAGGGGATGGTCCCCTTCATCGGCACTCGAAATGTCGCCGCAACCATGGACGCCGTGGTGCACGCCGGAGGGGGCGTCGAACGCGCACCGTGGTCGGTCCCGATGATGGGAACACTCGCACGCGTCACCGATCCGGCCGGGACGATCTACGGGCTCGCGGACGCCCTTCCGCCAGGCGCAATTCCGCGCATCCCGATCCCCTTCGGCGATGCACCCAAGCCGCCTGACGGGACCGTCTGCTCGCTCGAGATGCACGCCGGCGACCTCGACGTCGCCGCTCGCTTCTTCGGCGAGCAGTTCGGCTGGGGGACGCAGGCAATGATGCCGCAGTTCCTCACCTTCGACCCTGGCGCCGGCGTCGCCGGCGTATTCCAGTCGCACACACCCGCCCTGCGCGGCGTCGCCTACGTCTACTCCTCCAACGTCTCGGCCGCGCTCGCCGCGATCGATGCCGCCGGCGGCAAGCGACTGGGCGACCCGATGGCGATGCCGGGGAGGGCGACCTTCGGCTACTTCACCGACCCTTCGGGGACGACGATGGGGCTCATCGGTGGTTAGGTACCGCGCCGCCTAACGCCGCTCATCGTCAGCGCTCGCGCATCACCGCCACCGCCAGCGTCACCCAGCCGGCGATGAAGCACACACCACCCAGCGGCGTGATGGCGCCGAGCGCGCGCACGCCGGTGAGCGCCATCGCGTAGAGCGACCCGGAGAAGAGCACCGTCCCCGCCACGAACAGCCAGCCGCTCGCGGTGCTCAACGCCCCAGGCCAGCGGCTGGCCACCCACGCCACGCCCACCATCGCGAGCGCGTGATACATCTGGTACTGCGCCCCGGTCTGGAACACCTCGAGCAGGCGCGGTTCGAGGCGCGCACGAAGCGCGTGCGCGCCAAAGGCCCCGGCGCCAACGCTGACGGCCCCGGACAAGGCCGCGATGATGAGGAAGAGTCGGTCCATGCGGGGAAGGTAGCGCGGTGACGCGATTCACGGTGGGCGGTAGGCGCGCCGATCGCGGCCTCGGCTTGATGTCGACAAGCAAGCTTGCTAGCTTGCTAGCATGAAAGCGACCATCGATTTCGACGAAGCGCTCTATCGCCGCCTCAAGGTGGAAGCCGCCCGTCGCGGGCGAACGGTCCGCGAGCTGGTCGCCGAGGGGGTGCGCTACATCCTCGACGCGCCGGAAAGCGTGAGCGCTCGCGCATCCGCCGGAACCCAGCAGGAGTGGAAGCCCGGCTGGTTCGGTGCGCTCGCCAAATACGGCAACACCGTCGAGGACCATTCCATGGAGGCCGTACGCGCCAGCGTCGCGCGCGGTCGTGCCCGCGAGCGAAAGACGTGAGCGCTGGACTCGACACCTCCGTCACCCTGCGATTACTCACGGGTGTGTCCACTGAGCAGGCGACCGCCGCCCGAGAGTTCGTGGCGGCGTCTCCTTCGCCAGTCGTCATCTCCGACCTGGTGATCGCCGAGACGTACTTCGCGCTTCGGCATCACTACGAGGTGCCGCACGCCGATGCGGTGCGCACCTTGCTCGCGCTCGTCAGTGATTCACACTTTCGAACGACCGGTGTCGCACGCGCGGTTCTCGCCGATGCATCCACGCGAAGCGTCGCGAAGTCGCAGCCGGGATTCATCGATCGGCTCATCCACGCCGACTACGATCGCGACACGTTGCGAGTCGTGACGTTCGATCGCGCTCTCGGAAAACTCGAAGGAGCGCAGGTGCTCGCGTAGGTGACGCGCCTGCGCTCCTCGCGAAGACGTCCGCCTACCGCCGGCTCGACGGCGGCACCATCCCCTTCATGCGCATGTAGGTGATGATGTTCCCGTAGTGCTCCCCGTCATGCACGGCGTTGAGCGCCAGCGCCCCCGCCCGCGTTGACGGCGCGCCGAACAGCTCCACCGACATACCCGCCTGCGATGCCGGAATCGCGTACGCCTTCTCGCAATATGCGTTCGATTCCCTGAGCGCCTTCACCAGCGCCGCCTTGGTCTTCGCCGCCTTCTCCACGGCATCCTCGGCGGGCTGCTTGTCGCCGAGTGCGGCCGCGCAGATCATGTTCTGCGAACCGGCCACGTGGCCGATCAACTCGCCGAAGCTGCGCACGGTCGGCACCGGCCGATACGCGTAGTCGGCCTCGGACAACTCCTCGGCCGAAGCGGTGACGAAGCCGATCACCTGCTTCCAGTTGCCGTGAATGGCCGCGAGGCTGGGATCGGCCGGTTTGGACGCGCCTTGCGCCGAGAGCGGCGCGGTTGCGCACGCGATCGAGGCGGCAAGCGCGACGGAGCCTGCGAGGATATGGAGGGGGTGACGCATGAGCACTGTCCCATCGAGAGGAACCGCTATCCTCGCTCGCCGCTTGTCATTCGGCAAGACTACGTTCGGTCCCCGCGACTACCCATGACCGGATGCGACTTCGACAACGGTCCACGCGGCGGTACATGACTCGCCACAACACACCATGACTAAATCGTGCGACTCCCGCCAGATCGACCTTAACACGGAGAGCACGGAGGAGAGCGCGGCGCGGGCGCGCCAGTGACCGAGCCGCCCGCAGGTCTCGTCCGTCCCCTCCGTGCCCCGCGCCCCCGTCAGAAGCGCCCGGGCAACCACGAATGAACGCCTAACGCCAATCGACGGTCACGGCAGGTAGGCCCTCACGAAACGCCAGCGCTCTCCGCGCATGGCGAAAACGAAACTCCCGACGCGGAGTTCGCCCGCGACGACGTCGCGTGTGACCTCGCTCGCGCTCCTGGCCGCGACCATGGCCAACATCGTCGACTCTCTCCCGATTCCAGGGTCTGTGGTCAGCAGCGAGTCGAGAATGGTCACCACGCCGGCCGAATCGCGGGGAATCCACGGGTCGGAGTCCATCTCGCCGCGGGTTGCGAAGGCGCGATCGGTGAGGGCGAGGATGGCGGCGGTGTCGCGTGCGGACACTGCCGCACGAAAGTGCGTCCAGAAGGTGGCGAGGGATGTGTCGGCGGCCGTTGCGACTGACGGAGGTGCGCTGTCAGGCGTTGAGTCGGCGTGTGCGGCTCTGTCCGCGCTGCGCCCCGACTTCGGCTCGCCGGCGCGGCAGGCGCTCGCCGCGATGACGCAGGTCACCACGAGCCGTGACGCCGTTGATGCGCAGCGCGATGGTGTCAGTCGCCTCATGGACTTCGCGCCCCTGCCTTACGCCGCATCACGTATACGCCGCCGGCGCCGGAGCGCACCGCCGCCGATGGCGAGCAGCCCGGTCGCGAGCAAGGCCATGGAGGCGGGTTCCGGTGTCGAGATGGAGTGGAAGAGAATGCGACGTCGGTGGTACTCGCCCCCTTCGCCCCACCAATCCAGGGAACCGCCAATCGTCATCCGCTTCATGTATTTGGAGCACCTCGCGGGAATCCAGTAGCTGTCGTCTGCCCCGCTGCAGTCCGGCACCTTGGGGGTCGTCCACGACCACATGTCGTAGTAGGTCAGCCGGTCCGTTGGCATGACCGAAAAGAAGATCGTATAGGGGGCGGGGTACCCGGGCGTCCCGCCCAGAACCTGCGCGGTGGCGACGAAGTCGCAGAAGAGCGTGTTCGAATGCACGCGCGCGCATCCGCGGTACCACGTGATCGTCTTGGGTTCCACCATGTCGACGAACCATGGGTTCTGAGACGGAAACTGCCGCTGCGCTTCGCTCGCACCCAGCGGAAGCGCGAGTAGCGCGATCGTCGCGAGTGCACTGCTCAGTAAACGCCTCATGCTTCCACCCCTCCGTTCCCCAGTGTCGAAGACACGCGAGCGCCCGTAGCGCGTTCTACGAGCATATGGCGAGTGCCTCAAGCACGAAAGTCTACAATGGCCCGCTGACAGAGCGCGGGGGGCGCACAGAGCGTAGGCGCAACGCCGTCACCGCGCCCCCATCGCCGGTCGCCCGCCCATCGCTTCGTCCCCTCCCCCCATCGACGCACCCCCGACCTCACACCACTCATCGCCCCGCGAAACTCGATCGCCGCCGCCGCGGTACAGCGTGCACCTCTCACCCGCCACGCATGCGCTGCATCGCCCCGCTTCTCGCGCTGACGTCCATCGCCTCCTCCGTCGCCGCGCAGCCCCGCCCCAACGCCCCACGCGCCGTCGCCCTCATCGAACGCGCCGTCACTCGCATGGGGGGCGAGCCGGCGCTCCGAGCCATCACGTCGCTGCGTCAGGATGTGATGACGAGCTGGCAACGCACCGCCTTCGGGGACCACCCGTATGCCGACGCCCCGTCGTACGAACGCCACGTCGACCTGCGCGACTACACCACCAACGCGTGGCGCAACACGCGCACCTTCCTCCCCGGCAGCGGCTCCAGCGTCGACATCGTGCGCGATACCGTCGGCGGGCGCACCGCGACCGGGCCCAACAACCAGCAGCAGATCCAGCCACTCAACATCGCCTACGTCGACGAGCGCCGGGAGCTCTTCGCCTTCGCCCCCGAACGCATGCTGCTCCTGGCGCGCGACGCCGGCGGGCTGCGCACCCTCGCCGACACGACCATCGACGGTGTCATCCACGCCCGCATCGCCACCACGGTCGACGGCTTCCCCGCCATCTGGTTCATGCGCTCCACCGATGGACTGCCGGCCATGGTCCGTTTCGTCGCCGACGAAACCAATGACTTCGGCCTCGCCCCCTGGGGCGAGCAGGAAGTGGAGATCTGGTACTCCGCCTGGGGGCGCGTTGCGCCGGGGATCCTGTACCCTCGGCAGCGCGACGTGCGACGCGTGGGGCGCCCCTACAAGCGCATGACATCGCTCGCCATCACGATCAATGCACCGGCGCCGGCCGACTCGTTCGCCATCGCCGATTCGGTCGTGCAGCGATTCCTCTTGAGCGAGCGTCGCCCCATGTGGGCGGTGCCGCTCGACTCGACGAAGATCGAAAGCGATGCCTTCGCGTCGTTCTCTCCCTGGATCGGGGCCGCCGGCGCGCTGAAGGTGGGCGGGAAGTGGGTCCTCATCGAGACGGGGCAGGCGGCGGGGGCCGCGCGGAACGCCGCCGAGTGGCTCGCCCGAAGAACCGGGGCCCCGGTGGCCGCGGGGATCGCGGCGCGCACCTCGACAGGGAACGGCGGCGCCCGCTGGTTTGTCGACGAGCGACTCCCGCTCTACACCGCCCGCGGGGCCACGCGCATGCTGCGGCAGATCGTCGGCACCGCGCGCTGGTCCAGGGCCACACCGGTGACGACGAGTCGCTGGGTGAGGATCGGGAGCGACTCGTTATGGCTCGAACCCATCGACCTCCCCGATACCCCCGGGGCGCTCGCGGTCTACTCACCCGCCCATCGCTGGCTGTATTCGCCGGTGTACGGCGCACTCCCCTATCAGGTCGAGCACGACGCGCTGATCGCGCGACTCCGTGCGCGCGGACTCGCGGTGGAGTGGGCAGGGGGGGCGCGCGGCTTTCGGACGCCGGTGCCGCCGCCTCGGTAGTGGCCGTACCACTGCGACGCTCCCTGACCCCCCCAGGGGCGTCCCGGCGCTCGGCGAGTTGACGAGTCGGGGCGAAGACGCCGGGAAACTACAAAAGCGGTGTATCGCATAACGGGATTTCCGCACCTGCCACCCCGTCACCTGCAACATGCGCGGCCACTGGTTCGAGGCGGAGCTGTTGCTGAGGTGTTACCACGACGTGTGCCCCATCGTCCCCTCCCGCTTGCACCTAACGGGCGTCAGGTGCACGCGACACGTCCCCACCCGTTCGAGTAGGACCGAGATGCAAACTCGGCGATGCGCCCCCCCCTGTGAAAGCGCTTCCTGAGCGGCCGTTAATCCGGTGGCGGAGTGCATCATTGACACCTAACGCGTAATTCCGACTATTTGTGTTCCGCACGAGGTTGCTCGGATTCGCCGACAACCGGTGCGCAGCTTCTCCGACGGACAGGACGCACCCGGGTCGCACGGCGCCTCCGAGTTCGTTTCCCTCACAAGTCGCGAGTCTGGCGATATGCACGCACGTGGCACGCCGACATCGAACGACGCCTTGAGCGATGCGCCGCACGGGCGCGTCGCGCGCCGTGCGCGCGCCCGGCGTCGCGCGCCGGCCCCGAGGGGAGGGCTTCGTCGATGAGCGTGGCGACGGCCAACGGCAGCGGGTCGCACAACGGGACGTCGGGGCGGGGCGCCACCAGCGCGGAGCACGACCGCATCCTCTCCGCCGTGGCGCAGACCTCCGACGACGCGATGTTCACCACGTCGCCCGACGGTCGCGTCACCTCATGGTCGGGGCCGGCCGAACGCCTCTTCGGGCATAGCGCCGAGTCGATCATCGGCCTCGACGTCGCCGACCTGATCGTGGAGCCGCAGCGGGCGCAGCTGACGGAACTCCTCCTCCGCGTCCGCCACGGCGAGTCGCTGCGCAATGCCTCGCTCACCGGCGTTCGGCGCGACGCACGCACGGTCGACGTCGCACTCACGCTCTCCCCCATCGCCCTCGGCCCTCAGCTCGTCCCCGGGGTGGCGGTCATCGCCCGCGACATCACGGAGCGCAACCGCATCGCCGCGGCACTGACCATCTCGGAGCAGCACCTCCGCATCCTGGTGAACTCGCTCCCCCAGATGGTCTGGTCGAGCACGGCCGATGGGCAGTGGGACTTTTCCTCAGGGCGCTGGGAGGAGTTCACGGGACTCGCCGCCTTCACCCGCACGGGCGACCAGTGGCTCGAGCAGGTGCACGTCGACGATCGCCCGCTCGCGGCCCACACGTGGGCCGAGGCGCTGCGCATGGGGGCCGACTTCCGCACGCAGCTTCGCCTGCGTCGGGCCGACGGCGACTGGCGTCGTTTCGACTTCCACGGGGTCGCGGAGCGCACGGCGGCGGGCGAGGTCCTGCGCTGGTTCGGCACGGCGACGGATGTCGAGGACGAATGGCGGACCGAGGCGCTGCTGCGCGAGAGCGAGGAGCGGCTGCACACCGTGCTCGAGAACCTGACCGAAGGGGTCGTGGTCGTCGATGTGCATGGGCACCTCCTGCACTGGAACCGTGCGGGGCTGATCATGCACGGCTTCCTCTCCCCAACCGAAGTGCAGCGCCCGATCAGCGAACTGCCGTCGGTCTTCGAACTCCTGACCCTCGACGGGGTGCCGCTCGCGCTGGAGGAGTGGCCGCTGCTTCGCCTGATGCGCGGCGAGGAATTGCGTGACGTCTGTCTCCGGTACCGCCGGCTCGACCGCCGGTGGGAGCGCATCTTTTCCTATGGCGGGACGACGGTGCTCGGGCCGGGGGGGACGCCGATGGCGATCCTGACGGTCACCGATGTGACCGAGCGTCGTCGCGCCGAGGAACGGTTCCGTCTCGTGGTCGAGTCGAGCCCGATGGGGATGGTGGTCTCCGACCGCGACGGGCGGGTGAGCCTGGTGAACAGCGAAGCGGAGCGGCTCTTCGGCTGGAACCGCGAAGACCTGCTGGGGCAATCGGTGGATGTCCTCCTCCCGGATGAGCTGCGCGCGCAGCACGGTGGGATGCGACGCAGCTACGCCGACACGCCGGAGCGTCGTCCCATGGGGGGAGGGCGCGACCTGTTGGCTCGCCGCCGGAACGGGACGACGTGCCCGGTCGAGATCGGGCTCACGCCGATCCAGATGCACGACGAGCCCTCGGTGCTCGCCGTCATCACCGACACCTCGGAGCGCCGCCGGGCGCAACAGGACCTCGAACGGCACCAGCGTGAACTGGAGCGCTCCAACAAGGAGCTCGCGCAGTTCGCGTACGTCGCGTCGCACGACCTGCAGGAGCCGCTGCGCATGGTGGCGTCGTTTACCGAGCTCTTTGCGCAGCGATACGCCGGGCAGGTGGATGAGCGTGGGGCGCGCTACATCCACCACATCGTCGACGGCGCCCGCCGGATGCAACAGCTGGTGCGCGACCTCCTGAGCTTTGCGCACGTGGGGTCGCAGGGGCGCCCGCTGGCCCGCGTCGAGATGCAGCGCGTCCTCACGGCCGTCCTGCACGACCTGGCCCCGGCCATCACGAGTGCGGGGGCGACGGTGAAGGGGGAGCGGCTCCCCGAGGTGTGGGCCGACGCGGGACAGTTGCACCAGCTCCTGATGAACCTCGTCGGCAACGCCATCAAGTTCCGGCGCGCGGATCCCCCCGAGGTGCACATCCGGGCCGTGCCCGACGGCGTGCACTGGCGGCTGACGGTGAGCGACAACGGCATCGGGATCGCCCGCGAGTACCTGGAGCGCATCTTCGGCATGTTCCAGCGCCTGCATACCCGCGACGACTACGCCGGGAGCGGCATCGGGCTCGCGATCGCCCGCAAGATCGTGGAACGGCACGGGGGACGGATCTGGGTCGAGTCGGTGGTGGGGGAGGGAACGACGGTGCACTGCACGCTCCTGTCGTCGGCGCATCCCCTGCCAGAAGGGCTGGTCCCTTCGACGCAAGTTCGTTAGGCCGCCGGGTGCAGACCGCACGCAGCGCAGAGCCGCAAGGGGATGGTGGCACGATGATGAGTGATCCAGCCAATCGCATTCTCTACGTCGACGACGAACCCGATGTCGGCGTGGCGTTCGCGCGCGCGGTCGGACGCCTCGGCTACGAGGCCGACGTCGCCGGATCTGGGGAAGAGGCCTTCCGCCTCGCCCGCACCCGCTACTACGCGGTCATCGTCACCGACCTCCGCATGCCAGGGCTCGATGGCCTCACTCTGGTCGAACGGCTCAGCCCCCTCACGCCGTCGACCGCATTCGTGATCGTCACCGGGCTCCCGAACGTCGACCTGCGTTCGTCACGGCAGGCCGACGGGGCGATTGCCTCGGTCATGGGCAAGCCGTGGGACGACGATGAACTCAGGTCGACCCTGGCGCGCGCCTTCCAGCTCAACGCGCAACGCAAGGGGCACGAGGCGACCGCCAGCGGCAACGGGAACGGCGCCCCCGCCCCTGCCATCCTGATGGTCGAGGACAACGACGCCGACGCCGACCTGCTGGTGGCGCTGCTCGCCGCCGAGTACCCCGCGAGCAGCTTCACGCGCGTGACTCGGCTCAAGGAGGCGATGGAGCGGGCGCACGAGGCGAGCTACGAGATCATCCTCACCGACCTCACGCTCCCCGACGCCCGCGGCTTCGACGCCATCACCCGGTTGCAGGCGGCGGCACCCAACACGGCGATCGTGGTGGTGAGCGGGGTGTCGGACGACTCGCTCGCCCAGCAGGTGGTCGAACTGGGCGCGCAGGACTACCTCGTGAAGGGGACGCTGACCTCGGCGATGGTCCAGCGCACCGTGCGGCATGCGCGCGAGCGCAAGCGCGCGGAGCGGCGCCTGATGCAGCTCGCACACTACGATCAACTCACCGGGCTGGCCAACCGCGGCACCTTTCAGGAACGGGTGACGCAGGCGCTCACGCGCGCGCGTCGTCGCGGCAACCACTTCGCCGTGATGTACATCGACGTCGACCGGTTCAAGACCATCAACGACGCCTTCGGCCACGACGTGGGAGATGTCCTCCTGGAGCAGGTCGGGCGCCGGTTGCATCGCTCGGTGCGCGACTACGATACGGTCGCGCGCATGGGGGGCGACGAGTTCGCCGTTCTCGCCGACGACCTCGCCTCCTCGTCCGAGGCGGAGGATGTGGCGCGCCGCATCATGCACTCGCTGGAGCCGGCGATCGACCTAGGGGGGCGCACCGTGCAGGTGACGTGCAGCATCGGGGTCGCGCTCTATCCCGACGCCGCGCTGTCGATTGCCGAGTTGGTCAAGTGCGCCGACCGCGCGCTGTACCAGGCCAAGCGGCGCGGGCGCAATCGGTACGCCTTCTACGACGTCACGACGGGGGAGCAGGCCCTCATCCGCTCGGCGCTCGCGGCCGACCTCAACGTGGCGCTGCGGCGGGGCGAGTTCGGGCTGCAGTTCCAGCCGCAGGTCTCGATGGAGGGCTACCAGTTGGAGGCCTTCGAGCTGCTCCTGCGGTGGAATCGCGGTGATGAGGTCGTCTCCCCCTCGGTGTTCGTCCCGATGCTGGAGGAAGCGGGGGGGATGGTGGCGGTCGGGCACTGGGCGATTCGCGAGGCCACGCGCCGCCTCGCGGAGTGGCGCGGCACCGCCCACCCCGAGTTGCGGCTGGCGGTCAATCTCTCGCGCGCCCAGGTCGAGGAACCCGGATTGGCCGACAGCGTGATGGCGATGCTGGGCGAGCTGGACATTCCCCCGCAGGCGCTGGAACTCCTGATCACCGAACAGATCCTCATGCGGGATTCGGTGCGCTTGCACCTGGCGCTCCAGGAGCTGAAACACTGTGGTTGCCGCCTGACGGTCAAGGGGTTTGGTGCCGGTTTCACGTCGAAGGAGTACCTCTCGCGCTTCGGCGTCGATTCACTGAAGGTGTCGCGGACCTTTGTCTCCGCAGCGCCTGACGATGAGGAGAGCGCGGCGATCGTGCGATCGATCGTCGCGCTTGGCAACCAGCTGGATATTCGCGTCATTGCCGACGGAGTGGAGACGATGGGACAGCTCGATGCGGCGAAAGCCGCCGGATGCCATTCTGCACAGGGATTCCTCTTTGGCCGCCCGATGCCGCACTGGTCGCTCCCCGCGACCTGGAGCCTGGTCGATGACCGCAGTGCCTAACGCGCTGCGGCCGATCCGCATCCTGCTGGTCGAGGACAACGCGGGCGACGTCGAGCTGATCCGCGACACGCTCGACCAGAGCCATGTGCTGCTCGACCTGTCGGTCGTCGTCGATGGCGTGCACGCCTCCGACTTCCTGAACCGGCGCGGCGCCTACGAGTCGGCCCAGCGCCCCGACCTCATCCTGCTCGACCTCAACCTCCCGCGCCGCTCGGGGTTGGAGATGTTGCAGGAGATCAAGGGCGATCCGCAGCTGCGCCTCATCCCGGTCGTGGTCCTCACCTCATCGGAGGCGGAGCTCGACATCGTGCGCAGTTACGCCTCCGGCGCCAACTGCTATGTCACCAAGCCGGTGAACCTCACGGCGCTGCAGCAGGTGGTGGAAAGCGTGAAGAGCTTCTGGTTCACCATCGTCCGCCTCCCCGTGGCGGCTGACACGTGAGATCCAGCGTGAGCGCACGGCGCGGCGAGGGCGCCGCCGGATGATCGATCCCGTTCGGCTCCTTCTGGTGGAGGACTCGCCCGGCGACGCCGAGTTGGTCCGCGAGTACTTCAGCGAGTTCAAGTCCACGCCGCTCGAGCTGCGGCAGGTGGGGACGATGGCCGAGGCGCTGGAGGCGCTGCGTGGCCCGCTCCCGGACGCCATCCTGCTCGACCTCAACCTCCCCGATTCGGAGGGGATCGAGACGCTGCATCGGCTGATGCGCCTCTGTCCCGACGTCCCGGCGATCGTCATCACCGGCGACCTCCCCCCCAACCTGCGGCAGCAGCTCCTCTCGACCGGCGCGACGGAGTGCATCGCCAAGGCGAGCTGGACCTACGACTCGCTGACGGCCGCCGTCCGCTTCGCCGTCAAGCTGCGCCGTGCCCTCGGGTTGCAGCGGCAGATGGAGCGCCTGCTCGCCGTGATTCCCGACGGCGTCATGGTGGTCGACCCGTCGGGACGCGTGCGCTACGTCAACGATGCGGCCGTGGCGCTCTTCGGCAAGCGCCGCGAGGACTTCATCGGCGAGCCCGTCGACTTCGCCATCCCGCACGGCGACATCACGTCGTTGGAGATCGTGCGTGCCGGTGAACGCGTCGGGACCGAGATGCGCGCCGTCCCGGTGGAATGGGGGGGACACGCCGCGACGATGATCACCATTCGCGACACCACCGAGTCGACGCGACTGGCCGAGCAACTCTTCCAGGCCCAGAAGATGGAGGCGGTCGGCCTGCTCGCGGGCGGGATCGCCCACGACTTCAACAACCTGATCACCGTCATCCTCGCCTACGGCGTCTCGATCAAGGAGACGATGCCCAGCGTGGATCCGCGACAGGACGACCTCACGCAGCTGCTCGCTGCGGCCGATCGCGCCACCTCGCTCACACGCCAGCTCCTCGCGGTCGCCCGGCGCCACCCGGTGCAGGTGCAGGTGTTGCAGCTGGATGCGCTCGCCGGCGGCCTCAAACAGCTCATGCAGCGCGCCCTCCCCGACAACACCGTGCTCCACGTGCGCACGGCGCCGGAGATCTGGCCGGTGGTGGCCGACGCGGGGCACATCGAGCAGGTTCTCCTCAACCTCCTCGTCAACGCGCGCGACGCGATGCCGCGCGGCGGGACGGTCGTCATCGAGATCGACAACGTGGAGAACACCGCGCCGGCCGAGGGCTTTCGCGGCGGGGCGGCGGTTCGCATCCGCGTCTCCGACAGTGGCGCCGGCATCCCCGCCAGCATCCTCCCGCGCATCTTCCAGCCCTTCTTCACCACGAAGGAGTCCGGCAAGGGGACGGGGCTCGGCCTGGCCACCTGCTACGGCATCGTCCGTCAGGCGCACGGCGCCATCAGCGTGGAGAGCACGGTCGGCGTGGGGACGACGTTCACGATCCTCATCCCGAAGGCCGCGGACGACGAGACCGCGGCCGCCCAGGCGCCGCTCCCCGCCCCCGATCGCCTCGAAGGGCGCGAGACCGTCCTCGTGGTCGAGGACGACGAGGCGCTCCGGCGCTCGATGATCCGGTCGCTGCGGCGCTTTGGCTACTCGATCCTGGCGGCGACCAACGGCGATGAGGCCAAGCGTGTCATGGATGGCCACGACGGCGTCGTCGACCTGCTCCTCACCGACCTGGTGATGCCCAAGGTGGGGGGCAAGGAGCTGATCGACTCGCTGCGCCGCACCCACCCGCGCCTCAAGGTCCTGTGCATCACGGGGAGCGCCCCGCACTCGAATGGCGACTCCCCCGAGCTCCCGGATGCGATCGAGGTGCTCTACAAGCCCTTCGACCCGGTGACGCTCATGCGCGGCGTGCGCCGGGTGCTGTCGGCGGAGGGGTAGGCACCCCCCGCTGAGGGACGCGACGCGCGCGGCGCGCCCCCCCGGGGTCCGGTCAGCGCGCGGCGCGCACCCGCGTGAACTCCCCGATCTCCTGCACGTCGACCTTGGTCACGACCCCCATGGGGTCGAGCGAGAAGCGCACCGCCGCCGCGTCGGGCCCCGGCGCCGTCTCCGTGGCGCTCGTCCCGAGGAAGGTGTCGTACGCGAAGTGCCACAGCTTGAACTCGACCGCCCGCGGATAGCGTACCATCAGGACCCCGTTCTCCAGCGTCACCGTCAGGTCGCCGTACATCTCGCTGCGGAACGTGCCGGCATAGTCGCCTAACGCGCGCGACGGACTCGTGTTGGCCGGGCGCTGCGCCATGCGCGTGCGAAAACGTTCGGCCGCCGCCTGCTCGGCCTTGGTGAACTCGGCCAGCGCCAGGGCGCTGTTGTCGCGGGTGGGACCGCCGAGGAACGACGTGAGGATGCGCGTCCCCAGCGCGGCATACATGGCGTTGCGCCCGGTGACGTTGGTGAGCACGACGATGCCCAGCTTGCGTTCCGGGACCATCGCCACGTAGGAGAGCATACCATCGATCCCGCCGGTGTGGCGCAGGACCTTCACCCCGTGGAGGTCGGACACGCCGATGCCGAGGGCGTAGAGGTTGAAGTGCGTGCTGGGGACCGCGGTGTCGGCGACGACGCGCTGGGCGATGGTGTGCGGTGACGTGATGTCGAGCAGCGTCTCCCGCTTGAGGAGCTGCTTGCCGCCGAACGACCCGTCGGCAAGGACGAAGCGCATCCAGCGCGCCATGTCCTGCACGTTCGAGTTGATGGAGCCGGCCGGAGCGACGTTGTCGATGTCGAGGTAGGGAATCGCGGTCGGCCGCGTCATCGTCCCCGTGAGGTCGTGCGGCGTGGCGACGTTAGGCATGGCCGCCAGGGATCGCACGCTGGTGTTGGACGACGTCATTCCCAGCGGCTGGAAGATCCGGTCGCGCATGAGGTCGTCCCAGCTCGTGCCCGCCGCCGCGGCCAGCGCCTGCCCGGCCGTGAGGAACATGATGTTCTGGTAGCCGAACTCCGTGCGGAACGACGTGTTGGGGGCGAGGTAGCGCACGCGGCGGATGATCTCGTCGCGCGAATACGGCGTCCCGTACCAGAGCCCGTCGCCGCGCCGCCCCAGCCCGCTGCGATGCGACATCGCGTCCCGCAGCGTGAACTCGCGCGTGACCCACGGATCGTACAGCTGGAACCACGGCAGGTGCTTCGTGACCTTGTCGTCGAGCGACAGCTTGCCGTCATCGGCGAGCATTCCGGCGGCCACGGCGGTGAAGAACTTCGAGTTGGAACCGATGGCGAAGACGGTGCGATCGTCGACGGCGTCGGGCTTCCCCACCGCCCGAACGCCGAACCCCTTGGCGTAGATGAGCGAATCGTCCTTCACGATCCCCACCGCCACCCCCGCCCCGTTCCACTCCGCGAGCGCCTTGGGGATGTAGCGGTCGAGCTCCTGGAGGATGGCGCGCGAATCGGGACCGGCGGCCGCTCGGCCCTTGGTCCCCTGCGCGACGGACGACGCGAGCGGCGTCGCGAGCGCCAGACAGGCGAGTGCCGCGCAGCCGAGTGCGGGGGCCGCGAGGGAGGCGGTGAGGCGCCGGAGGGGGAGTGCAAGGCGGGACATCGGAGATCGGGTAGGGGTTCGGATTTAGTATACAATTCCGAACGCGACGCGCCGAGCACGCCCCCGCGGTTCGGTCGGGCCCCTGTCCTCCACCGCCCGCGCACGGGCCTGCGACCGGGCCCGCAGATGGAGCTGCGAACGGGCCTGAGCGCCGTCCCGCGATGGGGCCTGAGAACCGGCCCGCGCTCCCGGCGCGAGGCGGCCGTCCCCGCCGGCCGCGCGCCGCGGCTCCTGCCGCAGCGCGCGCCTCCCCCGGCACTTTGCGCCGCGGCGGCGCGAACGAGAGGCGGCAGAGGTTGCCGAGCGATTGCGGCAAGTCGTTGTCAGGGCGGCAGATGCGGATCCGCCCGCTGGGGGGCACATGGGTTGCTCCCCACGGCGCCGGCGTCGCCCGCATGGAGGCGGACGCGCCGACCGTTGTCCCCGGAGTCCCCCGATGACCGCTCGCGCACTCGTCCCGACTACCCTGCTCCTTGCGTCGCTCGCCGCGCTCTCGGCCTGCAGCACCAGCGACATGCCGATCGCCCCCGATGCCGACCAGGAGCGCCTGACCGTTTCGAACGACGCCCCCGAGTTTGCCGACCGCGTGCAATACACCACCGGTGACACGGTCCAACTCACGGCCGACACCTCCGCGAGTGGCGCGAGTGCGCGAGTGCGCGCGAGCCTCAATGCCAGCGTGGGACGGCCGCCCTCCGCGACGACCTTCCTTCGCTCGGCGGTGGTGAGTGCGCCGCGGGTGAACGGGAGCGCGTTGCTCGCCTCGCACGTCGTGGTCCGCGGCTCGTTCGCCTACGTCTCCTACATGACGTTAGGCGAGGTGGCGCGCGGGGCGGTCGAGGTCTTCGACATCTCCACCCCCGACCGCCCGCGACTGGTCTCGCAGGCCATCCTCAGCACGTCCGACGTACTCGCGCTCGCGGTGAGCGACTCGCACATCTACCTCGCCACGTCCAGCGAGGACCCCACGTACAAGGAACGGGCGGTGCTGGAGCGCATCGCCCTGCAGGGCGGGCGGCTCAGCACGACCACCACCCGCGTGCAGCTCCCGAGCTACGTGGCGACCGGGGTCGACGTCTCGTCCAAGTGGGTGTACGTCACCTCCGGGAACGGGGGACCGGGGGTGGGAGGGCTCACGATCCTCGACCGCAACACGCTCGCGCGAGTCTCGGGCGATGTCTTCGCCGACGCGCGCGCGGTGACCGGGGCGTCGGGGAAGTACGTCGCAGTGTCGCAGGGCGGGCCGGCGCGCCTGCGTCTCTACAACGCGGCAACAGGGGCGCTCACCAGCACCGTCTCGCTGCAGGGGGGGACGATCCCCGACTCCAAGTCGTCGGTGGCGCTCACCGACACGTGGGGCTTCGTCGCCACCGGCGACGGTGGCGTGCAGGTCGTCGACCTCTCCGGCGGCATCGTGCGCGGCATCGTCCCGCGCCCGAACGTCCCGGGTGTCTCCTCGGCCGACGCTGTCACCAACGCGGTGAGCCTGTCGGGGGACTTCATTCTTGCGGCTGACGGCGGAGCCGGCGTTGCCGTCACTTGGAGCGACCACCGCGGCGTCGGCTCGGGACAGCGCCCGACCCTGGTGCCGCTCGGACGGCTCCTCCTCCCCGGCTCGGCCAACTACATCGCCTCGGACAACAACGCGATGTTCGTGGCGCAGGGGAGTGCCGGGCTGCAGGTCCTGTCGGTCAAGACGCCGTAGACGATTCACCAAGCCACCGGGCGGCGGCGCAGGGCATCCCTGGCCGCCGCCACGTCGCGCCCACGGCGCCCATGCGGCGCGTTTGACAGTGCACCGCGTGTCCGGTAACGTCGCCCGTCCTCACACGCGCGGCGCATCATGCACAGAATCCCGTCCTCGTCGGCGGCCCTGGTCGTCATCGGGCTGCTTGCGGCGGCATGCTCGTCGACGAACGAGCACGCGGCCGACCTTGTCTTTCGCGGGGGGACGGTGTGGACGGGCGATTCACTGCAGCCCGAAGCGCGCGCGGTCGCCATCCGGAAGGACCGTATCGTCTACGTTGGCGACGAGAACGGGGTCGATTCGTTGATCGGGGCGAACACGCGCGTCGTCACGCTGGGCAATCGGCTGCTGATGCCGGGCTTCGTCGATACGCACGTGCACCCGGTGAGCGCCGGCGTGCAGCTCGGTGAGTGCAACCTGGCCGACATCGCCACGATCGAACGGCTGCGTGAGGTGGTGGCCGAGTGCAATGCGCGCGACCCGAACGCATCGTGGATTCGTGGCGGCGGCTTCGCGCTCCCGCTCTTTGCGGGGGGGACGCCGACGGCGGCCTTGCTCGATTCCCTCGTCCCCGGTCGCCCGGCCTTCCTGTCGTCGGCGGACGGGCACAACGGGTGGGCGAACTCGCGGGCGCTCGCCATCGCGGGAATCACGCGCGACACGCGGGATCCCGTGAACGGGGTGATCGTGCGCGACGCCCGGGGGAACGCCGTGGGAACGCTGCGCGAGTCGGCGCAGGAGCTGGTCCAGCAGCACATCCCGCCGCACACGCGCGAGGAAATGCGCGTCGGGCTCGAGCGCGCGGTGCGGCGCGCGAACCAGCTGGGGATCACGAGCTGGCACGAGGCCAGCGCCACGGAGGAGATCCTGCGCGCCTACACCGATGCCGATTCGCTCGGGCGCCTCACGGTGCGCACGGTCGTCGCGTTGCATGTGAACGTGGACAGTGGCCCGGAGCAGGTGCAAGGGCTGGCGGCCCTTCGCGACCGGTATGCGCGGCCGATGGTGCGCCCGGTGGCAGCCAAGATCTTCGCCGACGGCGTGCTCGAGGGGGGGACGGCGGCGCTGCTCGCCGACTACACGGATCGTCCGGGCTTTCGCGGCGACCTGAACCTCCCGCCGGCGCGCTTCAACGCGATCGCGCGCGCCCTCGATTCGGCGGGCTTCAAGATCCACGTGCACGCCATCGGCGATCGCGCCATCCGGGCGAGCCTCGACGCGATCGAGCAGCGCCACGGGTCGCGCCGCGTGTCGGGCGGTCCGCGCCCCATGATCGTGCACATCCAGCTCTTCGATTCGACGGATATCGGCCGCTTCGCTTCGTTAGGCGTGGTGGCGAGCTGGCAGGCGCTCTGGGCGTTTCGCGATACGTACATGAAGGAGCTCACCGAGCCGCGCATCGGTCCCACGCGGGCGCGATGGCAGTATCCGCTGGCGACGATGGCCCGGACGGGCGCGATCATGGCAGGCGGCAGCGACTGGTTCGTGTCGTCGCTCGATCCGCTGCAGGCGATCCGGGTGGCGGTGACCCGCCAGTCGCCGGACGATTCGACCGACGCCCCCTTCTTTCCGGAGGAGCGTGTGGACGTCGAGACGATGCTCAAGGCCTACACGCTGGGTGGCGCGATGGCGAGCGACGCCGAGCAGGAGCTGGGGACGATCGCCGTGGGGAAGCTCGCGGACGTGATCGTGCTCTCCGCGGACCTGCGCAGGGTGTCGCCCTTTCAGATCACCCGGACGCCCGTCGTGCTGACCGTCCTGGGGGGGCGCGAAGTCTGGCGGGATTCGACCGCGTTCAAGTGAGCGCGGGTCGCACCACGGTTGTGCGTGCTCGGGTCGACGGGCGCACACGTCGTCGTGCGCGCGCGCGTCAGGCGCTCGTCTCGCCGCCAGCGGCCGGGAAGAGGATCGTGCTGAGCATATAGGGCGATCGCCCGGGCGCTGGCTCCTCGGACCCGCGCATCGCCAGCAGCTGCTGGAACTCACGAATCATGCTGGCGAGCTCCGCGTCGCTCAGCCAAACGACGGTCTGCCGGTACGACACGGCATCGACATACGGGTTGGCGCCGTCGCGCTGCAGGTAGCCATCGAACTCGGCGATGAGCGCCGCCATCGACGCCGTGAAGAGTCGCCGGTGCTCGTCGGCCGACATCACCTGCCCGACACTGGCGTCGATGGCGGCCTGTTGGCGGTGCAGGCGGTAGCGGCGCTCGAGGGTGCCGCGCACCGGCTGCTCGCCGTCCACCTCGAGGATCCCCCCCTCGGTGAGGGCGGCGACGTGCCGATAGACGGTGGCCTGCGACGCGTCCGGGAGCTGGTCGCAGAGCTGGGCCGTGGTCAGGGTCCGCCCCCCGGCCAGGGCGTTGACGATGCGGATCCGCACAGGATGCATGAGCAGGTCGACCGCCGACTTGGACATTCTTGCATTTCTCCGTTCATGTTCTCAATATTGAGAATGTAGGCGATCGCCTGCCGAACGTCACCTCCCCCGTTCAAGGAGTTCGTGATGACGCCCGAGTTGATGGAAGGTCGGAGCGCGGCTCCCGAGGGGGGCGCCCCGCCCGTGGGTCGCCTGGTCGACGTCTCCGGACGTCGGCTCTTCGTTCATACGAAGGGGTCCGGCGGCCCGGTGGTTGTGATCCTCCCGGGAGCGGGGGCGATCGGGCTCGACTATCTCAACGTCTTCGAACGCATCGCCGAACATAGCGCAACTGTGCTATACGACCGTGGGGGGACCGGGTGGAGCGATGCGGCAGACCTTCCGCGCTCGGCGCCGGAGGTCGTTGACGAGCTACGCGCCCTGCTCGAAGCCTTGGGCGCTGCGCCGCCATATCTGCTGGTCGGTCACTCCCTGGGCGGGGCCTTCGCGCGGCATTTCGCCCAGCGATTCCCTGCGGAAGTCGCCGGGCTGCTCCTGCTGGATCCGGCGCACGAGGAGCTGGATGCGCACTATCCCCAAGAGGTGCGGGAGCTGTTCGCGCAGTTCGTCGATGCGCCAATTCCCGACTTCCCGCCGGAGATGCTCGAGCTCTGGCGCGGCGTCTTCGCCGAGAAGCTGCAGCGCTGGCCGGAGGGGGTTCGGGGGCCGCTGATCGCGCGGCACGTCGAGCGGTGGCGCGCCGGCTTCTTCGAGGGACAGAAGACGGAGGCGCTGGTATACGAACCGCTGCGACGAGCGGGAGGGCTCCCGGATGTCCCACTCATCGTGCTGTCGGCGATGGGAATCGACGCCTCGCCAACCGCCTCGCTTCCCGAGGGAATGCAGCGCGGGGTGAACGGGGCGAAGCAGGCGGTCAATCGACTGCTGGCCGGGTCGGTCCCGCGTGGTGAGGAGCGGGAACTCGACGGCGCGACGCATGTCTGGATGCACATCGAGCGAGAGGACTCGGTCGTCGCAGCGCTGGTCGACCTGCTCGGGCGAATTCGCGCGTGATGTCGATGTCCTGCGTCTCTTCGGTCCATGGGCACGGGCGCGGTCGCCTACCGCTCAGCATGCGATTCGCTGTTCTTGCAGTGTCCGCGACAGCGCTGTCCTGTATCTCCCGTGGTAGTGTCGCTGAACTGTCGCAGATTCAACGTCGGGCGATAGTGCTCGATCCGGCCCATGCGGAATGGCGTCGCGCTGCTCCTGAGCGCTCGCACCTGCGTTTCGAGACCACCAAGGGCGTCTTCGTACTCGAACTCCATCGCGCCTGGGGCCCCATCGGCGCCGACCGACTCTACAATCTGACCCGGCTCGGGTACTTCGACGACACGCGCGTCCATCGCGTTCGTGCCGGCTACATCGCGCAGTTCGGGCTGCATGGCGACCCGACGGTGAACGCGGTCTGGAAGGGACGCTATCTGGCCGACGATCCGCCGCGGTCGCGGAACGAGCGCGGGACCTTCGCCTTCTCGTACGAGGGGCCCGGCCGGCCGGCGACGCGCAACACGCAGATCTACATCAACCTCGCGAACAACGCGCGGAACGACACGGAGCCGTTCACCGTCCTCGGGACGGTGGTGGAGGGGATGGGGGTGATCGACTCGCTCTACGCGGGCTACGGCGAAGAGTCGGGGGGTGGGGTGCGACAGGGGAAACAGGGGCCGCTGGAGCGCGGCGGCAACGCCTTCATGGATCAGGAGTATCCTCGGCTCGACCGGATCCTCAGGGCGACCGCCCTACCTGTGCGAAGGGACTGACACGCGTCGAGCGTCTGCGGAGACCCGCGGACCTGGGGACCCGGAGATCCGGAGAGACGGTCTACTTCTTGCCACTCTTCGACGGCTCACGCGAACCCGCACCGAGAGAGCCATTGCCGTGAAGCCCGAAGCGCTCCAACAGCTCTACGACGAGGCGTACGCCGAGCAGTACAACGCGCGCTTCATCACGCACCAGAATCACGGGGGAAAGACGGCTGCCGAGCGCGAGGTGCTCGGCAAGGCGTTCGACCGGATCGGCCCCTCGGCACGCTGGCTCGACCTGGCCTGTGGCACGGGGTACTTCCTGGCGCAGTTCCCGAACATCAACCGTACAGGGCTGGACCTGTCGCCGGGGATGCTCGGGTACGCTCGGAAGAACAACCCGGACGTGCCGTTGGTGCAGGGCGACTTCCGGAATCGCGACCTTTTCGCCCCGGGCAGCTTCGACGTCATCAGCTCCATGTGGTGGGCGTACTCGTACCTCGAGACGTTCTCCGAGATCGAGCAATTCGTGTCGAACGTTTCGTACTGGTTGGCCGACGACGGCATCTTCTTTCTTCCGATCGGCGACTACACGATCCTGGCGCAGACCTGGTCGCCGGTGCCGCAGGAGCTCCCGTATCACCTCAATCCCAATCTCCAGATTGGTGGCGGGATCAGAATCACCGGATTGACGTGGAGCTACGACGACGTGGGCGGAAAGCGTCACGAGAACATGCTCTTCCCCCAGCCGCCGGAGATGGTGGCGATGATGCGCCGCCACTTCCCGAGTGCCTTCGAGTTCATGTACACGCAGTACTACCGCGCGGTGCTGGCCTCCAAGTCCGACCTCGATCCGTCGTTCGTCGCCGACATCGTGGCTCGCTATCACACGGCGGTCGTGGCCGACAAGCGCAGCAAGAGCAGCGCGCCCAAGGGGCTGCGCGGGGTGAAGCGGCTCGTCTCCAGGGTGCTCGGCCTGCGATAGCTCGCCGTCGGCGTTAGGTGATCGAACCCTCCGGCTGGGGGCGAGCTACACGGTGAGGCAATCGATGCCGTCCAGGACGCCCGGCCATCGGATGCCCAGCAGCGACAGCGCACTCGGCATGACATCGGCGGTGCGTCGCGGCGTGCGGGCGACCGGCCGATCGATGAGCAGTGGGACCGCCATATGTTCGCGATGCAGCGCGCCGTGTGTCGAGACGTGCGGGGTGGGCTCGTAGCGATCGCGGAAGTCCCACCCCGGGGTGGCGGAGACGATGAAGTCGCCGGCGCGCGGTGACGGGACCACTGCCGCCAGCTGCACCAAGGCGTCGGGATAGTCGCTGTCGCTCGTGGCGTCGTGCGCGGCGACCGAGTCGAGGGCGACCAGGTCGCCGCCCAGCCCGAGGGGGTCGCCCCCGTCGCATCGATACGACCAGCGCGCCTGCGTCCCGGTGCCCTCGCACAACACGAGGGCATCGCCGCGAGTCCGCGTGCGCACCCGCACGGTGTGCGCGCCCTCGGCGACGGCGACGAAGTCGACGCTGTCGCGCGAGACGAGGAGCGCCTCCAGCGCCGTCCACTCGTCGAGGTGCGGTCGCCACTGTCGCACGCGCCGCGCGAGGTCGACGTACACGTGTCCCATCGCGTTGCCGCCGACCATGACCGCCACCTGCGGGCGGCGAACCCACGTCTTCGGATGCGCGAGGACGCGCCACCCCTCGTCGCGCACGGCGTCGGCGATATCGTCATGCTGCGTGACGGCGCCGTGTCCGTGGTCGGCGACGACCCAGACGTCAAGCTGGTCCTGCCAGCCGCCGCGAGTCGCGATGTCGGTCGCCTCACCGACAAAGGCGTCGATGTCGGCGAGCGACCTATGCACCGGCGCAGTGTCGGCGCCGAGCGCATGCGCGTACTTGTCGGGGAGGAGGAAGGCCATCACCGCCAGGCGCAGGCGCGAGCGCCGGAGGTGGCCGAGGATGACGTTGGCAACCTCGATCTCGAGTCGACGCCACGCGTCGAGGTCGCCGCGGAAGTGCGGACCAACCGCGCGCAGCATCCACGACACCCCGCGCCCGGGGTGGCGACTCCCGCGCGCACCGCGCCCGAGCATGCTCGCGCCGGCCACGCTCGGCGTCGCGAGTTCGAGCAGTGTGGGGTGCGCGGGATCGAGATCGTGATCGAGCCACCAGATCTCAGGCCCCGAGTAGCTACGTGCGAAAGGGGGAAAGCGGCAGCGCTCGCGCGCACGGTCGTACCACCGCAGCCCGGGGATTCCGACCTGCGCGGGGAAGCGCCCCATCAGGAATGGCGCGTACGCCGGGCCGGTGACCGACGGGAAGACCGTCGACACCCGATAGAGTCCGCCGCGCTGTGCGCGCGCGGCGAGGTTGGGGAGGTGTCCCTCGTCGATGCGGCGGGCGAGGACGTCGTGGCGGACGCCGTCGGCGACGATGAGGAGGAGGGTGCGTTCCGGATGGGTCACGAGCGCAATATCTCCGCGCGACACGTATCCGGCACATGGGGGAGGGTGACATGCGCGCTCGGCACCAGCCGCACCCCGTGTCGGGTCGCTCCTGCCAGTCCCGGGCTTCGGCGCCGGTGTGCACCTGTTTCTCCACGTGCGAGCGCGGTAGCGTTCCACCTTATCAGCTCCTCACGCGGATCGGCCTCCCGATGGAGTTGCCTGCTCGTCCTCCCAATGTCGCGCGATGGAATGAGGACCGACGACCGACTGCCTGTTCCAACGGGAAGGCTCGATGCGTTTCGCTCGCCTAACGTGTCATGGCCGGCATGGACGCGGCGTGGCGCGAGGCGGGGGGGCGGCGTGGTACTGCTCTGCCTCTCGGCGTTCCTGCCCGGCTGTCACCGCGCGCCCAGGACGCTCCCCGCCGGTGGATGGGGCGCACCCACGGTCACCGTACCGTTGGGGATGCCGGGGGCCTGTTCGCTCGCCGGCGTGGCTCCGGAGCTGATCGTGGTACCCGACGCCGCGCCGTCCGAGTGGCACGGGCGCTTCGACCTCCCCGACTACCCGCGATTCTGGCAACCGGCCGCGGGTGACCCCGAGATCGCGCGGTTTCGCGACTCGGTGCGCGCTCGGCTCGGCTCCGAACCCGAGGCACGTGCACTCATCGAGCGGCAACGGAAGATCTTTGCCGCGATGCCAGGCGACTGGAGCGGCGAGGCCAACAACGCGACGCTGTTGCTCGCGGGAGGCGCCGGGCGCGTGGCCCCGATCAGTTGCCTCGAGGCGATGTTGTGGAAGTGGCAGGCGGCGCGCTTTCCGATGCTGGTGCACCCGACGGAGTTCGGGGCGTTGATCCTGCGGCGCAGCGGGGAGGTGCGCGTGTACCTGTCGAGCGCCGACCTGGTGGGGCAGCGCTTTCGCAGCACGATCGCGGATCACGTTCGGCGCGACCTCGCCGATGGCTTTCGCCTGGTCGCTCACCTGCACAACCACCCCTTCCTCTTCGACCGCGTGGTGGGCGACCGGATGTGGACGGTGGCGGGGACCACGGGCGACGTGGCCGGTGCGTTGGCGCCGAGCATGGCCGATGTTCAGTTCTATCGAAGCCTGCGTGGGAGCCTGGGGCTGGCGGAGGGGTGGGTGACGAACGGGATGCAGAGCGCACACTTCGGCGCGCGCGAGTTCGACCTTCTCACCGGACGGTGAAGGGGCGACGCTCGCGTGTTGCCGGACCTCGCCTCCTGTCGCCCGTGCGTGCGCTTGTGGGATCCCGGCACGCGAGAGAGAATGACGGGGCCGCATCGCCTGATTGGCGCGGCGTGCGCATGACGCTCCCTTCCCCTCTCGTTATGTCTCCCCAGCAGTCCTGCTTCACTCGAGCTGTCACCCGCGTCCGCGAGGGTGCGACGCTCGTGTCTGCGCTGTCGTTCCTCGCCTGTACGCCGGCGCCGACGTATGACGTCGTCCTTGCCGGTGGCCGGGTGATGGATCCTGCGAGCGGGACCGACGCGACGCTGCATGTGGGGATCATCGGCGACACGATTGCGGCGCTCTCCGCCGATCCGCTCGCGGGGAAGGACACCGTCGACGTGACGGGGCTCGTCGTGGCGCCGGGCTTCATCGACCTGCATGCGCACGGGCAGACCGAGGGCGACATGCAGCTCCAGGCGCGCGACGGTGTCACGACCGCGCTCGACATGGAGGCCGGGGTCTTTCCCGTCGCGCCGTGGTACGCGGCGATGGAGGGGAAGGTGCCGCTCAACTTTGGTGCGACGGTGGGGCATCGCCCGGCGCGCTACAACGTCTTTCACGACGGGGTGGAGATCGGGCACGGCCCCACCAATCCGCGCCCGATTCTCTCGTTAGGGCCCCTTCCGCGCGGGGCCAACCAGGCGGCGACGGGTGTGCAGATCGCCTCCCTCGAAACCGCGATGTCGCAGGGGCTCGACGAAGGGGGGCTCGGGCTCGGCTTCGGGATCAACTATTCGCCCGGGGCGACGCAGGAAGAGATCGAGCGCCTCTTTGCCGTTGCGGCGGGGCGGCGCGTCCCCGTCTTCGTGCACACGCGTGCCTTTGGGGTGGAACCGATTCGCGAGGTGGTGCGCGCGGCGGCCAAGTCGCGCACGGCGCTGCACGTGGTGCACGTGGCCTCCAGCTCGTTAGGCGACCTGCCGCTCTCGCTCGCCCTCCTCGACTCGGCACGCGCCGCGGGGATGGACGTCACCACCGAGGCCTATCCCTACACCGCCGGTTCCACGCGGTTGGAGTCGGCGATGTTCAACCCCGGGTGGCAGGACAACCTGCGCGTGGACTATGGCGACCTTGCCTGGCCGCAGACCGGCGAGCGGTTGACGAAGGAGAGCTTCGAGCGCTATCGCAAGCAGGGCGGGTGGGTGGTGATCCACATGATGAAGGAGGAGAACGTCGACAAGGCGATCGCGCACCCCGGGGTGATGATCGCCAGCGACGGCGTCCCGTACGTCAACGGGACCGGGCACCCGCGTGGGGCAGGGACGTACGCACGCGTCCTGGGACATTACGTGCGCGAGCAGCAGAGCCTCACGCTGATGGATGCGCTGTCGCGGATGACGATCCTCCCGGCGCGCCGCCTGGAGAGCTTCGTCCCGCAGATGGCGAAGCGTGGGCGCGTGGCGCGTGGTGCCTTTGCCGACCTGACCGTCTTCGATCCCGCGAAGGTGGTCGACCGTGCGACGTTCACCGAGCCCGCGCTCACCTCGGTGGGGATTCCGCACGTGCTGGTGAACGGGGCATTCGTGGTGCGGGATGGGGCGCTGGTGGCGGGGGCGCGCCCGGGGCGGGCGATTCGGGTGCCGCCGAAGAAGCCGTGATGCGCGAGACGGGCGCCGCCTAACGCACCGACGCTTGCGTCAGCCGCTTCGCTACTCGGTCGCGCGTCCCCCCAGCTCCTTGGCGAGCGCGGTCGCTGATCGAGCGGCGATGCCGTAGATCGAGAGCTGCGGGTTGGCCCCCACGCTCGTGGGGAAGAGCGAGCCGTCGATGACACTGAGCCCCTCGGTGTTGTGCACGCGCCCGAAGGAGTTGGTCACCCCGCGTGCGTCGTCGGCGGCCATGGCACACCCCCCCATCACGTGCGCGCTGACGAGCTTGGCGTACGGGGTGTGCATCTCGAGGGCGGCGATCTGCGCCTTGGCGGCGGCGAGCGTGCGCACGGGGGTCCCGCGCTCATGGAAGGGGACGATGACCTGCGCCCCAGCGGCGAACTGGATCTCGGCCATCACCGTCATCGCCCGACGTGCCCCCTCCATCACGTACGACGAGACGGGGTAGTCGAGCACCGGCGAACCGTCGTCACGCAGCTCGACCGTTCCGCCGACGCTCGCCGGGTGGAAGCCGTCGCGCAGCAGGGCGAGCACGACCTGTGCATGGCGCATGCGCTTCATGACGCTGGCGTGCTCGGTGCCGAAGCCGGTGAATGTCGACCCCATGAGGACGGGGTGCAGCGGCGGCACTTCGAGCTTGAAGCCCATCCCCGCGTCGCTCGCCTCGTTGAAGTGATCGGAGTAGATGGACTGCGGCGCCCCCGCGAAGGCGTCGACCGGGTCGGCGAAGAGCGCGGGGGAGATCGTCACCGGGTGCAGGAAGGTTCGCGTCCCGATCAGGCCGCGTGGGTTGGGCGCTCCGCTCCTGAGGAGCAGTGCCGGCGTATTGATCGCGCCGCCGGCGAGGACGACGTGGCGGGCGCGCACGCGTACCGCGTCGCGCGAGCGCTCGAAGCCGTCGGCGCCCATGAGCGTCACCACGATCTCGCGCACCGCGCTCCCCTCGAACACCAGGCGTTCGGCACGCGCGTGGTAGAGCAGTTCGGCGCCGCGATCGAGCGCAGCGGGAAGCGTGGTCACCAGCATCGACTGCTTGGCGTTGGTGGGGCAGCCCATGCCGCAGTAGCCGATGTTGTAGCAGCCGGCCACGTTGCGCGGGATCACGCGCGGCGTGATGCCCAGCTTCGTCAGGCCATCGGCCAGGAGCTGATTGTTCCGGTTCGGCGTGGCGGCCCACGGCGCGACCTGCAGTCGCCGCTCCATGCGCTCCCACCACGGCGTGAGTGCCTCGGTGGTGAGGTCGCCGAGTCCGAACTGCGATTGCCAGTGGGCGAGCGTGGACTCCGGCGTGCGGAAGCTCGACGTCCAGTTGACGACCGTCGTCCCGCCGACGGTGCGCCCCTGCATGATGTTGATCCCCTTGTCCTTCGTCTTTCGCGACGCCGACTCCTGGTAGAGCGTCGGGTACGCCTCGGACTCCAGCATGCGGAAGTCGCGCGTGCTGCGCAGTCCGCCCTCCTCGAGCAGGAGGACCCGCAGGCCGGCAGTTGCAAGCAGCTCGGCGGTGGTCCCGCCCCCGGCGCCGGTGCCGACGATGGCCACATCGGCCTCGAAGGTCTTGCCGGCGTCGAGTGTCGCGCCGTCGGTCACGTGCCAGCCGCGGGCGATGCCGGCGACGAACGGATCGGGGAAGCCTTGGGCGCTCACGCGTGCCTCACGCCGGGCTCGCGGTGAGCATGGGCGGGCCGGGATAGCCGATCGCCACCCACGCCGAGGGCTGCGCGTACCACGACGCGAAGGTGATGTCGTGCAGCGCCTGGTAGGCACTCACCAGCATCGGCGTTCCGCTGAAGCGCCAGCGTTCCAGCACCTGTCGCGCGCGCGCGGGAGTCACCGATGCCCACGGCGCCCAGCTTCCCGCCAGCAGCAATCGCACGGGCCCGTGGTCGAGCAGGCAGGCGAGCTGCTGCAGTTCACCGCGGGCGGAGGCCGGGAGCGTGGCGATGGTGCGCTCCACGTTGCCCAGCATGGCGGACATCGAGTCGGGGGTCCATGCCGACGGGGCGACCATTCCGTCGAGGAAGGCGGGGACGACGGCGGCAAAGAGGGCGCGCCCCGCCGGCGACAGCGCCCCCGTGGCGTGCGTCAGGCAGTCGCGGATGCGCCAAGCCTCGTACGCGCCCGCGACCGCCAAGGCCCCGGCGCCGATGGCGCCAGCCTTGATGAAGGTGCGTCGCGTGAGGGGCATGCGGTGACCGGAGGGGGCGCGTCGTGGGGCGGAGCGGAATGTCGTACGTTACGGCGCACCCAACGCCCCGTCCATGATGCCTCATCCGACGTCCTCGCTTAGCGCCGCACCGAATGCAACGGCCGCACACCTCGCGCCTCACGCATGGCGCACGGTCTCGCGCGTCGCCGTAGCGACGCGTCTCGCCGCGGTGGCCCTTCTCATCGCCGCCTGTCAGGGCGCCGCGCCCGGTGAAACGGCCCCGGCAGGGGTGAGCGCCAGCGTTGCGAGCGCGAACGCCAAGGTCGCGCAGCAACTCACCCGCGCCGACACGCTGGACATGGTCGAGGCGCAGCGCGGCTTCGTGGCGCGTCCGACGGGCAAGCTCGTCGCGGACGACGGCTCGGTGCTCCAGGACTTCGACGCCTTCGCGTTCGTGAAAGGTGAGGCGCCGTCGACCGTGAACCCCAGCCTCTGGCGGCACGCGATACTCAACGCGCAGGTCGGGCTGTTCAAGGTGACCGACGGCATCTACCAGTTGCGCGGCTTCGATATCGCCAACATCACGCTCGTCGAGGGAGCGACCGGGTGGATCGTGGTCGATGCCCTCACCAGCCGCGAGAGCGCGGCCGCGGCGATGGCCTTCGCGCGCCAGCAGCTTGGCGACAAGCCGGTCACCGCGCTGGTCTTCACGCACTCCCACGCCGATCACTTCGGCGGCGCCCTCGGCGTCATCGGCGCCGATGAGGCGAAGCGGCGGGCGGTGCCCATCATCGCGCCCGAACGGTTCATGGAGGAAGCGACCAGCGAGAACATCCTGGTGGGAACGGCGATGACTCGGCGCTCGTCCTACCAGTTCGGCCGCGACCTCGAGCGCTCGGCGACCGGACTGGTCGACACGGGGCTTGGGAAAGGGGTCGTGTACGGGCAGGTGGGGATCCTGCAGCCGACGATGCTGATCGAACAGCCGACGCAGGACCTGGAGCTCGATGGAGTGCGCTTCGTCTTCCACAACGTTCCAGGGGCCGAGGCGCCCTCGGAGCTCACCTTCACCATCCCGGCGCGCAAGGCGTACGGGGGCGCCGAGAATCTCGCGCAGACGATGCACAACCTGCTCCCGGTGCGCGGGGCCAAGGTGCGCGATGCGCTGCGGTGGTCCACCTACCTGCAGGAGGCGCTGGAGCAGGCGGCAGACGCCGAGGTGTATTTCGGGCAGCACAACTGGCCAGTCTGGGGGAAGGAGCGCATCGCCGCCTTCATCACCGCGCATCGCGACGTCTACAAGTACACCCACGACCAGACGGTGCGCCTCATCAACGCGGGCTACACACCGCGCGAGATCGCCGACAAGGTGCAGCTGCCGGCGTCGTTGCAGGCGGCGTTCGGGGCGCGCGGCTACTACGGCGACCTGCGCCACAACGTGAAGGCGGTGTACCAGTTCTACCTGGGGAGCTACGACGGCAACCCGGCCAACCTCGATCCCCTGCCGCCCCAGGAGTCGGCGTCGCGCTACGTCGAGTTGTTAGGCGGCGTCGACAAGGTCGTCGCAGCGGCCCGCACCGCCTACGATCGCGGAGAGCTGCGCTGGGCGGCCGAGCTGCTCAACCACGCGGTGCTGGCACACCCTGATCACGACGGTGCGCGCGCGTTGCTGGGGCGGTGCTACGAACAGATGGCGTATGGCGCCGAGGCGGCGACGTGGCGCAACAGTTACCTCACGGCGGCCGCCGAGCTGCGCGACGGCCCGCCGACACGCGGCACCGACAAGCGCCTGGTGCTCGACATGCTGCTCAACACGCCCATCGAGCGCTTTCTCGAGGCGATGGCGGCCAGCCTCGATGGTCCGGCCGCCGAGGGGAAGGACTGGACGATCAACCTCGTGCTCTCCGACACGCGCGAGACGTACGTGCTGTGGATCGAGCACGCGGTGCTGCACTTCAGGAAGGGGGCGCCCGCGCGCGGGGCGAACGCGACGCTCACGCTTCCCAAGGACTTCTTCGTGCGCATGATGGCCGGGAGCGTGGGGCTCTCGGATGCGATACAGAGCGATGCGGTGCAGGTGACGGGGAGCACGGTGGAGCTGCTGCGCTTCCTGTCGTTGATCGACAAACCGAAGGGGACGTTCCCGATCGTGACGCGGTGACGCCGGCCATGGCTCGCCGGCCATGGCTCGCCGGCGATGGCCGCGCGATTCGAGCGAACGTCCTACTTCATGCGCGCCTGCTCCTTCACGTAGCGCGCGATCTGCTCGGTGGTCGCGAACCAGACGCCGGGCTTCGACCTCATGTACGCGATGAGCTTCTCCAGGTGCTGCATGGGAGCGCGATGCCCGACGATATGCGGATGCAGGGTGAGCACGAACATCGTCCGCTCGGCATACGCGCCGTCGAACTCCTCCCGGAACAGCTGGAAGAGCGCTTCGGGCGACGGCATGGCGCCGCTCCGGCCGAGGTAGACCGACTCGGTCAGGCTCCAGTCGATCCCGAGTTCCACCAGCCCCGTCGGCTCGCCGTTGGCGACGATCTCGTATGGCTCGTCCATGGCCTGGAGGCTGCTCTCATACAGGAACCCCGCCTTGCGCACGAGGTCGAGCGTGTTGGCACTGAAGGCCCATGCTGGCGCACGGTAGCCTACCGGGCGCTTGCCGGTGGCAGTCGTGAGGTAATCGATCGCCTTGTTCAGCAACCGCTCCTCCTCTTCGGCGCTGCCGGTGGCGGGAGGATACTCGTGAATCCAGCCGTGCACGCCGATCTCGTGGCGCCCTGACTTCATGATGGCGGGGATCATCTCCGGGTGGAGCATGGCGCTCACGGCGGGGATGAAGAAGGTCGACGGGAGCTGGTACTTGTCGAGCAAGCGGAGGATGCGCGGCAGTCCCGACTTGGCGCCGAATTCGCCCGATGAGAGGGTCGTGGGCGAGGTCTCGCCGGCTGCCAGCATGTAGGATTCGTTGTCGTCGTCGAAGGTGATGCTGACGGCGACGCGTGCCCCGTTAGGCCACGACTTGGGGGTGAGCCGGCGGCCGGCGCGCACGGGGGCTACGGCCTTGCGGAGCTGTTCGTCGCTCCATGTGGTCCCGGGCTGGCGGGGCGGTGTCTGGGCGCCAGCGGTGAGGAGTGGCGCCAGGGCACACATGGCGGCGACGGCGATCGATCGGTTCATGCGCGGGGCTCGGCGGGCGTGGTGAGGGAGCGGCGCCCGAGAGTGTACCACCCCCCTCAGGCAAGCGCCACGCGAGAGCCCGCGTTGCCTACCGCTCCCTCCACACCAGCGCCCGCGCCGGCGCCAGTGGCGTCGTCCCATGCAGCACCTCCGCGTTCGACGGCAGCGCGAGCGCCACAGGTGCCGGGTTGTAGTTCACCGCTACGTACACGCCCTCGCGCCACTCGACGAACACCCCCGGCGGTAGTTCCTCGATCGCGACGTTGGCCCGGCGATAGACCTCGCGCACGATCTCGCGCTCCAGCGCGCCATCGTCGGTGGAGACACCGATCATCGTGACGCTGCCACGACCGAGCGTGCGCGTGATCGCCGCCGCTTTCCCGGCGTAGTGTCGATCGGCGTAGGTGGCGAGCACCTCGGTCCCCGCGCGAGGTGCCAGGATGTCGCCCCAGCGATGCCACGCGTGTTGCCGTCCGCCTCGCGCCACCCGCGCGCTGATGGTCGTCGGCAGCATGTCGAATCCCTCGACGTCAGCGCCGATGAGGTCGACGATCGGCGTGGCCCACGGCGCCTCGGGAAAGTGCCCGAGCGCGTTCTTCTGTCCGCTGCGACTGGTGAGCACCAGGTGCCCCCCCTGCTCGACGTAGCGTCGCCACTTGGCCACGAGCGCATCGCTCACCATCTGGTACGCTGGCGCCACGATGAAGGGGTAACGACTGAAGTCATCCCCCTCGGCGATGAAGTCCATGGGGGCGCCGGTGCTCTTCACCGCCATCGTGTATGGGTTGCGATGGGCCCACGTCTTCCACTCGGTCGTTTGGGGCTGGATCTCCAGGTCCCAGAAGTTGTCGTGGCTCCAGAGGATGCCGGTGCGGCGCGCCGCGAGGCGCGGCGGGAGCGCTGCGGTCGAGTCAAGTCGCGACTGCACACGCTGAATGGCTCGCATCGTCTCCACGTACTCGCCGCCACTCTTCGACAGCGTCACGCCGTCAGTGCCGACGATCCCTTCGTGGTACATCTCGCTCCCGCGCAGCGGATGGCGAAAGCGATACGTGCTGAGCAGCGAGGCGCCGGCGCCGAACGCATGCCACATCCACATCCCCACCGCGCCAGGCATCGGCTGCGGGTTCACCGAGGCCCAGTTCACCTGCCCCGGCTGCAGTTCCATCACGCCGAACGTCCCCGTGATCGGGCGATAGTACGCCGCCGCCTCCATCAAGCGCGTGGGATCGCCGATGGCGTAGCTGTCGCCTCCGAGGATGTTGTTGCCGGCGACGGGGTACAGGGTGAAGGTGACGAAGTCCATCCCGCGACTGCGGCGCGGGTCGGTGCTGGTGGTGATGTTGGTGTAGTTGGTCGTGACCCACTGCCCGGCACGCGCGTGCCGCTTGATGATGGCCGCCTGCCGGTCGAGGAAGCGTGCGGTCACGTCGGCGTTGAAGCGCGCGAGGTCGAGCTGGGCATGCGGGCTGAGCTTGTCCTCGGCGGCCAGCACGGCGTTAGGCAGCCGCACCTCGGCGAAGCTCCCATAGCGCGTACTCCAGAAGCTCCCGCCCCACGCGGCGTTCATCGCGTCGATGGTCCCGTACTTCTGGCGCAGCCAGCGCTGGAAGTTACGGCGCGCGCTCTCGCTGAAGTCGCTGAAGGTCCCGGGCTCGTTGTCGACCTGCCACCCCCACACGCGCGGGTCCTTGCCGTAGCGCTGTGCCAAACGCGTCACGAGCCGATCGACGAACGCCTGGTACTTCGGATTGGCGAGCGACACCTCGGCGCGGATCCCGTGCTCGTGGCGCTGGCCGCGTTCGTCGACGCGATAGACCTCGGGATACCGATCGCCCATCCAGCTCGGCGGCGCGGCCGATGGGGTGCCAAGAATGACGCGCAGCCCCGCCTTGCTGGCGAGCGCGATCGCCTCGTCGAGCCAGGCGAAGGCGAAGCGCCCTTCCTCGGGCTCGAGGTAGGTCCAGCTGAATTCGGCGTAGTGCGTGAAGTCGAAGCCGAGCGTCGCCATGGCGTCGATGTCGCGCTTCCATTGCGAGCGGGGCCACTGCTCGGGGTAGTAGAAGACGCCGATCGACATGGCCTCGCGCTGGCCGAGCACCACCGCACCCTGCGCGGTCGTCGCGGTGGGTGCCGAGGTCCCCGTCTGCGCCGGCGCGCGCGACGCAGTGCCCGCAAGGGCGGTGATGGCGAGGAGGGCGAGGGAGAGGGAGCCGCGCGACACGATAGGCACGAGTTCGAGGGATGAACGGGGCGGGGGGAGATGACCGCTGGAGACGCGAGGTGCTGACGCCTGCGACACCGCCCGCGGGATCGTGGGAGACACGCAGCGCAGTGTCAACCGGCCCACCGCGAGTGCTGTGCATCGCGAACGTTTCGGGCCTTCGCTGTCTTCGTGGTCACGTCGCTGGTATGTTCACCGCCGCCTCCCCTTTCCTCGGAGCTCCATGCGCCCGCTCTCACTGCTCCTGCTCCTTGCCGCACCCGCCGTCGCCTCCGCGCAGAGCGCCTCGCTCGCCTACCGGCTCGGCAAGGACACACTGGCCATCGAGCAGTTCACGCGGACCGCGACCGGGATGACCGGGGAGATGGTGCAGCGCTCGGGTGCGGCGGTCGTGCGCGTGGCGTACACGGTGACACTCGGCAAGGACGGGCGACCGACGGCGGTGACGCTTGCGCGCATGCAAGGCGATGGCAGTGCCATTCCCGGCGCCCCACGCGAGTATCACTTCTCGTTAGGGGCCGACTCGGTGGTGCGCGAGGTCGTCTTTGCCGACAGCACGCAGCGCCGCGCCTTCGCGGCCAAGCGGGCCCTGGTCAACTTCCCGACCTTTGTCTACGCGCCCACCGAGCTGCTGGCGATGCAACGGAAGGGCGGGGCCTCGGACTCGATCCCGGCACTGGGGCTGGCCGGTGGGCCTGGTTTCTCCGGGCTGCAGGCGCTGGGGGGCGACTCGCTGCGGCTGCGCGGCAGCGGGTACGCGATGGTACTGCGCTTCGACGCCAACCATCGCCTGCAGTCGCTTGATGGGCGCGGGACGACGAACAAGGTCATCGCCGAGCGTGGGGCGGGCGGGTTGGACATCGCGGCGATCGCCAGGGGGATGAAGCCGACTGGCGTGCTCTCGCTGCGCGAGGACGTGCGCGCCGCCTTTGGCCCCGGTGGGATGGTGATCGTCGACTACGGCCGGCCACATGTGCGTGAGCGCTCGGTGTGGGGCGGGGTGCTCGTCCCGTTCGACTCCGTGTGGCGCGCCGGGGCGAACGATGCCACGCACCTCTTCACCACGCGTGTGCTCACACTGGGGACGATGACGCTCGCCCCCGGGATGTACACGCTCTGGGTGCAGCATACGCGCCAGGGGACCTTCCTCATCGTCAACCGCCAGACCGGACAGTGGGGGACGCAATACGACGCGAGCCAGGATGTGGGGCGTGTGGAGATGCAGTCGGCCGCGGCACCAGGCTTTGTCGAGGAGCTGACGATCACGCTACGTGCGACAGGGCCGGCGCGCGGGGCGCTCGAGTTGGCATGGGGCGACCGGGTGATGTCGGTGCCGTTCGGTGTGGGGGCGGCGCGGTAGCGGGTCGGGGTGGCCGGCGAGGGCGACGGGGACCTTATGCGTTCCCGGCGCACGCGAGATGATGGGCGCGACCGAGGACCAGAAGGACGCATGCGGTCTTCCGCGACACTCGCCGGCCACTTCGTGAGACCAATGAACGCACAGCGACTACTCTGCGCCGCGGCACTCGCGGTGGGCGCGACCACCGTGACCACGACGGCCGGCGCGCAGGCACTCACCCCGGTCCAGCGCACGCGCATCGACAGCGTCTTCGCGAGCTTCGACGGCACGACGCGCCCGGGATGCGCGGTGGGGGTGGGGCAGGGCGGGGTCTCGCTCTACGAGCGCGCCTACGGGATGTCCGACCTGCAGCACGGCGTCCCGCTGTCGCCGCAGTCGATCTTCCACGTGGCGTCGGTCTCCAAGCAGTTCGCGGCCTTCGCGGTCGCGCTGCTGGCGCAGGACGGCAAGCTGTCGCTCGACGACGACGTGCGGAAACACATCCCCGAGCTCCCCAGCTACGGCCACACGATCACGCTTCGCCACCTGATCTACCACACCAGCGGCATTCGCGACCAGTGGGAACTGCTCGGGATGGCCGGGTGGCGCTACCCGGTCGACCTTTTCACGCAGGACGACGTGCTCGACATCGTCAGCCGGCAGAAGGAGCTCAACTTCACCCCGGGCGACGAGTACCTCTACAGCAACTCCGGCTACTCGCTCCTGGCGATGACGGTGCAACGTGTGTCGGGGAAGTCGCTGCGGGAGTTCAGCGACGAGCGGATCTTCAAGCCGTTAGGCATGGCGCGCACGCACGTGCACGACGATCACGCGATGATCGTCCCCGGGCGCACGAGTGCCTACGAGGCCGGTCCTGGCGGGTGGAAGATCAGCATCCCTTCGTTCGATACACACGGCGCCACCTCGCTCTTCACCACGGTCGGCGACCTCCTCAAGTGGCAGCACAACTTCGAGGCGATGACGGTAGGGACGTCGGCGCTCATGAAGGATGCGCTCACCTCGGCGGTGCTCAACAACGGGAAGCCGGCCAACTACGGCTTCGGCATCTCGATCGAGAAGTTTCGCGGGACCGAGGCCTTCGGCCATGGTGGGGCCGATGCCGGCTATCGTGCCGACATCGTGCGCTTCCCGCAGCACCACCTCGAGGTCGCCGTCGCGTGCAACTTCGCGGAGGCCACCCCCAACGTCCATTCGCGCGCGGTGGCGGGCGTCGTGCTCGAGGGAAAGCTCGACCCGGCCCCGGTCGCGGCGGCGGTGGCGGGCAAGCCGGTCGCCCTGAGTGCGTCGCGCTTGGCGCAGCTGGCGGGGACCTACAAGGCCCGCACCAACGACCAGGTGCTGCTCCTCTCGGCCAAGGAGGGGACGCTCGTCATCGACAACTACGGGATCCCCATGCAGCCGGTCGATGACCGCCACTTCACCGTCTTCGCGACGCCGGTGGAGTTCACCGGCGAGGCGAACGCCATCCCCACGGGGATGGAGGTCGCAGCGCTCGGGGCATCGATGGTGCGCATGCCCGCCTTCAGCCCCCGCGCCGCCGGGCTCGCGCAGTACGTCGGCGAGTACTGGAGCGACGAGTTGCGCGTCTCCTATCGCGTGTCGCTCAAGGATTCCACGCTCGTCCTGCATCCGTTCAAGCAGTCGTCCCAGCCACTGCGCCCCGCTTTTGCCGACGCCTTCGTGAGCGGCCAGGCAGGGACGGTGCGCTTCACCCGCACCAAGGGAGTCGTCACCGGCTTTCGACTCACCGGCGGTCGCACGCGCAACATGGCCTTCGTGAAGTCGCGCGCGGCGCGTTAGGCGCCGGCGCGGCGTCTCCCGGCCGGCGGCCTGCTCCCGGCCGGCTACTGCCCCCGCGCCACCCCATCCCGGCGCGGGTCGGCGATGCCGATCCGCATCCCGTCGCGGCGCACATACACGCCGTGCACCCCGCCAAAGGCGATGTCGGCGACGCGGCTGGCCGGACGATACCCCGCGGCCACGAGCGCGGCATACACCTCCGAGCTGAACCCCGGCTCCACCTCCACCTCGCGCCGACCCACGCTCGTCTGGATGCGCGGCGCGGTGATCGCGCGCCCCGGGTCCTCATTGAACGCGAGGATCCGTACCGTCACCTGTGCGATGGCGGGCTGGATGTACTGCGATCCCGCCGCTCCGATCACGAGGCGCACCTTCCCCCCGTCGAGCACCAGGGTGGGTGACATGGTGGAGTTGGCGTAACGGTTGGGGCCGCGCGTGCGCGCGTCGAGGTTGGCGGCGGACGAGTTGAGGAAGAAGCCCCCCGTGTAGACCCCCGAACCGAACAGCACGCCCACCGTGGTGGTCGCCGAGACGGCGTTCCCTTCGGCATCGACCACGCTCAGGTGCGAGGTGAAGCTGGTCCCTTCGTCGTTAGGGGCGTCGGCGTCGTGCGACGAACCGGCGTTGCTCGCCGGGCGCGTGGCGCTGGCGTAGGGATACGACGCGCAAGCGGCCGGAAGCGCCGCGGCATCGTGGGTCCACGCGTCGCCACGCTTCACCGAGTCGACCACCGGCCCCGCTGCCACCTGCGCACGATCGCGCGCGTACTCGGCGCTCGCCACGCCTCGCGCAGGGACCGCCATCACCTGCGGATCGCCACGCCACCACCCGGCGTCTGCCTGCGCCGTGCGCATCACGCCGGCGAGCGAGGTGACGGCCGCGGGACGATCGGTGAATCCGCCCGCGCTGGTGATCCCCGTCGCCTCGGCCATCTGCAGCATCTCCAGCACCGCCGAGCCCCCCATCGGGGGCGGCGCCGACAGCACGGTGAAGCCGCGCCACGCGGCACACAGCGGGATCATCTCGGCCACGGGATACCGCGACATGTCGTGAGCGGTGATCAAACCGCCGCGCGCCTGCACGTCGCGCGCGAGCTGCTCGGCGATCGCTCCCTTGTAGAAGGCCTCTGCGCCACCCGCGGCAATGCCTTCGAGCGTCGCGGCGAGTGCCGGCTGCACGAGGAGCGCGCCCGGGCGCAGCGGCTCGGAGTCGGGGAGGAAGATCGCGCGCGCGGCCGGATACGCGTTAAGCTTGGCGCGCGACGAGGCGATGGTGCGTGAGAGCAATGGGCTCACGACGAAGCCGTCGCGCGCGAGACGAATGGCAGGGGCCATGACCTGTACGCGCGAGAGCCTGCCGAAGCGGCGCTGTGTCTCGAGCAGGCCGGCGACCATCCCCGGCACCGCCGCCGCGCGTCCAAGGGCACGCGCAGCCGCGGCCCCGGTGTCGACCTTGGCCCACGCGCTGTCGCCCCCCGTGCGGGGATAGAACGAGAGATGCTCGGCCTTCTGCCGGCGCGCGTCGTAGAAGGTGAGCGCCCCGCCTCCGCCAAGCCCGGTTTGCGAGATGTCGGTGACCGAAAGCGCGAAGGCCGTCGCGACGGCGGCGTCGGCCGCGTTGCCCCCTGCGCGCAGAATCTCCGCACCGGCGGCCGCCGCATCGGGGTGAGAGGCGGCGACCATCCCCCGGCTCCCCTCCACGCGCTTGCCGTACGCCGGGGAGAGGTCGTCGGTCGACAGGGTGGGCCGGGCGCAGGCGCCGAGCGCGAGGGCGGCCAGCAGGGTGGTGCGGCGGGAGGCGGGGAGGCGAGTCATCTGCCAAAACTCGGGGCGTTTCCCCCGTTCGGCAACCGCCTGCGACGCGCGCGCCGGGTTTGTCGGAACGCCATCGCATGCCTAACGTTCGCTTCCCACGTCCCCCCGAGCGCCGCCGATGTCCGTTCCCGTCGAGCTACGAACCGCCCGCCTCGTCCTGCGCCCGTGGCGCGCGGAGGACGCGGCCGCGATGCTCCCCATCCTCGAGACCAACTGGGCGCACCTCTCCCCTTGGATCCCGGCGCGTGTTGCGACGCCGGCACCCGTTCCCGAACTGGCCGAGCGCCTGGCGGGCTTTGGCGCGGCGTTCGCGGGCGATCGCGAGTGGCGCTACGGGATGTTCACGAACGAGGGCGATCGGATGCTGGGTGAGGTGTCGCTCTTTCCGCGTGCGTCGTCGGGGCGTGTGCCACTCGCCGAGGCCGATCGCGCGGAGCTTGGCTACTGGCTGCGGGCGGACGAGACGGGGCGCGGCTACGTGACCGAGGCGGTGGGTGTGGTGCTCGAGCTGGCGCGGACGATGCCGCAGCTGCAACAGGTCGAGATCCGGTGCGACGCGCGCAATGCCGCGAGCGCGGCGGTGCCACGACGACTGGGCTTCACCCTGGCGACGACGCTGGCGGAGCCAGGGGTGCGGCCCGACGAGCCAATGGTTCAGCTGCAGGTGTGGACACGAGCCAACGTCGGGTAGGCGGCGGGCCGCGTGCGCGTCGTGATGTGGCGCGCCTGGGCGGACTACAGGTCGATCGGTCGATAGCGCGAGGCGAGCAGCCCCGTCGCGTCCGACAGGTCGAGCGTCGCTATGAGCAGCCCTTCCACCCCGTACGGCTGGTACGCCAGCACCGTTCCGTCGGGACGCACGATGGTCGCCGTCGTCGGTGTGCCGTCGCTGGCGTAGTTGGCGGCCGCGATGTAGACGGTGTTCTCGGCGGCGCGGCAGAGCAGCGCCTTCTCGTGGAACGAGTTGGCGGGGTCGCCAAACTGCGTCGGTTGAAAGCTGTCGCCCTCGGCCTGGTGGAAGTGCGGGATGAAGACGAGCTGCGCGCCACGCCGCGCGGCCCATCGCACCGTCTCCGGGTACCGCCAGCCCTCGTGGCAGATCGCGACGCCGAAGGTCACGTCGCCGCACTGGAAGAGGTGGCGTCCCGCTCCCGCGACGTAGGGTCCCTCTTCCGACGGGTCGAGTTGGACCTTGTCCTGCCACCCGGCCACGGAGCCGTCGCGGTTCACGACGAGCGTGGAGATGACCAACCGGTCGCCGAGCAGGCGCTCGGTCCCCACGACGACGGCCACGTTGGCTTCTCGTGCTGCCGCGGCGACGGCTGACCAGGCACCCTCGAGAAAGGCGGCGTCCGGCGGCGGCGGCGTGTGCCCCATCCCGCGGTAGCCGGGAATGAAGCACTCGGGGAAGCAGATGATGTCGGCACCCGCGGCACCGGCATCGGCGATGGCGCGCGTGGCCAGCGACACCGACTCGTCAGGCGTGGCGGGGTAGCGGACGTTGGCGAGGGCGATTCGGATGGCGGTCATCGTTCAGGCAATGTGGCGCGAGGGTGGCGCACTTCTCAAGCGATGGCTGGCACCCCGCGGCGTCGGCTCGCAGGTTGTAGGGGTCCTTCTCCCGACGGCACGCCATGACCTTCGACCTCCCCAACGCCGTCGCCGTGCTGGCGCGCACGCCACACACGCTGCGCGCGATGCTGTCCGGTCTCTCGCCCGCCTGGATCGATGCCACCGAGGGGGGCGACAGCTGGAGCCCCTACACCATCGTCGGCCACCTCCTGCACGGCGAGCGCACCGACTGGATTCCGCGTGCCCGGATCATCCTCGCACAGGGCGACACGCGTCGCTTTACCCCGTACGACCGCTTCGCCCAGTTCCATGAGTCGCAGGGGCGGTCGCTCGTCGAGTTGCTGGATGAGCTGGAGCGCCTACGTGCGGAGAACGTCGCGACGCTCACCGGCTGGTCGCTCTCGGAGTCGCAGCTGGAACTCGTGGGTGAACATCCCGAGTTCGGTGCCGTCACCCTGCGGCAGTTGCTCGCCACCTGGGTCGCGCACGACCTCGGGCACGTGGCGCAGGTGGCGCGGGTGATGGCCAAGCAGTATCGCGAGGCGATCGGTCCGTGGCGCGCCTATCTCCCGATCATGGAACGCTGAGGGAGGCGCGGCATGACGTCGGCGTCCACTCGCCGCGGAAGCTCGGCGTCACATCACCGGCGATGTCGCGATGCGCGGACCTCTCGCGCAAACAGATGCGAAGTCCACGAGTGATGGCTTCCCCCCTCCCCCTCTATGCTCCCTCCGCGAGGTGGTGCATGCGCTTCTCCGTCGTTGTCGTCTCCCTTCTCCTCGCCGCCATGTCTCCCCTCTCTGCCCAGTCCTTCGGTCCGACCCCCGCCGCCGCCGCCCAGCGTGAGATCCTCGAGGTGCGCGAAGCGGCGTGGCGCGCCTTCTTCACCAACGACACCACCCTGTTCAAGCGCGTGGTCCCCGATGAGTTGATGGCGATGGGGTGGGGGGGCGGCCCCTGGCAGGATCGCGAGCAGACGGTGGCGAGCATGAAGGAATTCGCCGCCAGCGGGATGAAGCTCGACCAGCTGCACTTCCCCAAGAACGTCTTCCAGCAGTACGGAGACGCCGTGATCCTCTACACGAGCTTCCACCTCGTGCTCAAGGGGGCCAACGGTGAGGTGCAGGAAACGCTCGGGCGCGGCACCGAGATCTTCGTACGTCGGAACGGCCGCTGGATACACACCGGATGGCACCTCGATACCATCGGGACCTGACGCGCGCGGGGGGACGGCGGCCAGCTCCCGTCGTCCCCCCCGGTGTCTCGCCGGCCTAACGACGCTCCGGCGCCGGCAGCGTCCCCTTGTTGGCGATCGCCTTCCGGATCGCCTCGATCGTCGTGGTGGCGCGGTACTCGACGATCTCCTTCGCCCACCTGGCCGACTGCGCACGGTTGGCGAGCGAGGTCCCGTTGATCCCGGCCTTCCCCAGCTTCACGCGCTGCTCGAAACGGATCGACGAAGGATCGGTGATGAACATGTTGAGGGAGATCACCGGATCGTCGTGCATCCCTTCGGGCTTGTCCTCCTTCACCCCCTTCGCCTCCATGTACTTCTTCACCCCGGCGTAGTCGTAGTACTCCTGCACGTGCGCCACCACGGGGGTCCCCTTCCAGATGGCGGTGAGCGAATCGGCGACCGCGCGCTGTCCCCCCTGATTGCCGCCGCTGTCGCCGATGAGGATGATGTTCGTGAAGCCGTGCACCTTGAGCGAGTGCACGATGTCGGTGAGGAGGGCGCGGAAGGTCCCTTCGCGCATGCTGATGGTGCCGGGACTCGCCATGTGCCCGCTCACCGGGTCGATCCCCCCTTCCGGGACGAACTTCACGATCGGGGCGCAGAGCGCGTTGCCCAGCTTGCGGGCAATCGCCTCGCAATTGGCCTGCAGCACGTAGTTGTGCTTGCCCAGTGCGAGCCAGGGCCCGTTGGGCTCGATCCCGCCGGTCGTGATGATGGCGGTCGTCTTGCCCGCGGCGATGGCGTCGCGCACATCCATCCAGGTCATCTCCTCGAGCCAGACCGTGCTGACGGCGGGGAGCGGGTTGGGGGTGTCGGCGCAGTTGTAGCGATTGTCGGCGCAGTTCCCACCGCCCATGTTGCGCCCCTGCGGCGCTCCCTGGGCGAGAAGGGGAGAGGCGAAGGCGGCGGCGAGCAGGAGGAGCGGGGTTGGGCGCATGAATGGTCCGGGCTGGTGGAGGTGGCGCCATCTTGCTGCCGCGGGACGCGCTCGGCAAGGCGCCGCGCGCCGGCGCCAGCTGCCCGTCGCACCCCCTACGCCGGTGGTGCAGCCGACTCGGCCGTGCCGCCATCCCGCTCGTGTCGTCTCGGCTCTGTGACAGGTGCAACCACGGGCTGGCGCTGTCGGCCTTAAGGGAGTAGGGTCCCACCTTCCTCGACGCGAGAGACCGAGATGCCGAAGGCGAAAGGGACCGCAGCGGATCCGTGGATGCTCAAGACTCCCCCCGGCACGTCGGAGTTCACGATGCACCGCGATACGATCGATGGCACCGACATGCTCGTGTGCACGGTGGGGAAGACGGTGCTCTGGTACGAATACCGCTGCGTCGCCGACCTGCACGCCATGCTCAAGGCGCACGGCGACTGGATGGAGCTCGGCTCGGCCGACGAGCAGAAGCCGGCGAAGGAGGGGACGGTCGAGGCGTGGGGACGGTCGCCGAAGAACCCCGTCGGCGGCTGGTACGGGCGCAAGAAAGGGTTGCGCGGCCGCTTCGGCATGTACGTCCCCCCGCTCCTCGAAGCGCTGGGACTGGCCGAGGTGGAGCACAACCCGCGTGGCAACCGGATGCGCGCCAGCTGAGCCGGGGCGCGCCGGGGCGGGGAGCGTCGGGCGGCCGGGACGTCAGCAGCGACGTCCCGGCCGTCCATCGTCGTTAGGCCTTCGACTCCATCTTGCCGAACATCCAGATCAGCAGCATGGCGCCAAGCGCCGAGGCGATGAGCCCGGCCCCCTGTCCCGGGTGATACCAGCCGACCATGCGTCCGAGCAGTCCGGCGACGAAGCCACCGCCGAGGCCGAGGAACATCGTCTTGAGGAGCCCCATGTCCTGGCGTCCAGGATAGAAGAGGCGGGCAAGTGCGCCGACGAGGAGGCCGAAGCAGGCGGCGAAGATGAGTCCCATGGTGCGCTCCCGAGCGAGATTGAGGTCGACGACCATCGAGACGGGTCGTGGCTCATCCTACGGAAGCACCGGGCGCCGTGATTCAACGAAAACGGGGTGACGCCCTCACGGTGCGTCACCCCGTCCGTCGGCTGGGACGAGCCGTTACCAGGCGATCCCGTACGCCTCGCGCCGCCAGTCCGACCCCACCATCCTCGCCTTCGACCGGCGATCGATCACGATCATCTGCGCGCCGCCGAATTCGGCGCTCGGTGGTTGCACGTTCACCTGCTGCCCGCGGCGCGTGAGCGCGGCGCGCACGTCGTCGGGGAGCCCGGGCTCGACTCCTAAACGTCCGGCGCCAAAGACGCGCCAGCGCGGCGCCTCGACCGCCTGCTGCGGCGTCATGCCGAAACGCAGGACGTTGTTGAGCACCTGGATGAGCGTCTGCGGCTGCCCGTCGCCGCCGGGGGAGCCGAAGGTGGCGTAGAGCGAACCGTCGTCGTTGACCGCCATGGCGGGGCAGAGCGTGTGGAAGGGGCGCTTGCCCGGGGCGACGATGTTGGGGTGCGACGGATCGAGCGAGTACAGCGCGCCGCGGTTGTGCAGCACGATCCCCGTCCCCGGGACCATGCGCCCGCTCCCGAAGGCGGCAAAGAGCGACTGGATCATCGACACGGCGTTGCCGTCCTTGTCGACCACGGTGAGGTAGATCGTGTCGCCGTTGCCGTCGCGCGAGTCGTCGCTCGACTCGGCGACGATGGTGTCCTTGCGGATGCGGGCGCCGAGTTCGCGCGCGTAGTCCTTGGAGAGCAGCTTCTCGACCGGCACCGTGGCGAAGGCCGGATCGGCGATGTACTTGTCGCGATCGGCATAGGCCAGTTTGGCTCCCTCGACCATCAGGTGCACGTAGTCGGCCGACGTGCGTCCCATCGCCGTGAGGTCGTGCAGCTCGGCGAGGTTGAGCATCTGCAGGAAGGTGGCCCCCTGGGTGTTCGGCGGGAACGCGAGGACCTTCTTGCCCAGGTAGGTCGTGCTGATGGGCTCCTGCCAGGTGGAGCTGTGCTTCGCGAGGTCGGCGGCGGTGACCAGCCCTCCTTCGCGTTCCATGAAGGCGGCGATCTTCTGCGCCGGGGCGCCGGAGTAGTAGGCGCGCGCCCCGCCAGTTGCAATCAGGCGCAACGTGGCGGCGAGCTCCTTCTGCACGAGCAGGGTGCCGGGCGACGGCGCGGCACCGTTCACCAGGAACGTCCGCGCGAGCGCCGAGTCGGCGGAGACCTTCTTGACCTCGGCGCCAATGTCGAGCGAGAGGCGCGTGGAAACGGGAAAGCCCTGGCCGGCATAACGAATCGCCGGCTGCAGCGCCTGGCGGAGCGTCGTGGTCCCGAAGCGTCGCAGCGCGTCTTCCCACCCGCGCACCGCGCCCGGGACCGAGACAGACAGGATGCCTGAGCCGGGGACGCGGGTGAGGTTCTTCGCGGCAAAGAAGGCCGGCGTGGCCTTGGCTCCGGCACGCCCCGAGCCGTTGAGGGCGTAGACCTTTCCCGTCTTGCCGTCGCGGATGAGCATGAAGTTGTCGCCCCCCACGCCGTTCATGTGCGGGCGAACGACGGCGAGGACGCCGGCCATGGCGATCGCCGCGTCGACCGCGTTGCCGCCGCGCTTGAGGACGTCGGCGCCCACGGCGCTGGCGAGCACATGGTCCGACGAGACCGCACCGCTGGGCCCCATGACATCGGGGCGGAGCGAGGGGGGCTGCGCGGTGAGCGCCGCTGGGACGAGCGAGAAGGCCGCGAGGGCGAGCGAGAGGCGCATCATGCGAAGTGTCGTCGAGGCGAGGTAGGCTGGCTGGCAGGCGGAGCGGGCACGACCACGGCGTGGACGCCTCGCCATGGCTTACGCGCGAGGTGCGCCGCGGGTTGTCATTTGCAGGCCCGGAACGTCGCATCGCTCCGGCGCCCCAAGATGACGATGCGTCGCGCGCTTCGCAGCGTTCGAGCGTATGGTATACGCCAACCCGCTGCCGAGATCGCCCCCAATGCCAGCCGCCACATCTCCTCCCATCCTCGTCGCCGGTGCGTCAGGACAGCTTGGCGGCACGGTCGCTCGCCTGCTCCTCGCCGAGGGCTTCCCGGTTCGGGCGCTCGCACGCCGACGTGAGCCGCTGCGCCCGCTGGCCGACCTCGGCGCCGAAATCGTCGCTGGCGACCTCCGCGACGCGGGGGCGGTTCGCCAGGCGTGCGCGGGGGCGGGGCAGGTGGTCTCGACTGCCAACAACGTGCAGGGGAGCGGCGCGTCCAGTCCCACTCGGGTCGACGTCGAGGCGTACCGATCGCTGGCACGCGCCGCGAGCGACGCGGGGGTTTCGCGCTGGCTGCATGTGTCGGCGCGCGGGCTCACGGCCGACAGCGTGGTCGACTACTTCCGCGTGAAGTACCAGGTGGACCAGGTCGTGCGCGCGAGCGGGATTCCGTGGGTGCTGTTGCAGCCGACGGCGTTCATGGAGGTCTGGGTCGACCTCATCCTCGCCAAGCCGATGCGCGAGAAGGGGGAGGCGATGCTCTTCGGGGACGGGAACCAGCGCGCCAACTACATCGCCGTCGACGACGTGGCGCACGTGGCGGTCGCCATCCTCAAGCGGCCCGAGGTGCGAAACGAGGCCATCGAGATCGGCGGGCCGTCGGACGTGAGCATGCGCACCCTCGTCGACCTCCTCGAGCGTGCGATGGGGATCACGGTGAAGCGGAAGACGGTCCCGATGGCGGTGCTGCGCTTTGTTCCCCCGCTGCTGCGCCCGTTCAACGAGGTGGTGGCGCGCATGATGTCGTTTGGCGCGTTTGCCGCCGGGAGCGATGCGTCGTTCCCGCAATGGCGTACAGCCGCCGAGCGTTTCGGCGTGACACCGCGCAGCGTGGAGGCGTTCATCGCGGAGCGGTTCGGGGGGACATAGGCGGGCGCGCGCGGGACGGTGGGGCGACATCTGGCGCTGGACGCCGGCGCGTCGTAGATCGGTGCAACGTCGCCCCCTGCCGGACGCCACGACGCCACGCACCGGAGATTCACGATGCCACGTACGCGCGCCCTCCGCGCGACCCCACTTGCCCTTGCCTGCGCCCTCACGCTCGCTGGTCCCGCGGTGGCGCGTGCGCAGCAGGTCGCGTCTGCCGGTGGCGCCGCACTCGCCCGGGGGCGTACGCTCTTCGACGCCCAGTGCGCGCGCTGCCACGGGATCGAGGGGACAGGCGGCGTGGGGCCGTCGCTCCAGCGCCCGCTCCTGGGTCGCGCCCCCAACGACACGGCGCTCGCCACGCTCATCGCCAACGGAATCGACGATCGTGGAATGCCGGGGGCGTGGCAGTTGAGCCCTAACGAGGTGTCGATGCTGGTGGCGTACGTGCGTTCGCTCGGCAATCGTCCGCCAGAAGTGGCGCCCGGCGACGCGGCGCGGGGCGAGGCGCTCTTTCGCGGGCGCGGCGGCTGCCTGGCGTGCCACGTCGTGCGCGGCACCGGCGGGGTGATCGGTCCGGAACTCACCAACGTGGGCGCGGCGCGCGGGCTCGCGTACCTGCGGCGTGCCCTTCGTGATCCCGGCGCCGAGCTGCCGGCGGGGCCGGGCATTTCGTACGCGGGCTCCGAGCACGTGCGCTATCTCCTGGTGCGTGCCGTCCCGATGAGCGGCCCCCCGATCACGGGGATCCGGGTAAACGAGGACGCCTTCACCATCCAGGTGCGCGACACCGGCGGGGCGATTCACTCGCTGGAGAAGCGTCGCCTGCGTGCGCTCGAGAAGCTCTTTCACGCCAGCCTGATGCCCAGTGCGGGCCCCGCGTGCACCAACACCGAGATCGACGACATCGTGTCCTACCTGATGACCCTGCGTGGTGGCGCATGACCCGCACCGCACGTACGCTCGCGCTCGCCCTGTCGGCCACGATCGCGACCGCGTCCCCACTCGCCGCACAGGTCTCGTTCAGCCGCCTTGCAGCTGCCGAGCGTGATTCGGCCAATTGGCTGACCTACTCGGGGAGCTACAGCGGGCAGCGCTTCTCGCGACTCTCGCAGGTCAACCGGACCAACGTGGCCGCGCTGCGTCCGGTCTGGCTGCACCAACTGCAGAACACGCAGTTCATGGCCGAGGCCACGCCGTTGGTGGCCGATGGCGTGATGTACGTGTCGGAGACCATGAGCGCTGTCACCGCGCTCGACGTGCGCACGGGGCGCACGCTGTGGCGATATGCGCCGACCATTCCCCCAACGACCAAGTGGATCGGCTTCCTGCCGACCAGCCGCGGCGTGGCGTTGCTGGACAGCACCGTGTACCTGGCGACGATCAACGCGCACCTCATCGCTCTCGATGCGCGCAGCGGCACGGTGCGCTGGGATGTGGAGGTCGCCGACAACAAGCTGGGCTACGCCTTCACCCTCGCGCCGCTGGCCATCAAGGGGAAGATCCTCGTGGGCGTGAGCGGGGGTGAAGCGGGGATTCGCGGCTTCATCGACGCGTACGATGCGACCACCGGCAAGCTGGCGTGGCGCTTCCACACGATTCCGGGGAGTGGTGAGCCGGGGAACGAGACATGGGGAGGCGATTCGTGGAAGACCGGTGGTGGCCCCACGTGGTTGACGGGGGCGTTCGATCCGGAGTTGAACACCGTGTACTGGGGCGTTGGAAACCCGGGTCCCGACTGGAACGGCGATTCGCGCCCCGGCGACAACCTGTACACCTGCTCGCTCGTGGCGCTCGACGCCGACACCGGAAAGCTCAAGTGGTTTTTCCAGTTCACGCCGCACGACACGCACGACTGGGACGCCAACCAGATCCCGGTGCTGGTGGACGCGACGGTGAACGGCGCCAAGCGCAAGTTGGTGCTGACGGCCAATCGCAATGCGTTCTACTACGCGCTCGATCGTGTGACCGGGGAATTCATCGGCGGGCGCGACTACGCCAAGCAGACCTGGTCGACGGGGCTCGACGCCACGGGGAAGGCGCAGGTGATCCCCGGAAAGGAACCGAGCGATTCGGGGACGCTGGTGTGGCCCTCGTTGCAAGGGGCGACCAACTGGAACAGCCCGGCGTACAGCCCGCGCACCAACCTGTTCTACGTGAATGCGCGCGAGATGGGGTCGTACTACTACAAGCGCGAAGCGGAATACGAGCCGGGCAACCCCTTCATGGGGGGCGGCGAGCGGGCGCTGGAGAATGACAGCGCCTCGGGGGCGGTGCGGGCGCTGGAGCCGTTGACGGGGAAGATGCGCTGGGAATTCCGGCATCATTCACCGCCGTGGGCGGGGCTCATGGCCACGGCCGGCGGGTTGGTCTTCAGCGGATCGAACGAAGGGAATTTCTTCGCGCTCGATGCGAGCACGGGGAAGGCGCTCTGGCAGTTCCAGACCGGCGGCTTCATTCGTGCGGCGCCCATCACCTATATGGTGGACGGGAAGCAGCGGGTGGCGATTGTGTCGAACAATGCGGTGATCGTGTTTGCGTTGCCGTAGATCGTCGCGATGAAGCGGGGGAGATGTGAGGCGGGGCGCCGATCGTTTCGGCGCTCCGTTGCGTGTCAGGAAACGTCGCCGCCTGCAGGTCATCCGACATGTGCGCGACTCCCTGAAGCCGGTGGCCGAAGGCGTGACGTCGAAGGCGTTGTTCGTCGAGCTGGACGACGCTCAGCGACCGACTTCCAACCGCTGATCCACGGTTAGGCCGTACCCATCTGCCGGTCGCGCTTTCGTGCGAGGACCGGGCTGCCGATATTGGATGAGGATGCCGGTGCGCGCCGGCACGCCCCCCCATGCCTGACGCTCCCTCCCCCTTCGCCTCGGTCGGCCTCCTCCAGCACATCGTGGAGGGCGTGCCGATACGCATCTTCTGGAAGGACCGCGAGCTGCGGTACCTCGGATGCAACACGTTGTTTGCGCGGGACGCCGGGGTCGAGGGCCCCGCCGCCGTCGTCGGGCGCACCGACTTCGACCTGGTCTGGCGGGCACAGGCCGAACAATACCGGGCCGACGACCGCGCGGTGATGGAGTCCGGCCACGCGCGCATTGACTTCGAGGAACCGCAGACCTCCCCGAGCGGCGACCTGCTCTGGCTGCGCACTTCAAAGGTGCCACTCCTCGGCGACAGCGGTGCCGTCATCGGGGTCCTCGGGATCTACGACGACATCACCGCGCGCAAGCAGGTGGAGCTGAGACTGCGGGAGTCCGAGGAACGCTATCAGCGCCTCTTCGACGGCTCGCCCGATCCCTGCTGGATCATCGACGGGAGCAACCGCTTCGTCCTGTGCAACGTCGCGGCTGCCCGCGCGCTCGGGTACGACCGTCCGGACGAGGTCATCGAGCGGCACCCGTCCGAGCACTCGCCGCTCCTCCAGCCTGACGGGCGTCCCTCGCGCGACGCGGCCAACGAGATGATGGCCGTGGCGCACGAGCAGGGGATCCACCGTTTCGAGTGGGTGCACCGCCGCCGCGACGGTACGGAGTTCCCGGTTGAAGTCACCCTCGCGCAGGTGGTGACCGAGGGCGAGCCACAGCTCTACTGCATCTGGCGCGATATCTCCGAGCGCAAGCGCTTCGAGGCGTCGCTCCTGGAGTCCCGAACGCGGCATGAGGAGGCGCAGCACCTCGCCCACCTCGGGCACTGGCAGATGGACATCGCCACCGAGCACCTCGAGTGGTCGAGCGAGGTGTACCGCATCTTCGGCATGGAACCGGACGGCGCCCGTGCCACGCTCCCGGAGTTCTTCTCGCGCGTTCACCCAGCCGACCTCGAGGCGGTGAAGTCTGCCGTCAACATTGCTGTGGACACGCGTCGGCCCTTCGAGTTCGAGCACCGCCTCCTTCTCCCTGACGGCACCACCAAGTGGGTGCACACCCGGGGCGAGGTGGCGCTGCGCCCCGACGGGACTCCAGAGCGGGTGACCGGAACGGTGCTCGACATTACCGAGCGCCACGAGGCAATGGAGCATTCCGCCCGCCTTCAGGCGCAGCTCCACGACGCGCAGCGCCTCGAGGCGATCGGCCGACTCGCCGGCGGCGTCGCGCACGACTTCAACAACATGCTCAGCGTCATCCTCGGCGGCCTCGAGATGTCGCTCTCCGAGTTGGGCTCGAACGATCGCGTCGCCGAGTACCTCCGCGAGGCGCAGGACGCCGCGCGCCGATCCGCGGAGCTCACGCGGCAGCTCCTCGCCTTCGCCAGCCGGCAGACGACGCTGCCGGTGATGCTGGACCTCAACGCCAAGGTCACCGGCATGCTCCGCATGCTGCGGCGGGTCATCGGCGAGAACGTCCACGTTGAGTGGGACCCCGACCCCAACAGCTGGCCGGTCCACATCGATCCCTCACAGGTGGACCAGGTCCTCGCGAACCTCTGCGTCAACGCCCGAGATGCGATCGCCGGCGTGGGGCGCGTGCATATCGCCACCCGGAACGTGGTGCTCGACCACGCGCACGTCGACCGTCACCCCGGGGCGATATCGGGCGAGCACGCCGTGCTCACCTTCCGCGACGACGGCGGCGGCATGCCGCCCGAAGTGCTCGAGCACATCTTCGAACCCTTCTTCACGACCAAGGACCTGGGGAAGGGGACCGGGCTCGGCCTCGCCACCGTGTACGGGATCGTCCGCCAGGCGAAGGGCCACATCGTCGTCACCAGCGCGCCGGGGATGGGCACCACCTTCGAGCTCTACTTCCCCGCGCATCGGGCAGCGGCCGATGCAACCCGCGAGCGCTACACGCCAGCGACCACGATCGCTCAGGGTGGCACCATTCTCCTCGTGGAGGATGAACCAGGCGTTAGGCGGATGACGAGCCTCCTGCTCGAACGCCTCGGCTACGAGGTGCTCGCGGCCAGCTCCGCCCAGTCTGCCCTCGCGCTACTCGAGGCGCACCGGAGGCGGATCGACCTGCTCATGACGGACGTGATCATGCCCGACATGAACGGGCGCGACCTCGCGCGGCAGGTGAGAACCCGCCTCCCCGGCCTCCCGACCCTCTTCGTCTCCGGCTACCCGTCGGACGCGATCCCGATCGGCAACGAGCTCGACGCCAACACGCACTTCATCGGGAAGCCGTTCCGCTTCGAGGAACTGGCCGCGCTCCTGCGCCTGGCCCTCACCCCGGAAGCGTTCCGCCCCCGGGGGTGACGACGCCCGTCCGGCCGGATGATCAGCGGGAATCGGCGGCCGGTCGACGCGCGCCACCGTCAGCTGCATCGGGCGCGACGGCGAGTGGTGCCGACGTCGAGGTCGAGCGGGGACGTCGGCTGCGATCTCCCTCGAAGCGCGATGGCCGGCGGTGCGCTGTGCTCGCGCCACACGTGGACGCGCTACATACTTCCACGCATCCGTCGAGACGCCAGTCCCCGCCCGATCACGACCATCTCCCGGATCGTGAACGACGCACTCGGCCGTCGTCATGCGATGGGACGTCGCAAGCACACCTCGCTGGAGCCGTTGCGTGCATAACGAGACCCCCGCCATCCGCACCCAAGCCGAGCGCTCCCCCCACAAGGAGCACTCCGTCCCCGTCTACCTCACCTCGAGCTTCGTCTTCGACGACGCCGAGGAGATGCGCGCCGCCTTCGCCGACGAGATCGAACGCAACATCTACAGCCGCTTCACCAACCCGAACGTCACCGAGTTCGTCGACAAGATGTGCCTCCTCGAGGGCGCCGAGGCCGGGTATGCCACGGCGACGGGGATGGCGGCGGTCTTTGCCACGTTCGCGGGGCTGCTCGGGGTCGGGGACCACATCGTGTCGGGGCGCGCGATCTTCGGATCGACGCACACGATCCTCACGAAGATCATTCCACGATTCGGGATCACGCACAGCTACGTCGACGTCGCCGACGGGATCGACGGGTGGGAGGCGGCCATCACACCGGCCACGCGCATGATCTACGTCGAGACCCCGACGAATCCGGGGCTTGAGATCGCCGACATGGACGCCCTTGGCGCGCTCGCGGCGGCGCGGGGCGTTCTGCTCGTGGTCGACAACTGCATGGCGACACCGGTTCTCCAACAGCCACTGCGGCACGGGGCGCACCTCTCGGTGCACTCGGCGACCAAGTTCATCGACGGACAGGGGCGCGTGATGGGGGGCGTGGTGGTCGGGCGAAAGGACCTCATCGCCCAGATCTACACCTTCTGCCGGAGCACCGGCCCCGCACTCTCGCCGTTCAACGCGTGGGTCCTGTCCAAGAGCCTGGAGACGCTCTCGCTGCGCATGGAGCGCCACGCCTCGAACGCGCTCGCCGTCGCACAACACCTGGAAAGCAGCGCCGATCTGGAGCAGGTCCGCTATCCCTTCCTCCCGTCGCACCCGCAGTACGACGTCGCGAGACGGCAGATGTCGTCGGGGGGCGGGCTCGTGGCCTTCACCGTGAAGGGGGGCATCGACCGGGGACGACGGTTCCTCAACGCGCTCCGTCTCTGCTCACTGACGGCCAACCTGGGTGATACGCGGACCATCGCGACGCATCCGGCGTCCACGACGCACGCCAAGCTCAGCGAGGAAGAGCGCCGAGCGGTCGGGATTACCCCGGGACTCGTTCGGGTGTCCGTTGGCTTGGAGGCAGTCGTGGACGTGGTGGCGGATCTCGACCAGGCGCTGCTCGCGTCCCGGTAGTCGACCCGCATCACCCGATCACGGCGCATCACCGCGCTTGAGGAGTCCGAGCGGATCCTCGGGGTCTACGCCATCGTCGAAGACCCGTTGCGATCGCGGTGCGTGAGCTTGTAGACGGCCCCGAGCCAGTTGTTGAAGAACGCCTTGCCGCTGTCGCCCCACGTGTTGTCCAGCAGCTGCACCACGTCCTGTTCCGGAAAGTTTGGGAGCGTCGCGCCCGCCTTCCGGGCCGCGCGCGCCTCATCCCACCATCGTTCGATGACGGCGGCGGCCGCGTCGGTGACGTAGTGCTCGGGGTACGGGGGGACGTCGTCTCGCTCACCTGCGAACCAGCGGTGCGCCTCGCGTACGTACTCCTTCAGCAGGCTATTGATGTCGTACTCCGGGTGCCCCTGGAAGTAGACGATGCGGAACTGGTCGGCGCTCACCGCCAGGTGCACGCCCCCTTCGGCGCTCTCGGCCAGCACGGTGAGTCCTGCCCGCTCGAACTGCGCGCGGTCGATGTCGTTGTTCCGGGAATGCGGGACGTTGAAGCGCGTGTTGACGTCGCGGAGCAGGGGGTGCCCAGGCCTCGTCACGCGGTGGTCGTACACCCCCCAGCGCTTGCTCGGCAGCAACGCGCGGTCGATCCCGTGGAAGTGCTTGAGGAGGGAGTGCGTGGCGAGGCAGGAGCAGAGGACCGACGTCACGTGCTGCGACGCCCACTCGACGACCTCCTCGAGCGGCTGCCAGAACGGCTCCTCGTCGAGCGCCGGGTTGGCGACGTTGGCGCCGGTGATGATGAGCGCATCCAGCCCCTCGGCGCGCAGCGCGTCGAACGTTGTGTAGTGCCGGTCGATGTAGGCGCGCGTCTCCTCGTTGCGCTCGAGCCCGGGGACCGTGAAGAGGTGCACGTACATCTGCACGATCTTGTTGGAGTTCCCCACCATGCGCAGGAACTGCCGTTCCGTCACGCGCAGCGCCGCGTCGGGCATCATGTTCAGCAGGCCGATGTGCAGCTCGCGGATGTCCTGGTGCAGCGCACCGTCGAGCGACAGCACCTCATGGCCGGCGCGGCGCAGGTCTTCGAAGGATGGGAGCGAGGAGTGAGCGACGAGGGGCATGGGTGCGTGTCAGCGGTCGAACGTCGATGGGGTGGCGAGGGGCACCACGCGAAGATGATCGATGCCCGGCGCAGGGCAAGTGGAATTCCGGTGCCGAGCAGTACACGTCAGGCGCCAGCGCGACCACTCCGCACCACCCCATCCCGCGCCCCCGCATACATCGTTGCCGTCAACAACGCCACCGCCCCCGCCTGGTGCAGCGCCGCCAACGAGATGGGGACGTGCAGCAGCAGCGTCGCGACACCCAGCGTCACCTGCAGCACACCCGCCAGCTGCACATACATCCACGCCCGCCGCGCGGCCGCGTCACTCGCCACCGCCCGCCGCCGCCATGCAAACCAGAGCGCGATGCCCAGCGTGATGAGCGCCAGCGTCCGGTGATGGAACTGCACCGCCGCCGGATTCTCGAACCAGTTGCGCCACATCGGCGCCAGGTCGCCGTACGTCGGCGGAACAACGCTCCCTCCCATCAATGGGAAGGTGTTGTAGACGAGCCCCGCATCGAGTCCGGCCACGAAGCCGCCGGTGAGGATGACGACGAAGACGAGCGCCGAGAGGGCGACGGCGCCGCCGTTAGGCGTGGTGTGGTCAATGGCGACCGCGTCCGACTCGCTCGACGGATGCAGGCGGAAGGCGGTCCATGCCGCCACGACATAGATGATGATGGCCAGCGCGAGGTGCGCGGTGAGGCGGTATTGCGAGACGGACGTGCGCTCCGACAGGCCGCTCTGCACCATGTACCATCCCATCGCCCCCTGCAGGGTCACGAGGAGCGGAAGGTTGGCCATGCGCAGCCGCAGCGACGGGCGAATGCACCCGCGCAGCAGGAGGACAAAAAACGGGATCGCGATGACCAGCCCCACCAGTCGCGCCACCAGGCGATGCGCCCACTCCCAGAAGAAGAGCGACTTGAACTTGTCGAGCGTGATTCCGGCGTGGACGGTCTGCGCCTCGGGGATCTGCTGGTACTGCTCGAACGCGTGCAACCACGCCGATTCGGACAGCGGGGGGAGGACGCCGGTGATGGGCTTCCAGACGGTGATCGACAGCCCGCTTTCCGTTAGGCGCGTGATCCCGCCGACGACGAGCACGGCGACGACTGAGAGCATGGTGGCGTACAGCCACCGCCGTACGGCGCGGTCGTTGGAGGCCGAGGGACGTGATGTCAGGCGGATCCATGTCGATGACGATGGTCGTGTGCCAGGGCGCATGGGCGGCGCCTGGCGCGGGGTCGATCGCAGGGCCGGAGCGACGTCATGGGGGCGCACTCCCGGTCCGCGCCACCAGCGTACGGCGCGTGCCGTCATAGGTGATGAGGACGACCCGCCCTGCTCCAAGTGTAATCGTGGTATCGAGCGAAAGGCGGGGTGGGATGGACTCGCCGGTGCGGCGCACGCGCTCCTCTCGCTCGCGTGTTTCGCGATCCCCGAGCACCGTACCCTGCTCGCCGGCGGGCGAGTCCCCAGCGGTGGCGGTGGTCGAGTCCAATCGAACGAGGGTCGCCTGAGGCGGCGGGCGCCGGGGTGTAGCGGATGCTCGCGCAGCACGTGCATGGGGCGGTCGTGCCGCAACCCGTCGCCCTGCACCGTGTCGGCCAGCGCGGCGGTGCCGTCAACCGTCAGTTGCAACAGGTAGCGGGCAAAGCGCCCCTCGCACTCCAGCCGCAGGCGCATGTGCTCGGGACGCTCGGCGAGTTCCGCATCCGACAGGCGACGGCACTGCTCGATGCGCTCGGGGCGTGCGCTCCACGACAGCCGGACCCACGCCGACTCGCCGCGCGCGTCGGTCATGGGGACAAACGACGCGGCGCGCAGCACGAGGAGCAGGGCGGCGATGGTTGCGGCGACGACCGGCAGCAGGCGCGGGAGGTCGCGGCTCACGAGCCCCCCTGGGTGGCGGCGGGGGGCACGGCTCGCAGATCGCGTCCAGATCGCCGAGCTCGACCGGGACAGCACGCCTAACGGACGTTCGAGCGCCCGGAACCGCCGGAACTCCGACATCGGTGGCTGCGAGGTCGCCCACCGCCATCGTCGCCGACGCGACGGCGGCGATCGACGCGCGCCTGCAGCTCCGCCTCGCGCTCGTGGAACAGGCGTGCGTCGAGCCAGGTGGGGCCTTCGCGCCCGCGGCAATCGCGGGGCGGACACGAAAAGAGGATCACGCCGGCTGCGCCGCCGCGCAGCGCGAGCTCCACCACCGAGGAATGCAGGTTGCCGCTGCAGGTGACCGGGTGAATGATCGCCCCTTCGCGCCGCAGCAGGTCGAGCTGGGGTGGCGGCGGCGTTCTCGCAGCAGATGGCGACGAGCACTGGCGGCGACCGGTGACGTCGAGGACGTCGCGCGCCAGTGCGCGGATGTCGACGAGTTGGTCGCGCCCGGTGCGGTGCACGGGACCCACGCCCATAGGCGCGCACGAGCCGGCGCAGATCCCGCAGCTCACGCACAGCGCGGGATCGACATGCGCCACGAGTGTCGGGCGTCCATCGTCGCGCTCGCGCATGGTGATCGCTTCCCACGGGCAATCCTGCGGGCACTGGTTGCAGCCGGTGCACAGGCGCGGATCGACCACGCTCGGCGCCCACGACCCCTCGCGCGGGCGGCGCGTGAGGCGCGGTACCAGCAGCGCGAGCGCGAAGGTCGCGATCGCCCCTCCCCACGCCCACCACACCGGGAGCCTGCCAGCCGGCGGGACCCAGAACGCATAGAATAGGTTGAGCGGCACCTGCCCCGGGACGACGAACGGATCGGCACGCGGCGGGAGTGGCGCCGGGAGTGCGACCGCGAGCGCGACCAGCGCAGCGACGATGCCCCACAGGAGCGGACGCGGTGGGAGGAGCGTGGGGCGCGCGATGCGCGAGACGTGGAGCCAGATCCCGGCGCCGGCACCCAGCGGGAGGGCGACGTGCAGGAAGAGGTTGAGGAAGAAGAAGGCCGAGGGGACCGGGCGATCGCCGGCAAAGGTGCGGGCGATCGGTTCCGAAAAGATCGGGAGGACGTCGAGGAGGCGCGCGCCTGCATTCGCCAGTTGGACACCGAAGGTGTCCCACACCATCACGAATCCCGTCCATCCGCTGGTAAAGAGCAGCAGCAACAGGATCACTCCCGATGTCCACGCGAGCGTGCGCGGCCCCCAACTGCGCGCCTGGGCGAAGAGGCGCAGCACATGCGCGCCGACCGCGAGTACGAGGGCATCGGAGGCATACCGATGCACGCCGCGGATCCAGCGCCCAAGCCATGGGTCGCCCTGCAGGCGCGCCACCGACTCCCACGGTGCGCTCACCCGATAGATGATGAGGAGATACAGCCCCGTGATGATGAGGAGCGCGAGCAGCGCCACGGCGATGGCCCCGCTCTGGTGCAGCGGGTTGTAGCGCCAGCCGAGCAGGCGGTGGCTCGCGCTGTCGAGGGCGCGGACGACGCGGAGGGCGAGACGTTCGAGCGAGCGCATGACGGCCCGGCACGGGGAACCGAGGGGCGAAAGTCCCTCTTGCGGCGATTTTATCATATCCACATGATAAATGCAACGTTGGCTGGTCCACCATCCGCGATCCCCTGCCGTTCCGCGTCATGCCGCTCAGCAGCACCGCGCAATACGCCCTTCGCGCCGTCCTCCATGTCGCCGAGCACGGGACCAACGATCCGGTGCCGGCCGATGCCATCGCGGCCGACTTGCGCGTCCCGCGCAACTATCTCTCCAAGACGCTGCACATTCTCGCGCAGGCCGGGGTGCTGCGCTCCGGGCGCGGCCCGCGCGGCGGATTCCGACTCGCGCGCGCCGCGCGCGATATCACGCTTGGCGACATCGCCGCACCGTTTGGCGCGGTGAGCGAGCGCAAGTGCCTGTTGGGGCGCGCCACCTGTGGTTGGAAGAACCCGTGCTCGGCGCATCCGCGGTGGGAGGCCGTCTCCGCGGCGCAGCAGATGTTCTTTCGCGAGACCACCGTGGCTGATCTGCTGGGCGAGATCGCCGATCAGCCGCGCATGGCGCCCAGCCACGACATCGCGCCGCACGAGCAACGCACGCCATCGCGCGGCCCCGCCGCCGACGTCACACGCAAGCCGAAACGCCGTTCTCCCGCTCCCCGAAAACGCGTCGGGTAGCCGCTGTACCACCCTCAGCACGCATGAGGTCTCCCGTGTCCGACCGTGTTCCTGTGCCTGACGAGTCGCCGCCGCTGATGCAGCGCCTCTTCGACAACGTCTTTCTCCTGCTCGCGCTGGGCGTGGTGGTGATGTTCGTCGTGTACACCGGGTGGGGGATGTGGGAGATCCTGTCCATGCCGAAAGGCACACTTCCCTGAGGCCCACCATGCTGACCAAAGTGCATACGGGGCTCGACGCGCCTGAGGGTATCTGGTGGAAGCCAGCGCATCGTGCCGAAAAGATCTGGGTGGCCATCGCCTTCGCCTGGTGCATGGTGCTCTTCGCCATGATGCCGCTGTGGCACTGGCGCGGCGGGCAGAATCCCTCGGGCATCCGGCGCAAGGTGGAGCCGCGCGCCTTCTACGCGCGCACGCTGGAGTTTGCCAAGCAGTACAAGGTCGGTGAAGACCGCGGGCTGCCGATCGTGCAGCCCCCGGCGGGGAGCGACGTCTACCTCACGGCGCTCACCTTTCAGTGGTACCCCATCCTGCAGCTGGTGGAGGGGGAGACGTACCGGTTGCACCTGTCGGCGCTCGACGTGAACCACGGCTTCAGCCTGTATCCGCTGAACGTGAACTTCGCGATCTCGCCAGGCTATGACTACGCGCTCGAGGTCACGCCGACGACCGCGGGCGACTTCCGCATCATCTGCAACGAGTTCTGCGGTATCGGCCACCACGCCATGGTCGGGCGTGTGATCGTCCTCGACAAGTCCGGCAAGCCCGTCGCCGACAACGCCAACGCCCGCCTCAGCAACGGAGCCACGCCATGAGCGTCGCCACTCTCGCGGATCCGTTCCGCACCTGCCAGTTCACCGGGCGTCGCATTCATCACCAGGCCGAGGCGCTGGTCAAGGCCAATGCCGTGGTGGCCGTCGTCGCGCTCCTGATCGGGGCGATCGCCGCGCTCCTGCTCGTGCTCACCCGCTGGCAGGCGGTGCACCTGCTCCCCGCGGTGTGGTATTACCGCATCCTCGGGGTGCACGGGATGAACATGCTGATCTTCTTCATCATCTACTTCGAGATGGCGGTGCTCTGGTTCACCTCCACCGCGCTGATCAATGCGCGACCGGCGGCCCCTCGCCTGGGGTGGGTGAACTTCGGGTTGATGCTGGTCGGCACGCTCATGGTCGAGTGGATGCAGTGGAGCGGCAAGGCGGACGTGCTCTTCACGTCGTATCCGCCGCTCAAGGCGCACCCGCTGTTCTACCTCGGCATCATCTTCTTCGCCGTCGGCGCGCTGTTGGTCGTGGCGCAGTTCTTTGCCACGCTGGTCATCGCCAAGCGCGAGAAGACGTATGAAGGTTCGCTCCCGCTGGTGGTCTACGGCGCGGTGACGGCGGCGATCATCGCGGTGATCACGCTGCTGCACGGCGCCCTCATCTACATCCCCACCTTCCTCTGGTCGATCGGCGTGATTGACTCGGTCGATCCGCAGATCTATCGGATGATCTGGTGGGGGCTGGGCCATTCGTCGCAGCAGATCAACGTCGCGGCGATGGTGGCGGTCTGGTACATGCTCTCGGCGCTGACGGTGGGCGGCGTGGTGCTCAACGAGAAGGTGAGCCGCTCGGCCTTCGTGCTCTACGTGCTGTTCATCTCGATGGCCTCGGCGCACCATCTGCTCGTCGATCCGGGATTCGGCCCGGCGTGGAAGGTGGTGAACACCTCCTACTTCATGTACATGGCGGTGCTGGCCTCCATGATCCATGGCTTTACCGTGCCGGCCGGGATGGAGCTGGGGATGCGGTTGCGCGGGCACACGCAGGGGCTGTTTGGATGGCTGCGGCGCGCGCCGTGGGGCGACCCTGGTTTCAGCGGGATGGTCTTCTCGGTCATCGTCTTCGGGTTCGTGGGTGGGATCACCGGCGTCACCATTGGCACCGAGCAGATCAACATCATCGCCCACAACACGATGCGCATCCCGGGGCACTTCCACGCCACGGTGGTGAGCGGGACGGCGATGGCCTTCATGGCGGCGACCTACTACCTCCTCCCGCTCGTCTTCCGTCGCAAGGTGGCGTTCTGGGGGGCGGCGCGGTGGCAGCCGTATCTCTTCTCACTCGGGATGTTGCTCCTGTCGATGGGGATGACCTTCGCCGGAAGCTTCGGTGTTCCGCGCCGGCACTGGGATATCTCCTTCTCCTCGGCGCCGTTCAGCGTGCAATTCAACCCGGCGGTCGACCTGGTGCTGGCGGTGATGGGAATCGGTGGAATCATGGCGGTCACCGGGGCGTTGCTCTTCATCGCGATCGCGGTGAAGTCGGTCTTCCTGGGCGAACCGGTGGGAGAAGTTGTCCGCGGTGTGGCGGTCGCCGGCATTCCACAGGGACTCACCAACCCGCCGACGCATGTGCCTAACGTCGACGAGGTCAACGAACGCCTGCACCGCGAGGCGCCGAGCTGGGTTGGGCCGACGCCGGGAACGGCCGCGTTGGTCGGGACATTTCTCGCGGCCTTCGTGGTGTACTACTTCACCAACTGGAAGCTGTTGAGCGTGTTATGGAAAGTCGGGTGACACACACGGTAAACGTTGCAGGTGACGGTCGCGTCCGGGGGATCTTCCCCGGGCGCGGTGCGGCCGCCGTCACGCTGGCGCTCATCATCGCCATCACGATCGGGTGGTGGGCGCTTGCGTTGTACCCGGTGGGCATGGAGGCACCAACGTGGGTCCTGCGCACGCGCGCGGCCTGCTTTGGTGCCACCGACTCGGGGCTGCCGTCGGCCGGCGGGTGGGTCTTGCTGGTGGGTGAGCCGCTGGGCATGGTGGGCGTGCTCGTGGCGGTCTGGGGACGTGCGCTCCGCGACGACCTGTCGTGGCTGGCCCGGCGATGGTGGGGCCAGGGAGCGATGGCGGCCGTGGCGCTCGCCGTCATGGCCGGGTCGGTTGCAGCTGCCGACCGGGTGAGCGGCGCCCTCGCGCTCATGCGCGGCGACGTCTTCGCTCCGCGTGCGGCGGCCGCACCGATTGCCCGACTCGATGTGGCCGCGCCGGCGCTCGTCCTCATCGACCAAAGGGGCGCCCAGTTCGATCTCGCTTCGTGGCGCGGGCGCCCGGTCATCGTGACCTTCGCCTTTGCCCACTGCGCCGATATCTGTCCGACGCTGGTGCACCAGCTGCGTGAGGCGCGCACGCACTCCCGGCGCGACACGGTACCGATCGTCGTCGTCACGCTCGATCCCTGGCGCGACGTCCCCGCGCGGCTCCCGCACATCGCCCAGCAGTGGGCGTTGTCGGCGAGCGATCGCTTGTTGAGCGGGAGCGTGGACGAGGTGAGCGCGGTACTCGATGGGTGGGGCGTGGGGCGCTCGCGCGACGGCGCCACCGGCGACATCAACCACGCGGCCGTCGCATTTCTCGTGAACGCCGAGGGGCGCCTCGCGGCGCGACTCGACGGTGACCTCGACCGCATGCGTGAGCTGCTGCGAGCGTCGTAATCCCCAATGCCCGCTGCTGTGCCTTCTGCTGTCCCCTCTGCTGTCCCTGCTGCTGTGCCCCCTGTTGCCGACCCTGTGCCCGTGCGCACGACCTCGAGCGGTCCGCCGTTTCGGCTGCCCGGAACGCACTTCGCTGCTGCGCTCGCGTTTCTGTGCCTCGCCGCGGCGGGGGCGGTTGTCCAGGCGCCGATGCTCGCACTCGGCGGCTACTCGACCACGCCGGTGCTCGCCGTCGTCCATCTCCTCACGCTCGGCTGGTTCACCACGTCGATCATGGGAGCGCTGTACCAGTTCCTCCCGGTCGCCGTCGGCGTCCCCATCGCCTCGGAGCGCGTGGCACACGCGAGCTTCGCGTTGTACGTGCCTGGTGTCCTCGCCTTCACCGCCGGGCTGGCGGCTCATCGCCCGATGTTGCTGCTGGCGGGGGTAACCGCGCTGGTGCTGGGGGCGCTCAGCTTTCTCGGGAACGTTTCGGTGACGCTCCGGCGCGCCCCCAAGCGCGACGTATTGTGGTGGTCGCTGGCCTGGGCGCTCACCTTCCTCGCCGTCACGCTCCTGCTGGGCGCGTCGCTCAGCGCCAACCTGCACCTCGCGTTCCTCGGGGTCGTGCGCCCCATCGCCCTGGGGGCGCACCTGCACATCGCCCTCGCTGGCTGGGTGCTGCTGTCGATGGTTGGTGTGTCACAGCGCCTCTTCCCGATGTTCCTCCTGAGCCACGGCGGGAGCGACCGGTATGCGGTGTGGGCCATGCGGTTGGTCGCCGCCGGCGCCGGCGCCCTGGCGCTCCTGCACCACGTCCCCATTGCCGGACGTTGGCTCCCGGCGCTCCTCATCGGCGCAGGCGTGGTCGCCTTCGTCCTGCAGTCGCGCGAGTTCTACGCGCACCGTCACCGCCAACAACTCGACGCGGGGATGCGCCTCGCGGCATGGGCGCTCGGTGGGCTCGCGAGCGCGCTTCCGCTGGCGGTGGTCGTCGTTGCGGGGCGTGCCTCGCCGCGCGTGCAGGTGGCGTACGTGGCGCTCGTGCTCATGAGTGTGTGCGCCTTTGTGGTGGCGCACTACTTCAAGATCGTCCCGTTCCTGGTGTGGAACCATCGCTTCGGCCCGCTGGCCGGCACGCGCCCGCTCCCGCGCGTGGCCGACCTCTACTCGGCGCGCGGCGCGCAGCTCGCGGTCGCGCTCCTTGTGACCGGGACCGTCGTGTTCGTGGCCGCCGTCGCGTTAGGCTGGGGGTCGGCGCGCGCCTCGGGGCGAGCGTGTTCGCTGCGGGGGCACTGGTGACGGCGGGACAAATGCTGGCCATTTCGCGGAGGACTCCATGAACGAACGCACTTCCACCGAGGTCGAGCAGGGCGTGCTGGACGCGCTGTCGACCGTGATCGATCCCGAGGTCGGCCTCGACGTCCTGTCGATGGGGCTGGTGTATGGGGTGGCCGTCGGCTCCAACGGAGTCGTCACCGTCACCTACACGCTTACCACCGAGCACTGCCCCATGGGCGACCACATCACCAACGGAATCATGCAGGCGGTGTCGCGCGTCCCAGGTGTGACACGCGTCGAACCCACGCTGGTGTGGGAACCGGCGTGGCATCCTGGACTGATTCAGGAGGACGAGGGATGAACGTGTTGCGCGATGACCTGCCGCTGGCGCTGCAGGTCGTGGACTCGGCGAAAGTCGTCGAGGTGGACGTACGGGAAGATCTGCGGAACGGGCGCGAGCCGTTCGCGCGACTGATGGCGGCCAAGAGTACGGTGGAGTCCGGAGGTGCCCTGCTGGTACGGGCCATCTTCGAGCCCGTCCCGCTCTACACGGTCATGGGGAAGCACGGCTATGTGCACCACACCGAATCGCTGGCGCCTGACGATTGGATGATCTGGTTCTATCGCGACGTGGCGGTGGTCGATGTGCGCGACATGGAACCTCCCGAGCCGCTGTCGTACACGCTGGCCGCGCTCAAGACCTTGCCGCCCGACGCCACGCTGGTGCAGATAAACGTGCGGGTCCCCATGCTGCTCCTTCCACGACTGGAAGCCGAGGGCTATGCGTATGACGTGCGGGAGCTCGCGGAGGATCGCGTGCACGTCTTCATCACCAGGAAGGGTACGGCGTGAGTCGTCGTGCCTAACACCATGACACTGGAGATCGTGATGTCATCACTCGACCGCCCGCTCGACGGGCAGGCCCTCGTGCTCGACCTCGCGCATGAGCATGCGCAGATGAAGGCCCTGCTCCCCGACAAGCACGGGCGCACGGCGCGCACCATCCTCAAGAGCGGGGCGCTGCGCCTCACGCTCATCTCGCTCGCACCGGGGGGCGCGCTCCCCGATCACGCCGCGTCCGGGCCGATCACGGTCCAGGCGATCGAAGGGCGAATGCAATTCGCGGTCGACGGCGTCGTGCACGACCTGGGGCCAGGGTCGATCATCTCGGTCGGGGCGCACGTGCGGCACGCGGTGACGACCGAAGCGGGGGTGACCTTCCTCCTCACCGTCGCCATGCCCGAATCGGTGGGCGGAGCGACCTGACGGCCGCCGCCTCGTCGGCGCCTGGCTGGCGCCACGCCGACGCTCACATCGAACGAGGGCGCATCACGGATCGCGAGGGGACGCGCGCGGGTACAGATTTCCCGCCCTCACCCGTGTGGATTCTGTCATGCGCCCTGTGTTTGGTCGTTTCGTCCGCTTCGTCCCTGTTGTCGCCTCGCTATTGACCCTCCCCGCTCTCGCGCACGCCCAAGGCGGGCAGGGGCGCGGCGGGACGCAGATCCAGCCGGGGGAGCAGTGTCCGCCGGGAATGACCGAGGTGCGGCCGCGTAACTGCCAGGCGCCGACGATGCCGGCTCCCAGCATCGTCGACTACCGCCCGCGCAACACGCTTAAGGCGCCGGCGCACACGGTGCCCAAGGCGAAGTTCCCGGCGATCGACTATCACGGTCACCCCACGTCGCAGCTCGGCTCCGCCGACGGGCTCAACGAACTCGCCGACGCGCTCGACGCGCTCAACGTGCGGGGGATGGTGGCAGCCAACAACGTCTCGGGCGAAGCGCTCAAGCGGCAGGCGGCGCTCGTGCAGGGGTCGCCGCGCATGAAGGATCGCGTGCGCTTCCTCACCGGAATCGACTTTCGCAACGTCGGGCCCGGGTGGGCTGAGAAGGCGGTGGCGCAGCTCGAGGCCGACGTTGCAGCTGGTGCGGTCGGCATCGGCGAGATCGGCAAGGGGCTCGGCCTCTCCACGAAGAAGGGCGACGGCTCGCGCCTCACGATCGACGACCCCGAGCTCGACCCGGTCTGGCAGGCCGCCGCGCGCCTCAAGCTCCCCGTCTTCATCCACACGGCCGACCCGCAGGAGTTCTGGGAGACGATCGACTACAACAACGAGCGCTGGCTCGAGCTCGCGTTGTTCCCCGGTCGGCGCTATCCGGCGGAGCAGTACCCGTCGTTCGAGACGCTGATGACCGAGCGTGACAACCTGGTCAAGCGGAACCCCAAGACAACCTTCGTGATCGCGCACATGGGGTGGCACGCCAACGACTTGGCGAGACTGGGGAAGATGTTCGACGCCAACCCCAACCTGCACACCGAAGTGGGCGCGGTGCTCTACGACATCGGCCGCCAGCCGCGCGCCGCGCACGACTTCTTCATCAAGTACCAGGATCGCATCCTCTTCGGGAAGGACTCGTTCCAGCCCGAGGAGTACCCGTACTACTGGCGCGTCTTCGAGACGCGCGACGACTACTTCGACTACTACCGTCCGTACCACGCCTTCTGGAAGCTGTACGGGATCGACCTGCCGGATGCAGTGCTGAAGAAGGTCTACTTCGGGAACGCCCTGCGCATCACCGGTGGGCTTCCGCAGGGAGGGTGGCCGAAGTAGCGCGCTCGGGCGAGGCTCGGGCCACGCGCGAGGGTGCTCCGCGACGTGGCCGTCGCGGGATGACGAACGAGGGGCGCCGTCGAGGCGCCCCTCGTTGTTTTTCCAGCGCCGCGGCGTTTCGGCCGAGTGGTGTGCGACAGATCTTCTTGACACATCGTCCCGTCGTCCGCATACTTTGTTCGCGCGGCAAACAAAGCCCGGGCGCCGCCGCCCATGAGGGGACTTTCCTCGGCCCGGGATCTCCGCTTCCCATCGGAGCGATCAGATGTCTGCGCTGCTTCTGCGGCTTCCGCGGCTTTCGCGAACCTCCGCCCGCTCGATCGTGGCTTTCGTCGGGGCCGCCCTCTCGGCCTCCGCCTGCAGCCGTGACCTCGATACGCTGGAGCCGGCGTCGTTCCCGACGCAGAGCGCGGTCTTCTCCGATACCTACGTCGCGGCCTCGTTCCAGGCCTTCGGGGGCTCCAAGCTCGATGCGGTCCAGATCGATCCCGAGACGCGCCTGCGTGGGAGTGCCGCGCTCAAGGTGACCGTCCCGGCTCCCGGCGACGCGTCGGGGGGATATGCGGGCGGGGCCTTCGTGGCCAACGTGGCGCGCGACCTTACTGGCTACAACGCCCTGACCTTCTGGGCCAAGGGGAGCATCGCCGGCAAGATCGACGTGGTCGGGCTCGGGAACGACAACTCCGGGACGTCGCAGTTCACGGCGCAGGTGGCGGGGTTGCAGCTCACGACCGCCTGGAAGAAGTACGTCATTCCCATCCCCCTGGCGTCCAAGCTCGAGCGCGAGCGCGGCGCCTTTTTCTTTGCCGAAGGAGCGGAGAACGGCGCCGGCTACACCATCTGGTTCGATGAAATCCAGTACGAGAACGTCGCGACCCTGCGCAACCCGCGCCCGGCCATCGCCTCGCAGACGCTGAACGACGAGGTCGGGGCGAGCTTCAAGATCTCCGGGACCACGGTCACCTTCGACGTCGGCGGCAGCGACGTCACGGTCGACGCGTCGCCGGCGTACTTCACCTTCAAGTCGTCCAACGAGTCGGTGGCCAAGGTTGCGGCTGACGGCTCGATCCAGGTGGTCGGTGCGGGGACGTCGACGGTGAGCGCCACGCTCGGCGCGACCACCGCCAGCGGCTCGGTTGCCCTCACCGCGGCGGCACCACCCACCGCGGCCGCGCCGACGCCCACGCGTCCGGCGGCCGACGTCATCTCGCTCTTCAGCGATGCCTATCCCAACGCGCAGGTCGACACCTGGTCGGCCAGCTGGGACGTGGCCGACGTGGCCGACGTCCAGGTGGGAGGGAATGCGGCCAAGAAGTACAGCAAGCTTTCCTACGCCGGCATCGAGTTCACCTCGAAGACGGTGAACGCCGCGGCGAGCACGCTGCTCCACATCGACCTGTGGACGCAGGATGCGGGGGCGTTCAAGGTCAAGCTGGTCGACTTCGGCGCCAACGGCGTCTTCGGTGGTGGTGACGATTCCGAGCACGAGATCACGCTGTCGCGCACCTCGACCCCCGCGGTCGGAACCGGGGCGTGGAACTCGCTCGACATCCCGATGGCGCTGTTCACCGGGCTCACGGGGAAGGGGCACCTCGCGCAGATGATCATCTCCGGGTCGAGCCCGACCATCTACGTCGACAACGTCTACTTCTACCGCGTCCCGGTCCCCACGTCGCCGCCTACCGCAGCGCCGACGCCGGCCGCCCCGGCGGGGAACGTCATCTCGCTCTACAGCAACGCCTATCCCAACGCGCAGGTCGACACCTGGTCGGCGCCGTGGGACGTGGCCGATGTCGAGGACGTGAAGATCGCGGGCAACGACACCAAGAAGTACAGCAACGTCGTCTTCGTCGGGATCGAGTTCACCTCGAAGCCGATTGATGCGACGGCGATGACGACGCTCCACATGGACCTGTGGACCCCCGACCCGACGACGCTGCCCAAGTCGTTCCGCATCAAGCTGGTCGACTTCGGGCCGAACGGGACGTTCGATGGCGGCGACGACTCGGAGCACGAGTACTCGGTCACCGCGTCGTCCACGCCGCCGCTGGCGACGGGGAGCTGGGTGGGGATCGACATCCCGCTGGCGGCCTTCACGGGGCTCAAGGCGCGGGCGCACCTGGCCCAGATGATCCTGGTGGGCGACCTCAAGACCTTCTTCGTCGACAACATCTACTTCTCGGCGTCGGGCACGCTCACCGCGCCGGTTACGGCGGCTCCGGCCCCGACGTGGGCCGCGGCCGACGTCATCTCGCTCTTCAGCAACGCCTATCCCAACGTCACCGTCGACACGTGGTCGGCTGGCTGGGACCAGGCCGACCTGGCCGACGTGAAGATCGCGGGCGACGACGTGAAGAAGTACACGAACCTCGTCTTCGCCGGGATCGAGTTCACCTCGGCGCCGGTCAACGCCTCGGCGATGACCCACTTCTCGTTCGACCTGTGGACCCCCTCCCCGACCGACGCGCCCAAGGTTTTCAAGGTCAAGCTCGTCGATTTCGGGGCGAACGGGGTCTTTGGTGGCGGCGACGACGTGGAGCACGAGCCGGTCTTCAGCCGCACCACCACCCCCTCGCTCACCTCCGGGAGCTGGGTCCGCTTTGACATCCCCCTCTCCGTTTTCGCTGGCCTGACGACAAAGGGGCACCTGGCACAGTTGATCATCGCGGGTGATCTCCCTACGGTCTATGTCGACAATGTGCTCCTGCACAAGTGACATCGACCTGGAGGGCGGCATGCTCGACGAGCCGTGGAAATCGAAGGTGACGGGGGTAGTCCAGCCTGAAGTGGCGCCGTGGCGCGCCGATGTGACACGTCCGCCCTCGCTCGCCGACTCGGTGCTGCGGCTCATCTGGGACGAGCGGGCGATCTCCCGAGCCGACATCGCGCGGCGCACCGGGCTCTCGCGCTCCACGGTGTCCGAGGTGGTCACGGAGCTCCTGGCCACGCGGCTGGTGGACGAAGCCGGCGAAGGGGCGTCGAGCGGCGGGCGTCGCCCCATCGTGCTCGAGTTCCAGGACGACGCGTGCGTCATCCTCGGCGTCGACATGGGGGCGACGCACGTCTCCGTGGCGCTCACCGACCTGCGCGGGCGCGTGCTGGCGTGGGAGAATCGCCCCTTCCCGGTGCGCAGCGATCCCGAGGGAACGCGCGCCCTCATCGCCGAGTTCTGCGCGGAGTGCCTGCGGAGCTGGGGCGGCGATCCGGCGCGCCTGGTGGGGATCGGCATCGCCGTGCCCTGTCCGGTCGACCCGCGCCACCAGGATCGATTCTCCACGCACGTCCTTCCCGCGTGGAAGGGGCGCGCGGGCTTCGAGGCGTTAGGCGCTCGTTTCGGTGCCCCGATCTTCATCGACAACGACGCCAACCTGGGCGCCGTGGCCGAGCGGTGGTGGGGGGCGGGGCGCGGCTTCGACGACTTCACGTACATCAAGGTGGCCACCGGCGTCGGCGCCGGTCACATGGTGGGCGGGCGCATCGCCCGTGGCGCCAGCGGGGTGGCGGGCGAGATCGGGCACATGGCCATCGATCTCTCCGGCGACCCGTGTGACTGCGGCAACCGTGGTTGCCTGCAGACCTTCGTTGGGGCGAGTTCGCTGGTGAAGCGCGCGCGCCAGCTCCTCCCCGAATACCCCACGAGCGTCCTGCACCAGGGGGCGCTGACGATCGACGCCATCGAGAACGCCGCGCTCGCCGACGATCCGCTGGCGATTCACGTGATCAGCACGGCGGCCGATTACCTGGGGATCGCGGTGGCGGGCGTGTTGAACCTGATGAACCCGGGGGCGGTGATCATCGGCGGCGGCATTGCGCGCCTGGGTGAACGCCTGCTTGTCCCCCTGCGCGAGACGGTGCTGCGCCGGACCTTCGTGAGTTCGGTGGCCGCATCGGAGATCATGACCAGTGCCCTTGGGCCGCGCTCCATCGCCATCGGCGCGGCGACGATCGTGCTCGAGGCCGCGCTGGGCGACCCGCGGCTCTTTCCAACCATCGGCGCGCGGTAGCGCGCCCTTCACCCGGCTGGCCCATGAACAGACGTATCGCGCTGCTCTCCCTTTCATTGGCCGGCCTCGTCGGATGCACCGAACCGGATGGACCGTGGGTCCTGGCGTGGGAGGATGACTTCAGCGGCGCCGCCGGGGCACTGCCTAACCAGTCCAACTGGCGCTTCGACGTCGGGACCGACTGGGGGAACGCCCAGCTCGAGTTCGACACCGACCGGGCGAGCAACGCCTCGCTCGACGGTTCCGGGCACCTGGTGATCACGGCGCGCCAGGAGTCGTTCCGCGGGAGTGGTTACACCTCGGCGCGCCTGACGACGCAGGGGAAGCAGGAGTTCAAGTACGGGCGCATCGAGGCGCGCATCAAGATGCCGTCGGGGCGCGGGATCTGGCCCGCCTTCTGGCTGTTAGGGGCCAACGAGGACGTGGTCGGGTGGCCGCAGGCGGGGGAGATCGACATCATGGAGTACCGGGGGCAGGAGCCCAGCGTCGTGAATGGGACGCTGCACGGCCCCGGCTACTCGGGGATCAACGGCTTCACGCGGCGCTACCTCCTGGACGGCGCGCGTTTCGACGCCGACTACCACGACTTCACCGTCGAGTGGGACGAGGACCAGATCAAGTGGAAGGTCGACGGACAGACCTACCATGAGATCAAGCGCAGCTACGTCCCCGGCGCCTGGGTCTACGACCATCCGTTCTACATCATCCTGAACGTGGCGGTCGGTGGGGGATACGTTGGGCCGCCGGATGGCTCGACCGTCTTCCCGCAGTCGATGCTGGTGGACTGGGTTCGCGTGTACCGGCGCTGATGAGCGCCACCACGCGGGTCGGCGCGCTGATCAAGACGGCCATCGCGGCCTGGCATGCGCGCCTGGGGTCGAAGGATGCGGCGAAGCCGTTCACGACGTTCGAGACCAAGCCCGAGGACCGCATCTCCTTCCCGAAGAAGGTGGCGTACGGGATGGGGGCGTTCGTGAACAACCTGCTGGCGGCGGCGATCGGGGGGATGATCGTCGTCCTCAACCTCGGGCTGGGGATGAACCCGGCGTTGGTCGGGCTGCTGGGGCGATACCGCGCATCAGCGATGCGCTTACCGATCCGCTGATGGGGTACATCAGCGACAACACCTCGTCGCGATGGGGGCGGCGCCGGCCCTACATCTTCGCCGGTGCCATCTCCAGCGGGTTGATCTACGCCGCGCTCTGGCAGCTCCCGGCCGGCCGGAGCGAGAACTACTACTTCTGGTTCTTCCTCATCGGCTCGATCATCTTCTACGTGGCCTACACCATCTTCGCCGCGCCGTGGGTGGCGTTAGGCTACGAGCTCACCCCCGACTACCACGAGCGCACCCGCCTCATGGGCGTGCAGAACTTCATCGGCCAGCTGGCCTACGTGGTGTCGCCGTGGTTCCTCTGGATCATGAACCGGAAGGAGTGGTTCGCCACGCCGGTGGAGGGGGCGTCGGGGCTGGCCATCGCCATCGCGATCGTCGTCATGGCCATCGGCATCCTGCCGGCGATCTTCCTGCGCGAGCGCTTTGTCCAGCCGAACGCGAGTCCGGTCGACGGTGCGGCGCCGCGCGAGAGCGGGTGGGAAGGGCTCAAGCGCAACAGTGCCCTCTTCTTCAAGGGCTTTGCCACCACGCTGCGCTCGCGCCCGTTCATGAAGCTGTGTATCGCCACCTTCCTGGTGTTCAACGGCTTCATCATGATCTCGTCGTTCCAGTTCTACGTGATCATCTACTACGTGTTCGGCGGCAACCAGGAGCTAGGCGCGAAGTACGCCGGGTACTCGGGGACGCTGGGGGCGGCGAGCACCTTCGCGGTGATCTCGTTCATCACGTGGCTCAGCACGCAGATCGGCAAGCGCCGAGCCTTCTTCATCTCCACGGGTGTCTCGATCGTGGGTACGGGCTCAAGTGGTTCTGCTACGATCCGCAGCATCCGTGGCTGCTCCTCGTCCCGGTCCCGCTCACGGCCTTTGGCCTCGGCGGGCTCTTCACCCTCATGGGGTCGATGATCGCCGACGTGGTCGACGTGGACGAGCTCGAGACGCGGCAGCGCCGCGAGGGGATCTTCGGGGCGATCTACTGGTGGGTCGTGAAGCTCGGCATGGCGGCGGCGCTGGCGGGCGGTGGGTACCTGCTCAATGCGACCGGCTTCCAGGTGGCCCCTGGGGGGAGCAGTGGGCGCAGACCATCGTGTTCATCCGCCTCTTTGACGTCGGGTTCCCGATGATCACGTCGGCCATCGCGATCTGGGCCATCGCGACCTATCCGATCACCGAGGAGCGCGCACACGAGGTGCGCGCCGAGCTCGAGCGCCGTCGCGGGGCGGCGGCGCCGGTCACTGCCTAACGCGTCCGCCCGGTGGTAAGTCCGTGGCCGCGAGGATACAGCGCCTCGCGGTCGCGGGCCTCCGCCGTCGCGCCGTCGGCCGTGGCCGGCCAGGCGAACGGAAGCGTCCCCTGGAAGCCGTCGCCGCCGAACAGGACGTCGGCGACTCCGCCTCCCTCCGACCCGGGGAGCCAGGCCGCGACGAAGGCCGCCGACTCGGCGAGTTCGTCGTTCACCACCAGCGGGCGCCCCGACACGAGGACCGTCACCACGGGGATCCCCTTGGCGCGGATGGCACGAATCGTCGCCAGCTCCTCCGGGTGGAGCGTCGCCAGTTCGAGCGAGTCGCCGTAGGGCGGCAGTCGCAGGTTCTTGCCGCCAAAGGCCGACCCCGCGCCGATCGTCTCCACGCCGCGCAGGTCGCCCATCCCCTCGGCGTACGGCTTCTCGCCGATGACCACGAGGGCGACGTCGTGCGCGCTCGCGTCGGCGGCCGAGCCGTCGACGCTGAGCGTCGCCCCAGGTGCAACGTCGCGGATTCCTTCCCAGATCGACGTCCCGCCGTGGATGAAGTCGTTCCCCGTGGTCCCCTGCCAGGCCACGGTGAAGCCGCCGCACTGGTGCCCACGGTTGTCGGCGTTGCGCCCGGCGACGAGGATGCGGTCGCTGGGGGTGAGGGGGAGGAGTCCACCCTCGTGCTTGAGCAGGACGAGTGACTTCCGCACCGCCTCACGCGCCACCGCGCGATGCTCGGCGGCGCCAAGGCAGTCGTGCTGCGACCAGTGACGGTCCGCCGGGCGCGGGCGTTCGAAGAGCCCGTACCGGTGCTTCACGACGAGGATGCGCCGCACGGCGTCGTCGATGCGCGACATGGGGATCGTGCCATCGGCGACCAGGCGCGTGAGGTGCGCGAGGCAGGCGCGCCACTCCACCGAGACCATGAGCATGTCGACGCCGGCGTTCACCGCCTTGCCGATGGCGGTCGCGTAGTCGGGGTCGAGGTAGTCGACCCCGTCCCAGTCCGAGATGACAAAGCCGGAAAAGCCAAGCCGCCCCTTGAGGACGTCGGTGAGCAGGTAGCGGTGGCCGTGGCACTTGTCGCCGTTCCAGCTATTGAACGACGCCATGACCGTCAGCACCCCTTCGGCGAGGGCCGGGAGGTACGGGGCGATGTGCGTGCGGGTGAGCTCGTCCTCGTCGACGAGGGTGTTTCCCTGGTCGAAGCCCTGATCGGTCCTGCCGTCGCCCACCCAGTGCTTGGCGCAGGCGATCACGCCGTCGCGACCCAGGTCGCCCTGCAGCCCCCGAACGAAGCGTGCGGCGTAGCTCGCGACGCGCGCCGGATCCTCGGAGTAGCTCTCGTACGTGCGTCCCCAGCGCAGGTCGCGCGCGACGGCGAGCGTGGGAGCAAAGGTCCACTCCACGCCGGTGGCGAGGATTTCGCGGGCGGTGGCCTGCGCGATGCGCTCGAGCAGGTCTGGATCGTTGGTGGCGCCGAGCCCGATGTTGTGGGGGAAGACGGTGGCGCCAAGGACGTTGGCATGGCCGTGGATGGCGTCGACGCCGTACAGGAGCGGAATGGGCGTGCGCCCATCCTCGTCGCTCATCGACGCGGCCCAGTACGCGTCGTTCATGGCGATCCAGTCCGCGGGGCGATTATCACCCGGGCACGAGCCGCCCCCGCTCAGGATCGAGCCGAGGTGGTAAGCCTTCACGTCGTCGGGCGTGGCGGCCTGGCGCTCGGGCTGCATCATCTGCCCGAGCTTCTGTGCCAGCGTCATGCGCTCGAGGATGGCGTCGGCGCGGGCACCGAGCGTCTGCGGGTCGGTCGAAGCGGTCATATGCGGGACTCGTGAGGGTTCACGGCGTGGTCGGTGCCAGCAGGACGAACTCGAGGTGGAGCGCGGCGTTGGAGTCACCGCCGATCCCGGCATGGAAACGCCCGGGCTCGGCCGCCAGCTGCATGCCGCGACCATGGAACGCGAGGTCGTGCGCCGCAAGCGTGAAGGAGACCGTACGACGCTCCCCGGGAGCGAGGCGAAGCTTCTGGAAGCCCTTGAGCTCGCGCACGGGACGCGTGACGCTCCCGACCAGGTCGCGCACGTACAGCTGCACGACTTCGTCGCCCTCTCGATGGCCCACGTTGATGACGTCGACGCTCAACGTGAGGGTGCCGTCCATGGGCAGTTCGGCGGTGCTGGCGCGGAGATGTTCGTACGCGAAGGTGGTGTACGACAGCCCGTGCCCGAAGGGAAAGAGCGGCGTCCAGTGCACATCGAGATGGAACGACGTGTTGCCGACGGAGAGCTGCGGGGCGCGCGGCTGGATATCGTCGATGTGAATGTACGTGGCCGGCGTCGCCGGCTTGCCGCCATGCTTCTGCGCGTAATAGATGGGGAGCTGCCCGGTGACGCGGGGGAAGGTCACCGGGAGCCTGCCCGACGGCGAGGCGACGCCGAAGAGGAGGTCGGCGATGGCCTCGCCTCCCATGCAGCCGGGGTGCCACGCGCAGAGGATGGCGTGACAGTGGTGCGCGATGCGCTCCAGGGCGAGCGCGCGCCCGGTCATGAGGACGAGCACGATCGGCTTTCCGGTGGCGGCGACGGCCTCGATGAGCGCTTCCTGCGCGCCCGGGAGTGCGACGTCGGCGCGGCAGTGCGCCTCGCCGGAGAGGATGGCCTCCTCTCCCAGGACGAGGACGACCACATCGGACGACTCGGCAGCTGCAACCGCTTCGGCGAAGCCGGCGGTGCCGTGACTGCGCGTCGTCTCCACCCCGCGGGCGTAGTGCACGGCGATCTGGTCGCCGGCCAGGGCGCGAATGGCGGGGAGGAGCGGGCGGCTGAGCTGGGCGTCGCCGTCGAAGATCCAGGTCCCGAGCTGCTCGTACGGATCGTCGGCCAGGGGGCCGATGACCGCGATGGTGCGGAGCGACTCGCGGGAGAGCGGGAGCGCTTGGTAGTCGTTCTTGAGCAGGACCGCCGATTCGATCGCCGCGGCGCGTGCCGCCGCCAGGTGCACATCGGCACCGGGCGGTGGAAACTGCGCCGGATCCGTGTAGGGCTGCTCGAAGAGCCCCAGCCGGAACTTGATGCGCAGGATGTTGGCGACCATCGCATCCACCCGCGCCAGCGGCACTTCGCCGTCGTGCACGAGCGCGGCCATGTGATGGGCGTAGGTGTGGCTCGCCATCTCCATGTCGACGCCGGCGTTGGCGGCCTCGCGCGCCGAGCCGCGATCGTCCTCGGTGAGGCCGTGCACGGCGAGCTGGCGAATGGAGTCCCAGTCGCTCACCACGAAGCCGTCGAACCCCCACTCCTCGCGCAGCACCTGTGTGAGGAGCCAGGCGTTGCCGGTGGCGGGGACGCCATTGAGGTCGCTGAACGACGTCATGATCGTCATCGCCCCTGAGTCGATCGCCGCCTTGAACGGCGGGAGGTGCACGTTGCGCAGGTCGTGCTCGGGGATGCTCGTGGTCGCGTAGTCGCGCCCGCTCTCGCTGGCGCCGTAGCCGGCGAAGTGCTTGGCACAGGCCGCCAGGCGCCCGCGAGCTGCCGGCGCGCCGGATTCGTCCTCGCCCTGGAAGCCCCGCACCATGGCGGCACCCAGCACCCCGGAGAGGTGCGGGTCCTCGCCTAACGACTCGGCGACACGCCCCCAGCGGGGGTCGCGGGCGATGTCGAGCATGGGGGCGAAGGTCCAGTTGACGCCTGCCGACGCCGCCTCGCGCGCGGCGACGCGCGCTCCCTCCCGCACGAGCGCGGGGTTCCAGCTCGCCGCCTGGCCCAGCGGGATCGGGAAGACGGTGCGAAAGCCGTGGATCACGTCGCGCCCGATGAGGAGCGGGATGCCGAGCCGGCTCTCCTCCACGGCGATGCGCTGCAGCTCGTTGACCGTGGCGGCGTGCACCTCGTTGATCACCGAGCCCACGCGTCCGTCACGCAGCGACTGGCGCAGGTGGTCGGGGACGTGTCCGCCCCCGGATTGCACCTGCGCCAGCTGCCCGATCTTCTCCTCGAGCGTCATGCGCGCCAGCAGCTCGCGCACTCGCCGCTCGATCATCGCGTCACCACCCAACGGTCACGTACGAACGGATTTCCCACTCGCGCCCCGTCTTGGCGGGGGCGGTCGGGTCGCACGCGAGCGACCCCGTGGCGTCGGCCACGCGCTCGGGGCAGTAGCGCGGCGAGAAGCGGTCGAGCGTGCGCCACGTGCCGCGCAGTCCGAAGCGCGTCCCCGGGACGTTGAACCAGCTCGGCAGCCCCAGGAAGTACGAGAGGTCGCCCATGAGCTGCGTGGGATACGTGAGGTTGAAGTCGCGATGGTAGTCGAACGGCCCCCAGTCGTTGAACTTGGCCGCGGCGGACACCTTCATCTGCCCGGTGGCCAGGCGCAAGTCGCCACCGTAGCGCTTGATGAGGCGCGCGCTGTTCCCGTTAGGCTGGGCTGTCCCCCAGAAGCCGTTGGCGATGAGGCGGAGCGACGGCGACACGCGCGAGACGACGCGGCTGCGAACTTCCCAGAGATCCTTGGCCGGCGGGGCGCCAGGGAAGGCGAAGAGCGTGCGCCCGTCGGCGAGGATGCCGATGGCGGCGTCCTGCGTGGTGGGATAGTGGCGATAGATGTAGCCTAGGTTGAAGGCGAGGCGCGCATCTTCCCGGTTGTCGCTGTCCCACGCGTACATGAAGGTCGCGGGGGTCGGGTCGAACGAGATGAGGATCTCCCCCGCCGTCTGCTCGCGGTTGCCACGCACGACGAACGGGTCGTCGAGGATGTTGCGCGGGCGTCCGGGCGCCGGGACGTCGGCCGGGATGGGGCCGACGATCGGCTTCTGCCAGAGGAAGTTGGGGGCGATCTGGAACTTGCCCACGGCATAGGTGAAGCCGGTGAGCGCGTTCCAGTTGTTGCCGCTCCCGCTGTCCTTGAGCCCCCAGCCGGTGAACGTCATGGTCTGCGTGGGGCCGCCGTCAGCCACAATCCCCATCGCGGCACCCTGCGCGTACCAGTTCCACCGCCCGCGCGACCAGGTGACCTTGGCCTTGGCGCCGAGGGCGTCCGAGTCCTTGATCTGGTCCTGCAGCATGCGGTAGGAGCCGGGGCCGCCGTCGGCGATCTGGAAGACGCGTCCCACCCTCGTGTTCCCCCCCCAGATGCCGCCCAGCTCGAAGCCGGCGGCGCCGCGGGTGGTGGCCAGGTGCAAAGTCCCCGTGCGGACCTGCGGCTGCGGGATCGCGAACGACGACGCCGTCTGTCCCTGCCGCGCGATGTCCTCCTGGTAGACCCCCGTCACCTGGAAGGCTCCCACCTGCCGGCGATACTTGGCCAGCACCGCGGGGTTGGCTCCCCACCACAGCTCGGGCCCGGCCGCGATCTTGAGCCCGTCGAACTTGCGCTTGCCGGTGAACTCGAAGCCTAACGGGGCCTCGCCGTTGTAGATGTCGATGTTGGGGCCGTAGTTGGCCTCGCGATACAGCCCGAAGAAGTCCCCTTCGTACCCCCAGTGGTAATGTCCGGTACGATAGAAGCCGTCGAGTCGGAAGTTGCGCTCGTCCCAGCCGAGGCTCGCCCGGTACACCTTGAGGCGCTCGATGCTGTTGTCCTTGTAGCTCGAACCGTCGGCCTGCAGCAGCGTGCGCGAACGCCCGCGGTTCTCGTCACCTTGCCCAGCATGTTGAGCGAGAGCGTGGCCGTGACGTTCTGCGCCGGGTTCGCGGTCAACTCGGCGAAGTACGACTCCATCCGGTCGAAGCCGGTGGAGGCGGGACGCGCGGTGGCGCTCGGCGTACGCGACGACGGGGTCGAGAGGCGGCTCCCACCGGTGCTGAAGGTCGAGAACTCGAGCCGCATCCCGCTCAGCCGCACGCGCTCGGTAGCGTTGGAGCCTAAAGCGGCGCCGTCACCGCGCGCCTTGAGCGCCATCTCCGTGGTGCTGATCGCCGCAAAGTGCGAGCGGATGGCGGCCATGCTGGTGGCCGATGCGTACGGGTCCAGCGTGTAGGCCTTCTGCAGGGCGTAGAACGCGGCGCGCGGAAAGAGCTGGAAGTGGCCGCGGAAGTCGGTCGGCCCCTTGGCCACGATCCCCCACCACTCCTCGTTCATGTTGTTGTCGCCCTTCGAGTGGTCCTCGGCGTATGCGGCGTTGGCCCAGCCGGCGTCGGTGTCGTGGATGTCGAGGCGCTCCTCCTGCTTCACCTTCCACCACCCGTCGCTCCACTGGAAGGTGAAGCCGCCGATCGCGTTCCCCACGCCCCCCTTGCCGGCCGACTGGCGGTAAATCTCCTCCCACTGCGCCAGCAGGTAGCTCGCCTGCGTCAGCTGGTCTTCGCGCATCTCCCTGGCGTTGTACGCGTCGGCGCCGAACTCGGTGAACATGACCGGGACGCCGAGCTTGTCCTTGACGCGCTGGAAGGCGTCGCCGAACGAGAGTCCGCGATAGACGTTGGAGCCGAAGACGTCGAGCCCCTTGGCTTCCTCGGCAATGATGTCGAGGTACTGCAGGTCGCCGTTGGCCATGGCGACCGGGTGGGCGGTGTCGATCGCCTTGATGGCGCGGATCGTCTCGCCGAAGAGCGAATAGAGGTAGCGCGCCTTGGCGGCGTCGCGCTCTCCCGCGGGGAGTTGTTCGGTCTCGGCCGACTTCCAGACCAGCCCGTAGTTGTTCTCGTTCCCCAGGAGCCACATCAGCACGCCGGGCGTCCCCTTGAACTGCTCGACCAGGGCGGTCACCTCGCCGATGATCGCGCTGCGGACGCGCGGGTCGGAGTAGTCGGTGTGGGCCTGGTAGGCGCCGTTCACCGTGACGCCGTAGCGCCCCATCGAGTGATTGAGGACGGTGAAGATCCCGTACTGTTCATAGATGTAGCGCACCCACTTGGGAGGGACGCCGGCGTACTGCCGGATCGCGTTGACCCCCATGCTCTTGAGGAGCGACATCTCCCCGGTCGAGCGCCCCTTGATGAAGTCGTCGGGCTGCCCCCAGAAGTTGTAGGCGTAGTTGGTCCCGATGGGGAAGTAGTCCCAGTTCATCCCCAGGACCATGAAGTCGCGCCCGTCGACCTGCAGGCGTGATCCGGCGGCGTCCGAGACGACCTGGACGCGTTGGGCGAGCGGTGCCTGGAAGGGGAGGGCGGTCAGCGCGGCGGCGAGTGCCGTGGCGAACCAGCGCCGGCCCAGACGCCGGACGACGGGAGTGCGAGTCGGACCCATGCGAGCCTCTTCTTGGGGGCGGACTGGACGGCGGACCAAGGGAGAGGGGGGTCCGTTCCAGACTTTGTTCGAATGCAGAACAAAGTTGTGTTCACTGGGTCCGGTGTCAAGAGAAGAGCGGGGCGCTGTGGCAGGGGACGGTACTGGTGGCGATGTTCTGTGCGCTTCGCCCAACGCCGGGCGAGGTCGCCCGCCGACGGACGGGCGAGCAACTCCGCCCAACGCCTGGCGAGCCGCCCCGCCGGGCGTCGGGTGAGCGAGCCTGCCCAACCGAGGGTGGGGAACACCTTCAGGAGAACCGATCGATGACGCGGCGCCCAATTCTTCGAACGCTCCGACTGGCGCAGTCTGCCGCTGCCGCCCGCAGGCTCGTCCCGATCATCTCGCTCGTCGCCTTGGCGGGGAGCGTCGACGCGGCGTGGGCGCAGGCTCCGGCGCGCCCGGCGGGGCGAGCGGCGCTCCCGCTGGAGGGGGCGCGCCACCTGCGCTTCACGGCGACCAAGGGGTCGTGGATGTCGGTGGACGTGAGTCCCGACGGGGCGCGGCTGGTCGTCGACCTGTTGGGCGACATCTATACAATACCGGCCACCGGCGGCTCGGCGACGCGCCTGACGAGCGGGATGGCGCACGATGCGCAGCCGCGCTGGAGCCCTGATGGCCGGCGCATCGCCTTCATCAGCGACCGCAGCGGGGGGAACAACCTCTGGGTGATGGCGGCCGACGGGAGCGACACGCTGCAGCTGTCGAAGACGACCGATGACATGTTCGTCTCGCCGGAATGGACGCCGGACGGGAAGTACATCGCCGTGACGCGCTCGGTGCAGGGGGCGCCGAAGATCTTCCTCTATCACGTGGATGGAGGGGCCGGGATCCAGGTGATCCGCGAGCCGGCGCCGCTGTCGGCGATCGGGGCCACCTTCTCGCCCGATGGGCGCTACCTGTGGTACGGCACGCGACAGGCCACGTGGACCTACAACGCGATCTTCCCGCAGTTCCAGCTCGCCTCGTACGACCGCGAGCTCGGGACGACGACGACGATGACGGCGCGCTACGGCTCCGGCTTTCGTCCCGCGGTTTCACCTGACGGAAAGTGGCTCGCCTACGGGAGCCGCTACGAAGAGAAGACCGGGCTGCGCGTGCGCGAGCTGGCCACCGGCGACGAACGCTGGCTCGCCTATCCCATTCAGCGAGACAACCAGGAGGCGATGCTCGAGACCGACGCCTTGCCGGGCTACGACTTCACCCCGGACAGCAAGGCGATCGTCATCAGCTATGGCGGCGAGATCTGGCGCGTCCCGGTGGACGGGAGCGCGCCGGCGAAGATCCCGTTCAGCATCGACGTCGACGTGGCCATCGGGCCGGAGGTGAAGTTCCAGTATCCCATTGAGGACACGCCGACGATCGTCGCCCGCCAGATTCGCGATGCGGTCCCGTCGCCCGATGGCACGCGCATCGCCTTCTCGGCGTTAGGCGACCTGTACGTGATGGAGCTGCCGGGGGGTGAGCCGCGCCGCATCGCGTCGAGCGCCGAGGGGGAGTTCCATCCCTCGTGGTCGCCCGACGGCGCGTGGGTCGCGTACGTCACGTGGGGCGACGCGGGAGGACACATCCACAAGGTGCGCGCCGATGGGCGCGGGCAGCCGGTGCGCCTCACGCGCGACATCGCCACGTACTTCGGCACGCAGTGGTCTCCCGACGGGACGCGCATCGTGGCCATGCAGGCCGATGCGCGGGAGCTCAAGGAGACCGTGCAGCGCTTTGGCGGCGGGCAGGCGGCGCGCTTCGTCTGGGTGCCGGCGGAAGGGGGCGCCGTGACGCGCATCCGTGCAGCTGGCGGGTTGGCCGATCCGCACTTCACCAGCGACCCTGGGCGCATCTTCGCCTACGGCGGGAGCGAAGGGCTCGTCTCGTTCCGGTGGGACGGGACCGACCAGCGGCAGCACGTGCGGGTGACGGGAGCCGCGCAGCCCGGAGCCAACACCCCGCCTAGCGCCGGCACCGTGCGCATGGCGCCCAAGGGGGACCTCGCGCTCGCCCAGGTGGGGTCGGACTTCTACGTCGTGACCGTCCCCCTGGTGGGAGGACCGGTCCCGGTCATCTCGGTGGCGACGCCGGAGAGCGCGCCGACGCCGGTGCGCCGCCTCTCGGACATCGGCGGCGAGTTCCCGGTGTGGCAGTCGAGCGGGCGCGTGGTGCACTGGTCGATCGGCAATGCCCTCGTGACGTACGATCTGGACCGGGCCAAGGCCTTCGACGATTCGGTGCGTGTGGCGCGGCGTGCCGCGGCGGCGCAGCCCCCCGCGCCGGCTGCCTCCGGCGACACGGCGCGCCGCCCGGCAGCGCGCGACACCACGACGGCGACCTACAAGCCGACAGAACTTCGCATCCGCGTGAGCGGCACGCGTGACATTCCGCGTGGCGCGGTCGTGCTGCGTGGTGCCAAGGCGATCACGATGAAGGGCAACGAAGTGATCGAGAATGCCGACGTCGTGGTGCGCGACAACCGCATCGTCGCCGTCGGCACGCGCGGCGCGGTCGAGGTACCAGCGGGGGCACGTATCGTCGACGTGACGGGCAAGGTGATCATCCCCGGCTTCGTCGACACGCACGCGCACTTCCGCCACTCGCCCGACATCCACACCACGCAGCCGTGGGCGCTATTGGCCAACCTGGCCTATGGCGTCACCACCACGCGCGACCCGCAGACCGGCTCCACCGACGTGCTCAGCTACGCCGACCGCGTGTCGACCGGCGACATCGTGGGCCCGCGCATCTACTCCACGGGGCCCGGCATCTTCGCGGGTGAGCGCATTCGCTCGTTGGAGCAGGCGCGCAACGTCCTCAAGCGTTACAGCGAGTACTACGACACCAAGACCATCAAGATGTACGGGGCCGGCAACCGGCAGGTGCGGCAGTGGATCATGATGGCGGCGCGCGAGCTGCGCCTCATGCCCACCACCGAGGCGGGGCTCGCCTTCCGCACCAACGTCACGATGGCAATCGACGGCTACTCCGGCGTCGAGCACAACCTGCCGATCACCCCGCTCTTCGACGACGTCATCAAGCTCTTCGCCACGTCGGGGACGGTCTCCACCCCCACGCTCCTCGTGTCCTATGGCGGGCCGTGGATGGAGAACTACTACTACACGAAGGAGAACCCCAACAAGGACGCCAAGCTGCGCCGCTTCACCCCCGACGACGACCTCGACTCCAAGACGCGTCGCCGTGGGCAGGGGGCGGGCGGATCGCCGGGGCCGGCCGGGTGGTTCCTGGACGAGGAGTACAACGCCAAGGCGCACGCCGGCGTCATTCGCGACCTGGTTGCGGCTGGCGGCAAGGCCGGCATCGGAAGTCACGGCCAGCTGCAAGGGCTCGGCTACCACTGGGAGCTGTGGACCGTGGCGTCGGGGGGCCTCACCAACCACGACGCCCTGCGCGTGGCGACCCTCATGGGGGCCGAGGCGTTGGGGCTGGAGAAGGACCTCGGGTCGCTCGAGCCGGGAAAGCTCGCCGACCTCATCGTCCTCGACGCCGACCCGCTGGCCAACATCCGCAACACCAACACGGTGCGTCACGTGATGATGAACGGCCGCCTGTTCGACGGCAGCACGCTCGACGAGCAGTGGCCGCGGCAGCGCGCGCTCCCTGCGCAGCCGTGGCGGCAGGAGGCGCCCAAGGTGAACGCGGGGATCCGGCCGTAACGCTCAACCCGGGAGGGAGTAGAGGACAAGCATGCTTGACAGAAAGTAAAGCATGCTTTACTATGCTCCTCGACCCTCCCACGAGAGCACGGCATGTCGCACCCTCGCCCTTTCCACTCCATCGCGAACCGCTGGCGGATCGTCACCAGCTTTTCTCTGTGGGGCGCCACGTACGTCGGCGTTCGACTCATCCTCGACACCCCGGTCGCTGGGGGCTGGCGGGCCGCACTCGCGCTCGTCCCGCTCCCCTTCTTCCTCTGGCTCCTCGTGGAGCTCATTCGCGCCCTGCGTGTGATGGACGAACTCGAGCGCCGCATCCAGCTCGAGGCACTGGCCGTGGCCTTCCCGCTGTCGCTGGTGCTGTTCATGACGCTCGCCCTGCTCGAGATCGCGCTCCCGCTCGATCCGGCCAACTGGAGCTACCGACACATCTGGCCCTTCCTCACGATCTTCTATGCGGCGGGGCTCACGATCGCTCGCCGCCGCTATCAATGAAGAACGCGCTACGCAGCATGCGCGCCCAACGCGGCTGGTCGCAGGCCGAACTCGCGGAACGGCTTGGCGTCTCACGCCAGACGGTGAATTCGATCGAGACGGAGCGCTACGAGCCGAGCCTCACGCTGGCCTTTCGCATCGCGTCGCTGTTCGGCGAACGCATCGAGGCGCTCTTCACGCCGGACCCGCCGCACTAGGCGTCCGAGGCATCCCCGCGACCTTCCTGCCGCGCGACTTCGGCGCATATTCACCAATCCTGCACTGCAGGGGCACCCGCTCGGCCGCCGTAGGCGCCGCTCCTCGGCTCCATTGCGCACGCGTCCGACTCTCTCTGGTCGCACACCGGGCCGTCACCAAGAGCTTACGCCATGGTTCCTGATTCTCGATGGCTTTCAGCGATCGGCCGATCGTTCGCGGTCGTCGTCTTCACCTGGAGCGCTGCCGCTCGCGCGCAGGAGCGCCCGACCACGCTCTCGGTGGAGGGTCGCTCCAGCGATAACGTCTCCATCGCCGCCAGCGGCAACTTCGTGGTCGTGGCGTGGTCTGCGGCGACGACCGGCGTCACGGACATCTACGCCGCGGCGAGCCGCGACGGCGGTGTCTCCTTCTCGCCTCCCGCGCGCGTGAACGGCGTGGCGGGCCAGGCGCGGGTGGATGGCGAGATGCCGCCGCGCATTGCCCTCATCCCTCGCTCGAACGGTGAACCTGAGATCACCGTGATCTGGACGACAGCGGCGGGGAAAACCTGGCGCCTGCTGATGGCGCGCTCCACCGATGGGGCGCGCAGCTTTGGGGCGACATCGGCAGTTCCGGGGACGGATGGACCGGGGACGCGCGGATGGGAGTCGGTCGCCGTCGATCCGCGCGGGCGCGTCGTGGTGGCGTGGGTCGACCATCGCGAGTGGGAGCCCGGGAGCGCGACGGCCAAGTCGGAGAAGCAGCCAGCGCCCCACGCGTCGCACGAGATGTCGGACTCCGAAGAGAAGGCCGGCCTCTCGACGCTCCTCGTGACGACGCTCGGCGCCAACGCACCGAGGGAGATTGCCCGCAGCGTCTGCTATTGCTGCAAGACGTCGCTGGTCGCCGTCGGGAACGACGTCCACGTGGTGTGGCGACACGTCTTTCCCGGCAACGAGCGCGACATTGCGATCGCGACCTCGCGCGACGGAGGACAGCGTTTCTCCGCGCCCGCGCGAGTGAGCAACGATCGATGGAAGTTCGATGGTTGCCCCGACAACGGACCGACGGTGGCGATCGACCGCCAGCGGCGCGCGCATGTCTTCTGGGTGACCCCGCAAGAGGGTGGAGACGTCTCGCAGATGGTGATGTACCACGCCGTCTCGCCCGACGGGCGCGCGTTCTCACCGCGCCAGCGCATCACGACCAAGGGACTCCCCGGGCACGCGCAGGTCGTCACCGAGCCTAACGGTAACCTGCTCCTCGCATGGGACGAGATCGGCCAGGGGACGCGGCGTGTGCTCGTGGCGCGCGTGGCCGTCGACCCGAATGGCGCAACGCGCCTGATCCCCGTCCCCTCGCCCGAGGAGGGAGAGGGTCATCACCCGACGATCGCCACCACGCCCGGCGGGACGCTGATGGCGTGGGTACGCCACCCTTCCAAGGGCGCACCGAGTACGATCGGCGTGGCGCGCGTACGGTAGTCGGGACCTCATACGTTCGAGCGATTCAGATGAACCCAGCCAAGGTCGACCGCCGCCACCTGCAGTCGTTCACCGACCTTCCCAACGTCGGGAAGGCCTTCGCCAAGGATCTCGAGCTGCTCGGCTTCACGGCCCCGGCGCAGCTCAAGGGGCAGGATCCGGTGCAGCTCTACGATCGGTTGAGTGAGCTCACGCGCACCCGCCAGGATCCGTGCGTCCTCGACACGCTCATGAGCATCACGCGCTTCATGGATGGGGATCCGCCGCGTGTGTGGTGGGCCTACACCGACGAACGCAAGCACCTGATGGCCGCGCGCGAGGCCGGCGACGCCTAACGCATCGGCGTGAGCACCGCCTGCACCCCCGCCAGCGATGTGCTCCAGAGCGAGGGCTGCTCGGGATCGGCGAAGACCGCGGCGAAGTCTCCCGGCGCGAAGGCGCGCTGCAACCGCGCCGCGTAGGTCTCGCGCAGCACGCGCAGGTAGTGCGTCACGTCGTAGTCGCGGGCATCGTGCGGCGGCACTTCGTCGGCATCGTACTCCCGCACCACGCCGCCGTATCCCGTTGCCGTGCGGTACACGCGCACGCGCTCACCCACGCCCCAGCGCGTGCGCCCGCTCGCCAGGAGCGCTTCGTAGGTGAGCTCGCGCCGCTTGTCGCGAATGGCGGCGTACGCGTCAGGAGTCTTGGTCAGCCGCACGCGAGACGACACCTCGTACGTCGAGTAGCCCCGCTCCCGCAACTTCACCACCGTCGCCACGTACTCGGCGCGCACCCGCTCGACATCGCCGCGCAGCAGGGCCCCCACCGCACGCGCCAGGAAGTCGTTGGCAAACGGTTCGGCGCGACTCGAGCGCAGCGCCACGCCGCGCAGCAGGAGCTTGCCGTCGTAGGTCAAGAGGGCGTAGTTCTTTGGCTCGTGCGACAGCATCGCGGCATAGCGCCCCTCGAACTCGAGCTGCACCAGCGCCGGGAGGAGCGCAGCGACTTCCGCCACCACCCGTCGCTCATCCGCTTCGGTCCACGCTTCGGGGACCGCGAAGTAGACGCCGTCGGTGTCGGCCTCCAGGAGGGTGACGCCGCGCGCCGCGAGTTCGCGGCAGAGGAAGTCGAGCAGCTCACGCCCGCGTCGCGTGACCTCGTTGGCCGCCCCCACATCGGCAAAGCGCGTGAGCCCTCCGCCAGCCGCAAGGTATCCATAGGCCGAGTTGACGACGATCTTCATTGCCGCCGAGATGGCCTCCTGCGTGAAGCGCTCGGGCGAACCGGCGGGGAAGCGCCGGGCCAGCGCCTTGGCGTCGAGCCGCTGCCTGACGAGTCCATCGACGAGGGCGAGCAGCGCCTGCAGGTGGTCGCGCGCGGGGCCGATGCGATAGGCGCGCATGAGCGACGGATACAGCGAGGCCACGTCGGCCTTGACCACGCGCTGTGCGACGCCGGCGGCAAACAGGTGGAGCGCGGCGCCGGTGTGCTCGATGGCCGGGGCGGGGGCGTGGGCGGGGAGTGCGACCCCCGCGCGCAGGTACGCGCGCACCAGCAAGGGATCGATCACCCCCGTGGCGGCGCCGGCGTCGGCGAGGCGCTCGTAGCGGCGTGGCGCCATGCGCGCGAGCGCGAAGGCGGCACCGCCCAACAACTGCGACAACCCCGCCACCTCCTCCACGTCGGACGTTGCATACCGACGAACGCGATCGGGGTCGCTCTGATAGACGGTGAAGATGCGCTCGCCGCGGATCTCGACGCGGTCGTCGCGCGCGAGGCCGAAGTGGCGCGCGACCGCCTTGAGCCCGTGGCCGGGGAGGTCGCGCGCCGAGAAGTCGTGGCGGCGCACGGCGTCGAGCGTGTCGATGAGCTCACGGCCGGGAATGACATAGCGGATGCGGCGCGAGGCGTCGTCCTCGCGCGCCACGCCGCGCATGGCCCCACGCTCGCGAAAACCGGGCGACCCGATGCGCCCGAGCGCGAGCGGGACCTTGAGGCGCCGGGCGCGCTGGTGCAGGAAGGGGAGGTCGAAACCGTGCAGGTTGTGGTTCTCGATCACGTCGGGATCGGCGTGGGCAATCGTCGCCACGAGCGTACGGATGAGCGACGCCTCGCCCGCGTCGTCGACGCTCGGCGCCTCCAGCACCTCGACTGCACCTGACGGATGCCGCACCGCGACCATGAAGATCCGGTCGCGCGACGCATCGAGCCCCGTCGTCTCGAGGTCGAACTGCAACCGGTGCAGCTGGTCGAAGGTGAGGTTGCGGAAGTAGGTGCGCCCGGTGGCGACCAGGTACTGCTCCTCGGGTGAGAGGGCGAGCACCTCGGCGTCGCCCAGGTCGCGCACGTGGCGCACGCGCTGCCCCAGCCGGCGCGACGCTCCCTGCAGCACGGCGTTGGTGATCGTGGGGAGGTCGTGGGCGCGGACCAGGTAGCGCAATTCGCCGTTCCCCTCGAGCTCGCGCCAGGTCACGTGCCCGGCACCGCGCGCCGTGCCACGCCCTGCGGGGACGAGATGGTCGCCCAGGTGGCGCAGGTCGTCGAGGCGCGCGAGCAGGAGCCACGGGCGAAAGCGCACGTTCTCGCGCACGAGCATCCCGGTGTCTGGGAGCCGGCGCCAGATCGCCACGCGCCCGCTCGCTTCGCCCCACACCGAAACGATCCCCGGCGTCGGGTCCCACCCCCAGAGCCAGTCGTCGTGCGGCGCTGGCCGTGCCGACTCGTCAGGCACGCGTGCTAGATGGCGGCGGCGATGGCCTTCCCCATCTCCACCGTCGACGCTGTCCCTCCCATGTCGCGCGTGCGCGGCGCCGCGGGATCGGCGAGCACGCGCTCGATCGCTGCGACGATCTCTGCCGCCGCCTCGGCGTGCCCCAGGTGGTCGAACATGAGCGCCCCCGACCAGATCATCCCGATCGGGTTGGCAATCCCCTGGCCGGCGATGTCGGGAGCCGAGCCGTGCACGGGTTCGAACAACGACGGAAAGCGATGCTCGGGATTGATGTTGCCGCTGGGCGCGATCCCGATCGTCCCCGTGCACGCGGGCCCGAGGTCGGAGAGGATGTCGCCAAACAGGTTGCTGGCCACGACGACGTCGAACCAGTCGGGGTGCAGGACGAAGTGGGCCGTGAGGATGTCGATGTGGTACTTGTCGACGCGCACGTCGGGGAAGTCCGCCGCCATCGCGACCACCCGCTCGTCCCAGTACGGCATGGTGATGGCGATGCCGTTGCTCTTGGTCGCCGAGGTGAGGTGGCGCTTGGGGCGGCGCTGGGCGAGGTCGAAGGCGTAACGCAGCACGCGGTCGACGCCGGTGCGCGTCATCACCGTCTCCTGCATCACCATCTCGCGATCCGTCCCCTCGAAGATGCGGCCGCCGATGCTGGAGTACTCGCCTTCGGTGTTCTCCCGCACCACGTAGAAGTCGATGTCGCCAGGTGCACGATTGGCCAGCGGCGACGGGACGCCCGGCATGAGGCGGCACGGGCGCAGGTTCACGTACTGGTCGAAGGCGCGGCGGAACTTGAGGAGCGAGCCCCAGAGCGAGATGTGGTCGGGAACGGTGGCGGGCCAGCCGACGGCACCGAAGAAGATCGCGTCGAGCGGGGCCAGTTGCGCGTGCCAGTCGTCGGGCATCATCGCGCCGTGCTCGAGGTACCAGTTGCAGCTGGCCCACGCCTTGTGCTGCCAGTCGATGGTGATGCCGTGGCGCCGGGCCACGGCATCGACGACACGAATTCCCTCGGGGAGGACTTCGACGCCGATCCCGTCGCCGGGGATGGCGGCAATGTGGTAGTGTGCGCGGGGAGCGGTCATGACGGGACTGGCGTGGGCGGAAGGCGCCCGATCGACAGCACCCGGACGCCTATGCGCGCGCGCGCACGGAATTGAGCGAGGGGGCGGAAGCGGGGCACGCGCTCAATCTGCACGCGTGCGCCCGCTCCGTCACTGCCTGTGCAACTGCCTCTGCTACTCCCCGTGGCGAGCGAAGGCGACCGCCCGCCAGTGCGCCGTGATTACGGTAGTCGCCTCGGCACCGTGAAGGGTGACAGGAGCGATGACGAAATCGCACCGCACGGTATGGAGGCGGCGCGGATTGCATGCCCACCGGTCTCGCTATCGTCGGCCCAGAAGACGGGCTTTCGTCCCGCGACGCACTCCGCCCCGGGGGCGAAGGCAAAGCCCTCGTTGTTGATATTCGGCATCGTGGTTGGACGGGCGAATCGACGCGGTGCGAGGAAGGTCCCGCGCGTGGATGATCCGGCCGCGACATCGAGCTCCAGCACGCCGGCGATGTTGCCGCACCCGTCATCGCAGGTGGCCCACAGGTACCCGGTTTCGCGGTCGTACTCGAGCCCCATCACTCCCGGGTAGCCGGTGGTGATGGTGGCGACGCGCGTGAAGCCGTTGGTGACGTGATTGAGCGCGTAGGCATAGATCGTCCCGTTGGCTTCGACGCCGACGAAGAAGAGGCCCGTGCCGTGGTCCGGGTAGTCGGACGGCGCGTACGCGCGTCCCTTGGATTCGTCGCGGAAGCCGCGGGCGACGAGCATGGAGTCTGGGATCCAGGTGATCGCCTCGATCCCGAGGTTGGCGCCGACGGCCGGGAGGTCGCCGGTGATGTTCCAATCGTTGGTGGCTCGCAGCGTCGCGCCTGCCTGGGCGGGGTCGAAGCGAAGGATGCTGTTGCGGCTGACGGAGTTGGCGGCGTTGTTGCGCTCACTCGCGACATAGAGGCCACCGGTCGAGCCGGTCCCCGCGAACGTGACGCCTTCGGCGTCGGCGTCGCCCGTGTTGTCGGTGTAGCGCAGCCCCTTTCCACTCCCCCACCCGTTGGCGGTGTCGGGCGTCCAGGTCCCGCCGCGCGACACGAGGCGGAAGAGCGCCCCCGGACCGTTCCGCGCCGCCCACAGCACCGCCGGCTGCGCGCCCGCGGCGGGCTCGTACGTCAGCCCGCTCATGTTCCCGCCGAAGACGCTCGTCCCGTCGACGGTGCGCACGTCGTCGCTCCCCGGCCAGGTCGCGGCCGGCGTTCCGCCGCCGCCCCCGCCGCCGCCCCCGCAATCGTTCGGTGCTCCCTTGGTCGGGGCCGATGTGGTGGTGAAGGTGCCGGTCCCGTCGGGGCAGCGCCCGTACGTCGTGGTGGCGTGCGCGGTCCAGGTGTAGCTGTCGAGCAGCGCCCCGTTGCGGTCGTACAGGCGCGCGGCGTCGGCGGCACCTAGGCCAAAGCCGAGCACCGTCTCCTCGATGACGTAGATGCCGCCAGGCGCAATCGTCGTCCCGGCAGGAAGCGTTGTCGTCCGCGTGTCGTCGTTGTCCTTCACCAGGAAGCCCGACAGGTCGAGCGGCGTGAGCCCGGTGTTGTACAACTCGATCCAATCACCGGGAACGCCGCCGCTCGACTCCACCTCGTTGATCTTCACGGCGGCCCGGCAGTCGTTGGCGCTCCCCTTGGTGACGGCCGTGGTGGTGGTGAAGCCACCCGACCCGTCGGGACACCGTCCGTAGCTGGTCGTCGCGTGCGCCGTCCAGCTGTAGCTGTCGATCAGGACGCCGGAGGCATCGTACAGGCGGGCGGCATCGGCAGCGCCCAAGCCGAAGCCGAGCGTCGCCTCCTCGATGAGGAAGAAGGCCCCGGGGGCGATCGTCGAGCCCGCGGGAAGGCGCGTGGTCCGCGTGTCGTCGTTGTCCTTGACCAGGAAGTTCGAGAGGTCGATGACCGTCGTCCCGGCGTTGTACAGCTCGATCCAGTCGCCCGGCGTCCCGCCGTTGGACTCGACTTCGTTGACCTTCACCATGGGACGACAATCGTTGGCCTCGCCCTTGGTGACGCTGGTGGTCGTCACGAAGCCGCTGCTCGCCGTGGGGCAGCGCCCGTAGGTCGAGGTCGCGTGACTGGTCCAGCTGTACTGGTCGACGGGGACTCCAAATCTTGACAGCAGGCGCACCTCGTCGGCCGCGCCGAGCCCGAAGTCGAACAGCGCTTCCTCGGCGACGAAGTAGCCGCCGGGCGGGATCACCGTCCCTTCGGGGAAGCGAAAGGTGCGCGTGGAGTCGTTGTCGCGCAGACGCCAGCCCCCGATGTTCACCGAGGCGGCGGTGGGATTGTAGAGTTCCACCCAGTCACCCGGGATGCCGCCGTTGGACTCGACCTCGTTGATCCGCACCGCTGGCGCGACGGTGACGGTGAGCGGCTGCTGCGCGGTCTTTCCGTCGACCGTCGCGGTGATCTGCGTGGTGCCGCCGCCGGTCGCCGTCACGACACCGTTGGAGGTGATCGTGGCGACCGTCGCGCTGCTCGACGTCCACGTCACGGTCCCCACCGTCAGTTGGTTGCCCGATTGGTCGAGCCCCACAACGGATGCCGTCGCGGTCTGGCCCGCTTCCATGGAGGCCGCAGTCACCACGACGGAGAGCGTTGTGAGCGTGGGGGATGTCGGGGCGACGGGAGCGCCCGGCTCGTCGTCGCCGCACGCCGCGGCGCTCACCGCGAGCAGTGTGAGCAACAGGGCGCGCGTGGCGGTGGCGAAGCGGGGGGGCATGGCGAGACGGAGAGGGGGGTGAGACGCGTTCGGCGTCCGTCGTCGCGTCGCGACTCGGGACCCTCCGAATCGCGAATGCTCCCTCTCGGTTGTCTCGGTGACGTCAGCGCCCGGTCACGGGGAGGTCACCTCGTCACTCGTTGATGGCGACCGGCTCTCTGTGGTGCCCGCGGACCGTCGTGGCCACATCGCGAAAGGAAAACTCGGTGATGCCGGTGTCCGCCGCCTGCCGGACGGCCGGAAGCCCCGTGTCGAGGGAGAAGCGCCCGGGGCTGGGGACGCAGGTCATGTGGTCTGTGATCGCGTCGTTCCCCAGCGTCGATTCTCCCACGGCGTTGCAACTGGCGATGACGGGCAGCAACGCACCGCCGGTGGCACGCGTACAGCGAGCCCTCATCGTGCGGCGAGCACTCGCAGCGCCGCGACCAACCGGTCCGCATCGGCCGGGGCGTTGTACAGCGCCGGCGTGACGCGCACGCAATCGCCCTTCGCCAGCCCCGTCCGCGGGAAGGTGAAGATCCCGAAGTCGTCGAGCAGCGTGCGGGCGATCCCCTGGTTGAACTCCCGATCGCCGCGCCCTTTGAGGCGGAAGGCGGTGAGCGACCCGACCATGCGCGGGTCGTCGGGGGTGAGAATGTCGACTCCAGCGACCTGGCGCGCCGGGATCGCCCAGCGATCGCGCAGGAAGCGCAGGCGCGCCGACTTGGCCTCGATCCCGATCGACGCGTGGAAGTCGAGCGCGTCGGGGATGGTCATGACGATGGCGAAGTGTGTCGTCCCCGTGTGGATGCGCGAGTTGATGCTGGTGATGGGGGCGCTCTCGTCGGCGTGCGCGCGGTCGATGCGGTCGAGCTTTCCCTGGCGAATGTAGAGCGCGCCGGCCCCTACGGGGGCGCCGATCCACTTGTGCAGGTTGATCCCGACGAAGTCGGCGCCGAGGTCGGCGAGCGAGACCGGGATCTGCCCGAACGAGTGCGCCGCGTCGACGACGACGTCGACGCCGCGTGCGTGGGCGAGGGCGGTGATCTCCTTCACGGGGATGACGAGCCCCGTCTTGTTGTTGCAGTGCGTGAGGAGGAGCAGCTTGGTGCGCGGGTTGGCGTCGAGCGCGGCGGCGTAGGCGGCGATGACGTTGTCGTAGGTGGCCGGCTCGGGGATGTCAAAGCGCGCGACCGTCGCGCCTGTGCGCTGGGCGAGCGCGTTCATCGCCCACTGCATGGCGTTGTAGTCGAGGTCCGCGTAAAGCACCGTCTCGCCGGCCTTCACCCCGTTGTATTGGCCGATGAGTGCTTGCAGTGCCTCGGTGGCGCCGCGGGAGAGGGCGACCTCGGAGGGCTGGGCGCCTAACGCTGCCGCCACCCGGTCGCGCGCGCCGGCGAAGAGGGCCGGGTACTCTCGGCGCGCGAAGTACGAGCTGGCGCGGTTGGCGCGGTCGATGTGGCGGTGGTAGGCCTCGAGGACTGGCGTTGCCATCATGCCGAAGTAGCCCGCCTCGAGGTTCGTCGTCCCGCCGAGCACGCGATAGCGGGCGGCGACCTTGCGCCAATACCCTTCGTCGCGCGCGGCCTCGTCGGGGTGTCCTAGGGGCGGCGCGAGCGGTTCGCGGAGGAGCGCGCGCGCTTCGCCCTCATCGAGCGGCGCGGCGGCGGCGGGGACGGAGGCGGCGAGCGAGGCGGCGGAGGCCAGCGCGGCGCTGCGGACGAAATCGCGGCGAGTGGACATGCGGAGAGTATGTGCCGGTTGCAGCGCGGGGGACAGTCGGGGGGGGCGGCCGGTGGGTGCGCCGGTGGTGCGCCGACGGCCTGATGGTGCAATTGGGGAGCGGGAGTGTGACGCGGCCGCCAGTCGGGGCGCATATTGTGCCCCGTGATTCGGCTCGCCCCACCCTCACGCCAGGCTCGTTCGATGAGATCCAGTCTACTTGCCGTCGCGGCGCTCGTGGCCGCCCCCCTCGCCGACTCCGCGCTGGCGGCGCAGGGCGCCTCGCGCCCCGCCCTCGTGGCGCGCATCGACTCGATCATGAATGCCGCCATCGCTGGCGGGCAGGTGGTCGGTGCCTCCATCGCCGTCGTGCGCGGGCGCGACACCATTGCCGTGAAGGGGTACGGCAAGGCCAACCTCGAACTGGGCGTGGCCACGCCGCCTAACGCCATCTACGAGATCGGCTCGGTCACCAAGCAGTTCACCGGCGCCGCGATTATGCAGCTGGTGGAGCAGGGGAAGCTCTCGCTCGACGACGACATCTCGAAGTGGGTGCCGCAATTCAACACCAAGGGGCGTCGCATTGCCGTCCGCCGCCTGCTGGACCACACCTCCGGGATCCGCGGCTACACCGAGATCCCCGAGGCGCGCGCCCTCATGCCGTTCGCCCTCGCCAAGGATTCGATCCTGCAGGTGATCGCAAAGTGGCCATACGACTTCGAGCCCGGCGAGGAGCAGATCTACAACAACTCGGCCTTCTTCCTCGCGGGGATGATCGTGGAGAAGGCGAGCGGGAAGTCGTACGCCGACTACGTGAAGAAGCACCTCTTCGAACCCGCGGGGATGACCGCGTCGCACTACTGCAGTGACGTCACCATCACGCCCAACAAGACCACCGGCTACGACTGGGGCGGCAGCAACGGCCCGATCCAGAAGCGCCCGCTGAGCCACGTCTGGCCGTATGCCGCCGGCTCGTTATGCAGCACGGCGCGCGACCTGGTGGCGTGGAACACCGCGCTGCACCGCTCGCGCACGATCCTCGGCGCCGACGCCTACCGCCAGTTGACCACGCCGGACACGCTCAACGACGGGACGCGCGTGGGCTACGCGAAGGGGCTCGCCTTCACGCCGGTCGTGGGGCACCGCTCCATTCACCACGGGGGCGGGATCAACGGATGGACGTCGGACAACCTCTACTTCCCCGACGATTCGCTGAGCATCATCGTGCTGTACAACGTCTCGGGGCCTTCAGGGCCGTCGGAGACCTCGGAGGCGATCGCCGAGGCAGTGCTCGGGCGAAAGGCGGTCACGTCGACGCCGATCGTGGGAGAGGCGAGTCGTTATGCGGGGACATTCACGGGGCGCGGGCGCGGTGGGCCGCAGTCGCTGACGATCGTGGTCGAGAACGGCGCCGTGTCGGCGCAGTTCCGTGGCAGCAAGCGGATGCTGACCCATGTGGGGAACAACACCTTCGTCTGGGGCGGCGTCCGCTTCGTCTTCACCGACAGTGCGGGGACGATCACGGCGGTGCGCCTGGACGGTGGTTCACAGAACAACATGCTGAAGCGCAAGTAGCGTCCTCTGTGATCCCCCGTGAAGCCCCCGTGAACCCCCGTGTAGAGCTTTGACACGGGGGGCACGGGGGTCACACGGAGGATCACGGGGGAAACGGCCAGCGATCTCGCCCGGGCAAACGTTGAAGAGACGGCGACATCTGAGTCTGCGCCTCCTGAACTGCTCGCACATCCTGCCACTCCAATCAACCCTCATGCGTCACACCCTGCGACTCGGCGCGGCTGCCGCGCTGGCTTTCGGCATCACGGCGGTAGCGCCACGCGTGCTTTACGCCCAGGAGCGTCCCTTCATCGGCGTGCGCGTCGATGCAGACCGCAACAAGGTCCTGCTCGAAGTCACCCCCGATCGCATCGGGAAGGACTTCCTGCACCAGACCGTCCTTGCCACGGGTGGTGGTGTCGGGGCGCTGGGACTCGACCGTGGACAGACCGGGGGGAGCGCCGTCGTGCGCCTCGAGCGACGCGGCAAGCGGCTCGTCCTCGTGCGCGACAACTGGAGCGTGCGCGCGTTAGGCGCCGACGAGGCGGGGATGCGCGCGGCGCGTGAGGCCTTCCCCACGTCGGTCGTTGCCTCCTTCCCGATCGAAGGGGAGGCCAACGGGACGGTGACCGCCGACGCGACGTCGTTGTTTCTGTCGGATACGTATGGCATCGCCGAGTCGGTGCGCCGATCGCAGGGAGGCAACGCGCGGGTCGACGCCAACCGCAGCTGGATCGACGCGGCGCGCACCCGGGGCTTCCCGCTCAATACCGAGATCCACGCGGTGCTGACCTTCGGTGTCGACAACCCCGGCGCGGTGCTGCGGCGTGCCGCGCCCGACGCGGCGTCGCCGACCTTCGAGCTGCACCACTCGCTCGTGGCGCTCCCCGAAGCCAACGGGTGGCGCCCGCGCGAGGCCGATCCGCGCGCCGGATTCTTCGGCCCGCGCTTCTTCGACTTCGCCCAGACGTTCCAGGGGACGTACGGCGACGGCTACATCAACCGGTGGCGCCTCGTCCCGAAGGATCCGGCGGCGTACGCGCGCGGTGAGCTGGTCGAGCCGGTGAAGCCCATCATCTACTACCTCGATCCCGGGATCCCCGAGCCGTATCGCACCGCGCTGCGCGAAGGGGGGAACTGGTGGGGGAAGGTGATGGAGGGCGCGGGATTCAAGAACGCCTTCAGCGTGCGCGACCTGCCGTCGGGGGCCGACCCCATGGATGCGCGCTACAGCATGATGTATTGGATCCACCGCAATGGCCCCGGCCCCAGCGTCGGTCCGTCGCTGAGCGATCCGCGCACGGGCGAGATCCTGCGCACCGTGGTGCGCATGGACGCGTGGCGGTCGCTGGTCGACTACAACATCTATGCAGGGATGCTCCCGGCCGCCGGTCCCAACGGGCTCAACGTGAGCGCCGAGGCGTTCGCCATGTCGCGTCGCCGGCAGCACGCGGCGCACGAGATCGGGCATACGATCGGGCTCTCGCACAACTACATCGCCCATTCACAGGGGCGCACGAGCGTGATGGACTATCCCTTCCCGCTCGTGACGGTCGATGCGAAGGGGAACCTGGACCTCTCCAAGGCCTACGCGCCCTTTGCCGGGGCGTGGGACTCGCTGGCGATCCGCTACGGCTATCGCTGGTATCCCGACGAGGCGAGCGAACGTGCCGGGCTGGCGAAGACGGTCAAGGAGATGCTCGATCGCAACGTGCGCTTCGTCGCCGACCAGGATGCGGGAGCCGAGGGCTCGATCCCCGAAGTGACGCGCTGGGTGGAAGGGAAGACGATGTTCGACGCCGTTGAACGGACTGCCGGGGTGCGCAAGCTGCTCATCGACAAGTTCGACGAGCGTGCCATCAAGCCGGGTGAGCCGATGTACCTGCTCAACATGCGCTTCACGCATGTGTACCTGCACCACCGCTATTCGTTGGAGGGATTGATCAAGAACATCGGCGGGATGGACTTCCGTTACGCGATGCGCGGCGACGGGCAGATCCCGACGACGATCATTCCGGCGGCGCAGCAGGAGAAGGCGCTGGGCATGGCGCTCGACGCCTTGGAGCCCGCGGCGCTCGCCGTCCCGGAGCGCGTGATGAAGCTCATTCCCCCCGTGCCGTTTGGCGGGGACGATGCGCTGGCGTGGATCGGGTCGGCCGGTGGCACGTCATTCGACCAGATCTCGCTCGCGGGCGGCCTCGCGACCGAGGTGATCGAAGGGATCATGCACCGTGAGCGCCTGGCGCGCGTGGCGCAGTTCTCGGCGCGTGATGCGTCGTTGCCGACGCTGGCGCAGGTGCTGCATGGCGTGGTCGAGCGTACGTGGGGGGCCGCCGCGAGCGGGGAGCCTAACGATCAGGCGTTGCGGCGCGCGGTGCAACGCGTGGTGCTCAACACGCTCCTCGACCGCGCCGGCGACAAGCAGGCGCTGGCGGACGTGCGGCAGGGGGCCGAGTGGGAGCTGCAGCAGCTCGACGCGGCGATTGCGGCGATGAGTGGTGGAGCGCCGGCCGACCAGGCGCTGCGGGCGAGTGCACGGCGGGAGATCGCGCGCTACTTCGCCGGCGAGGATGAGCCGGCCAGCCGGTCGCGCTTCCAGGTGATTCCGCTGCCGTGGCCGTGAGGTAGGCGAGCGGGGCCGTGCACCGGTCGGGGCGGCAACTGGGGTCAGCGTCATCGAGAATCTCGTTCGATGACGCTGACCCCACTGCGCTCGATGTGCCTCACGCGCTTACGCGCTTCGCGGGCGCCGGGATTGTCGCACTAGCGCCGCACGTCTAGCGCCGTTCCCCCGGCGGCCGCACCTTCGGGACGAACCGGGGGAATTGCACATGACGGCGACGTCGAACCCACCAGTACTGGACGTGTTCGTCCCGCAACTCTACGACGAGTTGCGTGCCATGGCGCATTGCCACCTGCGGGGTGAGCGCAGGCCGCACACGCTGGGGACGACTGCACTCGTCCACGAGGCATGGCTGCGCCTGTCGGCACAGTACGGGCTGCCTCGCGAAGACGTCCCCCGCTTCTTCGCCGCGGCCTCCAACACCATGCGGCGCGTCCTCGTCGATCATGCTCGTCGCCGGCATCGACTCAAGCGTGGCGCCGGCGGCGAGCAGGTCTCGCTCGAGGAGGCGGAGGAATCGCTCTTCCTGAGCGAGTCGGAGGCGGACGAGCTCGTCGCGCTCGATGACGCACTCGAACGACTGGGGCGCGTGAGTGCGCGTGGCGTCGAGGTCATCCAGCACCGCTTCTTTGGCGGGCTCTCCGTGGAAGAGACGGCCCAGCTGCTCGGCGTCTCGACCAAGACGGTTCAGCGCGAGTGGGTCTCGGCGCGCGCCTGGTTGCGAAAGGAGATCGCGCGCGACCTCGGTTTCATGACCTGATTGCTGGACGCCGCCCCTGCGTGTCCCCTGGCGAGCGCGTCCGGCGCCAGAACTCGTGAGGGAATGCGCAGGTCGCCGCCCTCATCACCCACGCCGCCGAACCACCCCGATCCCTCGTTGCTCGTGTCGCTCACGTCCGCGCAGTGGGAACGTCTTTCCATCGCCTTTGCCGATGGGCTCGAGCTTGCCCCCTCCGAGCGTCGTGGAGCGATGGAGCGTGCACTTCACGATGACGTGGCGCTCCTCCACGAGGGGCTCGAGATGCTCGGCGCGCACGAGGACGCCGGAGAGTTGCAGTTCGAACGGCGGTTCGTTGCACCTGCCGAAGCCACGACGCACGGGAGCCTGACCCCGGGTACGCACGCGGGGGCCTATCGCATCGACGCGTTGCACGCTGAAGGGGGGATGGCCGAGGTGTATCGTGCCGAGCGCGTGACCGGTGGCTTCGGACAGACGGTGGCCCTCAAGGTCCTGCGCCCCACGCTGCGTTCGGCCGAGTTCACGCGCCGCTTCGAGGCAGAACGGCAATTGCTAGCGCGCCTGGTGCATCCCGACATCGTCCCGATCCTCGACGGTGGCGAGACGGCGGACGGGCGCCCGTTCCTGGTGATGCCGCTCGTGGTCGGCGAGCCGATCACCACGTACGTGCAGCGAGGTGTGCAGCCGCTCGATGCTCGGCTGCGCCTCTTTGGCCGTGTAGCGGCAGCGGTGCAGTTTGCCCACGCGCGCCTGGTGGTGCATCGCGACCTCAAGCCGTCCAACATCCTGGTCGATACGGACGGCGGGATACACCTGCTCGACTTCGGCATCGCCAAGCTGCTCGATGACGACGCGTCACCATCGGGCTCCGAGCGGCGCACCCGCACGAACGTGCGCCTCCTCACGCCCGAGCACGCCGCGCCGGAGCAGTTGGCCGACGAGGGGGTGACGACGGCAACCGATGTGTATGCGTTGGGCATCCTGCTCTTCGAGCTGCTCACGGGGCGCCGTCCCTGGCAGCGCGGTGTGCAGCAGGGCCGCTCGCTGGAGCAGGAGATCCTGCACGGCACGCCTCCGTCGCCGAGTGCGGTCGTGGGGGATCGAGCCGTGGCTCGGCAGCTGCGCGGCGACCTCGATCGCATCGTGCTCATGGCGCTGCGGCGCGAGCCCGAACGACGCTACCAGTCGGCGGGGCAGTTCGGCGAGGACGTGCAGCGCTATCTGGACGGGATGGCGGTGATGGCCCAACCCGACCGGGTCGGGTACCGTGTGCGCAAGTTCCTCGGGCGAAACCGGAGCCTGGCCATCGCGGGGGCGCTCCTGCTGGCTACGCTCGCCACGTCGTCGGTGGTGGCAACGCTGCAGGCGCGGCGCCTCACGCGCGAGCGCGACCGCAGCGAGCGTGAGCGCGCCTCCGCCGAAGCGGCCATCGCGCTCCTCACCGACCTGTTCGATCGGGCCAATCCGCTGCTCGTACCGCGTGGCGACACCATGCGGGTGGCGGCGCTGATCGACGATGGAGAACAGCGCGTGGATGCGCTCACCGCGCAGCCCGCGGTTCAGGCGCGCATGTGGCGCGTGCTCGGGCGCATGCGGCTGGCACGCGGCGAATACCTTCGCGCGAAGGCGCTCCTCGAGCGCGCGTGGCAGTCGGCACGCCGTCAGGCCGGGACGGACGATCACGTGGACGTGGCGGGCGCCTATCACGACCTCGCGCGCGCCACGCTCTTCGTCGACGGGAGCGACGCCGCGCGGCCGATGCTGCTGGCGTCGCTCGCGCGGATGCGCCGTCTCCCCGGCGTGGCCCAGGGCGACGTGGTCGCTGCGTGGCAGGACCTGATCGGCGTGACGAACGATCCGTCGCGACACCGGGCCCTCCTCGATACGCTGTCGGCGGTGCGGCAGGTGCGCACGCACGACGATTCGTTGCAACTGGCGGGGACCTTCAATGCGCTCGCGGGCCGGTGGCTGTCGTTGCGCCCGCGGGAGGCGCAGTCGCTGTACGAGGCATCTCAGACCCTCGTCGAGCGCCTCCTCCCCGCAGGGCACCCGATCCGCCTGACCGTGCTTCGCAACCTCACGGTGGCCCTCACCAACTCGGGTGACTATCACCGGGCCGACTCGCTGACCCGGGTGACCATGGCGTTGAGCGCTGCGGGGGGCACCGACGACGCCGGGGCGCCGTCGCGATCGGTCACGCAGCTGGCCAACTACGCCGTGCTGCGCGCACACCTTGGCGACCTGGACGTCGCCGACTCGCTGGGGCGCGAGGCGCTGGACATCTACCGGGCCACGCGCTCCAGCCGCCACGACGAGGTGGGGAATGCCCAGCGCAACCTGGCCCTCATCGCCGCGGCCCGGGGGAGACATGCCGAAGGGCTGGCGCGCTTCGATACCGTGATCGCCTGGCACCGGGCGGCGCCGACGTCGGCGCCGCCGCCCGAGGCCATCGCCTTCATTGAACTGCAGCGGGCACGCATCCTGTTAGGCATGGGGCGCACGGTCGAGGGGGCGCGCGCCATCGACGATGCCGACCCCGTCCTGCGTTTGCACCTGCCGCCGTTGCACCTGTACCGCGCCGAGCTGGAGTTCTGGCAGGGGATGAGCGCGTTGGCGCGTGGAGACGCCGCGACGGCGGTGGGGCGGTTCGACTCGGCGAGCGCCCTCTTTGCGCACGCACTCCCGTCGACGCACCCATCCGTCGCCGGCGCGCGTTGCGGGCACTTCGTGGCGAGCGTGCGCGCGGCACGTCCGCTCGGCGCCGGAGCTGCGTCGCCAACACGCCCGTCGGAAAGCGAGGGGGAGAGTTGCCGGCGCTACGCGACGTGGGGAATGGCCGACCGGTTGCTCGTCACCTGGAGCCGCGACGCCCTCGCGCGCTGACCCCACGCGAGGCGAAGGCGGCCGAGTGCGTCCCGTCGCGCGCCTCGATGTCCGCTCGGCGCCCCGTCCGGCGCCAGAAGCTGCAGGGAGCCTCGACAGGGCGAGGCCTCCTGACGGTTCCTGGCGGAGGGAGCAATGGACAAGGCGCGGTCCCGGGCGAGGTCGACGGTGGTGTCGCAGGGCGTACGGCATCCGATGGTCGTCTTCCTGCTGGTGTGGGGGGCGGTAGCGCAGGGGTGCTCCGCCGTACCGACGGAGGCGACGCGCAAGTTGGCGATTGGGCCGGACGCCCCATCCGCTGCCGTCTTCCCCGTTCCGTTGTACTGCACGCACTACTGGAAGTCCGGGGTCTCCGGGGTGATCGACGACAGCACCAAGTGGTCCCCGGCTACCCCGATCACCGCCGACGACACGTTATGCATCGTCGCGCCCGGAACGTACGAGGTCTCGCTGACCGCTGACGGTGGCGGAACCGCTGCGCTGCAGATCGGTGGCCCCTCGAGCAACGTCACCGCGAAGTTCTTCGACCAGGGGGTCTCGGGGGACGCATGGATCCTGCTGCGGGCGGGAAGTACGCTGGTGCTCGATTCGAGCTCGCTGTTTTCCAATCGCATCACGATCGAGGGGACGCTGACACTCAACGCCTCGTGGCTGTTCGCGGATACCGTCGTCAACGACGGCACCATTGCCTGCGTCGGTGGCAGGAGCGGAGCCGCGACGGACGATGGTGGCGTCTTCGAAAACCGCGCCTCCATCAGGTCGGACAGCCTGTGCCTCCTCATCGCCGACCACGGGCGCATTCGGCAAACCGGCGGCAGCATCACGGGTGCCTCGCCAGTCGTGGTCATGGGTGAAGGTGCGTTCGAGTGGAGCGGGGGAACCCTGGGAGCGCAGGCCAACGCGCCAACCGAGAGCGTGGTACAGGTGATCGCCGATACGCTCGTCCTCGGGAATCTCGCGCTGGCCGGCACGATCGAGATGGCGCCCCTGGTCAACGGGACGATCCGGGGCTCGGTCGGGGCTGGCGTTCACCTCGACGTGGGTGGATCGGCCGACTCGGTCCGATTCGTCGTGCCGCAGGCGCTGTTCACCAACGCGGGGACGATCGAGCTGCGACGCACGGGAGGCCAGTTGCCGTACGAATTCCCGCCGATGGTCAACAGCGGGACGATCAATGTTGTGGAGCCCTCGACCATCCTCACCGACAGCCTGCGCAACGTGGGGACGGGACAGATCGTGCTGTCGGACGACCTCCGATTCGCGCGCGCGGGGAGCACGCTCAGCAACGAGGGGACCATCGCGCGCACTGTCGCCAGCGCCGAACTCGTGATGCGTCCCACCACCACCTTCCGCACCCGCGCCTCTGGCGTGATGACCGGCGAGCTGGTGCTCGATCGCGCGACGCTCACCGGCGTGGGACAGGTCGGCAACGTCGTGTCGTTAGGTGGCACGGTGGCGCCCGGCGTGGGACTCGGGACGATCACGGCGAAGTCCGTCACCCTCGATCCGGCTTCGACCCTGGCTGTCGATATCGGCGGAACCAGCGCGGGGAGTTACGACCAACTGGTCGTGACGGGGGGCATTCACTACGGCGGCACGCTGAGCATCCGGACCCTCGTGACGTTCGCCGGTGGCGCGTGCGGCCAGGTGGTGCCGAGCATCACCGACAACTCCGTGGTGCCACGCGGCGCGTTTACCACCGTCACGGGCCTGGGGGCGCAGGGGCCGGGGCGTGAGTGGCGGGCCTACAATCCCAAGGGCACCTACAACGTGGTGGGCTTCAACCCTGACGAGGTGGTGCACTTCACGCGCTCGTCGCTGTCCGTGGCAGAGGGTGGAGTGAGCGATACGTTGCAGGCGTGTCTCGGGCGCACGGCCCCGACCGCGGCGGTGACGGTGAACCTCCCCGCCTCACTGGGGCAGGTGACGGCGACGCCAGCGGTCTTTTCCCTCACCGACTGGGTGCTACCCCGTACCATCACCACCAGCGCGATTGACGACGCCGTCGTCGAGGCGCCGTTGGTCGATGTGCTGGCCGCCACCACAAGCAGTGCTGATGCAGCGTACAACGCCCTCGCCCTCGTCCACCCGACGGTCAGCGTCACCGACAACGACGGCAGCGCCGACGTAGTCGTCACCTATCGCGAGATACCCGCCACGATCCTCGCCGGGCAGTCGTTCACCTTCGGCGTGCAGGCGACCAACAACGGTCCCACGGCGATCACCGGTGGCACGCTCGCGATGTCGGGCGCGGTGGGCTTCACCATCACGAGTGTGAGCGGGGCGGGGTGCAGCTGGACGGCGACGACGATGAGCTGTCCCTTGACCGCGCTCGCCGCGGCGGGGAAGCAGACCGTCTTCGTCACCGCCACCGCCGGGGCGGCGGGCTCATACGCCAACACCGCGACCGTCGCCGGTCATCAACCCGACCCACTGTCGACCAACAACACGGTCACGCACGTCTTCGTCGTGCAGTAGGCACAAATCCCGGTACTCCTCTCCGTGACGCGCGGGGGCCCCGGAACTTCCGGGATACCTCGCGCGTCACGTCGTTCATCGGCGCACCTTCGTCGCGCTGCCGGGTAGCACTGCTGTCGCCCGTCGCGGCGGCCCCTCCCGGGCCACGCGGTGACACCCTGCCCTGGCGTGCGGCCCGCAGGTGTGACCCGTGTCACGCCGCGTGGTTCACGGGGTTCCCCTAGATTGCAGAAGCCGAATGCCGGCTGCTCCTTGAGCCGCCGGACCGCGAGGATATCGAATGCCCCTACTGCCGCCCGACCGCTTCCGCCTCATGCCCCCGCTCGTCGTCGTCCTGTGTGCCCTCATTGCCGCCAGCTGCAGCGGCGACGACAACGGCACCGGCGTCCCCAATCCCACCGTGGTCGTCGCGGCGTCGGTCACCATCTCGCCGAGTGCCGTGGCGCTCATCGTCCCAGACTCGGTGCAACTCACCGCGGTGGTGCGCGACGGCAACGGCATCGTCATGCCGAATGCGTCCGTGAGTTGGAGCGTGGGCAACGCCCAGACCGCTTCGGTCTCGGCCAACGGCATGCTGCGCGCGCTGCAGGCTGGGGGCACGACCGTCACCGCGGCCAGCGCACCGGCGAGCGGGCAGGTGAACGTGACGATCGGTTCGCCGACCTCCAACGCGCCGTATCGCCCCAATCTCATGACCTACCTCGGCGGCAACGACAGCGACATGCCGCGCGATGTCACCGTCGACGCCTCCGGCAACGTGGTCGTGGTCGGCAACGCGGCGTCGACCAACTTTCCGGTGACCGCCGGGGCCTACGACCAGACTCGCGATTCCGGATTCAATCCGCCCTCCGACGCCTTCATCTCCACCTTCACCCCCGGCGGCACGCTGCTCTGGTCCACCTACCTCGGCGGCCCCGGCTACGAGCGCGCCTACTCGGTCGAGACCGACGCGCAGGGTTTCGTGTACGTGGGCGGACGGGCGGGGGCCGGCTTCCCGGTGACGGCGGGGGCGTTCCAGACGACCTTCGGCGGCGGCAGCACCTCCAATTTCTATGGTCCGCAGGACGCCTTCGTCTGCAAGCTGCTGCCTAACGGCTCGGCGCGTGTCTGGTGCAGCTACTTCGGGGTGGGCGATGATGGCATCGCGCGCGACCTCGCGATCGATGCGCAGGGAAACGTGTACGTCGTCGCCTGGACCAACACGGGCGGCTTCCCGGCAGCCTGGTTCACCAACGCCTACCAGCGCACCAAGGCGGCCGGGTTCGACGTGGTCGTCGCCAAGATCAAGGCCGACGGGAGTCAGGTGCTGTGGGCCACCTACCTCGGCGGCGCTGGCGACGACAGTGGTACGCCCGCCATTCGCGTCGACCCGAGCGGCAACGTCCTCGTCCTGTTCGCCACCACGTCCACCAACCTCCCCACGCCTAACGGTGCCGACGCCACTCTGGGCGGCGCGGGCGACCAGTTCCTCGCCAAGCTGAGCCCTGACGGCTCGACGCTGCTGTACGGGACGTACATCGGCGGCAATGGACTCGAGGCGTCGGAAACGCACGGCCTCGCGGTCGACCCGCAGGGGAACGCCGTCGTCGTCGTCGCCACCAGCTCGACCAACCTCGCCACCACCCCCGGCGCGTACCAGAGCCAGTACGGCGGCGGCCCCTTCGACGTCGGGATCTGGAAGGTGTCGCCGACCGGGCAGTTCCTCGCGGTGAGCTACTACGGCGGGGCCGCGTCCGATGCCATCCAGGGCGTGTCTACCGACGCCCAGGGGAACATCTTCTTCTCGGCCACCACCGAGTCGGCCAACATTCCACTCACCGTTCCCGGGGGAGTGGGTGGTGGTGAGGATGTGGTGGCGGTGAAGCTCTCCAGCGACGCGACGCGCCTCATGTTCGCACAACGCTTTGGCGGAAGCGGGGACGATGTCGCGCGCGCCTCGTGGTTCGGACCGCTGAATCAGTTCGTGCTCGTCGGTCAGACCGACTCGCCGAACTTTCCGCTGCTCAACGCACCGTTCACGCGAATCGGTGGATCGCTCGACGCCTTCGTCGTTCGGTTGATTCCGTAGCCGGCGCGGCGATGGAAGACGCGGACGGGCGCGGCCTCCGAAAGGGGCCGCGCCCGTCTTGCATGCGCGTGCCTGCGCTGCCGCGCTACGCCGGCTGCTTCTCGCAGTTGAACATCCACGACACGCCGTACCGGTCGATCACGGCGCCAAAGAGCGCTCCCCACGGCGCATCACTCAACGGCTGAAAGACGGTGCCGCCGTCGGCGAGGATCTCGAAGCTCCGGCGCGCCTGTGCCTCGTCGTTCATGTGCAGTGCCACGTTCACCGCACCGGCCGGGGGCGGCGGCGCGGCGCCTGGGCCATCGCTCAGCATGAGTGTCCCGTGCCCGGCCTTGAGTTCCGCATGCATGACGTTGTTGCGGAGTGCCTCGGGACAGTTGGGGTTGTTGTCGCCAAATCGCTGCAGTGACGTGGTGGTCGTGCCGAGCGCGTGCTGGTAGTGGGCGATGGCCTCGTCGGCTCGGCCGTTGAGGATGAGGTAGGGGGTGGCGGCGAGGATCGACATGGGATGCGAGGGGAGAGTGTCAGAGGGGGCCCCGGAGAGGGGGCGAATATGCATCAGCTCTTCTGACTCCACGAGGGCGCGATTCTCATCGGCGGGTGCGCTCGGCGAGGGGTGGGGCGCCCCCCGCGAACCTCCGTGAATCCTCCGTGCCCCTCCGTGTCAAAGCTCCAGGCGGAGGATCACGGAGCGCACACGGAGAGCACGGACGAAACCGCAGACGCCCCGCGCGGAGCGGGCGTGCCCATCGCTACGGCTGGCCCCGCAGCAGCGTCGCCAGCTCCGCCGCCTCCCGAAAGAGCCGCTTCTCGTCGTCCGACAGCGTCTTGTCGAAGACGCGTGGGCCGCCCGCCAGCTGCATGGTCACGTTCGCGCTCCCGGCACGCACGATGGCTCGGATGATCGCATCGCCATCGTTGCCGCGATACGACACCGCCTCCGACACGTAGTCGTCGTCCTGCCGCCGGTTCCGGTTGCGCTCGCCGAGGCTCGAGGTGCGCTGGATCGTCCGGCGCGACACGTCGCGGCTGGTCGCCGGCAAGGGGGCGGTGCGCAACTCCTCGTCGCCAATGCGCACGATCACGTGGTCGTGGTAGATCCAGTCGCGGTCACGATAGATGCTGCGCAGGAAGAGCGTCCCCCGTGACGTCACCACCGGCTCGATGCGCTTCCTCACCAGGGAGCCCACGACGCCATCCTTCATCGAACACACGAAGTCGCCTGCAGTCCCAACCGACACGCAGTCGAATGAGCGCTTGAGCTGCGCGATGCGCGCCGATGCTTCCTGCGCGTTCAGCGTTCGCTCGACCCCAACGCCCGCCGTGGCAGCTGCCGGTGCCACAGCCGGCGCGCCCCCCGCGGACGATGTCGCCCCGCCACTCGCGCACCCAACCAGCAGGGCCGGCACCGCGAGCCACGTCGTCGCGCGTCGTGCGCCCTCGATGCGCCGCCTCACAGCGCGGGGCGCCTGAGGTGGATCCCCGACTTCAGCTGCAGCTGGTGCGCCACACCGAGGATGCGATCGTCCTGGTAGAGCGCCCCCACGATGGTCGCGCAGATCGGTTGCGGTGCGAGTGGCGGGGCCTTCTGCGTCGTATCGACTTGCGCGCGCGGGCCGAACTGCTGCACCGGTGGCACGTCGAACTTGTAGGGGAAGACGACGCAGGGATGCCCCGTCTGTGCGTTCGCCCCGACGTCCGCCGACGGTGCGCCGACGAACATGTCGAGGTCGCGCATGAACTCGCCCCACCTGGAGATGAGCACGTAGCGACGCCGCTGCGCCTGGATGAAGTCGAACCCCCTCGTCAGGCGCCCGTTGACGAAGCGCGGGTTCCAGTCGGCGGGGGCCATCGGGTTGGCAGGTGGCGCGTTAGGTGCCGGTGTCGGCGGCGGTGCACCTGGCGGAGTCGCCGGGCGCTCGGGGAGCGCGGTGAGGTCGAGCCCCACCTCCTTGGCCTTGCGCTGCACGTACGAATCGAAGGCGGCCGCATACTCCACGCCGAGCCCGCCCCCGGCCATCCCCGGCACCGTGGGGCGGGCCCCGATCTCCTTCGGCTGCATCCCCAGGTCGCGCAGTGCCACGACCAACTCCCTGGGGGCGTTCGGGTCGACACCAAGGCGGATCGCCCCCAGGCACAGCGCCCGATCGAACTGGAACGGCGTCGTCACTGTCGATGGGTCCTTCTCGTCCACGCCGTGCAACACGTTGAAGACCATCGCGCAGTCCTCGACCGTGCGGCAGATGGGGCCGACGCGGTCCTGCGACCAGGCCAGCACCATCCCGCCGTGCCGGCTCACGCGCCCGAAGGTGGGGCGCAGCGCACTCACCCCGCAGCGAATCGACGGCGAGACGATCGACCCCGACGTCTCCGTTCCGATGGCGAAGGCGACGCACCCGCCCGCCGTTGCTGACGCCGGCCCCGCCGACGAGCCGCTCGACCCTTGCGAGAGATTCCACGGGTTGTTCGTGCGCCCACCGAACCACCAGTCGTTCTGCGCAAAGAGCCCCGTCGACAGCTTGGCGATGAGCACCGCCCCGGCCTCGCGGAGCCGCACGACGATCTCCGCGTCCTCGTCGATGACGCGATCCTTGAAGTCGGCCGCCCCCCACGTCGTCGGCACCCCCTTGGTGGAGAAGAGGTCCTTCACGCCGTACGGGAGCCCGTGCAGCGGCCCGCGCCACTTCCCCGCGGCGATCTCGGCATCGGCACGCCGCGCCTCGGCGCGCGCCTGCTCGGCCATGATCGTCACCGCGCAGTTGAGCGTGCCGTTCAGCCGTGTGAGGCGCTCCAGGTAGAGTTCCGTCAGCTGCACCGACGTGACCTTGCGCGCGCGCAGCAACGCCGAGAGGCGATGCGCCGGGAGGAAGGCGAGGTCTTCTGGAGCAGACGGTATCGTCCCAGACCACTTGGGGACGGAGAACTCCGCGCGATCGAAGGCGGCGCGCCCCCGCTCCCTGGCCAACCGCTCCAGCACCGCCCCCGTCCCCCCGGGATACGGCTGGAACTGCAGCGCTGGCGCTTCGCCGTTGCCCAGCGGAAAGGGCGGCAGCTGCGGCTGCTGCGCCTGCGCGCGACCGGCTGTCCCTTGCGCCCGGAGCGCCGAGGCGCCGCCGAGCGTGCTCGCTGCCGCCGCAACGAGCGAGGCGAAGATGAAGTGGCGCCGGTCGATCTCGCTGGCGCCACGCCAGGCGTGGTTCGCTCCACCCAACCCGTAGTCGGCGGCCGCGAGTTCGGCCTCCATCTCCTCGAGCAGCTCGTCAGGCGTCGACATCCAAAGCACTCCTGCAGGGTGGGGACGGGGTCAGGTTGCGGGCGTGATTGCAGTAACGAACGATGACCTCAGGGCGTTGGCCCCTACGGTCGGCTGAACACCGCCCCGTGCGGGACCCCCTTGGTGGATCCCCCGTGCGGCCACGTCTTGTTGTCCATGCGGAAGCCGGGCTCGGTCGCCCCCTCCTCCTTGAATCGCTCGTCCAGCGTCAGCTGTCCGCTCGTGGAATCGAAGCGGGCGATGACGACGCGATGTTGCATGCCGTCGTAGCCGGTCACGACGACGCGACGCTGATCGGGCGAGACCGAAAGCCAGTGCGGCGTGTCATCCTTCCCGAGCGACACGCGGCTCACCTCGCGTGGCTTGGCGGGATCGCTGATGTCGAGGCTCACGACCGCATTCCATGCGGGGACGGTCACCAGGTAGTAGTGCCCCGAGATCGCCGGGATCGCACAATACGTCCCCTGCTTCTGGGGGAACGACGAGACGAGGCGCGCCGACGGGGTGCTGCCGTCGATGCCGTCCACGAGGTACAACCCGCAGTTGAACGTCGAGACGAGCAGCGTCTTGCCGTCGGCCATCAGGCGAGGTTCCGCGGAGAGCAGCCCCTCGTTTCCCGCCGGCCCATCGGGGAGCTGGAACGACGTGAGGAGCGCGAGGTCCGACAGGCGCCACAGCTGCAACGTGCGCGACGCGGGCGTGTCCTTGTCCATGTCGGTGGTCGTCGTCACGATGCGGTCGAGCGCCGGGACGATGCCGGCGCTGTAGACGCGCAGGTCGGCACGGCTCCCCGGGGCATTTGCGGAGCTCGAGCGCACCACCGTTCCGGAGGTGGTCATCTCCACCAGCCCGCCGGCGAGCATCGCCCCGCCCACGTGTTGCATCTGGAAGGTCCCCAGGACGTTACCGTTAGGCAGCCGCAGGAACGAATGCGGGTGCGCGTAGCCCGACACATCGCCGAATTGCCCGGCGATGCGTGGCGAGGCCGCGTCTCGCAAGTCGAAGATGAACGACTGCCCGCTCGCGAAGCCGTTGGCGAAGAGCTGCGCGTCGGCGGCGAGTTCGTGCTCGGTGTGGTGCGGCCCGTTCCCGCGTCCCGGGACCGGGAGCGTCGTGACCAGCCGTCCATAGCGCACCGAATCCTCGGTGACGTCGAGCACCGCCAGGAAGTCGGGCTGCGTCGAGTCGCTGGCGGCAGTCCAGAGGTAGAGATACTGCGCGGCCGGCGTCGGCGGCGCGGCCTGCTCGGCAGGAGGTGAGGCGCATGCGCTGGCGGCGAGGAGCGTCAGCGCGGAGAGGTATCGGGGGAAGGTCACGCGGCGGGGGGAGGGAGGGGGCACGCATTCATGTGCGCGGCGGCGGCCCGAATGTGGAGCACGCCGCACGGCGGCGCCACGATCGTGCACGCGCACGCCACCACGTGGGTCTACCAGGTACCAAGGGGTCGCAGTCCTCGATTTCGATCAAGGACTCCGACCCCTTCGTCCTGCGGCATCCGATTCCGTGCCGTTCCACACTCCGCAGGCGGCACCCTGGCCGACCGGGAGTGTCGCGCTCCTACGGCCGAATGCTCACCCCGACGCTGAAGACGAGATCCGTCTGTCGCTGCGCCTGCGGCGTGATCCCGCGAATCGGCAACTTCCCCTGGTCGAAGGAGCTGGGAAGGTACCGCACCTCGGCGCTCATCTCGATCGGCCCGTTCCCCACGCCGCGAAAGCCGATTCCGATGTCGGCCGTCGGGCGCCACTGGTTCTCGGTGTCGGTGAGGTCGAACGAGTAGCCCTTGAAGCCGCCCCCCAGCCGCAACGTCGGCTGGAACTTGTCCCCGAGCGGGGCGCTGAGCATCACTCCCGCCGTGCCCCCCATCAACATGACCTGGTTGGAGGGGCCGGTGGTGGTGGGACGGATCGCCGTGCCTAACGTGATGCTGTTGAATCCCAGCGTCCCGTTGGCATACCCCGCCGCGTACTCGGAGATGAGGTACTGCACGTCGATGGAGAAGCTTGGCCCCACCCCCAGGCGGGTGTCCTTGCCGTCGGCGCCGATGATCAGCGCCGACCGGGGGACATAGGCCCCCGTCGACGCCGTCACCCGCCAGATCTCCTCGCCGATGCGCCGCGCCGCGACCGGCGCCTGTGCGCCAGCGCTCGAGGCCAGTGCGGTCAACCCCGCGACCAGGACCACCGCCGCGCGCGCCGTCAGAATCGATTCACGTTTCATGGAGGAGGGCATCAATTGAAGGTGATCGCAGCGGTGGTCGCCGAGGTGAGCCCGGTGCCGGTGACGATGATCGTGCGTGCCCCCACGGCGCCCGTGACGTTGACGGTGAAGGTCGCCGCCCCGGCGGCATCGGTCGTGGCAGTCAGCGTGCCGTTGAGCGTGCCGCCCCCCGTATCGATGGCGATGGTGAGCGTGACGCCCGCGAGCGGTGCCGCGGCGCCGGCCGCGTCACGCAACTGGGCGGTGATGGTGAAGTCGGTGCCGAGCGTGATGGGGCCGGTGGGGACGCTGGTCAGGGCGATCGTGGTGACCCCCTGCGCCGTGAAGGTCACCGGGTTGCCGGTGATCCCCGCCCCGGTCACCGTCGCCGTCATCGTGTTGGGCGACAGGTTGCCTAACGTCCAACTCCCCACCGTGGCGATGCCGGCGGCGTCGGTCACCTGCGTGACCCCCGTCAGCGTCCCGCCACCGGCGGTCACGGCAAAGGTCACCGTGGCACCGCTCACGACGTTCCCCAGCGCGTCGGTCACCCGCACCGTCGGGCGTGTCGTGACGGCCGTCCCCTGCAGCGCGACCTGGTTGGTGCCGGCGGTTGCGACCACGCTGGCCGCCGCACCGGCGGTCGCCGTGGCGCTGAAGGTCACGCTGGGGAGCCCCGTCGCACTGGCCACCAACGTGTTGGCGCCGACGGTGGAGCCCAGCGTCCATGACGTCACCGTGGCCACGCCGCTGGCGTTGGTGGTGACGGGCGATCCGACCACCGCGCCACCTCCTGCCGTCACGGCGAAGGTCACTGCGACGCCAGCCACCGGATTCCCGGCGAGGTCGCGGACCACCACGCTCGGCGGATCGGCCACGTCGGCCCCCGCCGCTGCCGACTGCGCCGTGGCGGAGTTGGCGACCATCGACACCGCACGTCCCGGATCGCCGATGGCGGTGAAGGTCACCGCCGCAACGTTAGGCGTGGAGGCGGTGAGTGTGTTGGTCCCCGGAACGTCGCCCAGGAACCACCCGCCCACTTCGGCGGTGCCCGTGGCGTCGGTCACCTGGCGCCCGCCCACGACGCTCCCGCCTCCCGACGCGACCGTGAAGGTCACCACTGCGCCGGCGACCCGGTTCCCTAACGCGTCGCGCACGATCACCGACGGGGCGATGGTGACCGCGCGGGTCGTCTGCGCCCGCTGGTTGTTCCCCGCGGCGATGCTGAGCTGTGCCGCAGCGCCGGCGGTGGCCGTGACACTGAAGAGCACCGCGGGGGCGCCGGCGATCGTCGCCGACAGCTGCTGCACGCCGGCCACCGGGCCGAGCGTCCAGCTGGTGACGGTCGCGATTCCCTGCGCGTTGCTCGCCACGGCCGTCGGTGTCACCTGGCCGTTCCCCGAGACGATGGCGAAGGTGACCTGCGTCCCCGCCACCGGGTTCCCGGCGGCATCGGTCACCCGAACGCTGGGGAGCGTCGCGACCGCCGTCCCGACCGTCGCCGCCTGCGAGGTCGCGGTGAGGGCGACGAGCTGCGATGCGGCCCCTGCGGTGGCCGTGCCGGTGAAGAGGACCGGGTTGTTGGCCACTCCGCTCTCTTCCACGCGCGCCGTCAGTGTCTGCGTTCCGGCGGCGGGGCCAAGGACCCAGCTGCCGACCGTGGCGACCCCCTGCGCGTTGGTGCGACGGAGGCCGTCGGTCACCCGTCCGCCGCCAGACGCAACGGCGAAGGTGACCGCGACCCCTTCCACCGGATTGCCGTTCGCATCGTTGACGCGCACGGTGGGGGGGAGGGTGACCGCCGTGTTCACCACGGTCGTCTGGTTGTCACCCGAGGTGCCGCTCACGGTGCTCGCGCGTGCGGCGGTGCCGCTGGCGGCGACCGTCATGGTGGCGGTGCCGGCGGTGACGGTGAGGACGTTGTTCCCGGCCGTCTTGCCCAGCGTCCAGGTCGTGCTGGCGAGGCCGTTGGCGTCGGACGTCGCGCTGGCCGGCGAGACCGTGCCGCCGCCCGTCGTGACGGCGAACGTCACCGTCGCCCCGGGGAGAGGCTGGTCGTCGCTCCCGAGGACGCGCACCTGGATGGGGGCGGGGAGCGTCTGGCCGGCAACGCCGACCTGACCATTCCCCGAGACCGTCGCCAGGGTGCCGGCGGACAGCGGTTCGTTGACGGTCGTCTCGCCGCAGGCGGCGAGCGTCGTGAGCTGGACCGCCGCGACGATGAGGGCGACACGTCCCCGCACGAGCTGCGGCCACGCACGGTATGGTCGGAATCGGCGATGCGAGACTGGCATGGCTACCCAGGGTCCGCGTGAGGGTGAGGCGATGGGCCAGCACACCATTGGTCGACGGCTCCGGGCCGGCGTGGGCGCCGGTGCACCGGCGGCCAGTGGTGAGGTGGCGTCTAACGACAGGGAGATGTGCGACGTGTTAGGCACGCCGCGCGCGTGACGGGGGGCGACTCGCACCGATGCCCCGCACCAACGCCATGCACGATACTCAGCGTGCGTGCAGGTGACCAGCGAGTCGTGCGGCGAAATGGGTGAGCGGTGCAGCATCGCCATGGCCGCGCTCGGCAAACGGCGTGCAGCAGATGGCCCGGGGCCGTGGGCCCGCGTTAGGGCGCGCCAGTCGCGCGACGCAACGCCGTCGCCGCGCGCCGCGACTCGCTGTCCACGCTCCACTCGAAGCGGCCCGGTCCCTCGGCCGCGCGAACGCCCAGCTCGAAGAGAAAGCGCACCTCGAACAACGCCCCCGACAGGTCCCAGGTCGGCTTGCGCTCATCCGAGGGAACGTGCGACTCCTGCGTTTCCAGCTGCTGGGCCGCCCATCCCGACGGCTTGCCGTGCACCTCACCATCGAGTCCGCCAAACCAGGCGGGGACGCCGCGCAGCGCCAGCGTGGCGTGATCCGAGGCCAGCCAGTAGTCGCCAAGCCCCGCCACCAACGCCTTGCCGTGTCGCGTGGCCACCTCGCGCGCGAGCGAGTCGACGGTGGAGTAGCCGTAGCCGTTACTCACCACCGTGTCGGTCACCCCCCAGGTCCACGGCCAGTCCATTCCGACGGCCAGGGCGGTCCGCTCGAGGCGGCCGCGTACGCGTTGGCCCCGCGCGTCCCATGCTCCTCGGCCGTGGTGGCCACGAACACCATCGTGCGGCGCGGTGCGCGCGGGAGGGCGCGCACGGCCTGCGCGATCAGCAGCATCTGTGACACCCCGGCCGCATCGTCGAGGGCGCCGTTGTAGATCGAGTCGCCGTGCACCGCCGGGCCGATGCCGAAGGCGTCCCAATGCGCGAGGTAGACCACGCACTCGTCGCGTCGCGCCGCGTCGCTCCCGGGAATCGTCCCGATCACGTTGTAGCTGACGAAGGGGGCGGCGTCGGTCTGCACGCGGGCGTCGAGACGCAGCGCTAGCTCCGACGGGGCCGCCGCGGAGTCCTCGGCCAGCGCACGCCACGCCGCGAGCGTCGTCCCGCTCGCGCGCGCCAGCCGCTCGGCGGCGAGGGTCGACAGGTGCAAGGAGATCGGGGCCTGCGGCGCGGGATCGAGGGCCTCGCCGATCACTCCCTCGTCCTGCAGGCGCAAGCGCCGCCGGGCGTGGGCCGAGTCGTCGCCGGAGCGAAGGAGCACCACCGCGCTCGCGCCGTGCGCCAGCGCGTGCCCTCCCTTGAGGAAGGGCATGGCGTGCGGGCTCCGCTCCGCACGGGTGCCGAACCGTCGGGCGCTCACGATCGCCGGCTCGCCGTCGAGGATCAGCGCCACCTTGCCGCGCAGGTCGATGTCGCCGTAGTCGTCCCAGCCGAACTCAGGTGCAACGATGCCGTAACCCACGAAGACGATGGGGGCGTCTCGCACCACGTGCTCGCCCGCGGCCGTCGCCGCAAAGACGACGGCCGTACTGTCGAGGGCGACGGGGGGGCGCCCCCCCCGGCCGCCCCCCCCCCCCCCGCCCCCCGCCCCCCCCGGCGGCCCGCCCCCCCCGGCGCCCCCCCCCCCCCCGGGGGGGGGCCCCCCGGCGCCCCCCCCCGCTCGGGGGAGGGCCCCCCCCGCCCACCCCCCCCCCCCCCCCCGCGCGCCCCCCCGCCGCGGGGGCGCGCGCCGGGCGGGGGGGCGGGGGGGGGCGGGGCCCCGCGCCGCCCCCCCCCCGCCCCCCCCCCCGCGCGGGGGGGGAGAAGGGGGGGGCGGCGCCCCCCCGCCCCCCCCCCCCCCGGGGGGGGGGGGGGGGGGGGGGAGGGGGGGGGGGGGCGCGCCGCCCCCCAACAAAAGGGAATGAGCGGGGGGGGGGGGGGCGCGAGCGATCATGTGAGCGGCTGCTGAGCGATCGTGTCTGGTGGCCGGGGCGCCGCTACGGTGACGCGCGGTCGAAGCGGATGTCGTTCACTCGGTTGGCGTCGAGCCTGAAGCCCGGTGCCTTGCCGCGCACCGGCTTGTCGAAGACCAGGGTCAGCATCCCCCCCGCGCTGTAGCGGAGCGCCCCCTCGAGTGGAGCGAGCGGTACCGGCTCGGCGCGCGGGCGCCGCAGCTGCAACGCCCCCGATTCGCCGGCGACGACCTCGTACACCGCGCCGCCAAGCTCCGGGCTGGCGTAGCGTCCGATGATGGCAGCGTGTTCCTGCGGCCGCGCCGCGCCGGCCGCCGCCGGGCGTCCCCCTTCCTCGCCAGCCGTCGCCCCCCGCGCGGTGGCGGCCCCTAACGACTCGCGCAGCACCACGTCGGCCATGCGCAGCGCCAGCGCCGTCGTGTTGGCCGTGCTCCGGTTGCAGAGCATGGCGAACGACGTGTGCAGTTCGGGGAAGCGGAAGAGCGCCGCGCGGTAGCCGCCGGTGGAGCCGGTGTGCTCCACCAGGCGCTGCCCGCGATACGTCCCCACCGTGAGCCCGAACGCATACCGATTCTCGGCGCCGCCGGTGAGCGGTTCCGTGGTATGCATCAGCTCGAGGAACTCGCGTCCCCCGACCGTGCCGGAGTAGAAATTCTCGTCCCACTTCTGCAGGTCGGCGAGCGTGGTCACGACCCCGCCCTGTCCCACGATGTCGTTGTTCCAGACGTCGATGCGCCACCCGCCGGCGCGCGGCGAGTAGGCCATCGCGCGTCCCGGGACGATTTCGTTGTGGTCGTCGAGGAACAGCGTCTCGCGCATGCCTAACGGCTTGAAGATCGCCGAGTCGGCAAAGCGGCGCAGCGACTGCCCGGTGATGCGCTGCACGATCACCGCCATGGCCAGGTAGCCGGTGTTGCTGTAGCGGTACTGGCTCCCCGGGGGAAAGTTGAGCCCCTTCTGTCGCGCGGCCATCGCCAGCATGTCGTCGGAGGTGTAGCCATCGTCGTACCGCACTCCGGCGAGTCCCACCAGCTCCCAGAAGTCGCGCAGCCCACTGGTGTGGTGCACCAGGTGACGGACGCGCACCGGCGTGGGGTAGGCATTCATCTCGGGGATGTACTTGCGCACATCGTCATCGAGCGAGAGGCGCCCCGCGCGCACGAGCAGGGCGATGCTCGCTGCGGTGAACTGCTTGGAGACCGAGCCGGTGGTGAAGCGCGTGGTCGGGGTGATCGGGACGTCGTGCGTGAGGTTGGCGAAGCCGTACCCGCGCGCGAAGGTGATCGCCCCATTCTGGTAGACCCCTGCCGCGCACCCCGGCTCACCGGAGTGCGACATCTGGAGGTACAGGGAATCGATCGCCGCGGCCGTGGCGGGGGCGAGGCGCCCCGTGGCGCCCGATGCGGAGGCCGAAGCGGGGGGCTGCGCCGAAAGCGGAGGGGACGCTGGGCCCGCGACGAGCGAAAAGGAGGCGAGGGCGGCGAACAGCGCGGTGCAACGGCGCGTGAGACGCATGGAGGCGGAGCGGTCGAGGAGGGCGCAGGAATCGCGGACGCCCGCGAAGGTCGCTCGTTCGTCCCGCCGACGAAAGGTCCGGGGCGAGGGCACGGCGCCGGAGAGGTGCCGCGCCTGCCCCGCTCCTCGCCCTGCTGCTGACGCCCCTACTTCACCGCGCCGTGATCGACCTTGGACAACCCGAAGATGTACGTCCACTTGAACGTGGCGCGCTGACGGGCGGCGTTGCTGAAGTCGACGACGATGTCCTTGTCACATCCGCCCGGCTTCTTCACCGTCGCCGTCCAACCGGGGCGCACTTCGGTGCGCATGATCGAACTCGTGATGCACGGCAGGCTGCTGCTGGCCGTCGCGGCCGGCACCGGCGGGACGGAGACACGGATGTAGACCGACCCCTGATACTCCTTCTGGTTGAGGAGCGCGGCGCCGAGTTCGAACTCCATGATGTGGTTGTTCCCCTGCATGTAGTCGGCGAGGATCCGGAACGAACCCGAGTCGACCTCGAAGAGTCGCGACGGACCCGTCACCAGCGTGGCGGGTGATGCGGGAGCGGTCGGGGAGTCGGCGGAGCAGGCGCCCAGGACGACGAGGGCGAGCGACGCCGAGGCGACGCGAAGGCGGGAAGGGATCGACATGATGGGGCCGCGTGGAAGAGGGGGAGCCGGACGGGTGACGCACACTGTGCGTCGAGCACGGTGCAAGCCGTGGTCCGTTCACTTGCCTGATTGCAAGACGTTCGCGGGCAATCGTTTACGCCCACAATTCCATGGCGGCGGCGCGCGCTCGCCGGTCCGCGGCGAATCAGCACTGCATCGCCGCGATACAGCCGCGAGGCAGCGCCCCTACGGCTCGACGACGAGCGTGACCTCCACCTGAACCGCCGCCTTGCTGTCGAAGTCGCGCCCGCGCACGATCAGGCGCTTGCGACCAGCGGTCGCATAGGTGAGCCGAACCGTGTGCGCGAGGGTCGGGAGGGCGACCCCGCAGCTGCCGCTGGGCGGCAGGACGGATCGATTGTACGGGGTGATCACGAACTCGCCCTTCGAGTTCCGCGTGAGCTCGGTGCGGTCGACGACGCTGCACCCGTCGGCAGGGTAGGTGCGCAGGACGAGGTCGAAGGGAATGCCGGCGCGGAGTGTCATCGGCGCGGAGACGAGCGTGGCGCTCGAGCTGATGCTCCGAACGAACGCCGATTCGCGCAGCGCCTCGTCGAGCGACGTGCTGGAGTGGCAACCGACCAGCGGGACCAGGAGCACGGCCAGCGCCGCGCGCAGCGTGTGAGTCATCGCGCACCTGCTGCGGACGTGAGCGTCCGCTCGTAAAAGGAGACTGCGGCCAAGGCGTTGCTGTCGGAGGAAAAGCGTGCCCTGAGCGCGGCGATCGCGCGGCCCGCCCGTGCGTCACCAAGCGTGGACAGCAGGAGCATGTTGCTGAACATGTCGTTCACGTCGCCTTCGGCAAGGGAGCGTTCGAACCGGGCGTTCACGATGGAATATCCGTCCGCTCCCCGTCCGAGCGAGGCGAGCAGCTCGGCGGCGGCGATGCGGAAATCCCATCGCGCAATGGCGAGTGTCCACCGCGGTGAGGTGGAATCGGCGAGCGCCGCGACGGCCGGCGCCACGGCGCGTGGATCGCCGAGCGCCTTGAGCCCCGCGAGCGCGCTGAGCCGGTTCTCACCCTTCCAGGATGGTACACCGATCATGGCCACGAGCGCATCGTACGCGTGCGCGCTGCGGCTGGCGCCGAGCGCGGTGGCGGCGGCGAAGCTCTCGACATGGCTCCTGGCGGAGAGGGCGGCCAGATAGGTCGGGACCCAGGCCGTGTCGCGCGTCGCCCCCATGAAGCCGTACGCCTGGGCGCGCACCCAGGCGCTGTCGCGCGCGACCACCGCGCGCAGCATGTCCGCGGTGGAGTCGTCGAGGACGAGCGGCACGCGTGCGTCGGGTGGCGTCAGCAGCGCTTGCAGCTGGGCGAGGGCGGTGAGGCGAAGCCTCCAGTGGGCGGGACCGAGCACGACCTGGCGCAGGGCGGCGCGAATGCGGGGGCGCGCGTCAGACGAGGTCGTCGTATCGCGAGAGTGCGCGACGAGCTGCGTGATGGCCCATCGCTGCGCCACGACGTCGCGGTCGTGCTCCAGCTGGTAGAGCAGGTCGTCGAGCGACTTCTCGAAGGTCATCTCCTTGATCCAGCTCCCCTCCACATCGAAGTGCACGAGGCGCGGTCGAGCCGGCAGCAAGAAGGAGAAGACGTTCTCGCCCTGGGCGGCGAGGCGCACGGTGCGCACGGTCCCGTCGATCGCCACGTCCACGTTTCCCTGGAAGAGAGGCGCCGGACGGCTGCTGCCCGAATCGGGGCGTTGCACCTGCTTGACGGTGAGGGTGAGTCGCTGCGCGCTGGCATCGTAGCGCTGCGTGACGTCGAAGACCGGGTGGCCCGCGCCGTAGACCCACTGGTCGAAGAACCACTGCATCGAGGCGCCATGCACCGCTTCGACCGCCTGCTGCAGGTCATCCGTAGTCACCGATGTGCCGCCGTGCGTCGCGACGAAGCGCCGCAGCAGCTGCTGCCACTGCGCCTCGCCCAGTTCCTTGCGCAGCATGTGCAGCACCATGGCGCCGCGCACGGACGGGGCATTGCCCATCGCCTCGGCGGCGGCACTGTCGGCGCCGACGGCTGGGACCACCGTGTAGCGCGCGCCGTTCGTCCAGTCGGCGAAGTAGGTCCACTGGTCGCCCTGTCGATTCCAGAGGAGAAACTCGCTGCGTCCATTGCGATGCTCCGAGTAGAGCGCGTCGAGATAGTGGGCAAAGGCGCGCGCGAGCCACGCGTGCCGCCAGTCGCGTGGCGTGATCCACGCGCCAAACCACTGATGCGCCAGCGCCTCGGCCTCGAGCCCGTCCCACAGGTAGAAGTAGTCGGCGTGCGTTGGCGCGTCGTCGACCATGTTCTCCGTCAGCGTCGACGCCATGACGTTGCCGTGTCCCCAGCCGAGGTCCTGCACGAAGACCTGCGAATAGCGCGGATACGGGTAGCGGGCGCCGGTGAGCTGCACGAAGTAGCGCATCATGTCGGGGAGGCGCACGACGCTGGCCCTGACGGCATCGACTTCATCGGGGTAGCCAAAGCTGTGCAGCGGCACGCCGTCGGCCTCCTGCGGCACGTCCACGAACTCGCCGATAACGAACGACGTGAGGTGGTTGGCGTGCGGGGTGGTGCTGCGCCAGCGAAAGGTCCGGGTCCCGTCGGCGTTGTTCGTGGTCGATTCCTGAACGCCGGTGGCGATCACCATCAGGGGTGCCGCGACGGTCGCCGAGAAGTCGGTTGTGTGGTGATCGTCGGGTGAGTCGTTCGCCGGGAACCAGTAGCGGTTGCCCTCGGGCATCCCCATCGACCAGAGCTGTGGCCGCTTCCGGGGTTCCGTGGTCGTCGGCGAAAAGAAGCGCACCCCCTTCCCGTCGCTCCCGCCCAGGTTGTTGGGGTCGGAGTCGTTGACCCACGTGGTGCGATAGGCGATCGCGACCGTCAGCGACTCGTCGCGCGCGTAACGGCGGTCGAGCGTGATCGCCAGCGCGTCGTCGTGGGCCGCCCGGTCGTACGTGAACGCCAGCGGCGTGCCGTTGGCCAGGCGAACGCCCTCGATCGTCAGCTGCACGCCGTCGAGCGTGATGCGTTCGACGTCGCGCGTGGGCGAGAGCGTGAGCGTGGCGGTGCCGGCGGCCTGCCGCTCAGCGATGTCGAAGCGCAGGGCGAGGGCGACGTGGTGCACGTCGATCGCCCCGCTGACGACGGGGGCGATGGGTGACGGCGCGCGGCACGCCCATGCGCCGGACGACACCAGCGAGACGACCAGGGCGGTGGCGCGAGCTGCCGACAGGTGCAACGAAGCGAGACGACGTGGACAGGCGCGCCGGGACATGCAGGGACTCCCGAGTGCGTCGCGAGCCCGGAGGTGCGCGACGCACAGCTGAAGGCGATGGACATCATGGGGTGCGAGCGCATGATGCCATCGCCGCTGGCCCGTCAACAGCTCCAGATCCTCCGGGCGGATGGGGCCAATTCGCGCGAGACCGGCGGATGCCGCATGGCACACCAAAAGCCGGGGAGCGGGGATCGCCGCACTCTGCCAGCGATCGCCGACTGCAGCGCCGACCGCAACCGGGGGTGGAACGGAAACGCCCCCCTCGGCGGTGCCGAGGGGGGCGTTTCACGACAACACGACCGTCGACTACTGGCTCCAGGGCGGCACGACGTTGTTGCTGCGGGCATAAGCGATCGCCTGCCCGAGGTGCTCGTGCAGGTGCGTCACCGTCAGCGTCATCGCGCGCATCCGCGTCCAGTCCTGCCCGAAGAACTTGATCGACTCCGAGGCGTTGGCGTCGGTCGTGAGCGCCATCCCCTGGTGCAGGTGCTTATACGAGGCTTCGAGCTCGGCGACGATCTGTTCCTTGCTCAGGTTGCGCTTCTCGTACGCACCCACCGACTTCATGTCGCTCGTGATCCCGCTCGCCTCCGGGGCCGGCTTTCCCATCCCGATCGGGATGAAGTAGTTGTCCGACGCGACGTGCAGGAACACCTCGCGCACGGAGCGAGTCCCGGCGCTGGGGCGCCAGTCGTACGCGGCTTCGGGGATCGCCTTGGCGAGGTCGATCATCTTCTTCTGCGCGCCGTTGACGTCGCGGTGCATCTCGCCCATCCAGCTGGGTGCGGTAGGCGCGGCTTGCGCCCTGAGGGCGACGGGGGCTGCCACCGCAAGGGCGGCGGCCAAGACGAAGACACGGGTGTCCATGTGGCTCCTTGGTGAGGGGGACGGGGACGGTCGTGCCCCGCGCCGACAAGATACCGCCTTTCTCCGCGCCCGCATCTCATCGGTTCCGTGACGAACCGTAACGACCCGCCCGGCTCGCCTGCCTGGCTCACCCGCCCATCAACCCCATCGCCGTCCCCGAGGGATCGGTGAAGTAGCCGAAGGTCGCCATCCCCGGGACGGCCACGGCGTGTCCGTGGTGCCTCCCGTTGGCGGCGTCGATCGCGGCAAGCGTGGCGTTCACGTCGGCAACGTAAATGTAGGGGAGCGCGCTGGGCACCGGGGTGTGCGATTGCCAGATCCCCGAGATGCCGACGTTGGGATTGAACGCCGTGTACTGCGGCGTCGTCGGGGTCACTTCCCACCCGAACTGCTCGTGGAAGAAGTGCGCCGTCGCCGACAAGTCGCGGGAGTACAGCTCCACGTGGCAGACCGTCCCCGCCATCGGGCGCGGATTGGCTCCCATCGGCATCGGGACGGGCGGGTTGGCCCCCGGGGGATTGGCGCTCGTTAGGCCGTAGACGGTCCCCGACGGGTCGGCAAACCGCGTGATGCGTCCCGCCATCGGGACCTCATACGGCAGGCGGTCGACCGTCGCCCCCGCGGCGATTACGCGCCCCAACGCCTCCTCCGCGTCGTCGACCTGGATGAACGGGATCACGGCCGGTCCCCCGCCCGGGCCGTACCGCCGCAGGACCATCGTCGGGCCGGCCGGCGCCAAGACCACCGAAATCTCGTCCGAGACCGCGCGCACGTCCCACCCGAACACGCGCGAGTAGAACGCCGCCGACTCGGCGAGACGGCTCGCCGAGAGCACGACCACCGGGATCGTGTGCGGTACGAACGGAGGTTGCGGATCAGGCGACGCTGGTCCCATGCGACCGAAAGTCGCGCCGCGCGGCGGTTTGCGATAGGTTCCCGCGCGATCGGCGCCTTCTCCGGATCCACGCCGCGCCACGGCTTGTCACGTCCGGCGCCGTACTCGTCCCTACACCGAGGCAGCCGAAGGGACCGGTCGCCATCCATGCGCCTCTCTCCCTCCGCACCGTGATGATCCCACGTCGCTCGAGCACCACCAGGCACCGCGGCTCGCGCGGCCGCGCACTGCTCCTCGTCGCCGCGCTCTGCCTCCCGGCGCTCGTCGACGCACAGACGACCGGAGCGGCGATCACCGCGGCAGATCTGCGGAGGCGGCTCTTCCTCGTCGCCGATGACTCGATGGGGGGGCGCGCCACCGGCAGCAGGGGGAACTACCAGTCGGCCGAATACATCGCCCGCGAGTTCAAGCGCCTTGGCCTGCGTCCCGCGGGTGACGATGGGACTTACTTCCAGACGGTCCCGTTCTTCCGGCTCCGGGCCGATTCCTCGTCGCAGCTGATGGCGGGAGCGGCCACACTCCAGATGGGACGCGACTTCATCGTGGCCCTCGTACGCTCCATCCCGCGCCCGCTCGATGGCAAGCGCGTGGTCTACGGCGGGGCGCTCGACGACTCGAGCAGCTGGATCTCGGCCGATAGTGCCCGCGACCGGGTGGTCGTCCTGTCGGCTCCGCCAGGCGCAACGTTTCGCACCACCTTCCTGCTCAACCAGACGCGCCGCTTCCAGGAGGCGGTGACAGTGGCCGTTCCCATCCTCGAGAGCTTTCCCCCCGAACTCGCGGCGTCGCAGCAGGCCGGGCGGGTCACCATCGACACCACGCGCACCGCGAGCGCGCCGGGGCGGCTGTTCATCACGACGGCCGCGGCCGAACGATTCCTCGGACGCCCGCTCGCCGGCACCGCACCTGGGACGTTAGGCGAGGTGATGCATGGCGCGGGGACGGTGTCGTACCAGCCGCTCCCCTACGCCGCGCGCAACGTCGTCGCGGTTCTCCCCGGGCGCGATCCCCGGCGATCCGGCACCTACGTCTCGCTCACCTCGCACAACGATCACGTCGGCTTCGACTCGGCACCGGTCGACCACGACTCGCTTCGGGCCTTGCAGCGTGTCACGCGCCCGCTGGGCGCCGACTCGCCGGCCCGCGAGCCGACGGCCGCCGAGTGGGCGAGCATCCGCGCGACACTCGACAGCCTGCGCCGCCTGCGGCCGCCCCGCCTCGACTCCATTCGCAACGGCGCCGACGACGATGGTAGCGGGACGGTCGTGATGCTGGAGATCGCGGAAGCGCTGGCCTCGGCGCGCGTGCGCCCCGCCCGCTCTGTGCTGTTTGTCTCGCACGCCGCCGAGGAGGAAGGGTTGCTGGGGAGCCGCTGGTTCACCGACCATCCCACCGTTCCCCGCGACTCGATCGTGAGCGAGTTCGACATGGACATGGTCGCCCGCGGCAACGCCACCGACCTGGCCGAAGGGAGTCCGACCTACCTGGAACTCATCGGCTCGCGCCGACTGTCCAGGGAGTACGGCGCCCTGATCGACGCCGCCAACGCCAGGCAGCCGCTCCCCTTCACCTTCAACCTCACGTACGACCAGCCCGGGCATCCGCTGCAGTACTACTGCCGTGCCGATCACTACAGCTACGCGCGTTACGACATTCCCGCGGCCGTGATTTCACGCGGCGAGCACGCCGACTATCACCAGGTGACGGATGAGGCGCAGTATGCCGACTTCGACCTGATGGTGCGCGTGGGGCACTTCGCGAAGGCCGTCGTGGAGGCAGTGGCCAACCTGGATCATCGCCCGCTGGTGGATGTGCCGCGCCGGAACCCGAATGCGCCGTGCGTGCAGTGATGTGATGCCGCGGCGGGCGGTGTGGCGGCACGAGCAAACGTCGGCGTTTTGCACGCCGACGCGCGGAACTTCTCCCCCCAAGTCGGAGTCCTATCGCTCAGCCCCTGCGCCGCACTCATCACGCGCCCTGGGGAGTCCCTCTTCGTCGTCGATCATGCGCGCGCTCGCGCTCTCCCTCGCCTTCGTCTGTCTCGTCCCTCGACTACTCTCCGCGCAGGACGCGGAGCGGACTCCGCATCGGAACGTCACGTGGGAGTACGGGACCTTTGCCCACCACTACGGTGCCGCCAAGCGCTGGGTCGGCCCAGACGGCAAGATGATCGAACACTCCAAGCTCCCCGAGTTCCTCACCGCACTCGGCACTGCCCTCGGCGCCGCTCCTGTCGAGGTGCCCGAGAAGTACGCGGCGGAGGAGCGTTGGAACTCGGCCGTCCTCAACCTGCTCGGGGGCCAGGGCTGGGAAGCGGTGGAATGCCAGCTGATGGACCGGTCGGGTTCGTACTACTACAGCTGCCTCTTCAAGCGACCGCGCCACCTCACCCAACCCGCAGGGGCTCGTTAGGATTCCGATGATGACCGCCCACGTCGATTCGCGGCGCCGCGCGCCTCGTTCGTTGGCCGTCCTGATGGCGGCCGCGCTGCTTGTCGCCTGCCCGCAGACGACGATCACCGAGCCGATCTCCAACCTCCCGTTCTCCACCGCGTCGCCGTCGTGCAGCCCGGTCGACGGCCCGGCGGTGGAGATCACGCTCGCCGCCAGCGGCAATCCGGCCACCGTCCCGCGCGCGAACGTGACGATCTACCAGGGCCTTTCGAGCCTCACGAGTCGCTGGACGCTCGGCCCGGAGGTCGGCGTCGCGTCGTACATGGCGTCGACCGATTCGGGTGAGCTCGCGCGCAGCGGGACGGTCGTGATCGAGGCGGTCGATGCGGCGAAGACGGTGACAGGGACGGTCCAGCTCGTGTTTCCGAAGGCGGGGATGATCAAGGGGCGCTTCCGGGCCATCTGGGTACCGCGGACGGTGCGCTGCGGGTGACGGCGTTAACGAGGCGGCTGCGGCCGCCGTCGAACGGGCATGATGCGCTTCGTCGTTCCCATTCTCGTGCTCCTCGCGGTGCTCGTGCCGCTCGAGGAGGCCGACGCGCAGCTTCGCCGTCGGCGTGATCGTGCAATCCTCGGCCGCTCGTCGGGGCAGCGCGGCGCACAGGACCGCCTGACGCTGCAGCACGGCGGTCGCACGCGAAGCTACACGCTCCACGTCCCCGAGCGCGTGCGGCAGGAGAACGCGCCCGTGCCGTTGGTGATCATGCTGCATGGCGGCGGTGGCAACGCCGACAACGCCGAGTCGATGTCCGGCTTCTCGCCCAAGGCCGATCGCGAGGGGTTCATCGTCGCCTATCCCGACGGGACGGGGGGCGGGCGCGCGCCGATGTTCACCTGGAACGCTGGGCACTGCTGCGGCTACGCGATGCAGAACAAGGTGGACGACGTCGGGTTCATTCGTGCGCTCATCGACCAGGTGCAACGCGATCATCGCATCGACCCCGACCGGATCTACGTCACCGGGATGTCGAACGGGGGGATGATGTCACACCGCGTGGGGATCGGGCTGGCCGATCGCGTGGCGGCGATTGCGCCGGTGGTCGGGGCGGTCTTTGGTGATGAAGCCTCGCCGCGTGCTCCGGTCTCGGCGATCATCATCAACGGCATGCGCGACGAGTCGGTCCCGTACGACGGGGGCAAGTCCGGGGGGCTTGGCGCGCGTGCGTGGGACGGAACGCCGACCCGGCCGGCGGTGGAGCAGGGGAGCTTCTGGGCGTCTGCCGGCAGGTGCAATCCGACGCCGCGCGAATCGGACGGTGGTGGTTACACGCTCTGGCAGTACGACTGTCCGTCACCGGTGGGGGTGGCGCGCTACGCCATCCCGGAGGGTGGGCACGCCTGGCCCGGCGGGCGCCGCGGTTCGCGGCGCGGGGACGATCCCGGCCACGCGCTCGACGCGACGGACGTGATCTGGGACTTCTTCAAGGCGCACCCGAAGCGGTAGACCCCAGGCGGTGGGTGGGGACGGAACGAGGGAAGCGGCGCGGCGAGGTGCTGGTGCTTGCCAGTGTAGGGAGGCAGCGTCTCGGCACGATCGCGCGTAGAGCGATCTGGCACGTGAGAGTCAACGCTCGCGACGCCGATCCCCCCGTCTCCCGCCTCTCGTCTGGAGCTCTCCATGCCCCGCGCACGCCCCGTTGTCCTCTCCCTGTTCTTGCTCGCGGCGGTGGCGCCCGATGCGTCGGCGCAGTCGCCGGGGCAGGGGGTCGCCGAGGAGTTCGACCGCCTCCACTTCCGCTCCATCGGGCCGGCCACGATGTCGGGCCGCATCGCCGACGTTGCGGTGTACGAGGCCAACCCCGCGCTCTACTACGTGGGGACGGCCCACGGCGGCGTGTGGAAGACGACCAGCAATGGCGCGACCTTCGAGCCGCTCTTCCAGGACCAGGGGCTCATCGCCATTGGTGACGTCGCGGTCTCGCAGATCAACCCCGACCTCGTGTGGGTCGGGACGGGGGAATCGAACAATCGCCAGAGCACGTCGTGGGGGGGCGGGGTCTACAAGTCGATAGATGGCGGGAAGACCTTCACCTTCATGGGGCTCCCGCAGTCCCGGCACATCAACCGCATCGTCATCCATCCCACCAACAACGACGTGGTGCTGGTGGCGGCGACCGGGCCGCTCTTTGGCCCCGGCGGAGAGCGCGGGATCTACAAGACCACCGACGGTGGCAAGACGTGGAAGCAGGTGCTCGTGCTCGACGAGGACACCGGGGCCAACGACCTCGCCGTCTCGCTCTCCGAGCCTAACGTGATGTACGCGTCGTCGTACCAGCGGCGTCGCACGGCCTGCTGCATGAACGGCGGCGGCCCCGGGAGCGCGCTCTGGCGCTCGACCGATGGTGGCGACACCTGGAAGAAGCTCGCCGGCAATGGGCTCCCCGCCGGACCGCTCGGCCGCATCGCGGTCGACATCTACCGGCAGAGCTCGCGGATCGTGTACACGATGATCGAAGGGCCGGGCGCCGGTGGCCCGGGCGGGGGCGCGCCTGCAGCTGGCGGAGCGCCAGGCGGAGCAGCCGGCGGACGAGGGGCGGCGGCGACGCCGACCGGGGTCTATCGGTCCGATGACGGCGGAGAGACCTGGCGCAAGATGAGCGCGACCAACCCGCGCCCGATGTACTTCTCGCAACTTCGCATCGACCCGACGTCGCCGGAGCGGGTCTACCTGGGCGGTGTCGGCCTGCACATGTCCGTCGACGGCGCGCGCACCTTCGAGACCGATGCCGCGCTGGTCACGCACGACGACGTGCACGCGATCTGGATCAACCCGGCCAACCCCAACCACATCCTCACCGGTAACGACGGCGGGCTCGCCGTGTCGTACGACATGAGCCGCACGTGGACCTTCATCCCCAACCTCCCGGTCGGGCTCTTCTATCATGTCGGCTACGACATGGAGATCCCGTACAACATCTGCGGCGGGATGCAGGACAACTACAACTGGTGCGGCCCCAGCGCCGCGCGACTGGGACGCGGGATCATGAACCACGATTGGTTCCAGATCCTCGGCGGCGACGGCTTCGTGGCCATCCCGGACATTCGCGACCCGAAGATCATCTACACCGAGTCGCAGGACGGGAACATCATCCGGCGCAACAAGGTGACCGGTGAGTCCCGGAGCATCCGCCCCACGCCGTTCAACGTGGTGAACGCCACCAAGGGGGAGACGTATCGCTTCCACTGGGATACGCCGTTGCTGCAGTCACCTAACGATCCCGGCGCGCTGCTGGCGGCGGGCAACCGCGTGTTCCGCTCGCGCGACCGCGGCGACTCGTGGGAGGCGATCAGCCCCGACCTCACGAAGAACGCCAGCCGCGACTCGCTGGTGACGATGGGGCTCAAGGGGAGCGAGATCACCATCGCCCGCAACGACGGCATCTCGGCGTGGCCGACGATCGTGGCGCTCGCCGAGTCGCCGCGGCAGGCGGGGGTGTTCTATGCGGGGAGCGACGACGGCACGGTGAGCGTGACGCGCGACAACGGGCGCACGTGGCAGGACATCACGAAGAACCTCCCGGGCTTCCCGGCGGGGCACGCCTTCGTGTCGAAGGTGGCGCCGTCGCGCTTCGACGCCGCGACCGTCTACGTCACCGTCGACAACCACCGGTTGAACGACTACGAGCCGTACCTCTGGGTGAGCACCGACTTCGGCGCGACGTTCCGCTCGATCGTGAGCGGGCTGCGCGGCGAGAACGTGCGCACCCTGACCGAGGACACGCGCAACCGCGACGTGCTGTACATCGGAACCGAGACGGGGATCTTCGTCTCGCTCGATCGCGGCGGGAGCTGGCGTCGCCTGCGCGGCAACCTCCCTACGGTGCGCGTCGACGAACTCACGATCCATCCGCGTGACAACGCCCTGCTGGTGGCCACGCACGGGCGCGCGCTCTGGATCCTCGATCATCTCGAGCCCATCCAGGAGTACACGGCGGTCAAGGAGGCCGACGCGACGCTCATCACCCCGGGCTTCACGTTGCAGTGGAAGTACAAGGACGACCGCAACGACGAGTTCTGGGGGCACCAGTTCTTCACCGGCGAGAATCCGCCGTCCGAGGCGGTGATCCCGATGTACCTGCGCGCGCCGCTCACCAACGGCAAGCTGCGCATCGCCGACGCCGGCGGTCGCGTGGTGCGCGAGCTGGCCATTCCCGCCAGCCGCAACAAGGCGGGGATCCAGACGATGTGCTGGGACCAGCGCCCCGAGCCGATCACCCCGCTCCCCGTGAGGCGCGGCCCTGGCGCCGGAGGCCCAGGCGGACCGGGAGGCCCCGGCGCGCAGGGGGGCGCGCGCGCCGTGCCCGGCGTGCCGCAGCAGCTCCCGCCGGTGGGCTACAAGGCCGAGAGCCCGTGCCCGCCGCCGGATAGCGGCGCGGTGGGCGGCGGTGGTGGTGGCGGTGGGGGCTTCTTCGGTGGTGGCGGCAACAACCAGGGGCCGCTCGTGGTCCCGGGGACGTACACCGTCTCGCTGGTGGCCGACGGCAAGGTGCTCTCGAGCAAGGCGTTGCGGCTGGTGATGGACCCGTCGGTGCAGCTGACGGGTGGTGACCGCGCGCGCTACAACGCCGTGGCCGCCGACCTGCACGCACTGCATCGCACCGGGACCGACGCCGCCCGGCCGCTCGCGACGCTCTACGATGAGGTGCTGCGCGTGGCCCCGAAGGTCGACTCGAGTGCCGCGCCCGCCAACGTGAAGAGCGAGTGGGCCAGCTTCCGCGCGCAGTTCGATTCTGTGCGTGCTCGATTCGGCGTGCCGGCGACGGCGGGCGGCGGTTTTGGCGGCGGGGGTGGTGGTGCCGCGGCGGCCGCTGCAGCGGCGGCCAACGTCCTCGGGAGGGTCGGGACGCTCAAGGGGGCGATCCTCGGGATCTGGGAGGTCCCGACCGCGGGGACGATGCGCCAGGTGAGCAACGCCCGCACGGAGCTCAACGGGGCGATGGCGCAGGCGCGCGCGGTGCTGGCCAGGGCCGAGTCGATGAGCCGGGCGCTGGCGCCACACGGCGTGACGATGGCGCCCCCGAAATAGGGCGGGCGCGAGGAAGCAGCGGCGACGGCGCCGCCGTGCGCGCCGTCGACGCGATGCCCCACCGCGCGAGGTAGCCGCGCCGCGAAGTCAAAGCCGCCGGATCCCCTCGGGACCCGGCGGCTTTGGCGTGTGCCTGCTGCGCCACGCTAGGGGACCACGACCGACTTCGTGAGCGAAGCGGACTTACCCTTGTTGTCGGTCACGGTGAGGGTGAAGTTCCGCGTCCCCCCGACCTCGAACGAGATGGTGACCACCGGGAGGGTGGACATCGGCTGGCCATTCGCGCGCGTCCAACGGTACGACGCGATGGTGCCGTCCGGGTCCATGGAGGCGCGGCCATCGAAGGTGCACTTGTGCGCCGGCGCCGGGAGGCAGGTGGCGCTCCACGCAGCGATCGGCGCCAGGTTGGTCGCGCTGCTCAGGGTGATCGCCTTGGTGGTGGCGTTGGTGAGCCCCGCCCCGTCGGTGACGGTCAGCGTGACGTTGTACGTCCCCAGCGCCGGGTACGTGTGCGAGGGCGACGCCCCGGTGGCCGTGGTGCCGTCGCCGAAGGTCCAGCGATACGAGGTGACGCCGACGTCGTCGCTGGAGGTGGCGCCGTTGAAGCTGCAGGCGCGCGTGCCGTTGTTGCAGCTGTAGGTGAAACGCGCCACCGGGGGCTGGTTAGGCGGCGGCCCCACGCTGGGGATGACGGAGTTGGCCAGCGTGCCGCGCGTGCGATCGAGCGTGCGCGTGCCGAGGGTCACGCCGTCGACGAGGAAGGCGATGGCCCCGACGCCGCACAGCCCCTTGTGCGTGACGGCGACCACGCCGCTGGCGTTGGTGGTCCCGCTCACGGGCTGGTCGGTCCAGTAATCGTCCATGTAGCGACCGCGCACCACCGCATTGGCCATCGGTCTCCCGGCTTCATCGGTGACGGTGAGCGTCGTCGTGGTGGTGTTGTACATCTTTCCGCCGGCAAAGCAGGAGCCCGGGAACTGCGGATCCTGCACGAAGCGCCCCACCATCACGAAGGAACTCACGACGAGGCAGTTCCCCACGCACGGCGTCGTCGGGACCATCTTCACGAGGCGCGGGCTGCGCCCGATGTAGACCGAGGCCAGGATCTGCCCCGCGTTGTTCATCGCCCCCGCGCTGCTCAGCATGGCGCCCGGATAGGCGGGCGACAGGAAGGTCCCGAGTGGCTGGCCGACACCGGCGGGTCCGGCGGCGATGAAGGCACTGCTCTGCGCCGTGAACGTGATGTCCTGCGAGGCGTTGATCGATCCCATTCCGGAACTCGTCAGGCGGCCGGTGCCGAACGACGAGATCTGCTGCCACGTGCCGCCGCGCGACAGCCGGAACGGATAGACGAGGCTCTGCGAAACCGTGGAGACGAGGAAGTGCGCCTGGTCGCCGTTGTCGTTGATCGCGCTGCCGTTGGAGCCGGCACCCACGAAGCCCCTCGGCAGCGGGGGCATCGCCACGGCGCTGGCCGGCGTACCGAGCTGATAGGAATAGCCCCAGGTCACGACCTGGCCCCCAGGACTGATGGCGGCGGGGCGCTCGTTAGGGTAGCCGAGCAGCTTGAGGTCGACCATGCCGGTCCCCTGCGACCACATGAAGGGGAGGGCGATCGACGGGATCGCCCCGCCCAGCGTCGCCCATCCGACGATGCGCCCCTGGTCGTCGATGCCGCCCACGGAGGCATCGGACGTCCCGGGGAAGAGGCCAAGGTCCTGGAAGGTGTAGCCGGTGGCAGTCGGGACCCAGCGTGCCGCGTGTGTCCCAGCCTGTCCGGCGATGACCCCCTGATTGTTGAGGTAGAGCGGGGTGCCGCCGGGGGGGAGCGTGATGCGGGTCCCCCCCTTCCACACGACCGTCTCCTGGGCGGGGAGACAGAACGGACCGCAGCCGGGGTCGAGGTAGTGCCGGCCGACCACATCGCCCGCGTCGTTCATGTCGAAGCCGGTCGCCACGGTGCCGACGAAGTCGAGCGCGTACATCGAGGCGATTTGTGAGGTGCCGGGGGCGATCTCGCGTACCGGCTGCTCGGGACCGCGCACCGATGTTGGCGGCGTGACGTCCTGGCATGCAGCCCCTACGAGTGCGACCGCCAGCAGCGCGGACCAACGGGTCTTCCTCATGTCGTTCTCCAATGAGAGGCGGCGCGAAATCATCGAGTCGTCCGTGACCCGAGCACCGATGGGGTCGTGCGGCGTCGCGGCCGTGTCTGACCCGACGCCTCCGAGCGGGATTGCAGCGTCCCCTCACTAACACACGGCGGGTGCTCCGGCCTCCATGGTTCGCCCTACGCCATTCGGTACCAGCTGCGGCGCTGCGTTGCAGGTGGCGGAGCCGTGTGCATCGAGTCGTGCCAGGCTCGAGCCTTGCGTTGGTACCGGGAGGCGAATCGGCCGCGCCACCGTCCGCCCTGTCAGCGGACGCGAAGGAGATTTCATGCGTCGGCTTCTCGTCGCGTGCCAGCGAGATCGCGATCTACGGGCCGCGGGCCGCGCGGGACGCCGCCGCGCTCCTGGCGAATCGGTGGAAGCACAACGAGGGCCTGGGGTGCCTCTACCTGAGGGCGCTCGCGGATGTCGACTCCAAGGCGTCCTCGAACGGCTGGCGCGCCGGCTGCCGCGCCGAAGCAGAAGGAGGACGTGGGGCAGGTCGGCCAGGGAACCGCCTGGCCCCAACCGGTCGGGAACCGTGGCGACCCCGGCGCCCCCGGGCGAGCGAGATCGACCGGCCGCCTCGTGTATCGCCGCGATGCGTCTCGAGATCCCGTGATGCAGCCCCAGCGGCCGGAGATCCGAAAAAGGTGGCCGTTCAAGTCATTGTGAATCATGGTGATACAGCGTTCTCGCCATGAGTTCGGAATCTGGTACATAAGATGCTTCACATGTGGCGCACTGGCGGGGCCGTCGCGAATCACGCGATGGGCCGACGCCAGCCCCTCGCCAGCAGGAGCCTCCTCATGGCCATGCGTTTCCGCGTCACCCTTGGCGCGCTCGCCAGCTGCGTCGCGTTCGCCGCGTGCAGCACCGAAGCACCGAGCCCGCTCGCTCCCTCCGACGTTCTGCTCGCCAAGAGCGGGACGGCACCGAGCGGTGGTGGTGGCGGCGGCGGCGGTGGTGGCGGTGGCGGTGGCGGCGGCAACTCCACGCCGTCGGTACCGAACGGTCCGCCGGTGGCGCCGAGTTACACGGCGAAGATCACGAAGATGGGAGTCGTTCCCGGCGGCTTCTACTACGGTTCCCCGACCGACTGGGAGATCGGGGGATACCACTTCGACGCCGGCTACACGAGCGAGTACAAGCCGGTGAACGGCTCGATCGTCCTCGGGGCCTGCGTGAGCGTGACGTTCTACGATACCGTCGATGGCGACCGCTATCTCACGGAGATGAAGACGCTGTCCGCGTCGAAGTGCTCGTAGTCGCACGCATGCAGGTGTAGTCCCGGTGAGGGGGCGGCGCAGTGGTGCGAGCGCCCCCCCTCACTCATGCGGGGGCGGGGCGATAACGTAGCGTCGCGGTCCGGTCGACCGCGTGTCTCTCCCCGCACCTCCCTGGCATGCGACGCGTCCGACGCCCCCCGCGTTCCCCGAAATCGTCAGGCGCGCTGGTCACCGGTGCGCTGGTCCTTGGCGCCCTCGTCGCCAGCGCCGCAGGCACCTTCGGTGCGCCGCGCGCGCTGGCGCAGCCCTCCGTGCCGAGGCGCACGGCGGCGCTCCCGGCGCTCCGCCTGTACGTCCTCGACTGCGGCACGCTGATCTTCAACCACCCCGAGGACTACAACCTCACCCGCGAGGAGGTGCGCAACACCAACATGTCGGTGGCCTGCTACCTGGTGGTGCATCCCAAGGGCACGCTCCTCTTCGACGCCGGGCTCCCCGACCGAGTGCGCGGGACACCGTTCAATGAGGCGCCGTTCAGCGGCGACCCCAAGGCGCCGTCGACCGACTACTACATGCTCGTGACCAACACGCTCAAGGGACAGCTCGCGCGAATCGGATATTCGCCGGCCCGGATCGACTACCTCGCGCTCTCGCACTTCCACGGCGATCACGTCGGCAACGCCAACGACTACAGCTCGGCAACATGGCTGGTGCAGCGCACGGAGTACGACGTGATGTTCGGTCCGCAGGTGCCGCCCTCGTCGATGGACCCCAACTCGCTCCGCCTCAAGGGGAGCCGGAAGCAACTCCTGGACGGTGACCACGATGTCTTTGGCGATGGGCGCGTCGTCGTGAAGTCCACCCCTGGACATACGCCCGGGCACCAGAGCCTGTACGTGCAGCTGGCGAAGACGGGGAACGTGGTCCTGAGCGGGGACCTCTATCACTACCCGGAAGAGCGGACGCTGCAGCGCATGCCCAGCGATGAGCGCACCACCGGGACAGCGGCCTCGCGCGAGGGGCTCGAGCGCTTCATGCGCAGCGCCAACGCGCAGCTCTGGGTGGGGCACGACATCAACGCCTTCACCCGCCAGCGAAAGGCACCGGCCTTCTACGAGTGAGGGAGCGCGCCCGCCGCGCGTGTCAGTTCGGTGCCCGCGCCGATGGCGCGGGATTCGCGAAGCACGCGTGACGCCGCACGATGCACATGGCACGGAGCCCCGGATACCGCCTGCTGGCGGCAGCTTTGGCCCCTTGCCGCGCGCACACGCGCCGGGCATTCTGCGCATCCCACCCTGTGGATTCGAGACGTTCCAACGGCATGGCCAGCAGCAACTTCGCTCCTCGTCGCACGACGGCTTCGGCGCTCGTTCTGGTCCTCGCGTCGGGCCTGCTCTCCTGTGCCGAGTCGGCCACGTCGGGGGAGTCGGGGGTGGCGCGCATCGACGCCACACCGTCGACGTTGACGCTGCTGGTGGACGAAACGAAGGGGCTGTCGGCGCGCGCCTTCGATGCCGCGGGTACGCCGCTCTCCCGCCCGCTGTTCTGGTCGGTCTCCGACGCGAGCATCATCACGGTGACCCAAGGGGGGATCGTCACCGGGATCTCCCGCGGCTCCGCGCAGGTCGCAGCCAGCGCCGGCGGCAAGTCGGTCCTCGTCCCGGTGATCGTGGCGCCGCGCGCCGTGGCGCTGGTGCGCGTCACGCCCGCGACCACGACGATCCGCGTGGGGGCCACGACCCCGCTCGCGGTGCAGATCCTCGACTCCACGGGAGTCACGCTCACCGGGCGCACGGTGCAGTGGACGACCTCCGCCGCGACGGTGGCCACCGTGAACGGCACCGGTGTCGTCAGCGGCATCGCGGCGGGGAGCGCGACGATCACCGCGACGGTCGACGGTGTGCGCGGAACCGCCGCGGTCTCCGTGCAGCCCGTTCCGGTGGCGACGGTGGTCGTCTCGCCGACGACGGCGGCGCTCCTCGACGGCGCCTCGGTCACGCTGAACGCCGTCACGCGCGACTCGGCCGGACGCACCCTCACCGGGCGCACGGTCGCGTGGACCTCCAGCGCCACTGCGGTCGCCAGCGTCTCGTCCACGGGCGTGGTGCTGGCGGTGGCGCCCGGGACGGCCACGATCACGGCGACGAGCGAAGGGAAGACCGCAACCTCGCGCGTGACGATCACCCCGGTCCCGGTGCGAACCGTGACCGTGAGCCCGGCGACGTCGACGCTCTCGGTCGGGCAGACGGTCCCGCTGGTGGCACGGGTGGCCGACTCCACCGGCGCGCCACTCAACGGGCGAGTGGTCAGCTGGACGACCGACCGGGCGGCCGTGGCGACCGTCAACGCCACCACCGGTCTCGTCACGGCGGTGGCGACGGGGACGGCGCGCATCACCGCCACGAGCGAAGGGCGGACAGGGGCGTCGGTGATCACCGTGGCGACGATCCCGGTGGCGAGCGTGCAGGTGACGCCGGCGAGCGCGTCGCTCCTCCCCGGCCAGGCGCAACGCCTCACCGCTCGCACCCTCGACGCACAGGGGCGAGTCCTCACCGGACGCCCGGTCAAGTGGATCGGTGGCGCACCGGCGATCGCCCCGGTCGACTCCACCGGGCTGGTACGCGCCGTCGGCGTCGGGACCGCGGTCATCGTCGCGTCGAGCGAGGGGGCGTTGACCAGCGTCCCGATCACCGTGGTGCCCATCACGGTCACCAAGGTGACGGTCACCCCGGCCACCGCATCGGTCGAACTCGGGAACGCATTGCAGCTGTCGGCGAGCATCACCGATGCCATCGGCCGCCCCGTCGCCGGCAAGGTGGCGACCTGGTCGACGAACAACCCGGCGCTGGCCACCGTCTCCCCGACGGGGCGCGTGCAGACGATCGCCAACTACGGGACTGTCACCATCTCCGCGACGAGCGATGGCGTGACCGGGGTCGCCGCGCTCGCCATCACGCCCATCCGCGTCTCGCGCATCACCCTCACCCCGTCGGCCCCGGCGCTCCTGGTGGCGCAGTCGCTCCGGCTGGGTTTGCAACTGACGGACTCGCTCAGGCGCCCCGTGGCCACGACGGGACGGACGATCGTCTGGGCGTCATCGGCGCCGGCGGTGGCCACGGTCGACACCTCCGGGCTGGTCACCGCCCTGTCGGCGGGAACGGCCGACATCTCCGCGTCCACCGACGGCAAGACCGGGATCGCACGCCTCGTCGTCAGCGACGTGCCGGTGTCGAGCGTGACCCTGTCCCCGCTCAATGCGCAGTTCATCGACGGGAGCAGCTTGCAGCTGTCGGCCACCGCGATCGATGGGAGCGGGAACCCGATCCCGCGCCGCACCGCCGCCTGGAGCTCGAGCGCGACCGCCTTCGCCAGCGTTGACAGCACGGGCAAGGTCTTCGGCGTCGCCCCCGGGGCGGCGACGATCACGGCGACCATCGGAGGGGTGCCGGGGAGCACCATGGTGACCATCTCGGCCGCCCCCGTCTCGTCGATCACCGTCGCGCCGGCAGCGGTCACCCTCGCGCCAGGGGGGACGCAGTCGCTCTTAGCGACGCTTTACGGCCCGACCCCGAACGTCCCGATCTCGCCGGCGCCGCGCACGATCGCCTGGTCGATCTCCGCCGGGAACGTCGCGACGATCTCGCCGAGTGGGGTGGTGACCGGACTCGCCGCCGGCACGGCCACGGTGACGGTGACGGCCTGGTCGCCGGGGCAGGCGGTGCCGGTGACGGCGCGGGTGATCGTGACGGTGCAGTAGGCGGTCGGGGGCCGCGTTCCCGCCGCACGTGGGGGGCTGATCGTCGTCCGGCCGTCCCCCGTCGTTCGCGGTCTCGAACCCGCGCCACCGCCAGGTCGCGACGCAATGCGCCGATACAGCGACGCAACGCGCCGATACAAGGCGCCGGCGCAAAGGCGCGACAAAGACGTCGCAAGGCTTTGTTTTTCAATGACTTACGGGAGTGTGCCCCGAGGTCGTGAAACTTGCCATGGAGGCAGTCGATCCCGGCCACCCGATCGGCCGCGACGTTCTCTCTCCCGGAGCAAGCCTTCATGCACTTCCGCCTGCACACCCTCGTCGCCGTCCTCGCCGCCGGCACCCTGTCGGTCGCGTGCGCCGACGCGACCTCTCCCACGACCGCGCGCGACATGGAGCCGCTGCTCGCGAAGGGCGCCGGTGGTGGCGGCGGTGGCGGTGGCGGTGGAGGCGGTGGTGGTGGCGCGACGGTCGGGAAGATCCGCCGTGCCTCGGCGGCCGCGACGTGTGACGCCGGATCGAGCATCGGGATCCAGGTCAGCAAGGGCTTCGCCGATCGCGCCGACGTCTTCATGAGCATGGTCGCATCGCCGACGCCGACCGGACCCGCCATCCCGCCGAGTGCTTTCCCGCAGACGTCGTTAGGCGGGGCGTGGGAGTTCCTGATCACCGAGCCGTCGACCGGCTTCCAGCTCATGCGCTTCTCGACCACGATGGGGCTGGTCACCTCGAGCGTGCAGCTCACCAACCTCACGCGGACGGTTACGCCCGGGGTGCACACCTTCAGCTTCGTGGCCATCAATCACCAGAGCGACGGCGTGATCGACTACGCCACGCTCATGGCGCTCCCGGCGCACGAGACGTGCACGGCGACGATCACCGTGCTGGCCGAATAGGACCCACCGCACGGACGACACGGCCGGCACCAAGCGGCAGCCTCGCGACAAGCGGGGCTGCCGTTTGCGTGTCGGCTCGCCGCGTGTGCGAGGTTAACTTCGGCACCCGCGCTCCGTCCCCTCACCGCCGTCGAACGCCGCGTGATTCCCAACCGCCCCGCCGCCGTCGTCTGCGACATGGACGGCTTGCTCGTCGACAGCGAACGGCTGGAGCGCCGAGTCTGGCAGGCCGCCGCGGCCGACCACGGCGTGGAGATGAGCGATGAGCGTTTCGCCACCTTCATCGGGAATCCGATCGACGTGTGCGAGCAGATGCTCGCCGGCTACTACGGCGCCGGCTTCGACGTCGACGCGTACCGGGAGACGTGCCACCGCCACATGCGCGTGATCGTCGACGCGGAGGGAGTTCCGATGCGCCCCGGCGCGCTCGAGTGGATGGAGTTCGTGATCGGGCTGGGGATCCCGTTAGGCCTGGCCACGTCGAGCGGCCCGGCGCTGGTGCACGAGCGCCTGGGGGGACAGTTGCACCGGTTTGCCGCGGTGGTCACGCGCGCCGATGTGGCGCGCGGCAAGCCGAGCCCCGACATCTATCTCGAGGCGGCGTCGCGGCTGCGCGCCGATCCGGCCGACTGTCTCGCGCTCGAAGACTCACCCACCGGGGCGCGCGCGGCCATGGCGGCGGCGATGCCGGTCATCATCGTCCCCGACATGGTGACGCCACCGCCCGAGATCGCGCGCGCGACGGTAGGGGTGTATGCCTCGCTGGTCACCGTGCGCGACGCGGCGGCACAACTGTGGGGCACGCGCGAGCCATAGCACGCGCTACAGCGCGCGCCGCCACTCCGCGGATGCGCGCCGGCCGAGGCGGCGTGATGCTCGGGACGACGCGATGCGCAGCAGGCCCGTCAGCCGCCATCCCTTGGTAGCGTATCTCGTGGGCCCGGGCGCCGCTTCCCCCCCCCCCCGCCTTCTTCGCCCCCCCCCTTGCTGCCGCCCCCCCCCGCGGCCGCCATCACCTCGGTCTCGACCTTGTCCAGCGTCTTGCGGGCGACACGCTTGCCGCCCTTGACCATCTGCTTCGTCGTCGACGTCATGAGGGACCTCCGCGAGTCCTCGGCTACGGTCTAGAGATCGCGAACGGGACGCGGCCGCGCAATCGGCGCAGTGCCGCGTTCGCTGACGAGGCCCTCTGGCAAACGCTACCGTGCAGGGGCGTTGCGGGGGGCGATGGCGCCGTGGCCTACTTCGCCCCGATCCAGTAGCTGATCTTGAAGACGACGAAGTTGTCGCCGTCGGCGCGCACCGCGTCCCACAGGTCGTGCGGGCGCACCAGCTCGCCGTCGAGCAACTGCCCCGATCGACTCTGCTGCCAGACAAGGAACGCGGTGCTCCCTGGGAGCCACTCCCAGCGCAGCACGAGGTTCGAGCGGAACGACAGGCGCCGGAAGTCGAGCGCCGGCAGCCCGAACGAACTGGCCCCGTCGGTGACGATGGCGCTGCCGTCGGCGTTGCGTGCCAGCGTCGTCCCCGTCCCGCTGGCCCCGTAGACGCGCAGCACGTTGCTCCTGGGGGCCGGCACCTCGCCGAATCCGTAGAAGCGCCCGCTGGCGGCGAAGGGTTCGGCGTAGCCCTCCACCGTGAAGTTCGGGGTGAGGGCGTAGTTGACGCGGAAGCGCGCCGAGACGGTGCTGCGCTCCACGGCGGCAAAGACGTAGCGCTGGCCGAAGGTGGCGGCACTTCCACCACTGCGCGTGGCCACGTACTGCCGGGCATCGACGGAGCGCGAGAAGGTCGGGTCGACGGAGCCCTGCCACTGCGGGGCGGGGCGCGTGGCGATCCCGGTGCTGACGTCCCAACGCCACCCGCCAAAGGCGTCGTGATAGTACTCGGTGCGCGCGTTCCACGTGGTGGGCATGTTGGCCCGGCTGGTGACCTGCCCTAACACCGAATAGCCGGCCGGTGTCCCGATGAGCGGGCCGCCGCGCGTGAGGTCGTCGGAGAGCGACGGGACGTACAGCGTGCCGCGCGCGTTGAGCCTGAGGAACGAGTGCAGCGTGGCCTGCGCGGTCTGGTTGAAGCGCAGGTACTGGCGGTAGCCGCCGTAGTTCCACCCGGCCACGGCCGAGGTGCCGAACTGGTAGAAGCGGACGTACGGGTTGGGCTTGGTGTCGCGCAGCTGGATGTCGGCGTTGAAGTCGATGTCGTCGCCCGACCGCATCTGCCCGGCGTCGTTGATGTCGAAGCCCGGGGTGCGGGTGGAGAGCTGGATCCCGCCTAACGTGAAGCGCCCGGCGTTCTTGTCCAGCCGCAGCGACGCGGTGGCGCCGCTGAGCGAGGTGCGCGTGGGGTCGAAGGTGACGTAGTCCTGGTCGGGGCGCTGGAAGAAGTGCGCACTGTTGCGCTGGAGCCGGGCGATGGCGGCGGCGTCGCCACTCACGCGCGACCCGCCGAGCCATCCGGTCACCTCGTACATCCCCTGCTTGTAGCGCAGCTTCCAGTCCACGCCGCCGGCGATGGCGTCGCGCGGCAGGAGCGACTGCAGCGCGCCGCGCGTGTCCAGCGACCGATCGATGGTGGTGAACGAGGCGCCCACGTTGGACTGCTGGCTGCCGAACTCCTGTTGCAGCCGCAGCACGCCGAAGCGGCTCGGGGGCTCCACCGCGATGCGCCCGATGGAGTCGCCGTCCACGTGATAGGTCCGGGCAAACTCCCGCGGCGTCACCGCCGCGAGCGCGCCGATGGAGAGGCCGCGCGCGAGACGCCCGCTGACCTTGGCGGCCGTGGTGATGGTGGTGTTGTGGGGCGCGTCGACGAAGTCACCCTGCGCCGTGCCGCGCGGCTGCGCGCCGACGCGGCGCGAGTAGAACCAGGTGGGGCGCCCGATGAACGACTGCCCGCGCCCGGTGAGCAACTCGTTCCCCTCCACGAAGAAGGGGCGCCGCTCCTCGAAGACCTGCTCGAACGCCGTGAGGTTCACGACCGCGGGGTCGGCCTCGACCTGCCCGAAGTCGGGGTTGATCGTGGCGTCGAGCGAGAGGTTGGGGCCGAGCCCGACCTTGAGGTCGGCGCCCGCCCGTCCACCGAAGCGATCGTTGAACGGGTTGCGCGGGTCGACGTTGGAACGCTGCGTGAACTCGGTGGCGACATACGGCAGCAGTTCGATGCGCCGGGCCGGCGGAATGCCGGCGATCCCCTCCAACAGTCCGAAGCGCGAGGCATAGCCCGCCGCCGAGACCGGGATCAGGACCCATTGCAGCTGTTCGGCCTTGTCGGCCACCTCGCGCGTGAGCTGCAGCCCCCACACCTGCTGTGTCGACGAGTTGAAGCGGAGTTGCGAGAAGGGGATCCGCATCTCGGCGGTCCATCCCGCGCTGTCGACGCGTGCGCGCGCGCTCCAGACGGGGTCGTACTGCGGCTCGCGCCCGCTGTCCTCGCTGTCCTGCGCGTGATAGGCATCGCCGCGCACCCCGCCTGACGAGATGGAGAAGGCGTAGGCGGTGCGCCGGTCGTGATACGGATCGAGCGAGACGGTAAAGACCTCGGCGTCGCTCTCGCCGTCGCGCCGCGTGATGGAGCGTCGGATCGCCTGTGGGTCGGGGCGCGTGAGCCGCGCGCCGACGTAGAGAGCGGCGTCGTCGTAGAGGATGCGCACCTCGGTGGTGACCGTCGGCACGGCCCCCTCGAGCGGGATCTTCTGGACGAAGTCGCGAATCGCTTCGGCGCGGTTCCACGCCGCTTCGTCCATGAGCCCGTCGAGGTGCACGACCCCGTCGAGCCGCGAGGCGCGGGCGGTGGGGAGGCGCGTCGTGGCGGGGGAGCCCTGCGCGCGCGCGCGGGACGCGGGCGAGAGTGTCGCGGCGAGCGTGAGCGCGCACGAGATGGCCGCGCGGCGCGCGTTGGCGGCGCGGCGCGCGTTGGCGGCGAGGCGCGCGTTGGCGAACGTCGAGCGAGCGGGCGAGTGGGAGTTGGGCACGACCCAATCTCGGTCGAGGAGCCGGTCGGGGGAATGCTGCGGGGGCGAAGCGGCCACTCCTGTCCGCCGGTCGTCGGCGGCGAGGGTGCCCCACCTGCGGCGGATCGTCGGCGCCCCGCGCCGGGGAGGCGCCATCGACCAACGGTGAGCTGGCCTGTAGTATTGCCCCCCGCCCGCCTCGCGCCGAGGGGTGGCATGATGGGAACGTCCCCACGGAGCGCAGCGATGACGGAACGCGGGCTCGTACGGAGCCTGGGACTGCTGCAGGCGGTTGCGCTCAACATGAGCAACATCGTCGGCGTCGGCCCCTTCATCACCATCCCGCTGATCATCGCCGCGATGGGTGGGCCGCAGTGCATGCTCGGCTGGCTCCTGGGGGCGATCCTCGCCCTCTCCGATGGGCTGGTCTGGAGTGAGCTCTCGGCGGCGATCCCCGAGACCGGGGGGACGTATGCCTACCTCAAGGAGGCGTTCCGCGGGACGGCGCTGGGCGGGGTGCTCCCGTTCCTCTTCATTTGGCAGTTTGTCCTGAGTGGCCCGCTGGAGATCGCATCGGGGTACATCGGCTTTGCGCAGTACGCCGGCTATTTCTGGCAGGGGATGGGGGCCACGGGGGCGCGCCTCACGTGCGTGGCGGTCGGATTGCTCACGATCGCCCTCATTTACCGGCGCATCGGGGCGGTGGGGAAGCTGATGGTGGTGCTCTGGTCGGGGATGCTGGTGACGGTGCTGGCGGTGATCGTGAGCGGGTTGTCCAACTTCGATGCCCGGCTTGCCTTCGACTTTCCGCCGGATGCCTTCACCTTCTCGCTGGGCTTTGCGGCGGGGCTGGGGTCGGCGATGCTCATCGCGATGTATGACTTCATGGGCTACTACGACGTGTGCTACGTGGCCGGCGAGGTGCGCGAGCCGCAGCGGGTGATCCCGCGAGCGATCCTCATCTCGGTGGTGGCGGTGTCGGTGCTGTACGCGCTGATGAACCTCAGCATCATCGCCGTGGTCCCATGGCGCGAGGCGATGCAGTCGTCGTACATCGTGACCGACTTCATGCAGCGGCTGTACGGCCCGCGCGCGGCGTCGGTCGTCACGCTGCTGGTGCTATGGACGGCGCTGGCCTCGGTGCTGGCGTTGCTGCTGGGCTACAGTCGCATCGCCTACGCGGCGGCGTCCAAGGGGGACTTCTTCCGCATCTTTGCCAGGGTGCACCCCGAGGGACAGTTCCCGCACGTCGCGGTGCTGGTGCTGGGCGGGCTGTCGATCGCCTTCTCGTTCTTCACGTTAGGCGACGTGATCTCGGCGCTGCTCACGTCGCGCATCGTGGTGCAGTTCATGGGGCAGGTGGCGGCGCTGCACCTGCTGCGGCGGCGCCCCGGCTTCGTGCTCCCGTTCCGGATGTGGCTCTATCCCCTGCCGTCGATCATTGCGCTGGTGGGGTGGAGCTACGTCTTCTCGACGAGCGGGTGGCGCTTTGCCGCCTTCGGCATGGCGACGTTGGCGCTGGGGGTGCTGGCGTATTTCGTGCGCGCGCGCACGCTCCCGCCGCCGCAGGGCTAGTCGTCAGGCGGTGTCGTCGCGCGCCAGGTCGTTCCGCGCCGGGTCGTTGCGTGCGACGTCGTCGCGTGTGAGGTCGAAGCGATAGACGTTGGTCTCGCGACGGGCGAAGCCGAGCCGTTGGTAGAGGCGGTTGGCGCTCTCGCGCGACGGGTTCGAGGTGAGGTCGACCGATCGTGCCCCGTGCTCTCGCGCGAGCCTGAGTGCGACGCGCGTGAGCGCGTCGCCGACGCCGGCACCGCGCGAGGCGGTGTCGACCACGACGTCCTCGATGGTCACGCGCAACCCCGTGGGAATGCGCAGGTGCGTGAGCGTGAGTGCGCCGACGATGCGTCCGTCACGCCTCGCGTCGCGGGCCACCAGGAGCGTGGTCCCGGGGGCGCGCACCATCGCTTGCAGCTGCGCCTCGTCGGGGACGCCGGCACTGGGCGCGAGTTGTGGGACCAGGCGCGCGAAGGCGTCGACGACTTCGGGGGTGACGCCGGTGACGACGGCGATCTCGATCGTGTCGTGCATGCGAGGGGTCGTGAGACGGCGCGGCGTGGACGCCGCCAATACTCACCCAATCTCGGAGCTGCGCGCGCCGCAGGGAATGCACACGGGCAAGGAGCCTTCGTCGCGCTCGTGTCCCCGCGGTCGCGCCGCCAACCTGCCTACCGCATCAATCCCCCGAGCAGCGAGTCCAGGCTGCTCCCCGCCGCCAGCTCGCGAATGCGACGCTCCGCGCGCGGAAAGACGGTGTTCGCCTCACCCTGGAAGCGCGTGAACAGCGCCTTGAGGTCGGTCGTGCTCAGCGTGCGTCCCTGCGCGTAGTACTGCTCCGCCGCGTGCCCGAGCGCGTAGGTCGTGGCGAAGGTGACGGCGACCCCGGCCGCTGCGCCGGTGGCCGAGCCTAACAAGCCGCCGAGCAGGCCACGTCCCACGCTGCCCAACACGCCGCGCACGATCCCTTCCATCAGGTGTCCCGCGGCACCGATCCCGAACACCGCCGCCAGGTCCTTGGCCTGTGACATGTCGAACTGTTGCCCATGGCGCTGGCCAATCTGGTAGACCATCCGGAGTTGCAGCGGGAGGATCGCCATCCCCGAGAAGCGGTGCGGGAGCAGCTCCGCCGCGCCAGCGAGCATCGCCTGGTCGAGGATGAAGGTGTCCAGGTCGCCGTTGGCGCTCCCTGTGGGAGCGGTGGAGACTGCCTGGGCCGCCGCCCCCAAGGTGGCGGCCGCCTCGGGCGAGGGCGCGACAGCGCCGAGTTCGCGCGACAGCGCCGAGAGGAAGGCCGATTCCTGCGCGTTCGGCGTGCCGTCCGCATGGCAGACGGCGGCGGCGACGTCATATGCCGCGATGCGGGCCTCGTCGCTCGTGAGCGCGTGGGCGAGCTGCGCCACGTCGCCGCTCCCGGTCATCACCCCGAGCAGTCGCGGATCGTCGCCCGAGAGTCCCAGGTGCTCGGCGGCGGAGATGATGCTGACGCGCTCTTCCTGACCCAGCGTACCGTCGGCGTTGGCGGCGAGGGCAGCGATGGCGATGATGGTGTGGGCGTCCTGCGGATTCATGGCGGCGGCGCGGGCGGCGTGTGCAGGGTGGTGACGCGTGGTCACGGAATCTACGGATTCCGTGGGCCACGCGTGTCAGGGCCCCCCCTCCACCCCGCTACCTGGACATCTTGACCCGCTGCATGGGTCGGTTGGGCGAGACGAAGGCGCTCACGAGGCTCTCGTTGCCATCGGCGCCGACCGCTGCCACGCCAAAGACGTAGTCGTCGATCGAGACGTTGGGGAGCACGAACTGCGTGACGTTGCCCACCACCTGCGCGCGCTGCCAATCGTTGGCCCACGCGTCGCGCCAGTAGATCTTGTAGGCGACCGCACCGGGCGAGGCGTTCCACTTGAGGTCGGCGTCGTAGCCCGACTGTCCACGCCCGATGAGTGCCTGGCCGCGCTCGCTGGTGACCACGGGGGCGGAAGGGGCGAGCGCTACCGAGGCGGCGCCGGCGGCGTTGACTCGCGCGTTCTGCGCCAGATAGGTGAAGTCCATCCCCTCGATCTTGTCATCGCCGGAGTGCTGGCGGCGATAGTTCTCGTTGGCCTCGCGAAAGACGACGGCGGGGAAGTTGTTGGCGGTGAACGACGAGTGATCGCTGCCGCGCCCGAATCGATCCTCGCGCGCCATGAGGCGAATGGTGTGCGAGGGGACGTAGACCCCGGCGATGCGCGCGATGTAGCGCGCCAGCGACCGCGACATCGAATCCTCGGGGCCAAGCGAGTAGATCTTCACGCTCTCGGCGTCGATGATCCCGTTGCCACCGAGCGACGAGCCGACGATGTCGTTGTTGAAGTTGGCCTCGACCACCCCCTTGGCGTCGGCCAGTGCCGTGGCGTGCGCCATGGAGCCGATGAGCCCCTGCTCCTCGCCGGCCCAGGCGATGAAGACGAGCGTCGCGTCGAAGTCGAGCCCACTCTCGGCGAAGACGCGGGCCAGTTCGATGGTGAGGGCGGTGCCGCTCCCGTCGTCGTTGGCCCCGGGGGCGTCGACATCATGGTTAGGCGCGGGCTGCTGGCCTGGCGTGGACGGTCGCACCCCGGCCATCGCGGCGCGCAGGTTCACCGTGTCGTAGTGGCCGCTGATGTACACGCGACGCGGCGAGCGTCCGGGGAGGACGGCGACGACGTTGACCAGTTCCACGTCGCGGGTGATGCGCCCTTGCTGGGCGATCGGGTGCCGGTCGAAGGCGACCTGCAGCTTGGGCGACGAGCGCGTGAACTCCTCGTGGATCCAGCGGCGCGCCGCGCCGATGCCTCGTGTGGTGGAGACGGTGTCGGAAAGCGTGGAGCGTGTCCCGAACGACTCGAGCTTGGCGACGATCGCGCGCAGGCGTTCGGCCGAGACGGCGGCGACCAGCTTCTGGATGCGCGGATCGGCGTCGGGGCGCGGAGTTCCCTGCGCCTGCGTCTGCGCGGGGAGGGCGAGCGAGAGGAGGGCGAGGGCGAGGAGCGCGAGGGGGCGACGCGAGCAATGCATGGGGGCGGAGACGGAGGGACGTGGGGCCACGGAGAAGAACGCGCGCCCTCCGGAAGCTGCTGACGACGCGGGTGTGGGGGAACGCGGGCGCGATCGAGTATCTCCCCGAACGCCGTGGCGCGCTACCGCGCGCGCCTCGTCTCCGGACATTCCTCTGGCGGTCGCCCCCGGATCGGGAGCACGTTTCCATCGGCAGACGCCCGCCATTCCCGCGACCTCCTTCTCCCCGGCTCTCGTGATGCGCACTCCTTCAGCGTGGACGATCCCCGTCGTCCTCTTCGTACTCGCCGCGCCGATGTCTCCATTCGCGCCCGCGCTCCAGGCGCAGGCCAGGCCGCTGTCAGCGAGCGACATGTTCACGATCGAGACGGCGTCCGATCCCCAGATCTCGCCCGACGGATTGTGGGTGGCGTACGTGCGCAACTGGAGCGACGCGATCACCGACAAGCGGTACAGCAACATCTGGTTGGTGAAGAGCGACGGCACGGGGCATCGCCCGGTGACGTCGGGGAAGACGCACGACGCTTCGCCGCGTTGGTCGCCCGACGGGACGCGCCTCGCATACACCTCGGACAAGGGCGGAAGCGGGCAGTTGTACGTGCGGTGGAACGACACGGGGGAATCGATCGCGTTGACGAATGGGGCGATCCCGCCGGCGGGACCCACCTGGTCGCCCGACGGCAAGTTGATCGCCTTCACGCAGTTTGTCCCCAAGGCGCCGTTAGTTGTGGGGACGCCGCTGGCGCCGCCGCCAGGCGCCACGTGGGCGCCGCCCCCCAAGTACACCGACGCGCTGGTGTTCCGCTTTGACGGCGTGGGCGAGGTGCCGGTCGGCTTCACCCACATCTTCGTGGTGCGCGCGGACGGCGGGGCGCCGCGCCAGTTGTCCAAGGGGGACTTCAACCACGGTGGTGTCTTCGGCGGTGGCGGCGTGGTCTGGACCCCCGACGGCACCGAGTTGATCGCCGCGGCGCGCCGGCGCGAGAAGGCCGACGAGGAGCTGCTGGAGAGCGACATCTTCGCCTTTGCGGTCGCCGACGGCGCCATGCGCCAACTGACGGACCGAAACGGTCCCGACGGCGAACCGGCCGTTTCACCTGACGGGAAGCTCATCGCCTACACCGGCTTCGACGAGCGTTACCAGGGATACCAGAACGCGCTGCTCTACGTGATGAATCGCGACGGGTCAGGCAAGCGCGCGCTCTCGACGAAGCTGGACAACTCGGTGGGGTCGCCGACCTGGAGCGCCGATGGGAAGGGGATCTACGTGCAGTATGACGACAAGGGCGACACCAAGGTGGGGCTCTTTGCGCTCGACGGGTCGTGGCGCGTGGTGGCGAGCCACCTGGGGAGCGGGATGATGGCCTACTCCGGCGGCAGCTACTCGGTGGCGCGTAACGGGAGCGTGGCGTACACGCTGTCGACGCCGTCGATTCCGTCCAACGTGGCGGTGGTGGGGAGTGGCGCGTCGGCAACGCCGGTGTCGGTGACGTCGCTCAACGTCGAACTCCTGGCCACGCGCACGCTGGGCGCGGTGGAAGAGATCTGGTACGAGTCGTCGAAGGACAAGCGCAAGATCCAGGGGTGGATCATCAAGCCGCCGGGCTTCGATGCGAAGAAGAAGTACCCGCTCATTCTCGAGATCCACGGCGGCCCCTTTGCCAACTACGGCGCGCGCTTCGATGACGAGAAGCAGATCATGGCGGCCAACGGCTTCGTCGTGCTGTACACCAATCCGCGCGGGAGCACGAGCTACGGCGAGGAGTTCGGCAACCTGATCCATCATGCCTATCCGGGCGACGACTTCTTCGACCTCAACTCGGGGGTCGATGCGGTGATCGCCAAGGGATACATCGACGAGAAGAACCTCTTCGTCACCGGCGGGAGCGGCGGCGGCGTGCTCACGGCCTGGATGATCGGCCACACCGATCGTTTCCGCGCGGCGCTGGCCTTCTACCCGGTCATCAACTGGGAGTCGTTCTCGCTCACCGCCGACATGGCCCCGCTCTCGGTGAAGAACTGGTTCCCCGGGATGCCGTGGGACCACAAGGACAACTACGACAAGCGCTCGCTGCTGAGCGTGGTGAAGAACGTGAAGACGCCGACGCTGATCATGACCGGCGAGGAGGACTTCCGCACGCCGATGTCGGAGAGCGAGCAGTACTACAAGGCGCTCAAGATGAGTGGCGTGGAGGCAGTGCTGGTGCGCGTCCCCGGGGAGCCGCACGGCATCCGGCGCTTTCCGAGCCACGCCGCGTCCAAACTGACGACGCTGGCGGGCTGGTTCGAGAAGCACCGCGCGCCGGTGCAGTGACCACCGCCGAGCGCCAGTCATGAGGGTATCGTGACGATGGATCGCCGGGACTTTCTCGCCTTGGGCGCGGCCGGACTTGCCGGTCACGCCCTGCGCCCGTCATGGCTGGTGCCCGCCGATGTTGCACCTGCCGGAGTGCCTGCCTCGACAACGGCCAACCGGATGCAGTGGTGGCGCGACGCCCGCTTCGGGATGTTTGTCCACTTGGGGCTCTACTCCGTTCCGGGCGGCGAGTGGAAGGGGAAGTTCGTGGGCTCGCACGAGTGGATGCGCAACAACGCCAAGGTGCCGCACGAGGAGTACATTCGCCTGGCCGACAGCTGGAATCCGACGGCGCTCGACGTCGACGGCATCGTGCGCATGGCCAAGGCGGCGGGGCAGCAGTACGTGGTGGTCACCACCAAGCACCACGAGGGCTTCTCGCTCTGGCCGAGTGCGGTGAGCGAATACGACGTGATGGCGACGCCCTACCGGCGCGACATCATGCGGCAGTTTGCCGACGCGTGTCGCCGCCACGGCCTCAAGCTCGGCTGGTACTACTCCATCATGGACTGGTATCACCCCGACTACCTCCCGCGCCGCGACTGGGAGCAGCGCGACGCCACCGGGGCCGACTTCGCGCGCTACGTGCGCTTCATGCACGCGCAGCTGCGCGAACTGCTCACGCAGTACGGCGAGATCAGCGTGCTCTGGTTCGACGGGCAGTGGGAGCCGACCTGGAGTCACGCCCTCGCCAAGGAGACGGTCGCCCTCTGCCGCACGCTGCAACCCAACGTCATCATCAACAACCGCGTCGACGTGGCCGCCGCTGGCGGCGATGACCGCACGCGTGGCGACGGCAACGTGGGCGACTACAGCACGCCGGAGTTGGAGGTTCCCGCGCGCGGCCTCCCCGGGCAGGACTGGGAGTCGTGCATGACCATGAACGACAACTGGGGCTACGCCAAGGACGACGACAACTGGAAGTCGCCGGCGAAGCTGATCGGTCTCCTGGTCGAGACGGCGAGCAAGGGAGGCAACCTCCTCCTCAACATCGGCCCCATGGGCGATGGGCGCGTCCCCCAGCCAAGCGTTGACGGGCTGTCGGCGATGGGGAAGTGGATGGCGGTGAATGGCGACGCGATCTACAAGAGCACGACGTCGCTGGTCGACTCGCCTGCCTGCCGTACGACGACGCAGGGGCGATACATCAACGTCTTCGTCGAGCGCTGGCGTCCCGGAGAGCTGGTGCTCCCCGGGATCTACCAGACGGCGCGACGTGCGTGGCTGCTCGCCGACGAGAGCGTCGCCGTCCGTACGGCGGAGAGCGATGACGGGCTCGTGCTCACGCTCCCCGAGCGTGCTCCCGATGCGATCTGCTCCGTCGTGCGCGTGGACTTCGGGCGGGACGTAGCGCCCGCGTAGGACACAACGTTCACCGGTTCACCCAACCGGGCGGCGCTACTTCCAGGTATCGACCACCCGCTCGGCGATCCGCCCCAGCGTCGACTCCAATTCGAAGAAGTCGCCGGTGTTCTGGTTGGTGAAGACGCTCACGATCGACGGACCGCCCGGGTAGAAGACGATCCCCACATCGTTGCCGGCGATCGGCGGCCAGTCGCCGGTCTTGTGCGCCACCGAGGCGCGGAACTGGATGCGCTGCGGGAGGCGCGAGGCGTAGAACTGTCGGCGCAGCATCCCGACCATCACCTCGCTCGACAGCTTCGACGCGTACTTCGCGTTGAGGATCCCCTCCAGCATCGTCGCCATCTCGCGGGCGGTCGTGCGCCCGAGCCAGCGCGTCGAGTCGCCCTCGAGCGTGAAGCTGCGCCGCGACGATTCCGCGTCGCTGGGGAAGCCGCGATCGTACACCTCGCGATCGGTCATCGAGGCGTGCTTGGCATCGGCACGGATCCAGACCTCGCGAAAGAGATCGCCGGCGGTGCGGTTGAGCCGAGTCTCGCGGAAGCCCAGCTCGGCCAGCATCGCGTTCACCCGGGCCAGCCCCACGGTGCGGATCATGATGTCCGTCGCCGTGTTGTCGCTGGTGATGATCATCTGCTCGATGAGGTCGCGATACGTGGGGCTCACGCCGACGTCAAAGGTCTGCAGCAGCCCGCTCCCTCGGCGCAGGTCCTCGGGGCGGATGGTGTAGCGCTCGCCCAGCTTGAGCTTCCCCGCCTCGGCGTCGCGGAAGGCGAGGATCATCACCGGGATCTTGATCACGCTGAGCGTGTTCATCGGGACGTCGGCGCGCAGCTCGACCGTCTTGCCCGATGCGAGGTGCTTGGCGTAGATCGAGCTCCGGGCCTGCAGCCCGTTGAGTTCTCGCGTCACGAACCCCTGGAGGTCGCCCGATTGCGCGCCGGCAGTTGCAACGGGGACGCCCACCACGAGCGCGGCGAGCGGAAAGACGGCAGTGCGGGCGAGACGGGCGATCGTCATGACGGTCCGGGGATAGGGGACGTCGAACTTCAGGGACAAGCTGCAGCGCGCGTCGCTACCCAGCCATCGCGCGCCGCTTCAATTCAACCTTGTCGACCTTGCCGATGGGGAGCAGGGGCAACGAATCGCACAGGATGAAGGCCTTCGGGAGCTTGTAGTTGGCGAGGCGCTCACGGCAGTACGCCTCGAGGGCCTCACTCGACGTCCCCTCGCGCGCCACGACGAACGCGACCCCGACCTCCTGCCAGAGCGGATCGGGGCGACTCACGACCGCGGCCATGATCACGTCGGGGTGCGAGTGGATCGCATCCTCGACTTCGCGCGGGTAGACGTTGTAGCCACCCGACTTGTACATCTCCTTGAGCCGCCCCACCAGGCGATAGCGCCCATCGGCGCGCTGCTCGGCGACGTCGCCGGTGCGGAACCAGCCGTCGGCGGTGAAGGCCTGGGCCGTCGCCTCGGGGCGGCGCCAGTAGCCGAGGAGGTTGTAGATCGAGCGCGTCTGCACTTCGCCGGCGTGGCCTGGCGGGACCACCACGCCGTCGTCGCCCATGAGCCGGATCTCGACCCCGTCAAAGGCGACGCCGACGGTATTGGCGAGGATGTCGAGGTCGTCGGTGGGGGTCACGATCGTGATCGCGCTGGTCGTCTCCGTCATGCCGTAGTTGGTCGCCAGGCGCGGGCAGATCTCCCGCAGGCGCTGGATGACTTCCACCGGCATCGCCGCCCCCTCCCAGAGGATCAGCTCGATCCCCGACAGGTCGTAGGTGTCGAAGTTGGGGAGGGCGAGTTGCATCTGGAAGACGGTCGGCACCGATCCCAGGCAGTTGATGCGCTCCTTCACCGTGAGGTCGAGCGCCCCCTCGGGTGAGAACTGCTCCATGAAGACGATGCATCCCCCCGCAGCGAGCGTGGGGCTGGAGAGGTCGATGACGCAGCCGATGTGATTGATCGGGAGGTAGTTGAGGAAACGCTGGTTCTCGAGCGGCCAGGCGCGGTTCTGCGCCAGCGAGAACGCGATGATCCCCTCGTGATGCAGCAACGCCCCCTTGGGCTGTCCGGTGGAGCCGGAGGTGTACACCAGGAGGCACGCCTCCCGACCGCCGCAGCCGGCGCGCGCGGCGTCGAGCGACTCGTCAGGCACGCTGGCGCCGGCCGCGATGAAGTCGGTAAGTCGCTCGCCCTCGGCCGTTGCGGCTGCATCGCCCAACGAGACCACGCGCGTGATGGACGGCGCCGCCGCTCGCATCGCCGCGATCTCGTCATCGTAGCGCCGTCCCCCGAACTCGGTGCGGGCAAAGAGGAGCGACGGCTCGGCGTCGCCCACCAGGTACTTCAGCTCATCGGTACGATAGCGTGGGTTGAGTCCCAACCAGATCGCGCCGATGGAGACGCTGGCGAGGAAGGTGATCCAGAAGTCGGCGTTGGGAGGGGAGAGCGTGGCAACCCGATCGCCCTTCCGGATGCCCGCGGCGAGGAGTGCGCGCGCCACCGACTCCACCTGGCGGTGCAGCTCGGCGTAGGTGAGGCGCGTATCGCCCTGAACGGCCGCTTCTGCGTCGGGGGTGCGGGCCGCGTACCATGCGACGAAGTCGCTGACCCTCGTGAAGGCCTGGTCCATGGTGCGTCGTTTACCCCTGCTCCGGAGGGACCCAGACCGTCAGCCACTCGGCCACCAGCGCCGGGCGGTCGCTCCCTTCGATCTCGACGGTGGCCGCGAACTTGACGATGCTGCGTTCCTTGGCGTCGGGCTTCACCTCGGCCACGCGAAAGGTCCCGCGAATGCGCGATCCCACTCGGACCGGCGAGACGAGGCGCAGTCGGTCGAAGCCATAGTTGAGATAGTAGCCGTGCGCCGGATCGTGGCGGCGCGGGTCGGTCCCCAGCACGTCGTGCAGCAGGTGCGTGAGCAGCGACATGGTGAGGAAACCAAAGGCGATCGTCCCGTTGAACGGTCCGTTGGCCGCCCACTCCGGGTCGACGTGCATCGGATCGGGGTCGCGCGTGGCCTCACCGAACTCCGAGATCATCAGCTGGGAGACGGTCACCCAGGAAGAAGAGCCGAGGTCCCTCCCGGCGACGAACGCGGTCGGAAGGGAAGGGTGTGGCGTGGTATCGGACACGGATGGGCGGTGTGCGTGAGTAGGAACGTGCAGGGCGGTAAACGTGACGCCGTTGCGGCGCGTCGGCAATGACGCGCCTCGCAGTCCACTCCAGGCCAGCGCGCGCACGACGACCACAGGCCAACGCCCATTGGTCGGCGCTGGAGACCGGGGCACGCGTGACGATTCGCGCGCAAGCTCCTCACGCGAAGCCCGGGGGCGCGTGGCTCCCGCGACGGCATTGGTTCGTGCCGGCCGGCCCTCTTCGAGAGATTCTCCCATGAATCGACGTGCGTTTCTCGTGGCTACCTCGGCCCCGATCGGCGCGAGTGCCAGTTGGAGAATGCGGCGGAGGAGCGTTTCATCATCGACTGGCATCCCGAGTACGACAACGTGCTGATTGCCGGCGGCGGCTCGGGGCATGCTTTCACGCATGGGCCGGTGCTTGGTGAGTACGTGGCCTCGCGCACGGTGGGGGGAGCAACCGACCCGGCGTTTGATCAGATGGTGCGATTGGCGCCCTGAGGCGATATTCGCGCCCGGCTTCCTCGCGACTCCCCCTCGCCCCTCGCGCCGTCGTGCCGACCGAGTCTCCTGCCTCCCGCTCGCGCTTCCCCTGGATCGCGACGGCCGTCGCCGTGGTCCTGCTCGCCCTCCTCGCGATCGCATTCGGTGGTGCGCGCGACGTGCAGGAGGAACCGCCGCGTCTCGCGGGCGAACTCTGGCGCGCGGGGACGAACGAGGCGCCGCTCCTCGTGTACATCACGATGGAGGAGCGCACGCGTGCCGTGCCGATCATCGGGGGCTCGAGCGCGTTTCGGTACCAACCCTACGCGCGCTTCGAGCTCGTGGTGCGACGGATCCCCAGCGGGGAGCTCGTGCAGGTCCAGCGACTCGCCGATCGCCGGGACTACACCGACGAAAAGGCGCCGGCCATTCTCGGCGTCGTGGGCGACCTGCTGTGGGTCTGGCGCGATTCGCTCGAGGGGTATCATCTGCCTAACCTGGCGTTGCAGGTCACGCCATCGATGCTCGTCCCGACCGCCCTGGCCACACGCGAGATGCTCCCGGTCGAGGCCAAGGGATACCGCATGGCGGGGACGCTTGGCACGCTCGTGGCGCGCGGGCGCGATGCCCGGTTGTACCGCATCGACGCCGCGCCACCCTCGCTCGCCACGCTCGACCCGTCCGCGCTCCCGCCGACCAACAACTCCACGCGCGTCGAGGATCGCTTTGACTACCTCATCCCGCCGCAGCGTTCGTGGAACACCACGTCGCCCGGCACGGTGATGCAGAAGTCGTTTCTCACCCGCACCGGCCTCTGGTACGCGCTCCTGTCGGAGTCGGAGCGGGAGGGGGTCTCGCGTTGGCCGAGCGGGGAGGATCGCCCCTTCGGCCAAGTCGCGCGCATGCTGCATCGCGCGCCGTACACGCTCGATGGTCGTGGGCAACCCGAGATTCGCGTCGACGCTGTGCAGCCGGTTGGCGTCGAGCGGCTGATCCAGGCGGGCTTCGTGATTCGTTATGCGGGAGCCGTGTGGGACGTGGCCGATCCCAGCTCGTCGCTGGTGCTGGCCAAGTCGCGCCTCGGGGAGGCGGAGCCGTGGGAGCTGCTGCGACTCACGAGGGATGGGCGTGTCCTCTGGCGTACGTCGATCGGGATGTCGACGACCTGGGCGTTCCTCGACCTCGCGTCGCAGCTCGCCTTCTACGGTCCCATCCCGGAGCGTTCGCCGGGCGACCGGCGCGAGCAGGTCGTCTGGATCGACGAGCGGTCGGGGGCGCGCCACACCCTGGTGCTGGGGACCGGCGAACTTGCAGCCGATCCGCCAGCCGGCGGCGCTGGCCGCTGACGCGGGCGGTACGTCCTGCGCCGCGCGCGGTCGTTGCCCGAGCGTAGGGGGCGTGCGCCTCGCAGGTGTCGACGCTGTGTACCGCGACCGTGACCCGATGCGACCCCTCTCGCGCCGGTGACCGTCGCCCGGCAGGAGGGAGAGGGTCCGACTCGATGGCGCACAACGACTTTGGCGGATTGCACGACGACTTGCGGCTGACGGACGCCTCGTTGCGCCGTCGCGCCCTCCTTCGCCTGGCACTCGGCGCCGGCGCCATGCACCTGCTGGGGTGCAGCAAGGATCCCGCCGGACTCGACGACGAGGGGACCCCGGGCAACGGCTCGTGCAGCACGATCCCCTCCGAGACGGCCGGGCCGTATCCCGGTGACGGATCCAATGGTCCCAACGTGCTCGGGCAGTCCGGGGTAGTGCGAAGCGACATCCGCTCCAGCTTCGCAGGCCTGAGCGGGACCGCGGTCGGCATTCCGCTGGTAGTCACCCTCACGCTCGTGTCGCAGTCCAACGGCTGCGCCCCGCTGCCCGGACGCGCGATCTACCTGTGGCATTGCGACCGCGCCGGGCTCTACTCGCTCTACTCGGCCGGGGCCACGAGCCAGAACTACCTGCGCGGTGTGCAGCAGACCAACGCGCAGGGGGAGGTCACCTTCACCACGATCTTCCCGGGATGCTATGCGGGGCGATGGCCCCACATGCACTTCGAGGTCTATCAGAGCCTGGCGACCGCCACCAGCGCCGGGAACAAGATCGCGACCTCGCAGTTGGCGATTCCCAAGGCGGCGTGCGACGCGGTGTACGCCACCACCGGCTACGCCAGCAGCCTCACCAACCTGTCGCAGGTGTCGCTGGCCTCCGACAATGTCTTCGCCGACGGCGCCTCGTTGCAACTGGCGACCATGGGCGGGAACGTGGTGAGCGGCTACACCGCCGCGTTGCAGGTGTCGATCTAGCCTTCGACCGCCTGTCCGAGCGTTGGGTTGTACTTGCGGAGCCGGTCGAACAGCGACATGCACGGAACTCCGGCGCCAATGGCGCTACTGAGAGCGGACGGTTCGACGGGGGTGCCGGAGCGATCGACCTAACGCCGCGTCGGTGGGGCGGTCGCCGCAATCGACAACCCTGCCGAGGCCACGAGGCTCGCGGCGAGCACGTAGAGCCCGATCGTCGCCTCGCCCGTCGCATCGGTGATGGCGCCGATCATGTACGGGCTCACGAAGCCCGACAGGTTCCCCACCGAATTGATCGCCGCGATCCCCGCTGCGGCCGAGACGCCGCGCAGCAGCGTCGTCGGAATCGTCCAGAAGAGCGGCGGGAGCGAGAGGATCCCCGCCGCGGCGACGCTGAAGGCGATCATCCCGGCCACCGGCTCGGTGCGGAACCAGGCGGCGCCCACGAGTCCCACGGCCCCAATCAGTGCGCTCCCAACCAAGTGCCAGCGCCGCTCGCCGCGTCGGTCGGAACTCTGCCCCGCCAGCACCATCGCCACCGTCGCCACGCCGTACGGAATGGCGCTGAGCATCCCGACCCGCCACGGCTCGGCCACGCCTAACGTGCGAATGAGCTGCGGCATCCAGAACGCGAGGCCGTAGAGCCCGAGGATGGAGCAGAAGTACAGCGCGGCCAGCAGCACGACGCGCGAGTCGCGCAGCGCGGCCATCACGCTCACGTGCTCCTCGCCCGCGGGGTCTGCACGCAGCTGCGCACGCAGCACCGCCTTCTCGTCATCAGGGAGCCATCGGGCTCCCTCGATGGAGTCGTCCAGGTAGAAGTACGTCGCCACTCCCAGCAGCACGGCGGGGATCCCCTCGAGCAGGTAGAGCCACTGCCATCCCGCCCAGCCGTTCTTTCCCGCCATCTCGCTCAAGATCCAGCCGGACACGGGGCCGCCGATCACGCCGGCGATGGCAATCGCCGTCATGAAGAGCGCCATGATGCGCGCGCGACGCGGCGCTGGATACCACTGCGTCAGGTACAGGACGATCCCGGGGAAGAACCCTGCCTCGGCAATCCCCAATAGGAAGCGCAAGGCGTAGAACGCCGTCGCGCTCGTGACCCACATCGTCGCCGCCGACAGGAGCCCCCACGTGATCATGATGCGGGCGATCCAGGCGCGCGCCCCGGTGCGATGCAGGATCAGGTTGCTCGGCACCTCGAAGAGGAAGTAGCCGATGAAGAAGATCCCCGCGCCGATGCCGTACGCGGTCTCGCTCATCTGCAGGTCGGCGAGCATCTGCAGCTTGGCGAAGCCCACGTTGACGCGGTCGAGGTACGCGGCGACGTAGCAGGCGAAGAGGAAGGGGATCAACCGCCAGGTGACGCGGCGGTACGCGCGGCGTTCGATCACGACGGTGCCTGACGAGTCGAGAACACGGTGACGTGGCGGCTCACTTGCGCTCCTTGAGTGCGGCGGCCAGCCCGGGGATGTAGTCGATCCCGGCCTCGATGGCGACGCTCGATCCGTCGAAGGCGTTCCCCATGGCAGCGGCGCGCCCGCCGAGGCAGCGGGCCAGGAACTGCTCGCCGATGGCCCAGAAGGAGAAGGTGTTGGCAGGGCGCAGGAGGCCGTGTCCCTCGTCGCCGTAGACGGCGTACACCACCGGCACCCCGGCGCGCTGCATGGCGGTGACCACGGTGTCCGACTGGTACTTGGGGACGCGCGAGTCGTTGCTCCCCTGGCCGATGAGCACCGGGTGACTGGTGTTGGCGGCGAAGTTGATGGGGGAGCGCGAGCGGAGAAAGGCGCGCCCCTCGGGCGTGCGCGGATCGCCCACCACCGCCGCCATGCGATCGACGTTCCAGTGCGGCATGAAGCGCTCGAGGTTGGAGGGCCCTACGAGGTCGATGCCGCAGGCGAAGCGGTCTGGGGTCATGGTCATCGCCACGAGCACTTCGTAGCCGCCGTAGGAGCCACCCATGATGGCCACGCGTCCGGGGGCTGCGATGCGCCGCGCGATCGCCCACTCCACCTGCTGCACGACGTCGTCGTGCATCTTGCCGCCCCATTCCATGTTCTGGGCGTTCATGAACGTCTTTCCGAAGCCGGCCGAGCCTCGGTAGTTCACGTACAGCACCGCGTAGCCACGGTTGGCGAGCCAGTGCACGAACGGCCCGTAGGCCCATTGCGCGCGTTCGTCGCTCGGCCCGCCGTGTACGAGGACCACCGTCGGCTGTGGCGTGTTAGGGATCCCGTCGCCGTCGCGGTCGCTCGATGGTGGGAGCAGGTAGTACGAGACGAAGCGCAGCCCGTCGGGGGTGGTGACCTCGTACGGGTGCAGGGGCGACAGGGCGAGATCGGCGAGGGCGGGCGTCCCCACGAAGAGCGGCGTGGCGCGGCCCGAGGGACGGTCGTACAGGTAGTACGCGATCGGGGCATCCGAGCGCATGTACTGCACCACCCAACGCGACAGGTCGGCCGAGCGCGAGAGGACCTTGAGGTCGCCGCGGTCGACCGCCGCCAGGCGCGCCAGGTCGGGGGCGATGCTCGCGTCGACGGCGTGCCAGGCCGTGCGCGTCCACATGGTGGCGAAGGCCTGCAGCGCGTGCGTCGACGGGTGGTACAGGACACCGGCAATATCGCTTTCGGCGCTCTCGGCCAGGACGCGGCGCTTGCCCGTCTCCATGTCGAGGGCCACCAGCGCGGTGAGGTCCCGCCCCTCCGTGTCGAAGAGGAAGAGGCGCCGGTTCTCCCGGTCGACCCCCCAGGCCTGCAGGTAGGCGGTGGCGTTGATCGCTGGGGCATCATCGGGGCCGATGTCCCAGAGCAGCGTCCACTCGCCGTCGCTCGTCAGGCGGTACAGGTCGAGCGTGCCGTCAGGGGCAATCGTCAGTCCCACGCGGGGGCGCAGCGTGTGGTCCGGGATGATCGCGAGCATCCGGTCGTTCCGCAGCAGCAGCGTGCGCTCGCCGGTGGCGAGGTCGAGCCGATACAGGTCGGGGAAGTACGGGCTGCGATCCTTCACGGCGATCGCGGCCACGTTGGGATCGCTCGCGTCGAAAGCCAGGAAGGACACTTCCTTTCCGGCGATCGGCGTGAGGTTCCGCTCTTCCCGCGACGCGATGTCCACCACGTGGAGGTTCCACTTCTCATCGCCGTTGGCGTCCTGCGGAAAGAGCAGGCGGCGCGAGTCGGGGGTCCACCGATAGAGAACGTTGCCGCTGACGTCGAAGGGTTGCAGCCCGCGCCCCGTCCGCGTGGTGACTGCCCGTGCCGCCCCGATGGAATCGGCCGGGGCCACGAAGAGGTTCATCGCGCCATTCACGGGGCGGAGGAACGAGATCCACCGCCCGTCGGGGCTGACCTGCGGGGCGACGTTGGTGGCCGGTGCCAGCAGCAGCTGCAACGGGAGGAGCGGGGCCGGCGGGGGGGCGGAGCCGCCGCCGGAGGTTCCGCCACACGCCGAGATGGAGAGCAGCGCGCTCGCCATGAGCGCGCGCTTGCGTGACGCGCGTGCCAGGGGCGCGCGTGCCGGCAGCGCGCGTGTCTGGAGTGCGCGCGAGGCCACGCGGAAGCGCGGTGGATTGGGGGCATGGCGGGACGATCCGGACGAAGGCGCGGTGGTGCTGCGCAGGGCCTCGCGAAGCGCCCGGGTGGGGGCGGGACGATCCGGACGAGGGCGCGGTGGTGCTGCGACGGGACTCGCAACTTCGCCCACGTTCCGGAGAGCGGGAAGGTGGCGCGCTCGGTCGCGCGCTCGGTGGCGCGCTCGGTGGCGCGCTCGGTGGCGCGCGTGGTCGAGCGCTCTGTCGCGCGTTGCGTGTGTCCCGTCTTCCGCCGATTGTGATTCGCCGGTAGCGTATCGTCCTCTCCACGTCCGCGCCGCATTCGTGCGCGTTCACCCCCCTGTCGGGCCCTCCCGGGCCTCTTCGCGCCCACTTCGCCCACTCCCGTTCATGCTTGTGCGCACGCTGTCCGTCACCACCGCTCGCCGCCTCTGCTCCGCGGCCGTTCTCCTCAGCGCTGTCGCGTGCAAGGGCGAGGGCGGGAACGCCGGGAGCGCCGCGAGCGCGACACCCTCCGCCGGCGCCATCTCGCCCGAGCGCCTGCGTCAGGCCGACGCCGAGCCGGGACAGTGGATGAGCCTCGGGCGCACCTCCAAGGGCGAGCGCTTCTCACCGCTCACCACCATCTCCGACACCAACGCCGCGAAGCTCGGCTTCGCGTGGGAGTACACGGCACGCACTCGGCGCGGGCGTGTGGAGCATGGCCAGGAAGCGACGCCGATCGTGGTCGATGGGGTGCTCTATGCGTCGGGGCCGTGGGGGGCGGTGTATGCGGTAGACGCGAAGACCGGCGCCGAGAAGTGGCGCTACGATCCCGAGGCCGATGGCCGCTACAACCGGCGCGCCTGCTGCGATGTGGTGAGCCGCGGGCTGCAGGTGTGGCGCGGGCGCGTGTACGTGGCCACGATCGACGGCTATCTCGTCGCCCTCGATGCGGCCAGCGGCAAGCAACTCTGGCGCAGCGACACCTTCATCGATCGCGAGACGCGCTTCTATTCGATCACCGGCGCGCCGCAGGTGGCCGGCGACGTGGTCGTCATCGGCAACAGCGGCGGCGAGTTCGGCGTGCGAGGCTACATCACCGCGTACGACCTGCAGAGCGGGGCGCAGAAGTGGCGCTTCTTCACCGTCCCGGGTGACCCGGCCAAGGGCGCGCCGGAGGACAAGGCGATGGAGGCGGCGCTCAAGACCTGGGGGCCCAAGACCGACTGGGCCTCGGGGCTGGGCGGGACGGTGTGGGGCGAGATGACCTACGATCCCGAACTCAACCTGCTGTACGTGGGGACGGGGAACAGCACCCCCTACGCCGGGTGGCATCGCGATCCCTCGCGCGGCGACAACCTGTACCTCGTCTCGATTCTCGCCATCGATCCGTCGAACGGGGCGCTCAAGTGGCACTACCAGCAAGTGCCGTGGGAGCTGTGGGACTACACGGCGTCTGCCAACATGATCCTCGCCGATCTCACGATCGAGGGACGGCCGCGCAAGGTCCTCATGCAGGCGCCCAAGAACGGGATCTACTACGTCCTCGATCGCGAGACGGGGGCCTTCGTCTCGGGCAAGCCGTTTGTCTTTGCCAACTGGCTCACCGGCTTCGATTCGGCGGGACGCCCGGCGATCAACCCGGCGGCGGTGTACGAGAAGGGGCCGGCGCTGGTCTTCCCCACGCAGGCCGGCGGGCACAACTGGCAGCCGATGGCCTACAGTCCGAAAACAGGTTTGACCTACATCCCGGCCCGCGAACAGGGGATGCTGATGTTCGGCGAGCCCACCTACAAGTGGACGAAGGGGAAGGCGAACATGGGGGCGGGGGCCATGCTCGGCTTCACGCTCGACCAGGTGGGCCCCGCCGAGCGCAAGCTCGTGGAAGACGCGCGTCGCAAGGACCCCAAACTCCCGCTGCCGGCCACGCAGGAAGTCCTCATCGCCTGGGACCCCATCGCGCAGCAGGAGAAGTGGCGCGTCCCGCTTGGCGACAAGGACTGGGCCGGGGGCGGCGTGCTCACGACGGCGGGAAACCTCGTGATCCAGGGGAAGTCCGACGGGCACCTCGTGGTCTATCGCGCCGACAACGGCACCAAGCTGCACGACATCGAGGTGGGGACGGCGATCATGGCGGCCCCCATCTCGTACGAGATCGATGGTGAGCAGTACATCGCGGTCCTGGCCGGCTTCGGCGGTGCGCTCGCGCCGATGTACCCCCTTGGTTCGGCCCCCTACACGTACCAGAACTACGGGCGCATCCTCGCCTTCAAGCTCGGGGGCGGGGCCACGCCGCTGCCGCCGAAGCGCCAGGTGCTGGCAACGCCCGAGCCTCCCACGCTCGCCTTCTACTCCGATTCGCTCGCCGACCGCGGCGGGGCGCTGTTCGGCACGTCGTGCGCCTTCTGTCATCTGGCGCGCGGCGACGCGCAGCTCAGCGCGTATCCCGACCTGCATCGCCTAACGCCGCAGGTGCATGCCGCCTTCGATTCCATCGTCACCGGTGGCAAGCTCCAGTCCAGCGGGATGTCGAGCTTCGCCGACGTCTTCTCGCCGGGGGATGTGCAGGCGATCCATGCCTACGTGCTGCGCGAACAGCGCAAGCTCTGGGAAGAGGAACGCAAGAAGAGCGGCGCGGCGCCTGCAAGCCCGCCGGACAAGCCGGTCGGCACCGGCCGGCCACGCTAACGCACTGGAGCACACTCACGATGACACGCCTGATTGCCGCCGCCTTGGCCGCCGGGACGCTTGCCACTGCCATCGACGGGGGCGCGCAGCCTTCGCGTCCCGCCGCCGGCCCGTCAGCGGCGTCGATCGACTCGATCTTCGCCCGCTACGATCACACCAACACCCCCGGCTGCGCCGTCGGCGTCTATCGCGATGACCGCATCGTCTTCGGGCGCGGCTACGGGATGGCCGACCTCAATCAGGGGGTGCCGATCGGGACGAGCACGGTCTTCTACATCGCGTCGACGTCCAAGCAGTTCGCGGCCGCGAGCATCGCGCTGCTGGCCGAGGACGGGACGATCTCGCTCACCGATCCGGTGCGGAAGTGGATCCCGGAATTGCCGGCGTACACGCAGCCGATCACGATCGACCACCTGGTGCACCACACCAGCGGTATTCGCGACTATCTCGGGCTGTGGGCGCTGTCTGGGCGCAGCATCGCCGACGAGATCCCGCAGGAGATGGCCCTCGAGATGATCGCCCGGCAGCACGCGCTCGACTTCCAGCCGGGGATGCGCTACTCGTACTCCAACTCCGGCTACTTGCTGCTGTCGGAGATCGTGAAGCGCGCGAGCGGGAAGTCGCTGCGTGATCTCGCGGCCGAGCGGATCTTTGCGCCGCTGGGCATGTCGAGCACGCAGTTCCACGACCTCAACACGCGAATCGTCGCGCGGCGGGCCGAAGGCTACCAGCCGAGCGGTGCCGGCGGCTTCGAGATCGTGCGCACCAGCTTCGCGCTCGCTGGTGATGGCGGGTTGCTGACGACGATCGAGGACCTGCGGAAGTGGGACAGCAACTTCTACGCGAACCGGCTGGGGAAGCGAGACGCCGCGTTCACCACCCGGCTCACGACCGCACCGTCGACGCCGTTAGGCAGCGGCCGGCCGCAGACGTATGCCTTCGGCCTGATGCCGACGACGTATCGCGGACTCCCGGTCGTCGACCACGGCGGCGCCTTCATCGGCTTCCGGGCCGACCTCCTGCGCTTCCCGACCGAACACTTCTCCGTCGCGGTGCTGTGCAACGACTACACGGCGACGCCGGAGCAGTTGGCGCGACGGGTGGCCGACAAGTACCTCGCCGATCGCCTGAGTCCAGTCGTGGCGGCGACGGAGGGAGCAGCGGCGGGGGTCGCCGTGGCGGCGGACCGACTGGATCGCTGGGCCGGACGCTACGAGGTGCTGCCGGGGATCGTGGCGACCATCGCCCGTGAGGGGACCGGAATGGTGATCAGCCTGATGGGGGCGCGTTTGCCGCTGGCGCCGACATCGGACTCCACGTTTCGCGCGGCCGAAGCCACCGATTCCGTCGTCTTCTCGAACACCCCCGCCGGCCCCACCGTGCGCGTGACGCAGTTCGACATGCCCGCACCGGCGTTGCGCCTGGCGGCTCCCCCCACGCTCACGGCGGCCACGGCGGCGGCCTTCGCCGGGCGATATGCCAGCGCCGAACTCGACTCCTGGGCGGTGATCCAGCAGGACGGGACGGCGCTGAAGGTGCGCATGCGCTACGGCCCATGGATGCCGCTCATGCCCATGGCCCCCGACGTGTTCGGCGTCCCGGCAGGGGCCAAGGTCGCCTTCACGCGCGACAAGCGGGGGACGGTCACTGGATTCGCCTTGAGCCAGGCGCGCACCAACAACGTGGGCTTCACGCGACAGCCGTAGCGCGCTCCACGATCGTCTTCCAGGTGCGTCACCATGCTTCCCGTCGTTGGTCCTCCAGTGTCCGATCACCCCGCGCCGCGACCGGCGCACGTCACGCTCGAGGGGCGTTTCGGGCGCCTGCGCCCGATCGACCCGGCGCGCGACACTGCACGCCTCTACGCGCTGTCACACGGCGCGGAGCGGGAGGCGTTGTGGGCCTATCTCTTCACCGGTCCGTATGCCGACCCGCAGGACTTCGAGGCCCACGTCGTCACCATCGCGGCCAGCCTTCACGATCCGGTCTACTGGGCCGTGGCTGACCGGAACGACGACGCGGTCGGGTGGCTCTCGCTCATGCGCATCGACACGCGGCATCGCGTGATCGAGGTCGGCTCGATCCTGTACACGCCGGCGATGCAGCGCACCGCACTGGCCACCGAGGCGCAGTACCTGCTCGCGCGCCACGTCTTCGACGACCTGGGCTATCGGCGCTACGAGTGGAAATGCAACGACCTCAATGCACCCTCCAAGCGTTCGGCCGTCCGTTTCGGCTTCACGTATGAAGGGCTGTTCCGGCAGCACATGATCGTGAAGGGGCGGAACCGCGACACCGCGTGGTTCGCGATGCTCGACCACGAGTGGCCGGCGAAGAAGTGGCGTGAGGGTGGCTGGCGCCATTCGGTGATGGACGACAAGGTTGGGGCGGTGAACTGAACCGAACCCACGGTCAGGTGTCGCCCCAGAAGCGCGTCTTGGCCGCCGGTCGTACGCGCTTGGTTGGGGGGACCTTCGCCAGCTTCTCCGGCTAGCCGCCCCAAAGCGTCGGTGTCCCGACTGCTTCCCGTCGGGCGGGCGCGCACCGCCGCCCGCGCAGTAGGCGCCATGGTGGTTTGGGGCTGGCGTGGCCTGGGAGGTCGTCCGGTCCAGGAGCGGTCGGGCGCGTTCAGTGCGTGAAGCGATACGGGGACCGGTGAGGGCGATTCGGGCGGCGCGCGCCCTGATGAGCGCACCGTGGGGGATGGTGGGCGTCGACGCCCCGCCCACGTTGCGGGCTGCCTCGCACGTGTCGCCCGCAATGGAGGGGATGCCGTGCGCGCTGCCGGAGCAGAGCGCTGGGGGGCGTGACCGGAACGGCTGTCACCGTGTGGGCTGGGGGGGGCCGCCGGGGGGGGGAAGGGGGCGTGGAGGTCGCCCTGACGTCAAGGGGCTGTGGCGGGGGGGGGGGGGAGGCCAGGGGAAGGGTGGGGGGGGGGGCGGGGCCCACGGCCGCCGTGGGGCCCCGGGGCCACGGCGCCCGGCTGGGGGGCGGGGGGCGCGCGCGCCCCCCCCCGCTGAGCCCGCCCGGGTGGGCCCAGGCCATCTAGGAGCGCTGGCTCGCTCCCGATAACTTCGATGCCAACGGCCAACAACGCTATCGACTGGGAGAGATCTGATGTACCGACGTCTCATTATCACCGCGCTGTTCGCGGCCGCATGCTCCGCCCCGCAGTCGTCGCCTGTGTCCGACTCGGCTTCGGCGGGCGCGACCCCCACCCCGACTGCGTCGGCGCCTGCGGACGTTGCGGCTGGCGACCGCGTCTTCGAGATCCGCACCTACACCACGCTCCCCGGGCGACTCGACGCGCTGCAGGCGCGCTTCCGCGACCACACGATGCAGATCTTCGAGAAGCATGGGATGACGAATGTGGGCTACTGGGTCCCGCAGGACTCGGCCCGCAAGGACAACACGCTCATCTACATCATCTCCCACGCCAGTCGCGCCCAGGCCGACAGGAACTGGGAGGCGTTCGACAAGGACCCGGAATGGCAGAAGGTCGCGGCCGAATCGGAGAAGGACGGGAAGATCATCGACAAGATCGAGAGCGTGTACGCCACCGCCACCGACTACTCGCCCATCAAATAGGACGCGAGGCGAAGGAGCGATCCGCGCTCCCTCGCCTCGCGTGAGGTCGATCATTCAAGCGCGCGCGCCGCTGCGTCCCGGCGCGCGCGTCGTCGTGCCTACATCGACGTGAAGCGCCCGAGGTACTTCCGCACACGCTCGAGCGCATCGCGCAGCGCGACCGCGAGGTCCTTGCCGAGCTTCTGCTGCGCCTGCGTCGGCGGCTGGTTCCCCTGGTCGAGCTTCTGCAGCAGCTGGGCGATGCGCTCGCTGATGCGCGGACCATCGCTCCACTGCGGTGCGGTCGCCGGCTTCACGAGCAGGTCGAGCAACGAATCCACCTGCGCGAGTTCACCTGCGATCTGCCGAGCGGCTGCCGCCCCCTCGCCGTTGGGAATGGCCACGGCGGCGCGGCGCTTGGCCTCCAACTCACCGCGGCGCCCGTCGAGTGCGCGCAGCGTGTCGTTGGCCAGCGAGAGCAGGTCACGCAGTTCGACGGCCACGATGAATTGGCCGCGCAGCGCCTCTGGTGTGGTCTTCGACGTGGGGTCGACACGCACCGTGAGTGGCTGCTCCAGCGTCTGGTCGCCCACCGTCAGGCGCACGGTGTAGCGGCCGGGGAGGGCGCGTGGGCCACCGGCGGCACCAAAGAGGCGGCGCATGATCGCCTCGCCCTCACCCTCGGGTCCGCTCGGCGCGGCGCGCGGGCGCGCCGGCTCGTACGACAGGTCCCATGCGGTCGTGTTGATCCCTGCTTCGCGCGGAACGCGCGCGAGCGTGCGCACCACCTTTCCCTCGCCGTCCAGGATCTCGGCCTTGACCGTCGTTGCGGCTGCCGGGCGTTCCTTCAGGTGGTAGCGGATGATGGCCCCGTACGCGGGGTTGGGCCCCATGAAGAGGGCGTTGCCGAGCGAGCCCTTCCCCTGCTTGGTGGCAAAGCGCGTGGCGGTGCGCATCGCGAAGAGGTGCGCCGGCTTGGCCGCCGCGGCGGCCAGTTCCTGGATGGCCGACGCATCGTCGAGAATCCAGATGCCGCGCGCGTGCGTGGCGACGATGAGGTCGTTCTCGCGGCCATGCACCAACACCTCGTGCACCGGCACCGCGGGGAGGTTGCCGCCTAACCGGAACCAGTCGTTCCCCGCCGTCACGCTCACGAAGAGCCCCGTCTCCGTCCCGGCATACAACACCTGCGGGTTCTTCGGGTCCTCGCGCAGCACCTGCAGGTACGCCCCCTCGGGGAGGTTGCCGGCGATGCTCGTCCAGGTGGCGCCGCAGTCGGTGGTGCGGAAGGCGTACGCCTTGAGGTCGTCCATGAACTTGCGCTCGAACGTCGCGTACGCGGTGCAGGGCGCGGTGCGGCTCGCCTCTATGTGGCTCACCACCGCCTCCGGGCCCACCCCCGGGACGTTGCGGTCGACGCGCGTCCACGTGGCGCCGTCGTCGCGCGTCACGTGCAGGTTCCCGTCGTCGACCCCCACCCAGATGATCCCCTTCTGCGCGGGCGATTCGGCGATCGAGTAGATCGTGTTGTAGTACTCGGCGGTCGTCGCTTCGGGCATCGCCGGGCCGCCGGCCCAGCCGTGCCGCGTGGTGTCGTTCCGGGAGAGGTCGGGGGAGATCGCCTGCCAGGTCGCGCCGAAGTCCTTGGAGCGGAAGAGGACCTGCGCGCCGAAGTAGACCACCTTGCCGTCGTGCGGCGAGGCGACGATGGGGGCGTTCCAGTTGAAGCGGTACTGCAGTGCGTTGACCGGGGCGCCGTCGTTGCGCCTGGGCTGCGGCGAGATGTCTTCCTGCTCGCGCGTGCGCATCTGCGTGCGCCAGATCATCCCCCCCTGGCTGTCGGTGATGATGAAGTCCGGGTCGTCCGGGTGCGACGTCTGGTAGTAACCGTCACCGTACGAGACCAGCTGCCAGTCGTCGACCAGGATGCCTAACGGGTCACGCGTGCGGCTGGGGCCTACCCAGTTGCCGTTGTCCTGCAGCCCGCCGCCCAGGTGGTAGAACGGCTCGCGGTTGTCGGCGTGCAGCTGGTAGAACTGCGCCAGCGGGAAGACGTTCGGGAAGCGCCACGTCGCGCCGTGGTCGCGCGACTCGGCGATGCCGCCATCGTTCACGTCCCAGAGGCGCGTGGGCTCGGCGGGGTCGATCCAGAGCCCATGGTGGTCGCCGTGCACCGTCTGCCCGGATCGGGCGGAACGTGCGCGCGCCGTCGATCGAGACCATGAGGTTGCAGGCGATCGAGTAGACACGCTCCGGGTTCTGCGGGTCGACGCGCAGGTCGGAGTAGTAGAAGCCGCGACAGATCGTGCGCGAGTCGTCACTCGTCTTGCGCCACGTCTCGCCGAAATCGTCGCTGCGATAGACGAACCCTTCCTTCGACTCGGTGATGGCGTAGACGGTGTTGGGCGACGACGGGGCGACCTTGATTCCCACGCGACCGAGGAGCTTCGGGAGTCCGCCACCGAGCTTGCGCCACGTCTGGCCGCCGTCGACCGACTTGTAGATCCCGCCTTGTTCCGAGCCTGACGTGAACGTCCACTGCTTGCGGTCGAAGAGCCACATCGCCGCATAGACGATGTTGGGGTTCTTCGGGTCGACGTCCAGGTCGGCGCAGCCGTGCTTGTCATCGACGTAGAGCGTCTTGCTCCACGTGGTGCCGCCGTCGTGCGAGACAAAGACGCCGCGTTCCGCGTTAGGCCCGGCCATGTGTCCCACGGCGCAGGTGTAGACCGTGCGCGTGTCGGCGGGGTTCACCATCACGCGGGCAATGTGGCGCGTGTCGCCCAGGCCGATGAAGCGCCACGAACGGCCGCCGTCGGTCGACTTGTACATCCCGCGCCCGAACGAGACCGAGTTGCGGACGTTGGCCTCTCCGGTTCCCGCGTAGATCACGTCCGGGTTGCCGGGCTCGAGGGCCAGGTCGCCGATGGAGAGCGTGGGCTGTTTGTCGAAGAGCGGGGCCCAGGTCGTCCCGCCGTTCGTCGTCTTCCAAACGCCGCCCGCGGCAGTGCCGACATAGACAAGGTTGGCGTTGCCGGCCACTCCCTCGACGTCGGTCGAGCGCCCCATCATGTTGGCGGGGCCGATCGAGCGAAACGTGAGGCGCGCGAGGGCAGTCGTGTCGACCGCGCTGCGCGCTGGAGCGGTGGCACGCGGTTGCGCGACGAGCGCGACGGGAACGACGAGCGTGGCGAGCGCGAGCGCCTGGAGTGGGCGCGCGAATGCCCGGGTCGAGGGGGCGAGTCGGGGAAGTGCGGGCATGACGGGAGTCGGTGCGGGAAGGAGTCGTGACGCGCCGACGTTGCCCCGCGCGACCGGCCGTCGCAAGTGCAACCCGGCCGGTGCCCCCGCGTGCGGCGCAGGTTATTCTCTTGCCACCCCCTCACCCGTGCGGAATCGCCCCATGCATCCGAAGGACCTTCAGGACTTCGCCGCGCGCTACACCGACGCCTGGTGCAGCCAGGATGCCGCCAGCGTCGCCGCCTTCTTTGCCCCGGACGGCCTGCTCACCATCAATGGCGGCTCGCCCAACCTCGGCCGGGTGGCGATTACCGCCTCGGCTGAGGGGTTCATGGTCGCCTTTCCCGACCTGGTGGTCGAGATGAACGGGCTCGACGTCGATGGTGAACGCGTGGTGTATCGGTGGACGCTCACGGGGACCAACACCGGTCCGGGCGGCACGGGGCGGCGCGTGCGCATCAAGGGGTCCGAGACCTGGACCTTTGGCCCCGACGCCCTCGTGGCCCGCTCGGTGGGTGCGTACGACGCGGCCGACTACCATCGCCAGCTGCACGGCGCCCCCGCTGGCGCCTGACGAGCGATCCGGCGCCAACTAGTCGCCAGGCTGTTCGCGACCTCCACGCCAACGCGAACGGCAGCGACAAGGGCAACGCCGCGTCCCTCCCCGCCGCGTCGAGGCCCCGTGGCCCGCAACGAACGCGTGGACACCGGTCCGCGGCTGCTGCCACGAACGTCCTCCAGGAAGTTCCCTGTACGCGGTCGCACGGGAATGAACGGGTACGCCTTCCCACGCGGACTCCGTTGACGACGTTGCGACGCGAGAGCGGGCGTCCAGCCTCTCGCGGTCGGTCGTCTGGCGCGCCATGTTCGCTCGGCCCCCATTCCCTCCAATTCCGCACATGCGCTTCGCCATCTCTCGGACCATCGCCCTCACGCTGCTCGGTGCTTCGTCGCTCTCCGCGCAGCGCCCCGCCACGCTCACGAAGCTCACCCGACTCATTGATTCCGCCGGTACCGCGCTGGTGAAGGAGGGGAAGGCTCCGGGCATCGCCGTCGCGGTGTCTCGCGGCGGGCGGATCGTCTACGCGAAGGGGTTCGGCTACGCCGACATCGAGAACAAGGTCGCCGTCACTCCGGCCTCGGTCTTCCAGATTGGGTCGGTCACCAAGCAGTTCACCGCAGCCGCCATCCTGCAGCTCGTCGACCAGGGGAAGCTCGCCCTCACCGATCCGCTGACGAAGTTCTATCCCGATTGGCCCGGGGCGGGGAGCACGGTGACGGTTGCACACCTGCTCAATCACACCGCGGGGATACATAACTACACCGCGATGCCCGTCTTTCAGGCGTGGAAGTCGCGTTACGTCCCCGCCGATTCGATGATCGCCCTGTTCAAGTCGGCGCCCTTCGACTTTGAGCCAGGGGCGAAGTGGAGCTACTCGAACTCGGGGTACTACGTCCTTGGCCAGATCGTCGAGAAGGTGAGCGGCGAGCCGTACGACGCCTACGTCGAGAAGCGGCTCGCCGCGCCTAACGCACTCGCCACCGTGCGCTACTGTCACCTCACGCCGCTCATCGCCAACCGCGCGCACGGCTATGCGTCCCGCAAGGAGGGCGGGCTCCCGAACGCCGACTATCAGGAGATGAGCACGCCGTACGCCGCCGGGGCGATCTGCTCGACGGCGAGCGACCTGGTGAAGTGGACGATGGCGCTCGAGTCGGGGAAGGTCGTCCGGCCGGCGACGTACCGCGAGATGACGACGCCGCGCGCGCTAACCGACGGGACGAAGCAGCCGTACGCCTTCGGCTTGGGGGTCAGCGACCTCGCCGGCCACCGCATCGTCTCGCACAATGGCGGGATCGACGGCTTCCGGTCGCAGCTCGCGTCGTACCCGAACGACTCGCTGATCATCGCCGTGCTCGTCAACGGAGATAGCGACCTCCCCGACCGGTTCGAGAAGATGATCGCGCGCTGGGCGCTCGGCGTTCCGGAGCCGGTGGTGAAGGACCTCGCCGTGCCGGCGGAGTTGATCGCGCGCGTGACGGGGAGCTACGCAGGAGAAGCGGGACCGGTTCGCATCGTCGCGAAGGAGGGGAAGCTGTTCGCCGAACTCGAGGAGACGCGCCAGCTCCGCTATCAGGGGAACGGCGTCTTCATCATGGACGGCAGCGGCGGGGCCGAGATCCAGTTCGCCCCGGAGACGGGGCGCGTCGAGACGTTGACGGCGAAGGTGTCGGGGGCGGCGCTGGTGTTCAAGCGCGTGCCCGGGGTCGACGATCACGCATGGGTTGCCCGTCGTTCTCGTGTCGGGCGCGGCGATGCGTGACCGACGCGGCACCGGCGGCAGCAGGTCACCGGTGCATCGTCAGGCGCGGGCGATCGTGCGGAGTGCCGCGACGAATCGCCGTGTCTCGTCGAGCGAGGCGAAGGGCTGCGGTGTGACGCGCACGGCATTGTCGTACGGCCGATAGGGGCGAGACGCCTTGTCTTGCACCAGGATGCGGAACTCGGCACGCAGGCGTTCGGCCACCACGCGCGAGGGCACGTGGTCGAGCGCGAACGCGCAGAAGCCGAAGCTTCGCTCTTCGGTCGTCGGCGTGAGCAGCCGGAATCCCTTGATGTCGCGCGCCATGGCCTGCCACGCGCCGGCCAGCTGCACCAGGCGTGCGCGCTTGCGGGACACACCGATGCGCTCCTGGGCGGCAATCGCGTCGGGGAGCGTCGCCTGTGCCGCGACGTTCGCCGTGCCGGTCCATCCATACTGGTCGACGGGAAACTTGCTCGTGTCCCAGGTGGGTGGGTGCAGCGGTTCGACCTTGCCTAACCAGTCTTTCCGGATCACCAGGGCTCCCGTGGCGATCGGAGCACCGAGCCCCTTGTGCATGGACAGCGCGAGGAAATCGCATCCCCAGTCGGCGAAGTCCACGTCGAGATAGCCGATACTCTGCGCGGCATCGACCAGCACGGCGACGCCGTGAGCGCGTGCCTCGGCGCACAGCGCCTTCACCGGCAGTATCTCGCTGTTCCACGCGCTCACGTGCGACACGAGCAGCAGCTTCGTACGCGACGTCACCGCTGCGCGAAAGCGCAAGACGAGTGCGAGGTGATCGTCGTCGATCGACGGGACGGCAATCGTCCGCACCACGATCCCTTCCCGTTTCGCACGCCGGTGCAACGTGTCCACCATGTCCGGATACTCGTGATTGGTGATGACCACTTCATCGCCGCGCTCGAGCGGAAAGCCATGGAGAATCGTGTTGAGTCCGATGGTGGCGTTGGGAACCATCGCCAGCTCGTCGACGGACGTGTGCAACAACGCCGCGGTGCGTGTGTAGTTGGCGTTGACGTCGTCGCTGTTGAGTCGAGGGTAGTGCACATTCGGCGCGGCGCAGAGCAAGCGCGCGCGACGAACGTAGGCGTCGATCACGGCGGTTGGCGCGGCGCCGCTGTTGCCGTTATCGAAGTCGATGACCTGCGGATCTGGTGCGTACATCGCGCGCACCTGGCGCCAGAACGATTCGCTGGTCGCCGCGCGTGCGGGCGACCACGCGGGGAGTTGGGGGAGCGTCGGTGACTCGGCGGCCAACGCGGAGGCGAGCGCCGCGGGCGACAGGGCAAGTGCGGCGCCGGCGGCTCCGCCGAGTTGCAGGAGGCGCCGTCGGTGCATCGGCTCATCTAGCTCCACAGAATCTCCGCGCTCGCGGGTGCGCCATCGATCATTCGCCAGGAACAACCGTCACCCAAAGAAACGGTTGTCGCTCCGACGTAGCAAGACACGGCGGGCGCGCGGAATCGTAGCGTCGGGCGGCCACGGGTCCATCGAACGTAGCCCGGACTCCGCCGGACGCTCGCTACTGGATCGCCTTCGACGCCGGTGGCGGGTTCTTCCCCCCGTCGGCGATGAACTGCTTGATGCGCTGCTCCAGCACCGGCAACGGGACCGAGCCTAACGCCAGGATCGCATCGTGAAAGAGGCGCTGGTCGAACTTGTCCCCCAGCGCCGCCTCGGCCTCGCGCCGGTGCCGGCGGATCTGCATCTCACCCAGCTTGTACGCCAGCGCCTGCCCAGGCCACGAGATGTAGCGGTCGATCTCGGTGGTGATCTCGTGCTCCGAGAGCGCCGCATTCTCCTTGAGGTAGTCGATCGCCTGCTGGCGCGACCAGCCAAACTTGTGGATGCCGGTATCGATCACGAGGCGACAGGCGCGCCACATCTCGTACGTGAGGCGCCCGAAGTCCTCGTACGGCGTCTCGTAGATCCCCATCACGGTGCCGAGCCACTCGGTGTACAGCCCCCACCCCTCGCCGTAACCGGAGAAGTAGGTCTGGTTGCGGAACTCGGGACGCGGCGGCCCCTCGAGGGCGAGCGCGGCCTGGAACGAGTGCCCGGGCGTGCACTCGTGCAACGTGAGCGCGGCGAGCGTGTATAGCGTGCGCGCCGGGAGGTTGTAAGTGTTCATCATGCACGCGTCCAACCCGCCGCGCCCGCCGGTGTAGAGGGGGGCGATGGCATCGGGGACCTTGATGATGCCGTGGCGATAGCGCGGCAGGTAACCAATGGTCTCCCGCAGCTTGTAGTCGGCCTTCTTGGAGACGTACGCCGAGTAGGAGAGCAGCTCACGCGGCGTCTTGGCGTAGAACTGCGGATCGGTGCGCAGGAAGTGGAAGAACTCGGCCATCGTTCCGGTGAAGCCGGCCTTGCCCTTCACCACCTCCATCTCTGCACGGATGCGCGCGACCTCGGCCTTCCCCTGCTCGTGGATCTGGTCGGCGGTGAGCGGGAGCGTGGTGAATTTCTCGATCTGCGACTGATAGAAGGCCGGGCCGTCGGGGAGCGTGACCGCGGCGAGTACGGTGCGCGCCTTGACGAGATACTCGTCGCGCATGAAGGTGAGGAGCTTGGCGTACGCCGGTGCCACGACGTCGCGCATCACGGTCATCGCCTCGCTTCGCAGCGCCGCACGCTCGCTCTCGGCGATGGAGGGCGGCATCTCCGCGAACGGGACGTACAGCGGGTTGGTGGAGTCGCCCTTCGTGTATGGGACGATGGTCTGGTCGCGCCCCTCGACACTCACACGCGGGATGGTGAAACCGCGCGACAGCCCGGCGCGCATGTTGACGATCTGGTCGCCGAAGTAGCGCGGGACGTCGCGCAGGCGCGTGAGGAAGCGACGGTAGTCCTCGACTTTGCCGAAGCCCTGGCGCGGGGTGAACTCGGTCCAGAAGAACGAGTCGCTGTTGAACGGCGCCTCGTACGTCTTGTAGCGCACGTCGTTGGCGAGCGCGACGACCGAGGTGCGGAAGACCGATGCGTTGATCTGCTCCTCGGGCGACAGCTGCGCGAACGGAATCGAGTCGAACTGGGCGAGCGCACGCGTCCAGTAGGCCAGGCGATCGGCTTGCGCGCTCGCGTCGACGCGCGGAAAGCCATCGCTCCCGCGCCCGAACTCGCGTTGCCGCCACTCCCACTCGGCGGTGTACAGGGCGCGAAGGCGCGCATCGGCGCTACCCGTCGCCTGGGCATGAGCGTCGGCGGCGCCGACGATCAAGGCCCCGACGAACAGTGCCCCGGCAAGGACCACAAAACGGCGCGCGCGCGAAGGGTTCAGCATCTCTGGAGCCTCATGACGAACGGGTGGGATCGACGCGGCGAAGCTGGCGTGCGCGCCCGGTGCCGGCAAGTCGGGATCCGACCGCCGCGAGGTCGCTACGGCACTCTTCACGCCGACGATCGTCGCGCGGTAAGATCCTCCCATCGGTTTGCTCTCCCTGACGGAACGTCTCCTCGCCAGCTCCACACCATGCGACTCCCCGCGATCTCACGCGCGCTCCTCCTGCTCGCGTCTGGTGCCGTGTCGTGCGCGCGCGCGACGCCAACGCCGGCCCCCTCCGCTGCGTCGGGCGGCGACTGCTGCCTCGACGACGGGCGCCGCATCGCCGAGCGTCATCGCGTGGCCGCCATATCGACTCGGCGCTTCACGCATGCGCAGCTCTGGGGCGCGCTCGAGCCCGTGACCCGTTCGCCCGCGGTGCGCGTGACGCCGATCGGCCAGTCGATCAATGGCCGGCCGCTGCGCGCCATCACCGTGGGAAGCGGCCCGACGACGGTGCTGCTCTGGTCGCAGATGCATGGCGACGAGTCGACGGCGACGATGTCGCTGGCCGACATCCTCACCTGGTTCACGTCGACCGGTGAGCGCGACGCCCTGCGCGACCTGCTCACGTCGCGCCTGACGATGGTCCTGGCCCCGATGCTCAACCCCGACGGGGCCGAGCTCTTCCAGCGGGAAAACGCGTTAGGCGTGGACGTCAATCGCGATGCGCGCCGGCTGGCGACCCCGAGGCGCGGGCGCTCAAGGCGCTGCGTGACTCCATCCAACCTGCCTTCGCCTTCAACCTGCACGACCAGAACGCGCGCACGCTCGGCGGGCGCGATGGGAACCAGGTGGGGATCGCGATCCTCGCCCCGGCGGCCGACGCCGAGAAGACGTATGGTCCCGTGCGGGCGACGGCGCGGCTGGTGGCGGCGCGCATGCGTGACGTCCTCGAGCGCGAGATCCCCGGGCGCATCGCCAAGTACGACGACACGTTCAACCCCCGTGCCTTCGGCGACCTGATCCAGCAATGGGGATCGAGCGCGGTCCTCATCGAGAGCGGGGCGCTGCCGGGTGATCCCGAGAAGCAGCGGCTGCGTCGCGTGAACGTGATCGCGATCCTCACGGCGCTGCAGGCGATTGCAACTGGCGGATACCGTGCCGCCGACCCGGCGACCTACGAGTCGCTCCCCACCAACGACCGCGCGGCCGTCGACCTGCTGGTGATGGGGGGATCGGTCGTCCTCCCCGGCAAGGAACCGATGCGCGTCGATGTCGCGATGAACTACGAGGACGCGCTGCGCGGCGGGACGCTGCGCGTGCGCGAAGTGGGCGACCTGTCGGCGGTGGCCGCGCTCGACACCATCGATGCGTCGGGGCTCTTCCTGCATCCGGCGCCCAGCATGCTCACGGGCGAGGGGAATGGGCGCTGGCTGCGCATCAATGCGCCGGCGCAGCTTGCGCTGCGGCGCGGGCGCGAGGAGAACAGCACCCTGGTGCGCGAGGTGGTGGGCACCACGCGACCACGCCCCACACCGGAGACGAGGTCCACCATGTTCGGCATGATCGGCAAGATCACTGCGCTCCCTGGCCAGCGCGACGCGCTCGCCGCCATCCTCACGCAGGGGGCCTCGACCATGCCCGGCTGCCTGAGCTACATCGTCTCCCGCGACCTCGCCAACGTGGACGTGCTGTGGGTGAGCGAGGTGTGGGAGTCGGAGGCGAGCCACAAGGCGTCGCTCGCCCTTCCCTCCGTGCGCGAGGCGATCGCCAAGGGGCGGCCGCTCATCGCCAGCTTCGAGACGTCGGCGCGTCTCGAGCCCGTCGGCGGACACGGGTTGGTGCCAACCCGTTAGGCAGGCGTACGCAGAGGCGCAGGCGCGACGCCCGGCCTCCGCGCGAAACGTCCGCCCCTACTTCCGGAAGAAGCGCACGTACTTCACCACCAGCCCGCCGTTCTGCGGCTTCATGATCGCGAAGCTGCGCTCCAGGAGCGTGGGCCACACCGAGTTCCAGACGACGAACAGGTCGGAGCCGGGTGACTGCGTCCAGCGCATGCGCGCATTGAGTGCGGTGCGATCGGAGCGATCGTCGGCCTGGGCAAAGGCGGTGAACGTGAGGCGCGGCGACACGGCGTAGTCGCCGCGAAAACGCAGCGTGTTGGTAATGAAGGCGCCGGCCGGGAGCTCGATGTCGTTGCGCTCGTACTCCAGCGAGAACTCGAGATGCGGCTGGCGGCGCAGCTTGCCCACAAAGGCGAGGTCGTGGCGGTTGCCGTCGTAGAACGCGCCGGTCGACGCCGTGGCTTCCACCGCCCAGGTGCGCACGTTGGAGCCGGTGTACTTCGCCTCGACGCGGTTCCACCAGTAGCCACCCGCTGGCACCGCGACACCGGGGATGATCTCGAACGGGACGTCGGGGGCGTCGAACTTGCGAATGGTGTTGAGCTCGATGCGGTCACCGCTCTGGAACTGCACGCCGAAGGGGCGCACGGTGAACGAGGCGTTGTCCATCACGCGGTCGAGCCGCCACACGACATCGTAGTTGAGCAGGTTGAACTCGAACTTTCGCACCAGGCGCGCGTTGCGCGGGCGGGGCGTGATCGCCGTCGACCCCCCCCAGCGATAGATGCCGCGCTGCTGCACGAAGCCGAGCGCCGGGTTGTAGCCGGCTTCCACCCGGTCGAAGCGCGTGACGAGGTCGACGCGGTCGTTAGGGAAGTCGACGACGAACCGGTAGTGCCGGCCGGACTCGCCCCCCGTGCTGTCACGGCTCCACGCGGCGTTGCCCGTGAAGACCAGGTTGCTCCCCTTGACGATGAACGGGAGGTTGAAGTCGAGCCCCCCGGACAGGGCGCCCGGACGCGACGGTCGATCACTCAACGTCGACATCGCCCCCACGTAGCCGCGCGTGAAGACGTCGCGGCGCACGCGCGCCACGAAGTCGCGCGAGTCCTCGCGGCCGCCCGTCGCCGCGGCGAGCAACCCCACGGTGTACGCCCCCACTCGCCCCTGCATTCGGGCGCCGAAGGGGATGGTGACCGGCGTGCCGTCGCGCCCCAGGCCGATGCGACGCGAGTAGAACATCTGCGTCTGCTGCTCGCGCCCGAACGAGAAGGTCGACGCCCCCTCGGTGAAGAAGGTGCGGCGCTCCGGGAAGAAGAGCGGGAAGCGCGTGAGGTTCACGATCTGTCGGTCGACCTCGGCCTGCGCGAAGTCCGGGCGGAAGGTGAGGTCGGCGGTGAGCGTCGCGGTGACCGGGATCTTCACGTCGAGCCCGGCGTCGCCGCGCTGCAGCGCTTCGGCGGTGACCGAATCGGAGCCGTCGGCGCGGAACCGTCGCTCGGGGGGGCGCGCCTCGCCCAGCACATACGGCCGGAACTCGGCGATTGCGCGCGGGGGGAGATCGCTCAGCCCCTCGACCTTCCCCTCACGTTCGAGAAAGCGCAGCCCCTCGGGGCGGCGCCAGGCACGCCAGAGCAGCTCCTCGTTGGTACGCGGGAGGAAGCGACGGAAGTTCATCCCCATCGACGACACGTCGCGCGGATAGCGCAGCGTGGTCCACGGGATGAGCATCTCCACCTTCCACCCCTCGGCGTCGATCTGCGTGCGCACGTCCCAGATCCCGTCCCACTCCTCGTTCCCCACCTCGTTGTCGATGTGGTCGCCGTCCCACATGGCCCCGTTGGAGTTGGTGCGGAAGTAGAAGGCGCTGCGCTTGTCGGAGAGCCCGTCGATCATGAGGCTCACGTAGTCGTCGGACCGAAGGGCGGCGTCGCGGCGCAACTGCGTCCGGCGGATCGCGGCCGGGTCGTGGTCGTAGCACCACCAGCCGAGCGCCAGCCCGGCGGGGGTGGCGAGCATCCGGACGACGGTGCGCACCGACGGTTGCCCCCCTTCGGTCGGCTCCTTCTGGCGGAAGTCGGTCACCGAGTCGGCAAGCGCCCAGTCTGTTTCGTCGAGCCGGCCGTCGAGTCGGATGGACCTGGGGGTGCGATACGCTGATGGTGCGCGCGTACTGTCGCCCGAGTGCGCGGGAGAACCCTGCGCGCGCGCGCCGCGCCAGGCGGCCAAAGAGAGCGCGGAAGCGACGAGGGTGGTGCGGAGCGCGGAGTGCAGAGGTCTCGTGGAGCGCAAGGCGGGCTGGACGTGCGGCATGGCGGGGCAATCTACTGGGGCTCCATACGCGAGGCGCTCCATCATCGCTGTCCCCGGCGATGAGTTTCCCGGCGCCCACCAGTCGAAGCGCCTTGAGTGGTGGGGCCCCGGAGCCAGATTACCGGCGGCGCCACCGACCCTGCGATCCCCCTCCGGAGAACCCCCCGATGTCCGCGACAGAACCGGTACCGACCTCCGACCGCGAACTCGTCCTCACGCGCCTGATCGACGCGCCGCGCGCCGCGCTTTATCGTGCGTGGACCGAGCCCGAACTCATCAAGCAGTGGTTCGTCCCGAAGCCGTGGAGCATTGCGGCTGCCGAAACCGATGTGCGCGCGGGGGGCTCGTCGTTGATCGTGATGCGCGACCCCGAGGGGACGGAGTACCCGAATCGCGGGATCTATCTCGAGGTCGTCCCCAACGAGAAGCTCGTCTTCACCGACGCCTACACCTCGGCCTGGGAGCCGTCGGACAAGCCGTTCATGACGGTGACCGTGACGTTCGAGGAGGAGGCGGGGAAGACGCGCTACACCGCGCGCGCGCGCCACTGGACCGTGGCCGATCGGGAGCAGCATGAGCAGATGGGGTTCCACGTGGGGTGGGGGATTTGCGCTGACCAGTTGGCGGCACTCGCGGCCACATTGTAGAGACCATCGTCCCGGACGTGGGCGGCGCTGAGCCATCCGGCGTCCGGGGGCCAGCGCCCTTGGGGTCGGTGGCCGGCAGGACGACTTCAGCCCCGACGAATCGGCATGGCATTCCTCCAGGATCTCTATCCCGACGACTACTCCCATTGCCACGGGTGCGGTCGCCTCAACCCGCACGGGCTGCACATCAAGAGCGAGTGGCGTGACGGCGAGACCGTCGCGCACTTCATGCCGGGGGAGTATCACATCGCCCTCCCGGGCTACGTGTATGGCGGGCTCCTTGCCTCGCTGGTGGATTGCCATTCGATCGCGGCCGGTGCGGCGGCCGCGATGCACGCTGCGGGCGAGCTTCCCGGACGCGACCAGACGCCGCGCTTCGTGACCGGGTCGCTGCACGTCGATTTCCTCAAGCCCACCCCGATGGGGATCGAGCTGGTGCTGCGGTCGCGCGCCGAGGAGGTGGGGGCGCGCAAGGTGATCGTCGCTACGAGTGTCATGGCCGGCGACGTGGAAGTGGCGCGCGGCAAGGTGACGGCGGTGCGCATGCCGTCGACGATGGCCGCGGCGGGGTAGCGACCATGACCATGCCCCCGGCCGAGCAGGAGCTGTTCACGGTGCGCGGCTTCCAGGTCGTGGTGGAGAACTCGCGTCCCGATATCCGCACCGGCGACGTGCTGCAGCGGCTGGACGACGCGCTGCAGCTGATCGAGCAGGCGCAGCCGTGGCGCCTGCGCCACCTGCAGCGCGACCTGCGCTACTTCTGGATCGTGCGCTACGCCTGTCGCGGGGCCTACTTCCCCGATGACCGCGTCTGCATGACGGAGCTGACCTTCCTCAACCGGCGCGACATCACCGCGGCACCGGTGGCGGCGTCGATCGTGCACGAGGGGATGCACGCCCGCGTGGACTGCATGGGGGTGCACCGCCCCGGGCGCGACCGGGCGCGCGAGGAGCGCCTGTGCCGACGGGCAGAGCTGGAGTTCGGGCTGGCGCTCGGGCCGGCGTTAGGCGCCCCGGTGGTGGAACGGGCGCTGGCCTCGCTGCAGCTGTCCGATACCGACGTGGCGCCGGTCGTGGATTGGGGCGAGGCGCAGCGGCGCATCGACGAGGTGGATCGGGGGGCGCAGGGCGGCTGACGGTCCTCTGAAGCGCTCGAGGATGCGTGTCGCCCTCGCGCCGAGCTCGGGAAGGTCCGGCGCGTGGCACCAGGGCCGGGACAGTCACCCCCGGTTGCGATTACCTTCCCTGTCGTCGACCAGCAGCAGACGCAATCCGCACCAGCAAGGAGACGCACATGTCGGGCTCGAAGGGGACCATCGGCATCCTTACCGGCGGGGGCGACGTCCCCGGCCTCAATCCAGCCATTCGCGCCATCACGATCCGCGCGCTGCGCGAGGGGTATCGCGTGATCGGTATCCGCCGCGGCTGGGCTGGGCTGGTCGACTACCATCGTGAGAAGGACGCCGACAACAGCGACAACATCCAGGTCCTCTCCGAGGCGATCGTGAACCGCGCCGGCCGTACGGGCGGGACCTTCCTGCACACGTCGCGCACGCGCCCCTCGCACCTGCCGCTCGAGCGCGTCCCCGCGTACCTGACCGGGTATGAGAACAAGGTCAACGACGTTACTCCCGACATCCTCAAGAACCTCGAGCACATCGGGATCGACACGCTCATCCCCATCGGGGGCGACGACACGCTGTCGTACGGCAAGCGCTTGCATGACGAGGGTGTAAACGTTGTCGCCATCCCGAAGACGATGGACAACGACGTCTACGGGACCGACTACTGCATCGGCTTCAGCACCTGCGTGACGCGCACGATCGAGCTCACGCACGCACTGCGCACCTCGGCGGGGTCGCACGAGCGTTACCTCGTCATCGAGGTCTTCGGGCGCTATGCCGGCTTCACGGCGCTGCTCCCCACCATGGCCGGCGCTGCCGACCGCTGCGTCATTCCCGAGCACGCGGTCGACGTGGAGCAGCTGGCGGAGCTGCTCACCTACGATCGCAACCGTCACCCGAGTCGTTATGCGGTCGTGCTCGTCTCCGAAGGGGCGCAGCTCGCCTCGCACGACGGGATGAGCTTCGAGGGGTCGGAGGCCGACATGTTCGGCCACCGCAAGCTGGGCGGGGTGGGGGACAAGGTCGCCGCGGCGCTCAAGGAGCTGTCGCCCAAGTACAACAACGGACGCCGCATCGACGTCGTGAGCCAGCGCCTGGGCTACCTGGTGCGCTCGGGCGATCCCGACGCGCTCGACTCGATCGTCCCGATGGCCTTCGGCAACCTGGCGCTCGACCTCATCCTCAAGAAGCGCTTCGGGCGGTTAGTCAGCATTCACCGCGGCTTCTACGACAGCGTGCACATCGGCAGCGTGACGTCGGAGAAGAAAGTCGTGCAGGTGGGAAAGTACTACGAGACGAGCCGGCTGCGTCCCATCTACGACTTCGACGGGGCGCCGCTCTTCATCATGACGAGCGACTGAGTTGGCGACCGCGCCAGCAGGCGACCCTGCTGGCGCGCGTTAGTCCGGCAGCCACTCCAGGGCGCGCCGGGCCAGCCCCTCATCGTCGTTGCCTGGGGCGCGCCCTGCGGCGATGCCGCGCCACCAGGGGACGATTCCCTCCGCGCGCGCCGGTTCGATCGCCTCGCCGAACCTGGGGAGCAGCAGTTGCACCTGCGCGTCGGGGGCGAGGCGCACGATCGTCTCCGCGGGCTCATCCCACGGGTGGATGGCGAGGTTGAACGTCCCCCAGTGGATGGGAAGGAGCGCCCCGCTCCCCAGCATCCCGCGCGCCACGAGCGCATGCTCGGGGCCCAGGTGGATGTCGCCCCACGACGGATGGTAGGCCCCGATCTCGAGGGCGACCACGTCGAACGGTCCCAGGCGATGGCCGATCTCCTTGAACTCCGGGGTGAGCCCCGAGTCGGCGCCGAAGAAGAACGAGTGCCGGTCGCCCTGCAGGTGCATCGCCGACCAGAGCGTGCTGTTCCGGTCCTTGATCCCGCGACCGGAGAAGTGCTGCGAGGGCGTCGCGGTGATCGTGACGCCGTTCACCTCGGTGCGCTCCCACCAGTCGAGCTCGATCACGGTCTCGGGCGGGACCCCCCACGACTCGATGATGGCCCCCACGCCTAACGACGTGACGAACGGGACGCCGGCACGGGCCAGGGCGCGGATCGTCTGCCGGTCGAGGTGATCGTAGTGGTCGTGCGAGACGAGCACGACGTCGAGCGGCGGGAGCGCCGCCAGCGGCGCCGGCACCGGGTGAAAGCGCTTGGGGCCGGCGAAGGCGAGCGGCGAGACACGCGTGCTCCACACCGGGTCGGTGAGGATGCGCACGCCATCGATCTCGATGAGGAGTGTCGAATGGCCGAGTCGCGTGACGCGCAGCCCCGTCTCGGGGGGCGCCGCCCAGCGCGCCACCGGATTCACGATCGGGATCGTCCCCGACGGAATGCGCCGTTCCCCCCCGCACAGGAACTCGCGAAGCGACGGACGTTCCACCCCGTCCTTGAAGCCGATCGAGACGGGGTACGTGTTGGCGAAGGTGCGCCCGTTGAATTGCGGCGAAGCCTGGATGCGTGCGCTGCGGGGACCCGCGGCGCGTCCGAGGCTCGAGGTCATCAACGGCTCCTGAGGGGCGACGCCGCAAGATACTCACGACGCAGCGTGGCGATGCGTGGCCGCCGCTTCGCCTATTCGCGGCGTGCGTGACGCGCGTCCCGGTGCGACGTCGCCCCGCTTCCCTCGACTAGGCGTCGAGCGTGAAGCGCGGAATCACGGCGTCGAACGTCGAGCCGTCGTCGCGCACGAAGCGATACGTCCCCTCCATCCACCCCTGCTGCGACTTGAGCACGCAGTACGAGCGGTACTCGTGCACCTCACCCGGCTGCAGGTACGGCTGCTCGCCCACCACGCCGTCCCCTTCGACGACCGAGTCGCCGGCCGAGTCGTCGTGGATGAGCCACCGCCGCGAGCGAAGCTGCGCCGCCTGCTCGCCGCAGTTCTCGATGCGGATGTGGTACTCGAAGACGAACTGGCCGATGGCGGCGCTCGAGCGCTCGTGCAGGAAGGTCGGACGCGCGGTGATGCGGATTCCGTCCGTGATCCGGTGAAAGAGCGGCACGCGAACTGGGGGCATCAGCATCCTCGACGCAGGGAACGCGGCGCCGCCGCGAGGGGGAGGGCGGTCGCGCGCCCAATCATAGCATCGAGGCGTTGCACGGCACCAATCTTTCTATGCCCGGGCGGAGCGCTGGCGTCAGGTCAGCTGGACGGCCACGCGCCCCGCCTTCCGAAACTCGTGCCCGGTGGGGGCGCTCGAACCGCGGGGATCGAAGCGCAGCGCGGGGAAGCGCTCGAACAGGCGTCGCATCGCGACGCGCGCCTCGACCTTGGCCAGTGCGGCGCCGAGGCAGAAGTGGCGCCCGAAGCCGAAGGCGGCGTGCCCTAACGACTCCTGTCGCCAGGGGTCGTATCGGTCGGGATCGGCATAGTGGGCCGGGTCGCGATTCATCGCCCCCACCATGCACTGCACCACCGCCCCCGCCGGGATCTCGGCGCCGTGTAGCGTGCACGACTGCGCGGCGTAGCGCGTGCAGGTCTGCACCGCTGGCTCCCAGCGCAGCGATTCCTCCATGCAGCGATCGAGTTCGTCGTCGCTGGCGCGGGCGCGTTCGAGGGCGTCGGGGTGATTGAACATGGCCCAGAGCGCGTTGGCGATGAGCCCCTCGGTCGTCTCGATCCCGCCGAACATGACGATGAGGGCGTTGGAGCCGATCTCGGCGTCGTCGAGCAGGCGCGGATGCGCGCGCGCCAGCGAGGCGAGCAGGGTGGTCTCGTCTGCGTCGGGCGCGGCGAGGCGCGGGGCGATGGTGTCGCGAAAGGCGCGCACCGCGGCGTGGGCGCGCGTGCGCGTCCCGGGATCGCGCTCGTAGTTCATCAGTGCGTCGACGAAGGTGTCGTACCAGCGGCGCAGCTGCTCGTCGAGCGCGACGGGGAGGCCGATGACGCGGGCGATGACTTCGAGGGCGATGGGGGCGGCGTAGTCGGCGCGGAGGTCGGCGGTCGGGCGTTGGCCGAGGCGCGCGAGGGCCCGCTCGACGATCGCCTCGACCAGCGGTCGCGACTCCTCGGCGGCCCGCGCGTTGAACGGCGGGGCGCAGGCCGACTTGTAGCGTCGTTGTGCCTCGCCCTCGGTGCTGAGCATCTGCGCCCCGAAGGTGTCGCGGATGGGGGAATGCGGATCGTCGGTGCGAAAGCGCTCGTGGTCGCGCAGCACTTCCATGGCGATGTCGCGCGAGGTGATGAGCCACTGACCCACGGCGGGGGCCCAGGTGACCGGTTCGCGTTCGCGCAGGCGTGCGAAGAGCGGGTAGGGATCGGCCGAGAGTTGCTCGACCGTGATTGAGGCGCCCAGCGGGAAGTCGGTCACGTGAGGCGGGGAGTGGAGCGGCGAAGGTAGAGCGGGTGGCGAGGGGGGCGGTAGGGGGAATTGCGGCTGGCTTATGGCGTGCGAAACCGCGCGGGGCGCGCGTGAAGCTGCGCGGGGCGCGCGTGAAGCTGCGCGGGACGCGCGTGAAGCTGCGCGGGGCGCGCGTCATCTGGCGTGTCGCGTGCGCACGCTGGCGCGACCCGCTGCTACGGGTGATCGTTCGCTCCCATGACGACACCTCCCGGCCAGGCCCGCAATCCGCTGCACGGCATCACCCTCGAGCGCATGCTCAACGAGCTGGTCGAGGCGATGGGGTGGGAGCGAATGGGGCGCCGCGTGCGCATCGCCTGCTTCACCAGCGACCCCAGTGTGTCGTCGTCGCTCAAGTTCTTGCGCCGGACGCCGTGGGCGCGCGAAAAGGTCGAGTCGTTGTACCTGGAGCTGCAACGCCGGCGCGCGCGTTCCGAGCATCGTGCGCCGTAGCCGCGAGGGTCGTGCACACGGCATCCGGCGCATGCTCCGCGAGAGCATGATGCTCGTGGCCTCATTGACCGTTGCGTCCACGACGTGGGCGCAGGCGACGACGGGCCCCGGTCGCGCCGCCGGTGGCGACACGGTGGTCGCCGCACCCCTCGACGCATCGGCCACTGGCGCCATTCGGGTCGACGGCCTGCTCACCGAGGCGTCGTGGCGCACGGCGACCCCGATCACCGAGTTCCGGCAGCGCGAACCCGTGGAAGGGGCACTCTCGACGGAGGCGACCGAGGTGCGGATCATTGCCGCCGGCGATGTGCTCTACGTCGGGGTGATCGCCCGCGACATCCACCCCGAGCGCATCGTCTCGCGCATCCTGGCGCGCGACAAGGTCATGGAGACGGAGTTCGACGGAAAGCCGAAGTTCGCCGGCGACGACGCGATCGCCATCCTCATCGATCCGTTTCACGATCATCGCAACGCCTTCCTCTTCGCGACCAATCCAAACGGCGCGGAGTTCGATGCCTTCCTGACCGACGAGGGGAAGGAGTACAACATCGACTGGCGCGGCATCTGGACGGTGGCCGCCAAGCGCACCGCCGAGGGGTGGTCGGCGGAATTCGCGATTCCCTTTCGCACGCTCCGCTATCACGGCGACGGCAGCACGTGGGGGTTCAACGTGTACCGCATGATTCGCCATGGCAACGAGGAAGTCCTCTGGCGCGGCTGGGCGCGGGGCAGCGAAGGGATCGCGCGCGTCAGTCGCGCCGGCCACCTCGTGGGGCTCGATGACCTTCCGCGCCCCGGCGTCAACGTCGACCTCAAGCCCTACGTGCTGGGAGGCGCCGACCAGGAACATGAGACGGATGGGAGCACGACGTCGGGCATCGGGAACGTCGGCGTCGACCTCAAGTCAGAGGTGCGTCCGGGGCTGGTGCTCGACCTGACGTACAACACCGACTTCGCGCAGGTGGAGGTCGATGACCAGCAGGTCAACCTCACGCGCTTCAGCCTCTTCTTTCCCGAGAAGCGCGAGTTCTTCCTGGAAAACTCCGGCATCTTCTCCTTCGGGGCACGCGGGCAATTCGAGCCGCCTCCATTCCTCGCCTTCTTCTCGCGCAGCATCGGGATCAACGCCGACTCGGGCGAGGTCCCCATGTTAGGCGGCGGGCGCCTGACGGGACGACTCGGCTCCGAGACGGTCGGGCTCCTCTCGGCGATGACGGCGTCGCGATACGGCGATCCGCGCACCGCCTTCAACGTGGCGCGCGTCAAGCACGACCTGTGGAGGGCGGGGTATGTGGGGGCCATGCTTGTGGACCGGCGCAACGCCGAGACGGCCAACACCGTTGGTGGTGTCGACTTTTCGCTCTGGCCCATGCAGAAGCTCAACGTCCAGGGCTTCGGGGCCCGCACCACGACGAAAGGACCAGGAGGCGATGACGTGGCCTGGCGCCTGGGCGCCGACTACCAGAGCACCAACATGAGCGCGTCGCTCTCGCACGTCGCGGTGGGGCCCGACGTCGAGGCGAGCGCCGGCTTCGTCACCCGCACCGACATCAAGCGAACGCAGGGGAACGCCCGCTACGTGTTCCGTCCGCACGTCCTCAACCTGCGACGCCTCAGCATCAACATGTTCAATGACGTGGTGACCAACACACGCGGCGAACGATTGGACTGGAACGTGAGCCTCGGCACCAGCCCCACGTGGAACACCGCCGACAACATGGCGCTCTTCTACTCGATGGGGCGCAACCGGGTGACCGACGCGTTCACCCTTGCCGACACGGTGCTGGTTCCGGCGGGGGACTATCCGTCCAGCGACATCACGGTGTTCGGCAGCACCGGCCCGGGGCGCCCGATCGTGCTGAACGTGAATGCCGACTTCCGCCGTCAGTTCGGCGGCTCGGTCAATTCGGCCACGGTCGGCGCGGCCGCCAACGTCGGGACGCACCTCGGCTTCAAGCTTGGCTACACGCGCAGCGATGCGTCGCTGCCTAACGGGGCGTTTGTCGCGCACCTGCTGTCGTTGCGCAGCACGTATGCGTTTACCACCCGGGCGGTGCTCAACTCGCTGGTGCAGTACAACAGCCTGGGGCGCACCCTCTCGGCCAATGCGCGCCTCGGCTACACCTTTCGCCCGGGGAGCGACGTCTTTCTCGTGCTCAACGAGGAGCGCGGGTCGGATGTGGCCGTGTGGGACCCGCACAGCCGAGGGGTGCGGCTCAAGGTGACCTACCTGGCGCGGCTCTAGGTGCATGTCGCCCCACGGCGGTCATCGATCGATGAGATGTCGCCGGAAAAACGCCGCCAGCCGCTTGTGGAAGTCGACGAGTGTCGGCGCCCCCTCGATGACGTGCGGCTCGGTGGGATAGAACGCCATGTCGAACGGCTTCCCCAGCTCCAGCAGCCGTTGCACCAGGCGGGCTGCATCCTGGAACTCGACGTTGTCGTCGATCATCCCATGCTCGATGAGGAGCGCGTCGCGCAGCCCGGCGGCGTGGTTGATGGGGCTGGAGATGGCGTACGCCGTCGAGTCGTCGCTGGGGCGTCCGAGGATGCGTGCGGTCCACTCATCCGAGTAGTGCGCCCAGTCGGTGACGCCCGCGGCCGAGATACCGGCGGCGAAGGTCCCCGGGTAGCGGAAGAGCGACATGAGCGTCATGAAGCCACCGTACGAGACGCCGTAGATCCCGATGCGCGCCGAGTCGACCCCCTGCGTGCGCACGAGCCATCGGGCGGCGGCCACGGCGCCGTCGACATCCTTCACGCCCATCGAGCGATGGATGTCGGTGCGGTAATCGCGCCCGTAGCCGGCGCTCCCGCGGTAGTCGAAGTCGAGGACGGTGTAGCCGTTCTGCACCAGCCAGTTGATCATCCCGTAGTGCGAAGCATGCGAGAAGCCATAGACGGACCAGCCGTGGTGCGCAAACTGGCGATAGCCGCCGCCGTGCACGTACACCACGGCGGGGTGCTTGGGATTGGGCCGCTCCGGGCGATAGAGTCCGGCCCAGACCACTCCGCCGGCGGGGTGTGGGATGGTGACGGTCTCGGGGCGCAGCCAGTGGTGCTTCCAGAAGTTGTCGCTCCCGCTCACCGTCACGCGCGTGGATGGGCCGGTCGGCGTTAGGTCGCGCAGCCAGAGATCGGGGAGCCGGTCGTTGCGCGAGGAGAGCTGCGCGAGGCGCCGGCCGTCGGGAGAGAGGACGCCGTCGTGCCGCCCGTCCTCTGTCGTCAGGCGCACGAGCGTCCCGCCGGCGGCTGGCATGGTGTAGAGATGGTCGTCGGATGGGTGCTCGCGTGAGGCGCCGAGCAGCCAGGTCGACTTGTCGCGTGAGAGCGTGGCGGCGCGCACTTCCCACGCGCCGCTCGTGAGGGGGCGCACCGTGCCGTCCGGCTCCGCCAGGTACAGGTGGCTCCACCCCGTGCGTTCGCTGGCGAAGACGAGGCGTCCCCCCGGGAGCCACTCGACCAGCCCCGGCTGCGTGTAGTTGGACTGAACCGGCGGCCCGCCGATCCAGGCGTCGTCGTGCTGGTGGTCGATGACGGAGGTGGCGCCGGTGGCGGGGTCGAGGCGCGCGATCCAGAGGTCGTGATCGTCCAGCGTGACGACCTCGATCACGGCGCGATCGCCTTCCACGCTCCACCACGGGCCGTGCACGTTGACCTGGCGCCCGCGGGCCTCGGGGAGGGCGACCCACTGCACACGCACGCTGTCGGCCGGTCGGCGCGCGTCACGCGGCACGATCCCGAGGCGGATGTTGTCGCGCGGCTCACCGACCTTGGCGCGTGACGTCTTCGACTCCGCGTAGCCCGACGCGGTGACGTAGTCCATGTACAGTGTGGGGGGGCGCGTGCGGTCGGGAGTGACGGTCCGTACGGTGAAGAACCGTCCGTCTGGAGAACGCTGCACCTCCTCGACGATGGCATTGGGCTCGACCGGGATGACCTGCGGGGCGTCCGGGTCGAGGCGCCGTGCACGCTCGCCCACGGCCCGGGCGCTGTCGGCCTGCTTGCGCATCAGGTCGAAGAGTTGCACCTGCTGGGTCGCCAGCCAGCGCCCGGCCTCGGTGCGCGCGTCGGCGGGGCGGTGCACCGTCATGGCCAGCCGCCGCACCGTCCCACGATCGGCGTCCCACCGGTACAGGTCCTCCCCCAGCATGTAGTCGACGGCGCGGGCGTCGGTGGCCACGCGAACGTGCCGCGCCGGCTGGGCGCCGACTGCCACGACGCGCGTGCCATCGCCCCCCGTTCGCTGCGCGTCCCACACCACCACGCGCCCACGCCACGTCCAGGCAGCGAGCGAGCCGTCGCGGCTCCAGCTCACCCTCGCCTCGGGAATGCGCCACACCTGCGAGTCGGGGACGATCTCGGCACCGCGTCCAGCCCGATCGACGCGCCACCACGGATCGTCGTCCGGGTTGTCGGCCGTCGTCGGGCGTTGTGGCCAGCGGAAGGAGAGCCAGGCGCCGTCGGGCGACCAGCGCGCGTCACGCGCCCCGGCGCCGATCCACCGGTCGAGCTGCGAGACGTCCTGCAGCGTCAGCGTGTCCTTCGTTGCCGATGCGTCGAGCGATGATTGGCGAAGCGGCAGCGCGGTGGCCGGCGGCGCCGCGCGCTGGGCCAGGGCGCGCGGAACCGGAACGACGACGACAAGGAGGAGGGCGCTGGCGCGGAGGGCGAAGCGGCGCGAAGACATGGTGGCGGCGAGCGGCGGGAGGAATCCGATTCAATCGATTCGGCCCGAAGCTGTGTCTCACGGTGGCGGCGGGGAAGGGTACCGTCGCGCCGGGCGCGCAGAGCGCGCAGGGCCCACCGCGTCGCGTTCCTTCCTTGACGGCGCGTGCCCGCGGGCGGAAGCTATCGTGACCCTCCCCCGCCACCGCGTCGCCCGGCGTTGCATCTGCCGGCATCTCCGAACTACGTCATCGTCATGATCTCCTCGCGCCCCCCGGTCGTCGTCGCCACGGCCTTCGCGACCTCGGTCGCGGCCCTCTTCCTGTCGCTGACGCCGCTGAAACTCCCAGCGCAGGCGACGCCCGCGCTGGCAATCGCCCCGGGGAAAGTCGACGCCGTCTTCAAGGACTTCACCCGCACCACCCCAGGGTGCGCGGTCGGCATCTACCAGAAGGGGAAGGTCGTCTACGCCAAGGGCTACGGGATGGCCGACCTCAACCTCGGCGTCCCCATCACGCCGACCACCGTCTTCGACATCGGCTCCACGTCCAAACAGTTCGCCGCGGCGTCGATCGTCATGCTCGCCAACGAAGGGAAGCTCTCGCTCACCGACGACGTGCGGAAATACGTCCCCGAGCTCCCCAGCTACGCCAAGGTCATCACCATCGATCACCTCCTGCGACACACGAGCGGGCTGCGCGACTACAACGGGCTCCTCTACCTCGGCGGGCACTACTTCGAGGACTTCACCAACGACGACGATGCGCTCTCGATCATCGTCGCGCAGCGCAGCACCAACTTCGTCCCCGGCAGCAGCTGGGACTACAGCAACACCGGCTTCTTCCTCCTGTCGGTCATCGTGCAGCGCGTGACGGGGCAGACGCTCGCCGCCTTCGCCAAGGCGCGCATCTTCGCCCCGCTGGGGATGACCGTCACGCACTTCCGCGACGATCACACCGCGCTCCTCCCCAATCGGGCCACGGCCTACGAGCCGAGCGAGAAGGGGTTCGTGCTCGACATGTCCAACTGGGACCAGACCGGCGACGGCGCGGTGAATACCAATGTGCTCGAGCTGGCGAAGTGGGACGCGAACTTCGACGACGCCAAGGTCGGCGGACGGGCCCTCGTCGATCGGATGCAGGAGGAGGGGACGCTCGACAATGGGAAGCCGCACGGTTACGCGCGCGGGCTCTTCGTCGACACGTACCGCGGGGTGCGTCGCGTGCACCACGGCGGGGCGTGGGCCGGTTACCGCGCCATGCTGATGCGATTCCCCGACCAGGGGGTCGCGATCGGGCTCACCTGCAATCGCGGTGACGCCAACACGCAGGGGCGCGCCGAGCGCGTGGCGGACGCCATCCTTGCGCGCGCGTTCAAGGACAAGCCGACGGTCTCCTCGGCGCGCCCCGCGGCGGGCCAGGCGCCGTCTGGCGCCACCGTCGATCCGGCCCCGTACGTCGGGACGTACTTCTCGGAGGAGGAACAGGCGGCGCTTGGCGTGGAGGCCGGCAACGGCGCGCCGGTCCTTTCCTACAGCGGTCGCAAGATCCCGCTCTCGCGCACGGCGGATGACGCGTTCTCCGGAATGGAAGGAATGATCAACCTGACGTTCGCCGACGCACGGCAGGAGGCCCGGCTCTCCATCGCGGGTCGTGCCGCCATCGCCTATCGACGCGCCGACCGTGCGAAGCCGAGTGCGAGCGAGCTGGCCTCGCTCGTGGGGACGTACCGCAGCCCCGAGCTGCTTGCCTCGTGGACCATCCGTCAGTCGGGTGACACGCTCTACATCAAGGGACGCGCGGTGGGGGAGTCGCCGATGGTTCCGGTGATTCGTGATGGCTTCTCGTCAGGCACCGGCTTCGTGCGCTTCACCCGTAGTGCGGACGGCGTGGTGACTGGCTTCGAGGTGAGCGCGAGCCGGATGAAGCGCATTCGCTTCGATCGATGAGCGCCATCGCCGCGGAAGGCGCGGTCAGCGGGCGCACGGCGGAGGAAGCGGAGGACGCGGCGGTGCGCGCGCGCGCGCGACGCGGGCTGCGCACGTACTTCGCGGTGATGGTGGTCGTCTCGGCCGCGCTGCAGGGGTGGATCATCGCGCACGGCGGATTGGGCGGGCCGTGGGGAATGCTGGTCTTTCCGCTCATGTACACGCCGGCGTTGGCGTCGGTGATCGCGCGACTGTCCGGGGGCGAGGGGTTCGGCGACGTCTCGTTTCGCTGGGGAGGCGCCGCCGGAACGCGCGCGGCGGTCACCGCGTGGCTCTTCCCCGTGGTGGTCGGGACGGTGGCCTACGGGATCGCCTGGACCAGCGGGCTCGCCGAGTTCGCGATGCCGACGGGCGGGATGCTGCAGGGGATTTCGAACCCGGTCGTGCGATTCCTCGCCCTGCTCCCGGTGGCGCTGACGGTCGGCACCCTGATCTCCTGCCTTTCCGCGTTTGGCGAGGAGGTGGGCTGGCGCGGCTACATGGTCCCGCGACTCGTGCAGGCGGGGGTCGCCCGCGCCGACGTCGTGAGCGGGGTGATCTGGTCGGTCTGGCACGTCCCCCTGATTCTCTGGGGCGGCTATGCCGTGGGAGAGTATCCGCTCCTCTCCGCGCTCCTCTTCGTCGCCACCGTCGTACCCGCGGCCCTGTTCTACTTCCGCTGGCGCATGACGAGCGGCAGCGTGTGGCCCGCCGTCATCGCGCACGGCTCGTGGAACGTGGTGATCCAGTCGGTCTTCGACCCCTTCACGCACGGTGCGCATGCGGCGACGTGGACAGGGGAGTCCGGGGTGCTCACCGTCCTGGTGATGTGGTCGCTCTTTGCCTTGATGCACCGGGCGCGCTGGGCGGGGACGGAGGCACGGAATGACAACGCCTAACGTCCCCCGCCTCGGCTGGATCGGCAGCCTGGTGCTCTTCGGCGTCCCCAGCGTCATCTTCACCTCCTTTCTCTTCCTGCTGATGCCGGCGGTTGTGGCTGGCGGCGGTACCAAGTTCGCCGCCTTCCATGCCGGCTTCATGGCGCCGTTGGCGCTGATGCTCATCGCGGCGTTCGTCGCCTACCGAATGGAGCAGGGGGCGCTCGACTGGGCCGGGGTGCGCGATCGCTTTCGGCTGGGGCGTCTCGACCGTGCGGGATGGCTCTGGACGCTGGGGCTTGTGGTCTGGATCGTGGCCTTCGTCCCCGAGCTCCCGATCAACGCCGCGATCCGTCGTGCCTTCGAAGGCGTTCACTTCTACGATGCGCCCGCCGGCTACACGACGTTCATGAACACCCTCACCGACGGCAAGACGCAGATCTTCGGTCTCCCGTTCACGTGGGGGCTCCTCTTCTACTTCCTCGCCGGACTCTTCGTCTTCAACATCCTCGGCGAAGAACTCTGGTGGCGAGGCTACATCCTCCCCCGTCAGGAGGCGGCGTTCGGCGCCTCGGCGTGGATCGTGAACGGGGTGCTGTGGGCGGGCTTTCACGCGTTCTACCACTTCAACCTGGGGATCCTGCTGTCGTACCTCCCCACCACGCTGGGCCTCGCCTTCGTGGCGCAACGCACGCGCAGTACCTGGCCCGGGATCATCGCGCACATGATCTCCAATCTTGGCCTTCCAGCGCTGATGCTGAGTCGCTTGCTGGCGGGGTGAGCCCGCGCCAGTTGCTGGCGCGCTAGTCGGGCAGCGCCGAGGGGACCTTCGTGGGAGGCAACGACCGGCGTGACCACGCTCCGGCCCGGCGTTGCGGGAGGCGCGTCGCGGGGGCAGCTTCTCCGCGCCCACTCTTCTCGTCCCTCCTGCACTCTCCACATGCGTCGACTGTTCGTTGCGCTCGCCCTGTGTGCGCTCGCTTCTGCCCCTTCGTTCGCGCAGGCGCCCGCCTCGGCGCCGGCGGACCGATACGACCTCGTCATCACCGGGGGCCGCATCGTCGATGGCACGGGACGCCCCGCCTTTGCCGGCGATGTCGCCGTGCGTGGGGGATGGATCGTGCGTGTGGCCCCGCCAGGTGCACTGCGCCGAGTGCCGGCGACCTCGCGCATCGATGCCACGGGGCTCGTGGTCTCGCCGGGCTTCGTGGATGTGCATTCGCACAGCATCGAGGAGGCGTTCAAGTCGCCCAACAAGTTGAACGAAGGGGTCGTGCGCATGGGGGTGACGACGATCGTCGGCGGCCCCGATGGCTACTTCGCCCCGTTCCACCTGCGCATGATCATGGACTCGCTGCGCCACCATGGCTCGGGGACCAACGTCGCGGCGTACATCGGGCACAATGGCGTGCGCGAGGCGGTGATGGGGATGGCGCAACGCGCGCCGACCGCTGAAGAGCTGGCGAAGATGAAGGCGCTCGTGCGCGAAGGGATGGAGCTGGGTGCCGTCGGCCTGTCATCTGGGTTGATGTACGAGCCCGGGATGTTCAGCAAGACCGACGAAGTGGTGGAGCTGGCGAAGGAAGTCGCCCCGTTTCGCGGGATCTACGACTCGCACGTGCGCGACCCCGGGCATCATCTCATCGAATCGGATCGCGAGACGATCGAGATCGGCGAACGGGCCGGGATCGCCCCGAAGATCGCGCACGAGAAGGTGGTGGGGCTGGAGAACGCCGGCCTGCTCGACACGGTGATCGCCCTCGTGGAGAAGGCGCGGGCGCGCGGCGTCAACGCGGTGACCGACCAGTATCCCTATGATGGTGCGGCCACGTCGCACCTCGAGGATATCGTCGTCGTTCCCGAGGCGCAGGCCAAGGCGCCAGGCTTCGACTTGCGGGCGCTGCTGCGCGACCCGGCGGAGCGCGCGAAGCTCAAGGTGTCGAGCGAGCAGGGGATCAACGGCGGCTTTGCCTGGCTCAAGGCCACGGGCTACACGCAGATGCGCATCACCTCGAGCCCGGAGCAGCCGGCGCTGGTGGGGCAGTACCTGAGCGAGCTGGCCAAGGCGCGCAACGTCGATCGGTTCGACCTGGTGGCCAACCTCATCCTCGGCGCCACCAAGCCAATCGGGATCACGTTAGGCGCGGTGCGCGAAGTGGACGTGCGCCGCCTGCTGCAACAGCCGTGGAACATGGTGGCCAGCGACGGCGCCTATGTCGACCCGCGTGAGGGGACGCGCGGCCATCCGCGCTCGTCGGGGACCTTTCCGCGGGTCCTGGGGCGCTACGTGCGCGAGCAACGGGCGCTCACCCTCGAGGATGCGGTGCGTAAGATGACGTCGTTCCCCGCCGCCTTCGTCGGCTTGCACGACCGCGGGCGCGTTGCCGAAGGGATGGCGGCGGACCTGGCGATCTGGAATCCGCGCACCATCAGCGATCAGTCCACGTGGGAGGCGCCGTCGCGCATGGCGACGGGCGTCGTGCACGTGCTGGTGGGTGGGGTGGCGGTCTTGCGCGATGGTGCGATGACCGGCGCGGCGCCGGGGCGCTACCTCATGGCACGGCACTAGGCGCGCACAGCGAGACAGTGACGAGCACACACGCCGGCGACACACGCGCCTTCGCGTTCGCGGCCCGCACACCACGGCTCCACCCCGGAGGGGACTCATGACGTTCTCGCGCGGCTGCGCCACGCTCCTGCTGGCGCTCACGGCGTTGGTCGCCGCCAATCCGGTCGCACGTCCGGCCGCCGCGCAGTCGTTCGCGTGGCCGGACACGACGTACCTGCGCACGCACTACGCCAAGCGCGAGGTCATGATCCCGATGCGCGACGGCGTGAAGCTCTTCACGGCGATCTACACCCCGCGCGACTCGGCGACGTCACATCCCATCCTGCTTACTCGCACGCCGTATAGCGCCGGTCCCTATGGAGACGGGCGCTACCCGCGCTACCTCGGGCCGGGGCCGCGCTTTGCCTCGTTGGGCTACATCTTCGTCACGCAGGATGTCCGCGGTCGCTACCGTTCCGAGGGGCGCTTCGAGCACATGACGCCGCACAAGGCGGTCAAGCGAGGCGCGCGCGACGTGGACGAGAGCAGCGATACCTACGACACCATCGAGTGGTTGCTGCGCAACACGTCGCACCACAATGGACGCGTCGGGCTCTGGGGGATTTCGTACGGCGGCTTCTTCACCACGGCCGGGATGATCGACGCCCACCCCGCCCTCAAGGCGGCTTCGCCACAGGCTCCGCAGACCGACTGGTTCCTGGGCGACGACACGCATCACAACGGCGCGTTCTTCCTCACGTCGACCTTCAACTTCATGCTGATGTGCGGGATGCGCGGCGAGGGGACGTCGATGTCGTGCGGCCGCCCGTTCGACTTTGGCACCGACGACGGCTACCGCTTCTTCCTGGAGATGGGGCCGCTGGCCAACGCCGAGCGGAAGTACTTCAAGGGAAAGTCGCCCGGGTGGAGCGACATGATGCGCCACGGGACGTACGACAGCTTCTGGAAGGCGCGCAACATCCTCGCGCATGTGAAGCAGGTGAAGCCGGCGGTGCTCACCGTGGGCGGGTTGTACGACGCCAACAACTACTACGGCGCGTTGCACCTGTATCAGGCCATCGAGAAGCAGAGCGCGTCCACCGACAACGCCATCGTCATCGGCCCGTGGTACCACGGGCAGTGGGCGCGTGACTCGGGGAGCGCGGTCGGGGAACTGACGTTCGGCAGCCGCACGGCGGAGACGTACCAGGACGAGATGCTCGTCCCGTTCTTCGAGGGACATCTCAAGAGGAACGGAATGGGGAAGCATCCCAAGGCATGGGTCTTCGAGACGGGGAGCAACCGCTGGCGCACCTTTGACCAGTGGCCTCCAAAGGAAGGGAGCGGTCGGTCGATCTACCTTGGCGCCGCACACACGCTGCAGGGCGATTCCGCGCAGGGCGCGAAGTCGACCGGCTTCGAGGAGTGGGTGAGCGACCCGGCGCGCCCGGTGCCCTTTGCTGGCGCCAACAGCACCGACATGGATCCCGACTACATGGCGAAGGACCAGCGCTTTGGGGGCTCGCGCGCCGATGTGGTGAGCTATCGCGGCGAGGTGCTCACCGAGGATCTCACCATCGCCGGGCCGATCAAGCCGACGCTCTACGTCTCCACGAGCGGGACCGACGGCGACTGGGTGGTCAAGGTCATCGACGTGCACCCCAACGGCTTCGAGGAGCTGGTGCGTGGTGACGTGGTGCGGGCGAAGTTCCGAAAGAGCTTCGCGCGCCCCGAACCGCTGCGCCCGGGTGAAGTCACGCGCCTGGACTTCGAGATGCCCGACGTCTTCCATACGTTCAAGCGCGGGCACCGGATGCTGGTGCAGGTGCAAGGGAGCTGGTTCCCCCTGGTCGACCGGAACCCGCAGACCTTTGTCGACATCTACAAGGCCAAGCCCTCCGACTTCAAGAAGGCGAGCCAGCGCGTGTATCGTGGGGCGGGGCGCGCCTCGCGCATCGAAGTGCAGGTGCTGGCGCCGGTCCCGGTTCCGTAGGACGAAGGGTTCACACTCTCATTTGAAAGGCACTCATGCGTCGTTTCGTCTCGGTCGTCCTGCTCGCAGCCGCGGCCTGCGCCCCTAACGATTCCTCCAGCGCTGGCGAGAAGACACCGCCGACCGTCTCCGCCCAGGCCGTCCCCGACGCGGCCGCCGACTCCGCGGCGATCCGCGCCACGCTCGATGGGTGGTACGTCGCCATGCAGAAGGCCGACTCCGCGGGGACGCTCGCGCCACTCACCCCGCAGTTCCTCCTGCTCGAGGACACCCTCCCGCTCTCGGGCCCGGAGCTCGTCGCCCGGCTCAAGCAGGGGGGGACAGAGACCACGTGGAAAGCCGACTTCAGCGACCTGCGCACGCGCATCCTCGGCGACGTGGCGTGGACCACGCTCAAGAACCACGAGACCTCGCAGGGGAAGGACGGGAAGCAGTGTCAGGCCGACTTCCTGGAGACCATCGTCTTCGTGCGCGACGGCGGGCGCTGGCTCATCGATCGCTACCACGCAGCGGCGCTGCATCGTTGGAGCTGCGGGGGGTAGCGCCCCCTTGCGACGCTCCGGGCGCGGGCATAAGTCAGCGGGCGATTCGCCGACTATCCTGCCCCTGGAGCGACCATGGTACGCGCCGCCCTCGTCCAACCCGTCCTCACCGCCGCGCTCCTGGCCGGCGTCGCCAGCGCGACGCTGGCCCAGGCGACCCCCGACAGCACCCGGCGCACCGCGCCGGAGTCGGAGCTTCCGCTCATCCCCACGCGGCCGCTCGTCTTCACGACGGACGAAGGGACCTGGCTCTCGCTCGACCTGAGCCCCGACGGGAAGACGATCGTCTTCGACTTGCTGGGCGACCTGTACACGATCTCCGCCACCGGTGGCGCCGCCACGCGCATAACGAGCGGCTCGGGCTTCGACGGACAGCCGCGCTGGGCGCCGGACGGCAATGCCATCGTCTTCGTCAGCGACCGGTCGGGGAGCGAGAACCTCTACGTCGTCGGTCCCGACGGGAAGAACCTGCGAGCGGTCACGAGCGGGCGCGGGATGGCGTACGTCTCGCCCGACTGGACGCCGGACGGGCAGTACATCGTCGTCTCGCGCAGCAACGACCTCTGGCTGTATCACCGGAACGGCGGCAGCGGATTGCGGCTGACGGGAGCCGCACCGGTGCGGGAGGGGGCTGGCCCCGGGGGCGGCAACGCGCCCGCCAACTTCATGGGGGCCTCGGTCTCCCCGGACGGACGCTACGTCTACGCCAGCGCCCGCACCGGCCCCGCCGGCTACAACCAGATGATGGGGACGACGCAGGTCGTCATGTACGACCGCGAGACTGGGCGACTCGCCACCCGCACCCTCAACCTCGGCACCGGCTTCCGCCCCGCGGTGAGCCCCGACGGCAAGTGGCTCGCCTACGCCTCGCGGCAGATGGCGGTCACGGGACTCAAGCTGCGCGAACTCTCGTCAGGCGACGAACGCTGGCTCGCCAAGGACATCCAGCGCGATGACATCGAGTCGCGCGGCTCGCGCGACCTGCTCCCGGGCTATTCGTGGACGCCGGACTCCAAGGCCATCGTCCTTGCCCACCACGGCAAGATCTGGCGCCTCGACGTCGCCACCGGGCAGCAGTCGCCCATCCCGTTCACCGCCGAGGTGAACCAGATGATCGGCGAGCTGGTGGCGTTCCAGTACCCGGTGAACGACTCCGTGCTCACCGTGCGGCAGGTGCGCGGCGCGCGCCCCTCGCCCGATGGCAAGCGCCTGGCCTTCTCGGCGCTCGACCACCTGTGGATCATGGACCTCCCCGCGGGGACGCCGCGTCGTCTCACGACGTCCACGGATGGTGAGCACGTGCCCGCCTGGTCGCCCGACGGCAAGTACATCGCCTACGTCTCCTGGACCGAGGACGGGGGCGACATCTGGCGCATTGCCGCTGACGGCGGACGCCCCGAGAAGCTGACGACGCAGTCGGCGTACTACGACGACATCATGTATTCGGCGAACGGGACGCGTATCGTCGCCGCCCGCGCCCCGCGCACGCAGCGCGCGATCGTCAACGACGAGATCAACCCCAAGCTCGTCCTCACCGACCTGGTCTGGATTCCGGCCACGGGCGGTGCGGCGTCGTACATCACCGCGCTCACCAATGCGGGGCGTCCGCACTTCACTCGCGACTCCTCGCGCATCTGGTTGTACGAAGGGGGCGACGGCCTCGTCTCGATGCGCTGGGACGGGACCGAACGCAAGGCGCACCTCAAGGTGACGGGCTTCTCGCCGCCGGGCGGCGGGCCCAATGCGCAGCCGCGACAGGCGCAGGAGCTCATCGCCTCGCCCGACGGTTCGCGCGCGCTGGCGCTCGTGGACAACAAGATCTTCGTCGTGCCACTCCCGATGACCGGAGGCGTTACCCCGACGCTCTCGGTGCAGCAGCCCACCGGTGGTGCGCTCCCCTTCCGCCGGCTGTCCCGCATCGGCGGCGACTTCCTCGGATGGACCGGCGATGCGCGCGGCGTCTTCTACTCGTTAGGGCGCTCGTTCTTCCAGTATGACCTCGCGCGCGCCGATTCGCTGGCCGCCGACTCCGCGGCCAAGGCCCCGCCGCGCCCGGAGGGGCGTCCGGCCGGTGGCGAGACGGTCGCCAACAAGCCGGTGTACGAGGCGTCGCGCACCGACATCACCATTACCGCGCCCAAGGATCGTCCCAACGGGACCGTGGTCCTGCGCGGGGCGCGCATCATCACCATGAAGGGCGATGAGGTCATCGCGCGCGGCGATGTGGTCGTCACCAACAACCGCATCACGGCGGTCGGGGCGGAAGGAAGCGTGACCATCCCCAGCGGCGCGCGCACCATCGACGTGAGCGGCAAGACGATCATGCCGGGGTTGGTCGACGTACACGCGCACATGTGGCCGCAGTGGGGGGTGCACTCGCCGCAACCGTACATGTACACGGCCAACCTGGCGTACGGAGTCACCACCACGCGCGACCCGCAGACGTCCACCGCCGATGTCGTGTCGTACGGCGACGCGGTGGAGGTCGGGCAGATCATCGGCCCGCGCGTCTACGCCACCGGTCCGGGGATCTTCTCACAAGACGACGTGTCGAGCGCCGACGACGCCAAGGAGGTCATGCGGCGCTACTCGGAGTTCTACCTCACGGAGACGATCAAGCAGTACCAGGCCGGCGACCGCCGCCAGCGGCAATGGATCGCGATGGCCGCCAAGGCGCAGCGCATCACCCCCACGCTCGAAGGGGGGCTCGATTTCAAGAAGAACATGACCGAGGCGATGGATGGGTACGCCGGGATCGAGCACACGCTTCCCATTGCCCCGATGTACAAGGACGCGCTGCAACTCTTCGCGAAGAGCGGGACCACCTGGACGCCGACCCTGCTGGTGCAGTACGGCGGCCCGTGGGCCGAGAACTGGTGGTATGAGCACTACGACATCCTCGCCGATGCCAAGCTCACGCGCTTCACGCCGTTCTCGGAGCTCGAGCGCCGCGGGCTCCGGCGCCCGCAGTGGTTCCGCGACAGCGAATACTCCTTCAAGCTCTTCGCCGAGCAGGCGAAGAAGCTCGTCGAGGCAGGCGGGCGCGTCGGGCTGGGCGGGCACGGACAGCTGCAAGGACTCGGCGTGCACTGGGAGCTGTGGACCATCGCCAGCGGCGGGATGAAGCAGATGGATGCGCTTCGCGTGGCGACGATCTTTGGCGCGGAGGCGATCGGGTTGCAGAAGGACCTCGGGACGGTGGAGGCCGGGAAGCTGGCCGACCTGCTCGTGCTCGACGGCAATCCGCTCGACGACATCAAGAACACGAACACCATTCGCTACGTGATGAAGAACGGGCGCGTGTACGACGGCAACACGCTGGCCGAGGTGTGGCCGCGGCAGCGTCCCTTGCCCAAGCAGTGGTGGATGGCGAACGACGCGACGCCGAAGTAGGCCGACGTCTTTCATGCGCATCGCCGCCGTGGGCGAGTGCACCATCGATCGTTACCTCGACCTCGGCGTGACGCGCGTGGGCGGGATTTCGCTCAACTTCGCGGTGCACGCCCGGCACGCTGGGGCCGAGTACGTGGCGCTCGTCAGCTGCACCGGGGCCGACGCGGCAGCGTCGATGGTGCGGCGGGCCCTCGCTACGGCCGACGTCGAGGCGACATGGATGCACCAGCGCCCCGGCGCCACGGCGTCGCAGGACATTCAGCTTGCCGCTGGTGGTGAGCGCCACTTCCCCCCGGGCGGGTACGCGCCCGGTGTGCTCGCCGACTTCCGCCTGGGCGAGCGTGAGTGGGCGCTGCTGCGCGATGTCGACGTGATTGCGATCCCGGTCTTCCGGCAACTGATGCCCCTGGTCGAACCCATCATCGTCGCGCGCGACCTCTCGGCGATGCGCGTCGCCGACCTGCTCGACGGCGCGGACCTGGGCGACGCGCTGCAGGGGCTCGATGCGCTCCTCGATACGTTCGAACTCCTCTTCATCAGTGGCGACGAGGCGATGGTCGAGCGACTCTTGCCCCGGTCGCGCGGGACTCGTAGCGTCATCGTCGTGACGCACGGCGGGGCGGGGAGCAGCGCGCTCGTGAAAGGAGCACGCCATGTCGCGCCCGCCGAGCTGGTCCCGCCCGATGAGTGCGTCGACAGTACGGGGTGTGGCGACGCCTACCAGGCGGCGTTCACCGTTGCTTATGCGCGCGATCGCGACGTTCCTGCGGCGATGCGCGCCGGCGCGAAGCGGGCCGCGCGCGTGATCCGTCACCTGGGAGCCGTCGCCGATGTGCGTTAGGCCATGAGTCGCTTCCGCACGCTCTTTCCCGGGCCGCGCCCCATCATCGGGATGATCGCCCTCCCCCCGATGCCGGGCTACCCGGCCTTCACCAGCATCGACGCCATTGTCGACGCGGCACTGGCCGACCTCGAACGACTTGAGGCGGGGGGCGTCGATGGCGCGCTGGTGGAGAACGACTTCGACCAGCCGCACACGATGGTCGGCGGGGCCGAGATCCATGCGGCGATGACGCGGGTGACGCGGGAGGTGGTGGCGCGCGCGCGGATCCCCATCGGCGTGGAAGTCCTGCTCAACGACTGGCGCGCCTCGCTGGCCATCGCCGCGATGACCGGGGCGCGCTTCATCCGCATCGACTTCTTCGTCGACCGGGTGATGACCAAGCTCGGCCCCTTCGAGCCCGAGCCCGAGGCGATCCTCGCCTATCGACAGGCCATCAAGGCCGAGCAGGTGCAACTGTTCACCGACCTGCAGGTGAAGTACACGACGCCCATCGGCGGACCGAAGCCGCTGGCGCTTTCGGCGCGCGAGGCCGAGGCCGCGGGGGCCGACGCGGTGATCATCAGCGGCGGGGAGACAGGGATCGGCCCCGATCCCGACGACCTGCGTGCCGCGCGCGCGACATCGCTTCCCGTGCTCATCGGGAGCGGGCTCACCCCCGAGAATGCGGCGACGCTGGCCCCGCTCTGCGATGGGGCGATCGTTGGGACGTCGCTGCGCAGTGGGCGCACGCATCGCGACCGCGTGGTGCAGGAGCAGGTGACGCGTCTGGTGCACGCGGTACGTGCCGTGCCCTCGACACCCATGGCGTGAGCGAGACTCCGCCGACCACTTCCGCGGAACGGGTGTCGCTCAAACGACAGCTCGGGCTCGCGGCCGTTGTCGCGCTCGTCGCGGGCAACATGCTCGGCTCGGGGGTCTTCTTCACCCCGGGAGAGCTCGCTGCGGTCGCGCAGCATCCGTGGCAGGTGCACTTCATCTGGGCGCTGTGCGGTGTCATCACGCTCTGCGGTGCGCTCACGCTGGCCGAGATGTGCCGCATGCTCCCGCACGCGGGGGCGACGTACCATGTCCTCAAGGAGGGGTTCGGCCCGCTCTGGGGCTTTCTCCTGGTGTGGCTCGAGCTGTGGGTGAGCGGGCCGGGAGCCGTGGCGGGGATCGCGATCGTCTTCGGCGAGTTCATGCAACGCGTGGTTGGCGATGCGTTGGCGATCGCGCCGGTGTGGTGGGGCGTCGGCGCCATCGCCTTCTTTGCGGCAATCAACCTGGCCGGGGTGACGTGGGGTGGGCGCGTGCAGGTGACGGTGACCGCGCTCAAGATTGGCGGGATCGTGGCGCTCATCGGCGGGGCGCTGTTCTTGGCGGCGCCAGCGTCAGCCAGCGCTGCGCTGGTGCCTGACGAGAGCGCCGGCGACGGCCTCATGGCCTTCGTCCGGTTCGCGGGGCTAGGCGTGGCGGCGGTGCTCTTCACATACGACGGCTGGATCGACGTCTCGCACGTCGCCGGTGAGATCCGGCGCCCGGGGCGCGATCTTCCACTGGGAATGGCGATCGGAGTCGGCTCGCTCACGCTCCTGTACCTGGTGGTGAACGTGGCCTACCTCCGCGTCGTCCCGCTCGAGGCGATGCGCACCTCGCCGACGACGGTGGCCTCGGTGGTGGCGACGTCGGCGTACGGGCCGCGCGGTGGGACGTTCCTCGACGTCCTGATGATGGTCTCGATCTTTGGCGCGCTGGGCGGACTCGTGATGACCCTGCCGCGCCTCTTCTATACGATGGCCGACGCGCACGTGGGCGAGGCGCGCGGGGTGTTGCGCACCTTCTTCTCGCTCCTGCGACGTATCGCCCCGCGCACCGCGACACCCAACGGCGCCATCCTCTTCACCGCCGTCACGTCGATCGCCGCGCTCCTCTTCTTTGGCTCCTTCTCGCGCCTGGTGAACTTCTTCGTCGTCCCGTTCCAGGCTATGAACATCCTGATGGTGGCGGCGATCTTCCGCCTGCGCCCGCGGTTCCCCTCGGCCGACGGCTACCGAACCCCCGGCTATCCCGTGACCCCCATCGTCTATATCGTGGTGATGGCGGCGCTGCTCGCGAGTGCGATCAACGCTCGGCCGATGGAGACGCTCATCGGGAGCGCGCTGGCGCTCACCGGGGCACCGGTCTACTGGTGGATGGTGCGTGAGCGTCGCTCGGTCTAGGCGGCCCGCCCACGCCCCCTCCGGCATCTCGCCCTTTCCTGCCTCGCATGCGATCGGTCCTGAAGCTCGTCGCGCTATTGGCGTTGGTCGTGGCCGGCTACCTCGCCTTCAAGCCGGTCCCGATCGACCCGGCGCCGTGGATAACCACGCCTAACGCGGGACTGACCGGTCCCTTTGCTCCCAATTCGCTGCTCGCCGACGCCGACAGCATCGCGCTGCCAGGCGCCGGCCCCGAGGACCTGACGGTCGGCGCCGATGGGGCGCTCTACACGGGGCTCATTGGCGGAGCCGTGGTCCGCATCGATCGGACCACCGGCGAGGTGCGCCAGATCGCCAACACCATGGGACGCCCGCTTGGGCTGCGCTTCGACGCGGCCGGCGACCTGGTCATCGCCGACGCCCTCAAGGGCATCGTTGCGGTGCGCCCCAACGGTGAGCTGCGCACGCTGGTCGCGCTCGGCGACACCAAGCTTCATTTCCCCGATGCGCTCGACGTGGCGCCTGACGGCGTCCTCTGGTTCTCCGACGCGTCGCAACGCTGGGATACCCGGACCGGCGGCCTGATGGACTTCTGGGAGAGTCGCCCCACCGGCCGACTCCTGCGCCACGATCCACGCGTGGGGGAGACGCGCGTCGTCCTCGACTCGATCGACTTCGCCAACGGTGTCGCGGTGGGTCCCGCGGGTGCCTGGCTCCTGCTCAACGAAACGATGGCGGGGCGCATCATACGGTACTGGATCACGGGGCCGCGTGCCGGAACGCGCGAGACCTTTCTCGAGGGGCTCCCAGGGCTCCCGGACAACATCGGCTACGATGGCCACGGCCTGTTCTGGGTGGCGTTGTATGCCCCGCGTACCGCCGCGGTCACACGCATCCGCGCCTTGCCGCCGTGGCTTCGCAAGGTGATCTATCGCATCCCCGAGCGACTGCGCCTCAGCGAGGCCGATCGCTACGGGATGATCCTCGGGATCGATACGCTGGGACAGGTGCGCTACAATCTGCAGGACCCCAGTGGCCGCGTGCATTCCACCACCACCGCGGTGGCGGTGAACGATACGTTGTACGTCGGAAGCCTTTCGCTCGCGGTGCTCGCGCGGTTGCGGCTGCCGGCTACCCCATGACGTGATCGCGCGCTGGTGCTCCTCGCCTTTCCACTCTTGCCGACCGTCGCGATGCTTACGCGCTCCCTCCTGCTCGCCTTCGCCCCCGTCGTTGCCTTCACCACCGGCGCCTCGGTCGCGCAGGCTCAACTCCCCGACAGCATCCGCACGCGAGTCGACGCCGTCTTCTCGCGCTGGGATCGCACCGACTCGCCCGGGTGCGCGCTGGGCATCTCGCAGGGCGGACGCGAGGTGTACGCGCGCGGCTACGGGATGAGCGATCTGCAGCACGCGATCGCCATCACCCCATCGTCGATCTTTCACGTCGCGTCGGTCTCCAAGGAGTTCGCCGCGTATTCGGTGGCGCTGCTGGCCGAGGAGGGGCGGCTGTCGCTGGACGACGACGTGCGCCAGCATGTCCCCGAGATTCCCAACTACGGGCAGCGCATCACCGTGCGCCAGCTCATCCACCACACGAGCGGACTGCGCGACCAGTGGCAGCTGCTGGGCTACGCCGGCTGGCGCTTTCCCGAGGACCTGATCACCGAGCAGGACGTCCTGCGGATGGTCTCGCGGCAGAAGGGGACCAACTTTGCGCCGGGAGCGGAGTGGGCGTACTCCAACACCGGCTACACACTGCTGGCGGTGATCGTGAAGCGCGTGAGCGGGAAGTCGCTGCGCGAGTTTGCCCAGGAACGCATCTTTGCCCCGCTGGGGATGCGCGACACGCACTTCCACGACGACCACACGATGATCGTACGGGGGCGCACCTCGGCGTACGAACCGCGTCCTGGCGGCGGGTGGAAGATCTCCATCCCGGTCTTCGACACGTACGGAGCGACGTCGCTCTTCACGACTGCGGGCGACATGCTCAAGTGGATGGCCAACCTCGACGCGCCGACGGTGGGAAGCCGTGCCCTGGTGGCGGCGGCGCAGACGAGCTCCACGCTCAACGATGGGACGCCGACCAGCTACGGCTACGGACTCTCCATCTTCAAGTATCGCGGGCTCTCGGCCATCGGGCATGGTGGTGCCGATGCCGGCTATCGCGCGCAGGTCGAACGTTATCCGGAACGCGGGATCGCGATCGCCGTTCTGTGCAACGCCGCCATCGCCACGCCGAACGTCCTCACGCGAAACGTGCTCGACGTCCTGCTTGGTGCCAGCGCCCCGCGGCAGGCCCTCTCGATCGACACGGTCCCGCGGGCCGTCTCGGCCGAAATCAAGCAGCGCTGGGTGGGGACGTATCGCGACTCCGTGAGCCAGGCCGTGCTGCGCGTACGCTTGGCGGGCGACACCCTCACGCTTGGCGACGGGCGCCCCCTGGTGATCACGAGCGACACCTCGGCGCGCATCGCAGCGAGCGCGAATGCGCTGGTCCTGCGCTCGTCAGGCACCACGGTGACCGGGGTGGCGCAGGTGCCGCACACCACGCGTCCGCTCATCTTCCGTCGTGAGGCGCCGTTCACCCCCGATCGTGCGGCGCTGGCGGCGTATGCGGGGGCCTTCTACAGCGAGGAGCTCGACGTGCGCTACGACCTGCGCGTCGCGGATTCGTCGCTGGTCATGTTCCATCGCAAGCTCGATGACTCCCCGCTGGCCCCGGCGTCTCGCGATGTCTTCACCGCGGCGTTCGGCGCGACCTTCCAGTTCACGCGCGATCGTACGGGGAAGGTGAACGGCTTCACCATCACCGACGGTCGCGTGCGCGGGGTGCGGTTCGAGCGCATGAAGTAGCGCGACCACGAGCTCGCCGGTCTCGACGGGGCGCATCCGCACACGGATGCGCCCCGTCGTCTCACGGCGCCGGTCAGTTCGCCTTGGGTGCAGGCGACGGCGGCAGCAACAACAGGCGACGACGGAAGGTCTGGAACGCGTTCGTGTCCCGCGTCAGTCGCTGCAGCGCGCTCGCCGGGTACTTGGCGATCTGCGCCTCGGTCGCCGCGACGCGACTCTCCTCGAGCGGATGGCTGGCGAAGAACGCGTCGAGGGAGCTGGGGTTGGACTGGCGCGCCGCCATCAGGGAGGCGAAACATCTCCGGGATGCCTAACGGCGATATCCCCGCCTTCACGACGGTCGCCACCGCTTCTTCATCGGCCTGCGCCTCGTCGCCGCGACTGAGCTTCGCGAACAGCGCGCTGCCGCCGATGTTGATGGCGGCCTGTGTGGCACCGCTCTCGCAGACGTTGGTGAGGGTACAGAGCAATGACAGGCCGACGTTGGCGCCCTGGCCCTGCTGCATCTGCTGCACGGAGTGTCGCCGCGTGATGTGGCCGATCTCGTGCGCGAGCACGCCGGCCAGCTCGCTCATGTTGGTCGCCTTCTCGATCAGGCCGCGATTGACGTAGACCCATCCGCCCGGGAGCGCGAAGGCGTTGATCTCCTTGCTGTCGACGACGGTGAAGTACCAGCTGAGGCCCCGGCTGTCGGTCGCCTGGGCGAGTTGATTGCCGAGCGATGTGACGTAGCGAACGACGGCGGCATCCTTCACGAGCGGCAACTGCTCGCTTACCTGCGCCGCGGCGCCGGCACCAAGCTCCACTTCCTGTTGCTGGGACACGCCGCACGCGATCGTGGTGACACACGCGACGGCGAGGAGCGCGACCGAAAGCCTGCGGATCGCGCGGGCGGGTTGCTTCTGATGGGACCACATAGCACGAGTTGGTACGGGACGAGGGACGAGCGTCTCCCTCCTCTCTTTCATGCTAGAGCCGTCCGTGCGGTAACGGAATCAATCCTTGGGTCGAGGTCGGTGTGACTACCGCCTCCCCTTCGGCCTCAGCTCCAGGTCCTGGAAGTCGAACGAGAAGTCCACCTCAGGTGATGCCGGGACCATCTTCGCGTGGTCGATTGCACCGTCGGGCGTGAGCATGAAGGTGATGTAGGCATCGGCCCTGAGTTCGCGATCGCGCCAGCGCACCAGAAACGTGTCGTGCTGCCACGGGATCATGTCGCCCACGAGCTGTGGCGAGTGCGAGAACCGAATCGCCAGCCCGCCGTTGTCCTGCGCGATGTCGATATCGCCGTACCAGGCGTCCTCGTAGGCGCCGGCGTACTTCGCGAGCGCGAGCGACGGGCGCGAGAGCGAGTCGCGCGAGGCCTGTGCCTGACGAGCGGCGTCGATGAGCGCTACCTGCTGGCGGGCCCGCAGCGAATCGTAGCCGGCGATGAAGTCGAACGGCTGCGCGGTGCGCAGCACGCGATCCATCAGCGTCCAAGTGAGGGCGAGAAACGTCGCCGATTCGTCGTTGGTGAGCACGACGACGCCCGCGCGCTCCGACGGAATCCATGCCACCGATGACAGGTAGCCGGGGAGCCCGCCGGTGTGATGCAGGATCTTCCGCCCACGGAAGGTGCTGACGTCGAGCCCAAGCGCGTAGAAACGGAAGTCGCTCGCCAGCGGGGCGATCGCGGCGGGCGGCATGCCGTTAGGCATCGGCGTCACCGGCTCTTGCAGTCGACGGGCCGTCCGCGGCTGGTAGAGCCGGCTCCCATCGCCCACCTTCCCCGAATCCAGCAGCGTCAACACCCACTTCGCCATGTCCTCGGCGCCGCTGTTGATCCCGCCGGCCGGGTTGGTATTGTCGCTCGTCATCGGCGCGATGGCCTTGAGCGTTCCGTCGAGGAGCGTGTGCGTATGCGCCACGTCACCCGGGGCGGCGGCGTCGCCGTGTCGCGACGTGCTGTGCGTCATCCCCACGCGCTGCAGGATGCGCGTTTCGATGAACTGTTCCCACGACATCCCGCTCACGGCCTCGATCACTTCACCGGCCACGAGGTAGAGGACGTTGTCGTAGGCGTACGCCGAGCGGAACGACGTGGCCGGCTTGATGTAACGCAGGCGGCGCATGATCTCGGACCGCGTGTAGGTCGAAGCCGGCCACCAGAGCAGGTCGCCGGCGCCGAGTCCGAGTCCGCTGCGATGCACGAGGAGATCCTTGATGGTGATCTCGCGCGTAACAAACGGGTCGTACATCGCGAACTGCGGGAGATAGCGGATGACCGGGGCGTCCCACTCCAGCTTCCCCTCTTCCACCAGCATCCCGAGCGCGGTCGCGGTAAAGACCTTGGTGTTCGAGGCGATGCCGAAGCGCGTCACCGGGGTCACGGGCGCGGCCTCTCCCACCTTCTTCACGCCATACCCCTTGGCGACGACGACCTTGCCGTCCTGGATCACTGCGACGGCAACGCCAGGAGTCGGGAAGGTCTTGAGTGCGACCGCGACGATCGAGTCAACGGTGCGAGCAACGAGCGGTTTGGGAGCGGCGCTGCGTTGCGCCTGCAGCGGAGCTGCAAGCGCAACGAGCAGTGCAATGGAACGGCGTGCGGAGACGATCACGGCACCACCCGCGGCTTCCCGATCTGGTATTCCTTGGGTGGGATGTTCCCCTGCAAGTTGGTCACGAAGTAGTCCCAGCGGCGGCGCATGATGTACGCCGCGTCGGGGCCGAAGCCGTGGCGCGCGTGTGGAAGCATGATCTGGTCGAAGTCCTTCCCTGCCTTCATCAGCGCATCGACCACCAGCTGCGTGTTCACCGGCGGGACGTTGTCGTCCATCATCCCGTGGATGAGGAAGAGCTTCCCCTTGAGGTTCTTGGCGTGCGTCTGGTTGGCTTCCTCGGCGTAGTTGTCGTTAGGCCAGCTCTTGGTCAGCAGCCCCTGGTACCGCTCGCCCCAGTCGTCTTCGTAGTTGCGGTTGTCGTGGTTCCCCGACTCGGAGATCCCCACCTTGAAGAAGTCGGGATAGCGGAACATCGCCGCCGCCGTGGCAAAGCCGCCGCCGGAGTGTCCCCAGATGCCGACGTTGTCGATGTCGATGAACCGGTGGCGCGAGGCGAGCTCCTTCATCGCCGAGATCTGGTCGGGGAGAGTGTTGTCGCCCATGCGACCATAGTAGAAGTCGCGGAACGTCTTCGAGCGCCCCGGCGTCCCCATGCCGTCGATCTCCACGACCACGAAGCCCAGCTCGGCCAGCGCCTGGTTGTCGCCGCGTGCGGGGACGAACATGCGCGGCCCCACGCTCCCCGACTGCGGTCCCGGGTAGATGTGGTTGATGATCGGGTACTTGCGCGTCGAGTCGAGCTTGCTGGGGACGTACATGAGCCCGTAGACGTCGGTCTTGCCGTCGCGCGCCTTGGCCGTGACGGGGATCGGGGCACGCCAGCCGGAGGCCAGGAGCCGAGTGACGTCCGCCTTCTCCAGCGGCTGCACGATCTTGCCGCTCAGGTCGCGCAGGACACTGACGGGCGGCGTGTCGGGGGTCGAGTACGTGTCGACGAAGTACTTCCCGTCAGGTGAAAGCGACACGCTGTGGTTGGCGACTTCGGGGGTGAGCAGCGTGAGCCCCTTGCCGTCGAAGCCGATGCGATAGAAGTGCTGGAAGTACGGGTCGCGCCCCGCCTCGCGGGCCTGGGCGGTGAACCAGATCTGCCGCTTCTTCTCGTCGAGGCGCACGATGTCGCTGACGTTCCCGTCGCCGGTCGTGATGCGGTTCTTGAGCGCGCCGGTGGTGAGATCGTACAGGTACAGCTGCGTCCAGTCGTCGCGATCCGACCACCAGATGAACTCGTTGGTGCCGGGGAGGATGCGCCAGAGGTTCTCCGGCTGCGAGGCGTCGCCGATCTGCGTGGCGCTCTTCTCCTCCAGCAGGGTGCGCACCTCCCCCGTCCTGGGGTCGGCGATGCGGAGCCACGCCTGCTTGTGGTCGCGCGAGGACGAAATGAAGGCGAACTTCGACCCGTCGGGATACCACTGCGTGTCGCAGATGATGTCGCCGCAGGCGATGTGGTCGCTCACTGTCGAGCGGTGCTGGTCGGGCGGCATCTGCAGGCGCACCATCGACCACGTGCCGTCGGCGCCCTTGCTGAGGATCACGCGCGAGATGCGGAAGATCACGCTGTCCCCCGGCATGGGGTACTTCCACGCCTCGAGCTTCGGGCTCCCCACGTTGGTGCTGACGAGGTACATGTCGCGCACCCCGCGCCCGTCGTGCTGGAAGGTGGCGATCCGGCGCGAATCGTCGGACCAGGTGAGCACCGGCGAGTCGTTATGCACCCAGCCGGCGTTGTTGGTGGCGTAGCCGAACTCCTTCACCCCGTCGGTCGTCAGCTGCACCTCGGCGCCGCTCTCCAGGTCCTTCACCCACAGGTTGTAGTTGCGGATGAAGGCGGCCGACTTGCCGTCGGGAGAGACGCTGGCGCTGGGCGGGACCGCCTGTCCCTTGGGGAGGGCGGTGCACGCGTAGGCCACCAGGTCGCAGCGGTAACGCTGGCCGCGCAGGGCCACGGTCAGCGCCTTGCCGTCAGCGGCAAGATCGAACGTGGGGAAGGGCAGTCGGTCCCCCTCGAGCGTCGCACCGCTGGCGGTGCCGAGGGCCGCGGCCAGGCGGTTGTGATCGAAGGCCGCCGCGCGCGTGCGCTTGGCCGGGTTCATGAGGACGAAGCTGCTCCCGTTCGCGGTCGTGGCGCGATACCAGAAGCGGCCGTCCGGGAGCCACGTGGGCCGCCCTGCCGTGCCGCTCACCAGCGGGTTCATCGTCTGCCCAAGGAATCGCTCGGCGCGAGCGTAGTCCTCGATGGCGAACTGGTAGCCCTTGGGGGGCGCCCCCTGCGCGGCGAGCGCGAGCGGCAGGAGGGTGGGGAGGGCGAGGGCGCGCAGCGAGACAGGGACGCGGAACAGGCGCATGGTCGGAAAGGCGCGAGAATCGGTCGAGGGTGGTGCACGGACGCCGGGAGAAGCTACAGGCCGGTGCCGACCCCCCGCCACACGCGCTCGGACGGGGAGCGCCCGAGGAGGGGCGAACCGTTGGCGGGTTGGATGCGTTCACCCCCGGCAGGCCCCGCCCACCGCTGGCGGCGCCCAGAAGACCCCGAGGAACCCACCCATGAAGCACCGCACTCTCGTACGCACCGCGACGGCGATTGCCAGCGTCGCGTTAGGCCTCGGCGCCCCCGCCGCCCTGCACGCCCAGGACGGGGATGGTCCCGCCGTCGGCGCTGTGGCCCCGGACTTCACCGTCCGTCCGGTCACCAAGGATGGCGCTGCCGCGGCGCCGATGACGCTGTCGGCCATGAAGGGGAAGACGGTCGTGATTGCCTTCTTTCCCAAGGCGCGCACCCCCGGCTGCACCACGCAGATGACCGCCTACCGCGACCAGTATCCCGACCTGTTCAACGGCGGGAAGAACGTCGCGCTGCTGGGGGTGAGCACCGACTCCGACGCCGACCTCACCGCGTGGGCCAAGGAGGCCGGCTTCCCGTTCGCCTTCGTGAGCGACCATGATGGCAAGATCGGGAAGGCCTACGGGGCGCTGACCCCGCTGCGCATGGGCTTCTCCAAGCGGCTCCTCTTCGTGGTCGGCCCCGACGGCAAGGTGGCGTACAAGGCGACGCCGTTCCGCCAAAGCTCGGCCGAGGCCTACACCGAGCTGGCGCAGGCCATCGACAAGGTGGCGGCGAAGTAGTCGGCGCTGTTGTTTGGTGGGTGGGGCCCGGCCGGGATCGTGCGGCCGGGCCCCTGTTGTTCCCCGTCGCCCCCCGCCCTCGATCGCCGATCACCATGTCAGATTCCGCGGCTCCTGCCATCCCCCCCGCGCACCCCTTCGTCCCGCTGCAGTTCGAGCGGCGATCGCTCGACGAGTCGCGCGAGCGCGCCCGGGCTTTCTACGAGGAGATGAACCGCCGCCGCACCACGCGGCACTTCTCCACCGATGCAGTCCCGCGCGAGCTGATCGAGTACGCCATCCGCACCGCCGGGACGGCGCCGAGCGGGGCGCACCAGCAGCCGTGGACCTTCGTTGCCGTGGCCGACCCAGCCCTAAAGGCCGAGATCCGGCGTGCGGCCGAGGAGGAGGAGCGCGAGTTCTACCACGGACGGGCCCCCGAGGAGTGGCTCACCGCCCTCGCTCCGCTGGGCACCGACGAGCACAAGCCGCATCTCACCGATGCGCCGTGGGTGGTGGTGCTCTTCCGCCAGGCGCACGGCGTGAACGCGGACGGGAGCAAGCGCACGTTCTACTACACGCAGGAGTCGTGCGGCATCGCGGCGGGCTTCTTCATCGCAGCGGTGCACCAGATGGGGTTGGTCACGCTGACGCACACGCCCAACCCGATGGCCTTTCTGGGTGAGCTGCTGGGTCGGCCGAGCAATGAAAAGGCGATGCTGGTGATGCCGGTGGGGTATCCGGCGGCGGATGCGCGGGTGCCGGACATTCGCCGCAAGGGCGTGGAGGAGATCTCGGTATGGAAGGCATGACGTCGGTCGTTCCGCGGCGCTCACTGGTTAGGCAGTCGCGAGCGGTGGCGGGAGCCGCGGCGTGTGGTCTGGCGCTTCTCGCAGCGGCGGCTTGCACGTCGGGAGGCGCCCGTTCGGCCGGAACGCGGGGCGGAGCCACGCCGGACGTCGCCGTGCCTGCGGCGCCACGGGTGATGCAGTACCGTCGCGTGGTGATGCTCGAGCAGTCGTCGGAGACGTCGGCCAACGCCAGCATCGGCGACGTGAACGGCGATGGACGGCCCGACATCGTGCTCGCCAAGGGGCGGCACTGGCCGCTCGTCGATCGCGTGATGCTCGGCGACGGGCGTGGCGGTTTCGCCGCCGGCTACGACCTGGGTGAGGCGTCCGATCGATCATACTCCGGACTGCTGGTCGACCTGGACGGCGATCGCGATCTCGACGTGGTGATCAGCAACGACCGCCCCGATCCCAAGCGCATCTATCTGAATGATGGGGCGGGGCACTTCAGCGCGGCGGGGACGTTCGGCAACGCCGAGTGGCCCACGCGCAACGCCAGCGTCGCCGATCTCAACGGCGACGGGCGTCCCGACATCGTCGTCGCCAACCGCGCCGGCGGACGCGGGGCCAACTACGTCTGCCTCAATCGCGGTGGCGGGCGTTTCGACGGCGACTGCATCGCCTTTTCTCGCGAGTCGGCGACGACGATTACTCCGGCCGACGTCGATGGCGACGGCGATATCGACCTCGTGGTGCCGAATCGCGACGGCGGCCAGAGCTTCGTGTATCGCAATACGGGCGGGACGGGCTCGCCGACCTTCTCGGCCATGCCCTTCGGTCCGTCAGATGCAAACGTGCGCATCGCGGCCGTCGCCGACCTCGACGGCGACCAGCGGCAGGACATCGTGGTCATCGACGAGGCGCGCGGTGCGGCGGCGTACTTCGGGATGCGGGAGGGCGGATACACCGCGGGGGTGCCGCTCGATGTGCGCACGCGCGTCCCGTATGCCCTCGCCGTGGCCGACCTCAATCGCGATGGGTTGGTCGACATCGTGGTGGGGAACAGCAAGGCGCCGTCGGTGGCGCTGTTCAACGACGGCACCGGGCGCCACTTCATCAGTGTCCCGTTTGGCGACGATCGCGGGACGGTGTATGGCTTCGCGATCGGGGACGTGAACGGCGACGGGCTCCCCGATATCGCGGCGGCCCGCTCGGAGGGGCCGAATGTGGTGTACCTCGCCGAGCTGGCCGCCGCGAAGGGGCGTTAGGCGCTATGGTTCCTTGTCGAACCTATCCGTCCCCTTCGGATGTGGCTGCTATGCGTCGGGGGTGGCGTGACTGGCCTGCCGGGGAGCCATTCATGCTCAGGCTTCAGCAGGCGTAGGGCTCACTGCACTCCATCATCTTGTAGTTGCGTGGAGGCTCGGCGCCCAGCAACCAACGCACGAAGTAGTCCCATCCGCGCTTGATCATGTAGGGGGTCAACTCGTGCCCAGCGTCGGGGACGATGTACATGTCGAAGTCCTTCCCCGCCTTCATCAGCGCATCAACGAGACGCAGCGACATGGACGGATGGACGTTGGTGTCCATGTCCCCGTGAAAGAGGAGGAGGCGTCCCTTGAGGTTGCCGGCCAGGCGATAGTTGGCCTGACTCTCGAAGTTGTCGGTGCCCCGCACGGTGTCGGCCTTGAAGCGCCCCTGGTACTTCTCTCCCCAATCAAACTTGTACGACCGGCTATCATGATTGCCCGCCCCCGATACGGCGACCTTGAAGAAGTCGGGGTAGCGGAGGATGGCACCGGTGGAAGCGAAGCCTCCCCCGGAATAGCCATAGATGCCGACCCGGTCGAGATCGAGAAACCGGTAGCGGGCCGCCAGCTGCTTGATGGCGGCGATGTGGTCGGGGATTCCGCCGTCACCCAGGTCGCCGTAGTACGCATCGTGGAACGCCTTCGAGCGACCCGGGGTGCCTAACGCGTTGAGTTCGATGACGGCGAAGCCAAGCTCGGCAAGCGCCCGTCGTTCGCCGGTGGTTGGATACCCCCAGGTGCGGATCGTGCCGAGCTGCGGCCCGGGATAGATGTAGTCGATGACCGGATAGTGCTTCGCGGTGTCGACGGTGCTGGGGAGGTAGAGCAGACCATAGAGATCGGTCACGCCATCGCGCGCCTTGACCGTGAACGGCGTCGGTGGCGTCCACCCCGCGGCCAGAAGCTCCGAAGGGTCGGCCCGCTCGAGCTCGAGCAGCACTCGACCGTCGAGGGTCGAGCGCAGCACCGTGGTCCCGGGGAGGTCGAGGCGCGAGTGGACGTCGACGAAGGCCCCGCCCGCCGGAATCACCGAGACATCGTGATTCCCAGTCTCGGGTGTGAGGTCGGTGAGGCCCGACCCATCGAAGTTCACCCGCAAGAGGTGGGCGTAATAGGGATTGGCGGGGTCGCGTCCGCGTGCCGAGAAGTAGATCTGCCTGGCCGCGCGGTCGACGTACCTGAGCCGATCGGCGAGCCACGGGCCGCGCGTCACCTGCTGCAGGAGCGTGCCGTCGGTGCCGTAGCGATAGAAGTGTCCCCAGCCATCGCGCTCGGACCACCAGAGTAGCTCGTTGCCGATCACGCGCCAGTTGCCGGTGGCGACGCCGTTCGCCCCCTCGATGAAGGTCGCGCTGGAGTCCGCCAGCACCACGCGCGCCTGGCCGGTGATCGCGTCGGCCGTCACGATGCGTGCGCCCTTGTTGGCGCGCTCGCCCTCCATCAGGTAGAGTCGATCGCTCGCGGCCGTCCATTGCACCTGATCGGGGCCGCTGAGTCCGAAGACGTCGAGTTGCTGCCTTGGACGTTCGATCTTGCGCTGCGTCCGCCGTTCGACGTCGATGACGTACGTGTCGTACATCGGGGTCACCGAGTCCTGCGGATACGCCGCGGGATACTGGAAGGCCCTGGGGGCGATCCCGGTGGAGGAATAGACGGTGCGCTTCGGGACCGCGCGTTCATCGATGCGCAGGATGGCGATCTTCCGCGAGTCGGGCGACCACCAGAGATCCGGGCGGCGCTTGTCGGGGTCCGGCATCGGGGTGCTCGACACGCGGAGGCCGTAGCCATAGTCCGCCTCGGCGTCGGTCGTCAGCTGTATGGAGTCCCTCGCGGCCGGGTCGGCGCGGCGGATCCAGAGATTCCCCTTCCTGACGAACGCCTCCCACCGCTGGTCGGGCGAGCGTACGGCCCACGGCGCAGGGTGAAGTGCCGTGGCGGTATCACGGGCCGTGCAGGTGTATGCGGTGACGTTGCATTCGAAGCGCTGCGTGCCGATGCGCACCGAAAGCGCGCGCTCGCCGGGGAGGTAGACAAACGAGCGGAAGGGAAGTGTACGGGGGTCGAACGCCGTGTCAGCCGCAACCGAGAGGGCGGCAGCCAGCGACGCATTCTCGAAGGCGAGGCGTCGGGTGGGGCGCGCGCCGCGCGGGTCGACCAGCACGAACTCGCGACCGCGCGCCGTCTTCACGCTATACCAGAAGCGCGCGCTGTCGGCGAGCCAGTTGGGGTGTGCCAGACCGACCGCGACCCCGATGCCGCTCCCCCAGTCGTCCGGGATCCCCAACATCCGGGGTGGAGCCGTTCGAATGAGGTCGGCGCGATGGTAGTCGACTTGTGCCTGCGAGTTACCGGAGAGAGAGACGATCGCGACGGCGACGATCGTGAGGGTGCCTTTCATGAGGCCGAAATCGTTGAGGACGGAGCGCTGGCCAGCGCGGCGAACCTACGCCATCCCCGGTCGACGGGAAAGGCGCAGGATGGCGTTCCAGCTGCCCTATCGCTTCTTGTCGAACGTATCCGTCCCCTTTGAATTCTGCTGCAGCACCTCGGCGTTGCCCCAGTAGTTCGGCCCGAACGGCACCTGCTTGGGCCACACCTGGTCCAGCGACATCGCGTCGTACAACACGCCTCCCTTCATCACGTACCACGCGTCGGCCGTGGCGCGAATGTTCTGCAGCGGGTTGGCGTTGAGGACGATGAGGTCGGCGAGCTTCCCGACCTCGAGGGAGCCGAGGTCCTTGTCGGCGCCGAGGAAGCGGGCGCCGTGCAGCGAAGCGACTTCGAGCGCGCCGTGGTTGCCTAACGCCGACGCCCCCATCCACAGCTCCCAGTGCGGGGCGAGCCCGTGGTGCTCGCCGTGCGAGCCTAACGCCCCCCATCCCCCTTCGGCGATGATGTCGGCCATCGCCTGCGCCACCAGCGGATAGGAGTAGTCGGTCACCGGGCGCGTCATGCGCACGCGCGTGTGCGGGACCAGGGCGCGCCATGGGAACCAGCGGCGTTGCTTGGCGTCCTGCCAGACGTTCGACTCCTGGAACCAGTAGTCGATGTTGGACGGGCCGGCGCCGGAGACGACGAGCGTGGGCGAGTAGGTCGCCCCCGCCTTCCCGAGGAACTTGGCGCCGTCGCTGTACATCGGCACCTCCTCGAAAGCGTGCTCCCAGGCGGTCTGCCCGTCCATGATGAAGCCCAGGTCCTCGTAGAAGAAGCCGCCCTCCGACGTGAGGTTCATCCCCACCGTGCGCGCCGCCTCGGCCATCCACTGCCGCTGGTCGCGGCGCGGCTGCGCGTACTGCTTGATGGAGACGGCCCCCCAGTCGGCCATCTTGCGAACGGCGGCCAAGGCGTCGCGGGCGTTGTTCATCTCGTTGGCGCGCGTGGCGTCGCCGGCGGTGATGTTGTCGCCGGTGCTGAAGCCGCGCGGACCGATCATCTCCCCGGCCTCGATCAGCTCTGCGGTGGGGAACATGTTCTGCGAGTGCATCGAGACGTCGAGCGTCGTCGTCACCCCGTACGCGAGATAAATCGCCTGCTCGAAGTCGTGCTTGGGGCGCATGCCACGCCACTCGCGATAGTGGTGCGAGTGCATGTCGACGAGACCCGGGATGATCGTCTTGCCGCTGGCGTTGATGACGCGGTCCACTCCTGCGGTGCTGCACGCGCCCACGCAGGTGATGCGCCCGTTGCGCGCGACGATTGTCCCACGTTCAATCACCTGCCGCTTGTTGAGCGTGACGAGGCGGGCGTTGGTGAGGGCGACGCTGCCGGAAGGCACCGCGCGCGGCACCGTCAGCCGCAGGGTGAGCGTGTCGGTGCGCTTGGTGTCGAGGTGGTGGACGTAGAAGTGCGGGCCGCTGGAGAACTCGAGCGTCAGGCGGTCGCGCCAGCGCGGATAGAGCCCGCCGTCGCGCGTGAGCGCGGTAACCGGGAACTGCCCTCGACGCTTCTCGATGCGCTGGGCGTCGGCGCCGACGCCGCCGTAGGCCATGGGAGCGACGTAGACGTTGTCGCCCTCCTGGAAGGCGATCCACTCGCCGTCGGGCGACGGGACCATCTCGTCGGCGGCGGGGAAGGTGAGGTGCTCGCGACGGTCCTTGCCGTCGAGCGTGATCGAGACCAGCGCGGTGCCGCCGGGGCGTCCGGCGCTGGCGACGCGCTGTTCGGGCCAAAAGACTCGTCCCTCCGGGCCGACCGAGGGGCGTGGCAGCTGACGGCGTGCTTCGCCGCCCACCGAGACACCGGTGGGGCGTTCGATCATCCCGATCGTGACCCCGGTGTCGCCCTGCGCCGCGCTGGCGTCCAGGCGTACGACGTCGAACCACGCGTTATGCGTCATCGTGCGTCCGCGCGCGGTGGCCCCCTCTCCTCGCGCCACGATCACGTGGCGACCGTCGGCGCTCCACGCGGGCTCGGTGTAGTCGCCGGGGTCGCGTGTGAGGCGCTGCGGCGCGCCGCCGTCGGCCCCAACCTTCCACACATGCCCACGTCCCGTGTCGTCCCAGGTGACGAAGGCGAGCGACCGGCCGTCGGGGCTCCACGTGGGGCAAACTCCAATGGCGAAAAGCTGGCCGAGGTGACGCGGCGGGGCGTGCCCGTCGCGCCATCCTGCACGTAGACGCGCCCCACCGCCTGGAAGGCGATACGCCGCCCGTCGGCGCTGGTCGAGGGCCAGCGGAAGTAGCGCGGCGCGAGCGCTTCGTCGCTGATGCGGAACTCGCGCCGCGCCATCTGCGAGATCGTGCGCTTGACCGGCGCGGTGAAGGGAATCGTGGCGACGATCCCCGTCCCCACATCCACTCGCCGGATCTTCCCGCCTTGCATGAGCACGATCGACTTGCCGTCGCGCGACCAGACGTAGCGCGGAAGGATGCCGAGCGTCTTGCCTGCGACGGCGGTCAGCGGCTCGATGGGGTCCATGAGCAGCCGCTCGCTCCCCGTCTTGAGGTCGCGGAGCCAGAGCGCGGTGCGCGGGCCGAACTGGTGTCCCTTGAACGAGAGCGTCCCATCGGGGATCTGGCGCGCGAAGGCGAGCCAGCGTCCGTCGGGGGAGATCTCGGGGGCGGCTGCGCCGCCTGACGAGAATCGCGACGCCGCGGCGCTCCCGCTCTCGCCGTTGGTGATGTCGATGACGTCGCCCCCTTCGAAGGCAAAGCGTCGCAGCTGCAACGTCCCGCCGAGGATCTCGCGCGGCTCGGCGTTCATCCCCACCTGGTAGTAGAGGTAGCGCCCATCGCCCGAGACCGTGGGCCACGATGGCGTGGCGTTGGCCCCGCCTGCGCCTGCCGTCACCAGCGCGACGCCCGTGCCTCCGTCCTTGTGGTACATCCAGAGGCCGCTCCCGGTCGCAGCGCCTCCGCCGCCGAAGGCTCCACGTGCCGCACGCCGCACGACGATGAAGCGTCCATCCGGCGTCCACGCCGGTTCGAAAGGCGGCGACGTTGAGATCGGTGAAGACCGGGCGCGGATTGGCGCCGTCGGCATCCATCAGCCACAGGTTGTACTGCCCGCGCCGATCCGTGATGAAGGCGATCGACTTGCCGTCGGGCGAGATGCGCGGTTGGAAGTTGAGGGCGACGCCGCTCGACTGTGTCAACGCTTGGGCGGTGCCTCCGCTCGCCGGCATCCGGTACACGTGGCCGAGGAGATCGAAGACCACCCATGTGCCATCGGGTGAGAGGTCGACCGACATCCATGTTCCTTCGCTGGTCGTGAACTCGATGTCACGCGTCGTGCCGCGGGCGAGGGTGACGTCCCAGGTGGCGCGCGCGGAGGAGTCGCCGGCAGCCGGGCGTTGGGCGCCTGGCGCGGTGAGCGCGAGGGAGCTCGCGGCGGTTGTCCAGATCAGCGAGCGTGCGAGAGACCGCGCCACGGGGCGTGAGGCCACGGTCGGGAGCGCATGGGCGATCGGGGCGGCGGCGGACGAGGAAGGGAGGCGGCGCATGGGAGTGCAGCGTGAGAGGCGGGGCACGAACGCGAGCCCCGCAGACGATGGCGACGGCAACCACCCAACGTCCGCCGCTTTCCCGCGAATGGCAAGTGCGCGCGAACGGGCGCGCGGGGGTGCGCGGGGGTGCGCGGAAGGGGGGCTCGTTGCCGCCGCCGGCCCCGCGGCGCAGCTTCAGGGAGCCGAGTTCCCAGCTCTCGACTCTATCATCGCTCTCCCGATGCCCTCCAACCGCCGCGACTTCCTGCGCCAGTCGTCTGCCCTCCTGCTCGCCCCGTCGCTCTCAGGGCTGGTGGCCTGTTCGCGTGGCGTGAACGTCTCCGGCGCCCGCACGCCGTCGCCGATTCGCCGCGCAGCGTTAGGCAGTGGCGGATATGGCCCGTTGGTGGCGGCCGGCCCCGAGCTCGCCCTCCCCGCCGGCTTCACGTACACCGTCGTGAGTCGTTCGGGGCAGGCGATGTCGGATGGGGTGCTCACGCCGGTGGCCTTCGACGGGATGGCGGCCTTCGCCCTCCCCAACGGCAACATCCGCCTCATCCGCAACCACGAGAATCGCGACCTCCCGGCCCAGGCCAAGCTCAAGGGCTCGCCTGAGACGGCGTACGATCCGCGCGCCGGGGCGTGCGTCGCGTCGCTGGAGTTGCGCCTGGCGGCTGATGGCACACCGCAGCTGGTGCGCGACTTCATCTCGCTCAACGGGACGTCGATCAACTGCGCCGGCGGGCCCACGCCGTGGGGCTCATGGCTCACCTGCGAGGAGACGACCGAAGGACGGCAGATGGGATGGGAGAAGGACCACGGCTACATCTTCGAGATCCCCGCGGCCGCGGAGCGGACCGTACCGGCCGTTCCGCTCAAGGCGATGGGGCGCTTCGTGCACGAGGCGGTGGCGGTCGATCCGTCGACAGGAATCGTCTACGAGACCGAAGACCGCCAGCTGGCCGGCTTCTACCGCTTCATTCCCAAGGAACGCAACGTGTTGCGCGCCGGCGGGACGTTGCAGATGCTGGCCGTCGTTGGTCGCGAGAACTTCGACACCGTCGACGGGCAGGAAGTGGGGCGCGAACTTCCGGTGCGCTGGGTCGACATCCGCAATCCCGACCCGACGGCGCTCTGGGGAGAGGACAACAACGTCTTCGCGCAGGGCTTCACGCAGGGGGGCGCCCGCTTTTCCCGGTTGGAGGGGTGCTGGTACGGTGACCGCAGCGTGTACTTCCACGCCACCAACGGCGGCGACGCGCGCCTGGGGCAGGTGTGGCGCTACCGTCCCGGAAGCACCTCGGCCGATGGCGGCACGCTCACCCTCGTCTTCGAGTCGCCCTCGGCCGACGTGCTCAACGCCCCCGACAACATCACCGTGAGCCCGCGGGGCGGGGTGGTGATCTGCGAGGACAACACGGCGCCCTACGTCCGTGGCCTCACGCCGGACGGCGCCATCTTCGACGTGGCGAAGAACATCGCCAATTCCACGGAGTTCGCCGGCGCCTGCTTCAGCCCAGACGGCCGCATCCTCTTCGTGAACATCATGGGATCGACGAACGACGCCGGCCCCGACGTCGGAATGACGCTGGCGATTCGCGGCCCGTGGGAGCAGGGGGCGCTGTAGCCCGCACGCGCAGGCGCTTGACGAACCCCTGATCCTGCGCCACCCTCCCTAGCACTCGGATCCGCCTGGAAGCGCGAGCTTTCAGAGGGCAGGCGTCCGACCGGCCTCGCGCGCGACCGGAGAAATAGCGCGTCAGTCAGTTCGTCGCTCAGCGATTCATCCAACCATCCAATCATCCAACCAGCAGGAGGACGCATGTTCTCGCGCTCTTCGCCCACGTCTCCATCGCAGCACCTGATCTTTCTCACCGACGCCAAGCCGTTGCGCCTGTCCGGTGTGCTGCTCGCCGCCCACACGATCCTCGACGAGGACAATGGCGAGTCCGACACGCGCGTACGCCTCTTCCGGACCGTGAAGGGGAGCCTCGTCTGGGCCTGGGACAGGATCGAGCACGGCTACGACGATCCTGAACCGGAGAACATCCAGCGGGCCGATGCGCTCGCGATCTCCGCGACGCAACCACCACGAACTCCCGCCGAAGTCGCGACGGAAGCGTGGGAGCGACGCCCAACCGGGAATGGCCGACTAGCGCTGGCGAGCGTGCGGGTGTGGCACGAGGCCGCGCAGTACGACCGGGCGATCGCCGACGTGCTGTACACCGACGTCGAATAGTCGAGACCATCCGACGCTGCGGGGGCGGCGCCCTCTCCGCCTCCGCGATCGTCGCCACGCCGGCCGTCGGACCCGCCATCGCGCATCAGCGCGACGATGCACCTGCACGCGCGTCCGTTCCCCCTGAGCACATTTCCCCCGCCGGCTGCCAGAACCCCGGCCGCCAAAACGGGACGCTCGCGTCCTGGAAGTGCGCGTGTTCGTAGGGCAAGTCCCGCGCGACGTCGCATCCCAGGCCACTCCGAAAGCCGAATGCCTTTAGGTGGATGCGCCCGCGCACCGGTCCTGCTTCGATGATGTAGGCAGACTCGGCGAAGTTGCGGTACTTGCCGGTCACGTACTCGAGGCGTGTTTCATCGCTCACGAAGAACCGATCGACGTGCTCCAGCAGGCTCCCGTACGGCATCAGCGCGCTCACGGGCTTCAGGATCTCCGGGCCCACCCATCCGCGCAGGTCCGCCTGCGGGTGCAACGTGAGGTTGTAGAAGTCGGCCGGGCGTCCCTCGACGACCGCGCGCCGCAGGTAGGGAAGGACGCCGAGCGAGAACTCACGCATGCTGGCGGCCCCCGACATGAAGACGATGTTGCGCCACGGGAGATCGGGACGCCGGCGGACCATCTCGTTGGCGATGATCGCTCCCATGCTGTGGCCGATGATCGTGATCTCGTAGCGCAGCGTGTCACGTTGCACCTGGTCGCCCAGCTTGGTGAGCAGGACACCGACGGCGCCATCGTTCGGGCGTGGCGCGGCCGGCACGGGTGCACGCGCGATGCGTCGTTGATCTCGCTGGAAGGCCAGGTTCGTCCGGCGGTGCATCATGTCCCACGCGGGTTTCCCCAACCCCGAGAAGAGCAGCGTGGTGAACGCCTTGGGGGGGAGCCAGGTGAAGACGCCGGCCCGCGCATCGCCCCACCGGCAGTTGACGAAACAGCGCGCCGGGATGACGGCGAGCGCCAGCGATGGGACGTGATGCAGCACCCACTCGCGCTTGGTCCGGTTGAAGGCCCCCCGCGACACGGCGATGGCTGTCGGGTGGTCGGGATGGTTGATCGCCACCGAGCTCGCGAGAAAGGTGCGCTCGGCGGCGGTGCGTCCCACGGTGGTCGAATCGAGGGCCGGGAGACGATTGGTGAACCGAATCGGTCCGTCGAAGGCGGCGCGTGACCAGACGAACGGGAAGCGCGCCGCGCCGGCCATGATGTCGCTCGACAGGACGAGCGCCTGCGAAACGACGGGAACCGTCTTGCCACCGATCCGAAGCGCGCCGAGTCGCTCCTGCATGGTGGACAGGAGACTGGAGTTCCAGTTGATGAAGATCGGATAGGTGCGGCCACCGGTCCCGACGCTATCGGACTCCATGGCGGTGAGCAGCCGCGATGACGTGCGCACCCCCGTCGCCAAGTGGTTCATTCCGCCCTGCAGGTAGATCAGGACGCGGCGAACGGGCTTGCCCGTACTGCTGTCGATCGAGACGGAGTGCGTGTCGGCCGCCATGTGCGCCATCATCCGGTCGACATAGCGCTCGTAGGCAGTGTCGGACAGGACGCGCGCCCGCTCCGTGGCACTAGGCTGCACGCCATTGCCGTCGTAGTCCATGAAGATGGCGTGCTCGACCACCGGGACGAGGGCGGGGGCAATGGGTGCGATGCCGTTGCGTGGCGCGCATGCGGTGACCGTGGCGCCGAGCAGGAGGATCAGTCCCTCCCGTCCCCGCGAAAGCCCTGCTGTACCACGCCGCATCGTCTGCCGCATACCCGTCCCCCGATGGCGCTACGCCCAATGTGCGGTGCGGCCGACGGGGAGTGAAAGCGGGGTTCGTCTGGTTTCGTGGGGGGACTTCCGCGGTTGAAGGGCGTGGCGATGGGCGCGCGCTGAGCGGCCGGCGCGGCCTGGTCGGCACGGCCGCGCCTGCCACGCCCGGGCGTTGCCGCGCCGAGTGGTTGGAGCCCACGCGGCGCGAGCTGACGCCTTACCGCACCCCGACCAACCCCAGCGCCGCAGTGCGCAGTTTGGCCGAGTCGTAGCCCACGCCCGCGCGAAAGACGGTGGTGACGTTGTACAGGTCGCGCGGCGTGGTGGTGGGGTCGCCGCGCACGATGACCAGGTCGGCCTGGCGCCCAGCGGTCACCGCCCCGACCTCTCGCTCCATCCCCAGGATCTTTGCCCCGTTCAGCGTGAGGATCTGGATCGCCTGTGCCGGCGGGAAGCCGGCCTCGAGGAGCACTTCGTAGTTGCGGATGTTGCCGAAGCCGGGGAGGAAGCCGGTCCCCCACGGGTCGGAGCCGGCGCCCAGCAATCCGCCAGCCGCAACGAAGTCCCGCTCCCAGCGCATCATGCTGGAGAGGAGCTTCTGGCTCACGATCAGTCCGCCCCTGCGGATGTTGGCGTAGTTGGCCTCCACCTCGCGCCGCACATCGGGGTCGAGCATCGCCATCGCGGCGGTGTCGAGCTTGAAGCGCTCCGGCGAAAAGGTCTCGTACACGGCGAGCGTGGAGACCACTGCAGCCTTGGTCTTCGCCAGCGCCTTGATCGACGCCTGCACCGCGTCGCTTCCGACGTCCACGTCGGTCTGGACGCGCATGTTCTCCGGCGGGCAGACGTCGGGCTGCTTGCCCGGCACGTACTCACTATTGGTGATGAAGCCGTGCTGCAGCGCATCGATCCCCAGCGCGGCCGCCTCGGCGAAGGTCACGGAGCAGAGATGCCCGGTGACCTTCATGCCACGCGCGTGCGCCAGACGGACGACGTGGCCGAGCATCTGCCGCGAGATGCTCCCTTGCACCTTGACCCACCGCACCCCTTCGGCGTGCCAGTAGGTGAGCGTGCGCGCGGCCTCCTCGGGGGTGGCGAGCGCCTTGGCGTTCGCGCTGCGCGTCTTGTCGCCGTCGAGATACGGTCCGGTGATGAGGAAGCGCGGCCCGGGGAGGCGCCCCGCGTTCACCGCGCGCGCCATGTTCAGCTCCTGGTAGGGGAGCATGCTCCCCGCGCTCATCGCCGTCGTCACCCCAAAGGCGAGATACAGGAGCGGCGCCGAGGTGCTCATCTGCGTGATGCGCTTGACCCCGCCGAAGTAGGTGTGCTCGTGCAACCCGATCAGGCCGGGGATCACGGTGTGTCCCGCGAGGTCGACGACGCGCGCACCGGCGGGAATGGCGGTTGTGGCCGCCGCGCCGACGCTCGTTATGCGCGTCCCGGTGATGACTACGGTCTGGTCGTCGCGCGGCGGGGCGCCGGTGCCGTCGATGAGGCGCACGTGGGTGAGGGCGACCACCGGGGCGTCGACGCTCACGAAGGGGCGCACCTCCGGGGTGATCGCGGGACGCCCCTGCGCGGACGCGGGGAACAGTGGTGCGGCGAGCAGCGCGAGCGTCGTCGTCGCGAGCGCGTGGAGTCGTGGCATGGCGCGACCATCGGTGGCGGGATCGGGAGAAAGTGCGCTCGCTCGCGCCGCGCCGCCACGGTATGCTTGCGCTGGGTGCGCCCGCCGTTCGGCGCACCGCCTCTCCTCCGTGCGCCTCATCCGCCCCGCCTCGCGCCCGCCACCACGATCATGCGACGCCTTCTCCTCTCCCTCGCGGTCACCTTGGTCGCCGGCGCAAGCGCCCGTGCGCAGGTGGCGATCGTCGACGTCACGGTGATCGACGTGACCGGTGGTCCGCATCGCGCGCACCAGACGGTACTCCTCGACGGGGATCGCATCACCGCCATCGGGCCCACCGAAACGCTGCGGCCGCCGAGGACGACGCAGTCGGTCGATGGGCGCGGGAAGTACGTCATTCCCGGGCTGTGGGACATGCACGTGCACCTCGGGATCGCCGGGCGTTCCGCGATCCCGCTCCTCCTGGCCACCGGCGTCACCTCGGTGCGCGACATGGGGGGCGATCCCGTCGTGCTGCGGTGGCGGGACAGCATCACCGCGGGGACGATGGTCGGTCCTCGCATCAAGGCGGCGGGGCTGATCGTGGAGAACGCACGATGGCGCACCGCGGTCATGGCGTACATGAAGGCGCAGGGAACAACGACCATGCTCCCGGAGCTCGAACGGCGACTCGGCGTGGCCACCGCGGCGGACGCGGAGCGCGCGATCGACTCACTCGTCAGGCTCGGCGCCGACTTCGTGAAGGTGCGCACGGCACCGCCGCCGGCCGCCTTCTTCGCCCTGGCCGCCGCGGCACGGCGCCGCGGGCTCGGCATCGCCGGGCATGCGCCTCCCTTCGCGCAGCTCGCCAGCGCCAGCGACTCGGGCTTCCGCAGCCTCGAGCACCCCGTGCTCGATGCCGGCGGTCGCGGCCTGGTCGAAGCGTTCATGCGGCTCGACGGCGAAGCGCGCGCTGCGCTCCTGCAGCGCCTGGCGCGCAACGCGACGGCGTGGACCCCCACCTTCGTCACCGGAAACGAACGACTTCTCAGCGACTCGGCGCGGCGCCGCCTGGTGAACGACTCCATCGGAGTGAGCGACGTCGCCTATCGCGACCTCCCGGCGCCGATGCGTGCCGCCTGGCGCGTGGAGCTCGAGCGCGGGCTGCGCGACCCGGACACGCTCACCGACTGGAGGGCGATCCACGCGGCGTCGCTGAGGCTGGCGCGGGAAGCACTCGATGCGGGGGTCCCGATCATGGCCGGCACCGACACGCCGGTGCTCCCGCTCGTCCCCGGCTATTCGCTGCACGACGAGTTGGCGCTCCTGGTGCGCGACGCCGGCCTCACGCCGCGCGAAGCGCTACGCGCCGCGACGGCGACCCCGGCGGCATTCATGGGAATGGGGACGTCGCTGGGGCAGCTGAGCCCCGGGATGCTGGGGGATCTCGTCCTTCTCGACGCCGACCCCACGGTCGACATCTCGGCGACGCGGCGCGTGCGGGCCGTCGTCTCGCGCGGCGTCGTGTACGATCGCGCCGCGCTCGACCGCCTCCTCGCCCCTCCACACGCGCCCGCCCGTCGCTGAGGCGCGGGCGCGGTTGGTCTAGTCGTGGCGCGTGACTCGCGCCATGCTATGTGTTCCGCTGTCCACGAGGAGTTGCTGCATGCCACCGAGCGCCCTGACCCACGACGACGTCCGGCGCCTCGCGCGCGCCTTCCCCGAGGTGCACGAAGGGGCGCACATGGGGCACGCCGATCTTCGCGTGCGCGACAAGATCTTCGCATCGCTCCCCGATGATCCGGCCGTGGTGAGCATGAAGATCGCCCCGGTCAACCTCGATGTTCTCGTGCGCAGCGATCCCGAGACCTTTCGAGACGTGTGGGGAGGGCGTTGGGTCGAGGTCCGGCTCGCCTCGGTCACGCGCGACACGCTGCGTGACCTGCTCGAGGACGCGTGGCGCATGACCGCCCCGGCGTCGCTGGTCAACGCCACGAGATCTGACACGCCGTCCGTCGCCGCGACTTCCGAACGATCGCTTTCGCACTGAGCGATGAGTTCTTTGGGGTCGGGGAGTCCAATCCGACCTGCAATACTCCCAGCTACGCGCGCCGTCCGCGGACCGGCGTCCATCCGGAGGTCATCGACATGAGCGGAGTTCGAGTCCTGGTCGGCACGAAGAAGGGGGCCTTCATCCTCGAATCGGACGAGACGCGCGATCAGTGGAGCGTGACCGGGCCGCACTTCGGTGGTTGGGAGATTTACCACCTCAAGGGCTCGCCGGTGGATCCCAACCGGATCTACGTGTCGCAGTCGACCGGGTGGTTCGGGCAGATCATCCAACGCTCCAGCGACGGCGGCAAGACGTGGGAGACGATGGGGAACCAGTTCACCTACGACGGCGTGCCGGGGACGCACCAGTGGTACGACGGGACCCCGCATCCGTGGGAGTTCAAGCGGGTCTGGCACCTCGAACCGTCGCTGCACGATGCCGACACGGTGTACGCCGGCGTGGAGGACGCGGCGCTCTTCCGCAGCACCGACGGCGGCCAGAGCTGGACCGAGCTGTCGGGGCTGCGGAAGCACGGCTCGGGGGCGCACTGGATGCCCGGCGCCGGCGGCATGGGGCTGCACACGATCGTCCAGCACCCGACCAACCCCAAGCGCATGTGGATCGCCATCTCCTCGGCGGGGGTCTTTCGCACCGACGACGGCGGCGAGACGTGGGCGCCGGCCAACAAGGGGCTCACCTCCAAGTACATCCCCGATCCCAACGCCGAAGTCGGCTTCTGCGTGCACAACCTCTCCATGAACCCGGCCAACCCCGACCGGCTCTACATGCAGCTGCACTGGAACGTGATGCGGAGCGACGACGGCGCCGACTCGTGGCAGCTCATCAGCGGCAACCTGCCGAGCGACTTCGGCTTCCCCGTGCAGGTGCACGCGCACGACCCGGAGACGGTCTACGTCGTCCCCATCAAGAGCGACAGCGAGCACTATCCGCCAGATGCAAAGTTGCGCGTCTATCGCAGCCGCACCGGCGGCACCGAGTGGGAAGCGCTCACCAACGGGCTCCCGCAGGAGCACTGCTACGTCAACATCCTGCGCGATGCGATGAGCATCGACCGCCTCGACCCGTGCGGCGTGTACTTCGGGACGACCGGCGGGCAGGTGTACATGTCGCCCGACGGCGGCGATCACTGGTCGGCGATCGCCAGCAACCTCCCGTCGGTCCTCTCGGTCGAGGTGCAGACGCTCCCGTGAGCGGCTCGACCATCCGCGTCGTCGTCCCCTACCACCTCCGCACCCTCGCCAAGGTCGGCGATGAGGTGACGGTCGAGGTCACGGGGACGGTGACGCAGCGATCGGTGCTCGATGCGCTGGAAGCGCGCTATCCGGTGCTGCGCGGGACGATACGCGACCACGTCACCAAGCAGCGTCGCCCCTTTCTCCGCTTCTTCGCCTGCGAGGAAGACCTGTCGCACGAGTCGCCGGACACCGAGCTGCCGGCGCCGGTGGCGGCCGGCACCGAACCGTACCTCGTCGTCGGGGCGATCGCCGGCGGGTAGGAGCAGCGACGGTTAGGGGTACCGGCGCGTAGGGGCACCGGCACGTAGCGGCAAGGGCGCCCGTGCGCCGGGACCTGCGTGCGTAGCGTCGCGCGGGGCGCGGCGACAGTTTCCTTGCGCGCGCCTTCTCGCGCACGCTCCGTCGCGCGCGTCGTCGCGCCACGCCACGTCCCGTTCCCGCCGATCGCCGTGCGTCCTACCCTCGCCGTCCTCGCCCTGTCGGCCGCGCTCGCGGCCTGTGCCAAGTCGCCCGATTCCACCCCCGGTGCGACCGCCATCACGATCACCAACGTCATGCTGATCGATGGCACCGGCGCCTCGGCGCGCGCCGGTGCGGTGCGCATCGTCGGCGATACCATCGCCGACGTTGGTTCCGAAGTGGGGCCCGCGCCCGGCGACTCGATCATCGATGGGCGCGGACTCGTCCTCGCCCCGGGCTTCATCGACACGCACTCCCATCACGCCTCCGGGCTCGGCGATTCGCCCGATGGACTGGCGGTCATCAGCCAGGGGATCACGACGGTCATCGGCGGCCAGGACGGCGGGCACCCGATGCCGTTAGGCGCGGCGCTCGATTCGCTCGCGCGCAAGGGGACGGTGGCCAACGTCGCCTTCTACGCGGGACACGGGTCGATTCGCGACGCGGTGATGGGAGCCGACTTCAAGCGCGTGGCCACACAGGCCGAAGTCGACAGCATGGCCGTCCTCCTCAAGCGCGAGCTCGACGCCGGCGCCCTTGGCCTCTCCACCGGGCTGGAGTACGACCCGGGGATCTACTCGGCGCGCCCAGAGGTTTTGCAGCTGGCGAAGGTCGCCGCAGCCGCCGGGACGCGCTACATGAGCCACGTGCGTAGCGAGGATCGCTGGTTCTGGGACGCGATCGACGAGATCATCACCATCGGGCGCGAAGCCAAGCTCCCGGTGCAGATCAGTCACGTCAAGCTGGCGATGGTCCCGCTGTGGGGGCAGGCCGACTCGCTGCGCCGCGTCCTCGACCGGGCGCGCGCCGACAGCATCGACATCACCGCCGACATCTATCCGTACCCGTACTGGCAGTCGACGCTCACCGTCCTCTTTCCCAAGCGCGACTTCGACAATCGCGCCGAGGCCGAGAAGATCCTGCGCGAGATCGCCACCCCGGAAGGACTGCTCCTCGGTTCGTACGCCCCCAACCCGTCGTATGCCGGCAGGACCGTCGCCGAGATCGCCGCCGAGCGCAAGGAGGCGCCAGCGGTCACGCTGATGACGCTCATTCGCGACGCCGAGGCGATGCGCGCCGAGCGCGAGAAGACAGGGAAGGGCGAGGGGACGGTGGAAAGTGTCGTCGCGACGTCGATGGACGAGAAGGACATCGCCACGTTGATGGCCTGGGACCACACGAACATCTGCTCCGACGGCGGGCTCGATAGCGCACATCCGCGCGGCTTCGGCGCCTTCCCGCGCGTCCTCGGGAAGTACATCCGTGACGGCAAGGTCGTCTCGCTCGAGGAGGGGGTGCGCAAGATGACCAGTCTGGCCGCGCGGCACGTGGGGCTCACGCGCCGCGGAACGCTGGCCGCCGGCAACTACGCGGACATGGTGCTCTTCGACCCGGCGACGGTCGCCGATCGTGCGACGACCAAGGAACCGCACCTGACCTCGGTGGGGATCGCGCGGGTCTGGGTGAATGGGCGCGAGGTGTATCGCGACGGGAAGGCGACCGGTGTCCGGTCCGGCACGGCGATTCGCCGTCAGGGGCAACGCCCGGAGGCGCCGCCCGCCGAGCCGCGCTGACCGCCGACCCGTGGCGTCAGCGCGGCGTGCCCGCCGTGCCGCCTAACGCGGTTGCGCCATCGGCTCGGCGGCCGGCGCGTTGCCCTCGGCGGCTGGCGCATTGCCGGCGGCGGCGACGCGCATGACCATGAAGAGCCCCACCGCCGACACGATCAGGATGATCAGGATGATGAACCCGCCGATCAGCTTGGTCGTCAACGAGAGCCCGCGCTTGGGCCCCTCGTTGGGAGGGCGCAGCGCGAGTTCGAGATCGGCGGGGCAGGCGAACTGCTGCGCCGGGTCGGGGGAGACGGCCCGCTGCAACGCCGCGTCGACCGACGGCGGCACCTCGGGGCGACGCGTGCGCACTGAAGCCCCGCTCGCCCCGATCGCCGGTGGTGCCCCGGTGAGCATCTCGATCGCGATGGCGGCCAGCGCCCGCTGATCCCCGCGGGCGTCGCACGCGGTCTCGGAGGCGATCGCATGCGCGAGCCCCACGTCGCAGATCGCCACCTCGCCCTCATGCGTGACGAAGATGTGGTCGGTGGTGAGGGCGCCGTGGACGAACTTCTCCTCGTGCACGAACTGCAGCGCCTGCGCCGCGCTGCGCGTGAGGCGGACGGCCAGATCGATCGGGAGGGTGCCGTCGCGCGTGAGGCGCTCGCGCAGCGACTCGCCCTCCGGGGCCGTGGTGGCGAACCAGAGCGTGCCGTCGAGATCGCCGGCCTCGATGAACTGCGTGACCCACGGATGGCGAATGCGCCCCAGGCGTGCCGTCGCGTTGAGAAAGCGCGCCGCGCCGAGCGACGCGGCGAGCGACGGGCGAACGACCGAAAGGCGCACATCGCGCGTGAGCCGCATGTCGCGGGCGTGATAGACCGTGCGCAGGTCGTCGGCGCCGACTTCGCGGTCGATCTCGTAGCGGTCGGCGAGCGAGGCGCGCAGCGCGTCGATGGGGGATGTCACGCGGGCAGGGGCCAGTGGGTGAGTCGTCGGGCGTGTCGCTTCTCGTGCCGCACCAGGCGCGAGTGCAACGGGAAAGATGGCGCACCGATCGTCGGGGGCAATTCGGCGTGTCGTCTTTCGCAGGGATTTTCCGACTTCTCGAGTGGGCGGTCGCAACCGCGACGGCGCGGCAGCCGCGGGCCGCCAGACACGATGCATTGGGGAGGGGGGAATGATCGACACGAGTCCGCAGGTCCGGATCGCACTGAAGCCGTTGCTGGAGACGGCGGTCGGGTTGGAGGGTGAGGCTCGGCGCGAATGGCTCGACGCGCTACGCTTCGAGTGTCCCACGGTCTCACGCGCGCTCGAGGGGCTCATGCGCGAGCGCATGGATGCCGCGCCCGACGCGCGGGGAACCACGCTGTACCAACGCGCGTGAGTCGCGCCTGCGTGTGTCGTGCGTGGGTCGTGCGCGCGTCGTGCGCAATTCGCATGTCCAACACGTCTGCTTCGCTGCTGATTCGCGCGGAGGCGACTTGACGTAGCGTTCCCGCTCGACAGTCTTGGGGGGGCCCCGATCTCGGGGGCGTGACACGTCCATCGACCCCCCTCGCCGATGACGATCTCCCGTCGTGTCTTCCTCGCCGGCGCCGCTGGCGTGGGCGCTGGCTGGCTGCTGCTCGACTGGGCGCAGGTGGACGCAGCGCTCGCGCACGCCGCGCACGCGGTCCAGCAGCGTCCGGCGCCGCCGTTCACGCATCTCGCGCCTGACGAGGCGGCCGAGCTGGCGGCGGTCGCGGCGCGCATCCTCCCGACGACCGACACCCCCGGGGCCACCGAGGCCGGGGTGATCTACTTCATCGACCGGGCGCTGGGCGCCGAGCAGCGGAAGGCGCTGCCGACGATGCGTGCCGGGATCACCGACCTGCGAAGGCGAGCCGCCAGGCGCAAGCCGGGGACGACGACGTTCGCCGCACTCCCCGCCGCCCACCAGGACGCGATCCTGGCGGAGATCGAAAAGGGGGAGTTCTTCCAGGGGATGCGCTTCGCCACGATGGTGGGGATGTTTGGCGATCCATCGCACGGCGGGAACCGGGGCGGCGTCGGCTGGAAGCTCCTGGGCTTCGAGCACCGGGCCTCGTACGAGGCGCCCTTCGGCTACTATGACGCCGAAGCCGCGCGGAGGCGTTAGGCGATGCCCCAGTCGTACAGCGTGAAGTACCCGCCGTCGGCGGTCGTCGACTTCGTGATCGTCGGCTCAGGCGCCGCCGGCGGCGTGCTGGCCAAGGAGCTGTCGGTGGCCGGCTTCGCGGTGGTGGTGCTGGAGAAGGGGCCGCGCCTGCGCCCCGAACAGTTCGCACACGACGAGTATCGGTACCTCTTCCAGAACGAGATCGGCTTCAAGACGCCGGTCACGTGGCGCGAGCATGCCAAGCAGGTCGCGACACCGGCGAGCTTCAACGACGGGATGCGCGGGATCTGGGCGGCGCAGGTGGTGGGGGGGAGCAGCGTGCACTTCACCGCCAACTTCTGGCGCTTTCGTCCGGTCGATTTCGACGAACGCTCGCGCCTGGGGGCGATTCCCGGGGCGTCGCTCGCCGACTGGCCCATCAGCTACGACGACCTCGAGCCGTACTACACGAAGGTCGACTGGGAAGTCGGCGTGTCGGGGGCGGCGGGGGGGTGGGGAGAGCCGCGGCGTTCGCGTCCCTATCCCGTCCCGCCGCTCCCGGTGAAGTCGGCGGGCGTCCTCTTCGAGCGTGCGGCGAAGAAGCTGGGGTGGCATCCATTCCCTGCGCCGATGGCGATTCTCTCGCGGCCGCACAACGGGCGCGGCGCGTGCCAGAGCTGCGGCTTCTGCATGGGCTACGGCTGCGAGTTCGGCGCGAAGAGCTCCACGCTGGCGTCGATGATCCCGATCGCCGAGCGCACGGGGCGGTGCGAGGTGCGGGCCAACTGTCACGTGCGCAAGGTGGAGCTGGACGCGAAGGGGCGCGCCACGGGGGTGATCTACTTCGACGCGCAGGGGAAGGAGCAGCTGCAACGTGCCCGCGCCGTCGTCCTCGCCTGCAACGGCGCCGAGACGCCGCGCCTGCTGCTCATGTCGAAGAACAAGCACTTTCCCCAGGGGCTCGCCAACTCGTCAGGCATGGTCGGCAAGCACCTGATGTTCAACGGCGGGGCCATTGTCCCCGGGTTGTACGAGCACCCGCTCAACGAGTACAAGGGGGTGCAGGTCACGCGCATCGCCCTCGACTGGTACGACTCCGACGCGAAGCGCGGCTTCTACGGTGGTGGCGGGCTGGATGCGCGCGCCGACCTGACGCTGCCGATCTTCTGGGGACTGGCCGGCGGTGCGCCGGGGCAACGCAACTGGGGGAGCGACTACAAGGCATTCCTCGCGCACAACTTCACGCGACAGATGTCGGTGATGGGACACACCACCTCGCTCCCGGTGGAGTCCAACACCATCACGCTCGATCCCACGCTCACCGACGCGCACGGACTCCCGGCGATTCGGGTCACCTACCGCGACCACGAGGACGACCTCAAGATGACGCGCTTCATGCAGGAGCGGGCGCGGGAGATCCACGTGGCGGCCGGCGCCAAGCAGGTGGTCGACTTCCCGGTCGGCGTCTCCACCTCGGCGGCGCACCTGTTAGGCACCTGCCGCATGGGGAACGATCCGAAGTCGAGTGTCGTTGATCGGTTCCACCGCACGCACGACGTGCGCAACCTCTTCATCTGCGACGGGAGCAGCCTGGTGACCTCGGGGCGCGGGCAGCCGACGATGACGATCATGGCGCTCGCGTTTCGCGCGGGGGAGCATCTCGCGGCGTTCGCGCGCAGGGGCGAGATCTGACCGATGCTGCGGCGGCGTCGCGCGTGGGTCGACGCGTCGACCACGGAGCGCGCGTGCCCGTGACGCGTCAGGCGCCGACGCCCCACGGCGCGGCGTCGCCCGCCGTGGCGTTCGCGCGGATCCCGTCCATGGTGATCGTGGCAGCGATGGCCAGCGTTGCGCTCAACCTCCTGGTCTGGTTCGCTGGGAGTCGCATGGGGGAGATGGTGATCGGGCGACGTGAGGTGGCGTTGTTCAGCGTGATTGGGGCGATGGCCGGCGGGGCAGTCTTTGCGGCGCTGGGGCGATGGGCCGCGCGCCCCGTTCCTCGCTTCACCCTCCTGACGGTGGTCGTGTTGGTGCTCTACGCCTTCGGCCCACCCAGCGCCGCGTATGCGCCGTACATGGAGGGGGCCGCCGTGTTCAACATGACGACCGTCGTGGCGACGGAGGTCATGCACCTGGTCAGTGGCGCCTGCGCCTACCTCGCCCTCACGCGCGGCGCGGTGGCCCGATGACGCGCCTCACGTTCGACAACCGTTTCGTTAGCGAGCTGCCTGGCGATCCCGATCGCTCCATGCAGCGCCGCCAGGTGCAGCGTGCCTGCTGGAGTGCGGTGCGCCCCACGCCGGTGTCGGCCCCAGTCCTGCTGGCGCACGCGGCGGAGGTCGCGGCGCTCGTCGGATTCGACGAACACGACGTCACCTCGCCGCGCTTTGCCGAGGTCTTTGGCGGCAACGCGCTGTTGGAGGGGATGGAGCCGTACGCCGCCTGCTACGGCGGGCACCAGTTCGGGAGCTGGGCTGGCCAACTCGGCGACGGGCGCGCCATCACGCTCGGCGAAGTGATCAACGCCGCCGGCGAACGGTGGGAACTGCAGCTCAAGGGGGCCGGGGCCACGCCCTACTCGCGCACGGCAGACGGACGCGCCGTCCTGCGCTCCTCGATTCGCGAGTTCCTCTGCAGCGAGGCGATGCACCACCTCGGCGTCCCCACCACGCGGGCCCTCTCGCTCGTGTCCACGGGCGAGCCGGTGATGCGCGACATGTTCTACGATGGCAACCCGCGCATGGAGCCGGGGGCGGTCGTTTGCCGTGTGGCGCCTTCGTTCATCCGCTTCGGCAATTTCGAGATTCTTGCCGCGCGTCACGAGCTCACCCTGCTCGCGACGCTCGTCGACTTCACGATCGATCGCGACTTCCCGCACCTGGTGCAGGATGTTGCCGACGTCACCGCGCGGCGCGCGCGCTGGTTTGCCGAAGTCTGCGAGCGCACGGCGACGCTGATGGTCGAGTGGATGCGCGTGGGCTTCGTCCATGGCGTGATGAACACCGACAACATGTCGGTGCTGGGGCTGACGATCGACTACGGCCCGTACGGATGGCTGGATAACTTCGACCCGCACTGGACTCCCAACACGACGGATGCGTCGGGGCGACGCTATCGATACGCGCAACAGCCGGCGATTGCCCAGTGGAACCTCGAGCGCCTGGCCGCTGCGTTGCGCCCCCTCTTCGAGCACGATGCGCCGTTGCAGGAAGGAATGGACCGTTACGTCGATACCTTCACGGGGCGCTATGCGGCGATGATCGCTGCCAAGTTCGGGTTGACCGGATGGGGAGACGGCGACGAGGCCGTCGCCGACAGTGGGCTCCGCCTGCTGCAATTGGCGGAAGTGGACTACACGAACTTCTTCCGCGCGCTTGGCGAGTTGGGCGATGCGCTCCCCGATGACGATGTGGCGTTGGTCGATGCGCTGGGCGACGCGTTCTACGATGACAACAAGCGAGCATCGCACGGCGCCGCGTTGGCGGCGTGGCTGCGCGCTTGGCACCGGCGCGTAAGTCGCGAGGGCGAGCCCGCCGCGCAGCGGCGAAGCCGGATGCATGCCGCGAACCCGCGCTACGTGCTGCGCAACTACCTGGCGCAGCAGGCGATCGACCGCGCCGAGTCGGGGGATGCTGCGGGGGTACACGAGTTGCTCGAGGTCATGCGGCGCCCGTACGACGAACAACCCGGGCGCGAGGCATTCGCCGCGCGGCGCCCCGACTGGGCTCGGCACAAGGCGGGGTGCTCCATGCTCTCCTGCAGTTCGTAGGGCGATCACCTGCGTCGCGCGGGGCATCTCGTGCCCGCCGAGGCGCGGTGATAAGCTCCGGTACCCTCCGACCGGACCACTCCGCGTGACCGACCCCATCGCTGCCTGGCACGACATCCTCGATCGGCGCGACGCCTCGGCGTTAGGCAACCTGCTCGCCGACGACGTCACCTTTCACTCGCCGGTGGTGCACACGCCGCAGCGCGGCAAGGCGGTGACGACGATGTACCTCACCGCCGCCTTCTCGGTCTTCGCCAACGAGACGTTTCGCTATGTGCGCGAGGTGATCGGGGCGCGCGATGCCGTCCTGGAGTTCGTGACCGAGATCGACGGCATCACGGTCAACGGCGTCGACATGATCCACTGGAACGACGACGGCCGGATCACCGACTTCAAGGTGATGGTCCGGCCGCTCAAGGGAATCACGGTGGTGCACCAGCGCATGGCGGCGATGCTCGAGGCGATGCAGCGCGCGTGACCGGCGTTTCACGCGCGCGACAGGCCCGCGTCGGGCACTACTTGGCGGCGCTGGCCTTCTGCAACGCGGCCTTGGCCCGGGTGCTGTTGGGGTAGAGCTCCGTGTTGAGCTTCAACAGCTCGACCGCCTTCGCCTTGTTGCGCCCCATCTCGATGATCGCCAGAAGGTCGACCATCCCCTCCGGCGGGAGGAACTGGTAGCCGAGCTGTCGCGAGATCTTCGCGAAGTGCTCCTGCACGTACGCCGGGCTTTCCAGCGCGCGGAAGAGGTCGGGCTGAAAGCCGTCGAAGATGAAGCGCAGCGCGTCGTACTCGGAGATGAGGGGGACCGACCCGTGGCTGTCGTTGGGGTAGTAGCGAAACGCATAGCGCACCCCCGATGCGTTCCCCGCCTCCACGATGGCATTGAGCCGCACGATCGAATTGTAGTGCGGGTTGTCGATGGTGTCGGTGGCCACGAGCGTATTGGCCTGTGTCACGACGAGCGTGCGCCCGGGAGCGGTCGCCTTGCCAAAGAAGGCGGGTGCCTGCTTGAGGAGGCGACGGTCGTCCCACCAGAGGCTCGGGTCGATGGCGACGTAGGCGTTGAAGACCTCCGGCATGGTGTACAGCGCCTGGAAGGCCATCAGGCCGCCTAACGAATGCCCCACGAATACGCGATACGGCGCGGTGCGATACGTCGCGTCGATGTGCGGGATGAGTTCACTCCTCATGAAGTTGAGGAACTTCGGGCCGCCCCCCGTCATGCGGAGCGCGGTGTCGGCCTTTCCCTCGAAGTCGCGCGCGGCCTGCGTGGGCGTGAGGTCGCGCATCCGGTTGGTGTTGGGGATGGCGACGACGATCATCTCGGGGACGACGAAGGTCCCGTTGACCCCCGTGCCGAGGATCTGCAGGAGACCGGTCACCGAGTGGAAGTGCGCGTCGCCGTCCAGCAGGTAGAGCACCGGGTACCCGCGCTTGGTGTAGGTCGTGTCGCTGTACGACGGAGGCGTATAGACGAGGTAGGGGCGCTGCTCCTTGAGCGTGGGCGAGAAGATCGAATCGATCTTGCCGATCGTCACGCTTCCGGCGGCACCCCCTTGGGCGCGTGCCGACAGCGGGACGATGGGAAGCGCCAGGGCGAGTGCGAGAATCCAGCGGGCGGGGCGACGCATGAGGGTCCGGGTATGGGAGACGCCACGTTACCGCCCACCGTCGAGGCTGTCCACCGGGCGGGCGCGTCTCGACTTGCCGCGGCGCGCGGCGCGACGGATTCTTGTAGCGCGCCCGGTCCCTTCATCCCGCCCGCCCTGCCATGGACAACGCTCGTCGCGACTTCCTGAAGACCTCGGCGACCACCACCGCCGCCCTCACCATCGGCGCCCTGGTCCCCGACACCGCGACCGCGGCCGACGCGCCCTCCGTCGAGGCCACCGCGACGGCCGCCGCTCCTGCCGAGACGCCGGCGCTGGCCATGGAAAAGAAGCTGGTCAAGGCGCGGCCCGTCCCGCTCGGACGCGTGCGCCTGACGGGGGGGCCGCTCAAGCACGCGCAGGACCTCACGCGCGAGTACCTGCTGGCGCTCGACCCCGACCGCATGCTCGCGTACTACCGCGAGCGCGCCGGGCTCACGCCAAAGGCCAAGGGCTACACCGGGTGGGATGGCAACGGACGCAACCTCACCGGGCATATCGCCGGGCATCACCTCTCCGGCGTTTCGCTGATGTACCAGGCCACGGGCGACGTGCGCTTCAAGCAACGCGCCGACTACCTCGTGCGCGAGCTCGCCGAGGTGCAGCGCAAGAACGGCGACGGCTACGTGGGGGCGCTCGAAGGGCTCCGCGAATCGTTCGCGCGGCTGTCCAAGGGAGAGATCAAGTCCGGCTCGTTCGACCTCAACGGGCTCTGGTCGCCGTGGTACACGCTGCACAAGACGTACGCCGGGCTGCGTGATGCCTATCGCCACACGGGCAATGCGCAGGCGCTGCAGGTGGAGATCGCCTTTGCGGCGTGGGCCGAAGGCGTGCTCAAGCCGCTGAGCGACGAGCAGGTGCAAAAGATGCTGCTCACCGAATTCGGCGGGATGAACGAGATCCTGGCCGACCTCTACGCCGACACCGGCGACGTGCGCTGGCTCACGCTGTCGAAGCGCTTCGAGCATCACGCCTTCACACAGCCGCTCAAGCGGCACCAGGACAACCTCTCGGGGAAGCACGGCAACTGCCAGATCCCCAAGCTCATCGGCTCGGCTTCGCGTTATGCGTATACGGGGGAGATGGAGGACATCGTCGCGGCGACCTTCTTCTGGGACCGCGTCGTGAGGCACCACAGCTACGCCAGCGGCGGCCACGGGCTCAATGAGTACTGGGGCCCCCCGGATGTGCTGAGCACGCGCGTCGACGGGCGCGCCGCCGAGACGTGCAACGTGTACAACATGCTCAAGCTGTCGCGGCGCCTCTTCTCGCTGCGTCCGGATGCGGCGTACGCCGACTTTCACGAGCGCGCACTGTTCAACCACATCCTGGCCTCGATCGACCCGAACGACGGGCGCACCTCGTACATGGTGCCGGTGGGGCGCGGCGAGCAGCAGGAGTACCAGGACATGCAGCGCGACTTCACCTGCTGCGTGGGGTCGGGGATGGAGAGCCACGCCCTGCACGGGCTGGGCGTCTGGTACGAGTCGCGCGACACCATCTGGCTCAACCTGTTTGTCCCGTCGACGGCGGAGTTCACGCTGGGCAAGGCGAAACTGGCGCTCGAGACGTCGTTCCCCGACGGCGACTCGGCGACGGTCACGGTGACGTTGCCGGCGCCCAAGGCCTTCACCCTTGCCGTACGCCGTCCGTTCTGGGCGGGCGACGGCTTCACCATTGCGGTGAACGGGACGCCGATCCCGCAGCCGAAGTTCGAGACGTTGAGCGATCCGGTGGCCGGCGGGCGCGCCGGCGGGATCGGCAACGAGTCGACCGCACCGTCGAGTAGCTACGTCAACGTCACGCGCACGTGGAAGTCAGGGGACACCGTCTCACTCGTGATGCCGAAGTCGTTGCACCTGGAGCCGACGCCCGACGATCCGCGCGTGACGGCGATCATGTGGGGGCCGCTGGCGCTCGCGGGCGACATGGGGCCGCGGCTCGCCGACATCGACGAGAACGCGCAGACCACGCCGCGCACCCCGGTCCCGATGCTGGTATCGACGTCCCGCACCGTGACCGACTTCGTCGAGCTGGCTGGGAGCGCCGGCGACTTCCGCATCCGGCGCGTGGCGCGCCTGCCGGAGTCCAACGCCGTGGCCCCCGACATCGCGCTCGCCCCGTTCCATCGCACGCACCGCAAGCGTTACTCGCTCTACTTCGACCTGCTCACGCCGGCGCAGTACGACGAGAAGCTGGCGCTGCTGGCCGCGGCACGCGACGCCGAGTCGCGCATCGAACGGGCGACGATAGGCAAGGTGGTGGCTGGCAACACGGACTCGGAGAAGGCGGCCAACTACCGCAGCGACCCCGCCGACCGCCCCGTCGGGCGCAACGAAGGACGCACGCAGCGCAATGGCCTGGGATGGTTCTCCTACGACCTCCCGGTCGAGGGCGACACGCAGATGGCGCTCGTCATCACGCACTTCGTGGAGCCCGGGCTTCCGCCGCAGTTGGGCCCCTTCGACATCCTGGTCGATGGCACGAGCGTGGGGCCGCACGCGCCCAACTACTCGGCGTCGGGCTTCTACAAGGCGACGTACCCCATCCCGCAGCAGCTCACGCAGGGAAAGGGGGTGGTGACGGTGCGATTCCAGGCCGTGGGAAGCGGGCGGATCGCGCCGGTGTTCGAGGTGCGTACCACGAGGCGTTAGGCCCGCGGCCGTTGTCGCCGGCGGTGCGCGCCGGCGACCAGCTTACGCCAGCCCGGCCATCAATCGCAGCAGCCCATCCTGCGTGGCCTGTTCGCGCGTCACCTCACCCCGCAGTGTGCCGTCGCGCAGCACCAGGATGCGCGACGACAGCGTGAGCAGCTCCGGGAGCTCGCTGGAGATGAGGAGGATCGCCGCCCCCTCCGCGGCGCGCTGGTCGATCCATGCGTGCAACTCCGCCTTGGCCCCCACGTCCACGCCACGCGTGGGCTCGTCGAGGATGAGGAGCTCGCTGTTGGCGGTGAGCCATTTCGAGAGCACCACCTTCTGCTGGTTGCCGCCAGAGAGCGACGACACCAGCAGCTCACGCCCCGTCGCGCGCAACGACACGCGCGCGAAGCTCGCGTCGACGGCGGCGCGCTCGGCCTGGCCATCGACCCAGCCGGCGCGCGCGAAACGCGACAGCGTGGGGAGCGTCGCGTTCTCGCGCGCGCGCATCCCCAGCACCAACCCCTGCTTCTTGCGATCCTCGGGGACGAAGCCGAGTCCGTGCCGCATGGCATCGCGTGGATTGGCGATCGTGACACGCTTGCCGCGCACGAAGATCTCGCCGCGTGACGCGGGGTCGAGACCGAAGATCGCCTGCGCAATCTCCGAGCGCCCTGCCCCTACCAGCCCCGCCAACCCCACCACTTCGCCGGCGTGCACGCTGAACGAGATGTCGGCAAACCGTCCTGGCGAGGTGAGCCGCTCGACGCGCAGCCGCTCCTCGCCCCGCGGTGTGGTGGCGTGCTGCGGATAGTAGTCCGCCAGTTCGCGCCCGATCATCTGCCGCACCAGCGCCGCTTCGGTCAACGCTGACGTCGGCTGCGTGGCCACGTGCTGCCCGTCGCGCAGCACCGTGATGGTGTCGCACAGCGCGAAGATCTCCGGCATGCGATGCGACACGTAGAGCAGCGTCACACCCCGGGCGCGCAGCGTGCGGATGAGCGCGTACAGTCGCTCGGACTCGGCGTCACCTAACGAGCTGGTGGGTTCGTCGAAGACGATGACCTTGGCCCCTTCCCCCACCGCCGCTGCAATCTGTACGAGCTGCTGCTCGGCGACGCTCAGCGACGACATCTGGCGCGACGGGTCGATCTGCGCACCGGCGGCGGAAAGCAGCTCCTGCGCCCGCCGCCGGAGCGCCGCGGCGTCGACGAAACCGTAGCGATGCGGGAGCGAGCGCAGGCACAGATTGTCGCCGACGGTGAGGTTGTCGCAGAAGGCCAGCTCCTGGTGCACCATCGCCACGCCGGCGCCCAGCGCGTCGCGCGGCGTGCCGAAGCGCACCGGCTGGCCGTCGAGCTCCACCGTCCCGCCATCGGGGTGGTGGAGCCCCGAGAGGATCTTGCCTAACGTGCTCTTTCCCGCGCCGTTCTCGCCGCAGATGGCGTGGCACGTCCCCGGCGCCACGTCGAACGAGACGTCGCGCAGCGCCACCATCCCGGGAAAGCGCTTGGTGACGCCACGAAAGCGGACGCGCGGGACGCTCACCTACTTCTCGAGCGCGAGGTACTTGGGATCGACGTCCGAGAAGCCCCACTCCTTCAACTGTCGCGCCCACGTCCCGAGGTTGTCCTTCGACACGCGCACCAGCTCCATCTGCACCATCGCGGGCGCCGGCTTCTTGAGATACACGTGGTCGAAGATCGTCTTCACCGACACGTAGCCCCAGCTGTACGTGGGCTGCGCAAAGAGCACCGGGGCCAACCCAGACTCGACGTACGCCAGCTGCGCCGGGAGGCCATCGACCGAGACGATCTTGATCTTCTTGGGATCGAGGTCGGTGAGGAGCGTGCGCGTGAACAGCGCCCACCCGCCGATCATCACGATCCCGTTCACCTCGGGATACGCGTTCTTCATGCGCAGCACTTCGGCCGCGGCGTCCTGCGGCGTCTCGGCGTGGTAGAAGGCGTCGACGATGGTGATGCCGGGATACTTGGCCGCCGTCTCGCGCACTCCCTTCACGCGGTTCTGCAGGTTCGGCGCGTTCTGGTTGCCGGCGATGATGGCGATCTTCCCCTTGCCTCCCATCTGCGTTGCCAGCTCCTCCATCACCTGCGTCCCCATCTTCACGTCGTCGCCGCCGTAGAAGGAGAAGCGCTTGGAGTTGGGGACGTCCGAGTCGAAGGTCATGACCGGGACGCCGCGATCGACCGCCTCGTTCACCGCGCCGGTCACCTTGGCGGCGTCGCTGGCCGAGAGGAGGATGGCGTTGGCGCCGGAGTTCACCGCCTCCGAGATGCGCTGCGACTGCACCGCACCGTCTTCGTTAGGCGGAGTCAGCCAGTCGATCTTGACCGTCACGCCGTGCTCCTTCGAGAGCTCGGCCGCGGCCGCCTCGGCCCCCTGTCGCCCGGAGAGGAAGACCGGGTTGGTGGAGCTCTTGGCGATCATCGCGATGGTGAAGGTCTTCCCCGCCGGGGCGTCGCCCTTGGCCGCCCCCGCCTCGCCGCCACCACCGCCCCCGCAGGCCACGAGTGCAATCGATGCAGCGGCGAGCGCCGGGCGCGACGCCCGCGTGATCCAGGAAGTCAGGGAAGACATGAGACTCAGGGTGAAGGGAAGGGCGTGCGGTGGCGTCAGGCAGGGGCCGAGAGCTTCTCGGCCAGCTTCTTCCACCCGCGCTGGTCGAGCACCACCGCCACGATCAGCGCCGTGCCGATGATGATCCATTCGTAGTTCTGGTCCAGGTGCAACGTGCGGATGGCCTGGCGCATCGTCACGATGAGCAGCGCGCCGAGCATCGCGCTGATTGCGCTCCCCTTGCCGCCGGAGAGCGAGGCGCCGCCCACCACCGCCGAGGCCACGACATACAACTCGTACCCGTTGGCGTCGGAGGAGGTCGCCGAGCCGTAGAAGGCCGCACCCAGGAAAGCCGCGAAGCCGGCGGCCAGCCCCGACAGGACGAAGACGCCGAGCGTGATGCGTGAGACGTTGAGCCCGGAAAAGCGCGAGGCCTCGGGGTTGCCACCGACGGCGAAGATGTGCCGTCCGGCCACCGTGCGCGACAGGTACACGCCGCCCGCGATGGTCACCAGAAGCATGCTGAGCAACGGCACCGGGTAGAGCGCGGTCCCCAGCCCCAGCGGCGCCTTGGCCACCGCGGTGAGCGGTGTGGGGATGAGGATGCTTTCGGCGCGACTGATCACGAAGGCGATGCCGCGCACGATCCACATGGTGCCGAGCGTGATGATGAACGGGTGCACGCCGAGGCCGATGACCATCACGCCATTCGCCAGCCCGCACACGAGGCTCACGGCGAGGCATGTCCCGAGCCCCAGCAGGACGGTCATCGCCGGGTCCATCGGCCCGACCGCCCGCAGCACCATCGCCATCGTCACCCCGGCGAGTGCGTAGATCGCGCCGACGGAGAGGTCGATGCCACCGGCGATGATCACCAGCGTCGCCCCCACGCCCATGATGGCGAAGGCGCTGGCGTCGGTGGCCATCTGGATGAGCGTGTAGCGGTTGAGGAAGTTATTGACGCTCTGGTTGGTCTGTGGATCGATGTGCGACCCAGCGCTCAGCGTGAGCGCGGTCCCCAGGAGCAAGAGCACCATGACGAGCCCGAACTGCTGCGAGCGCAGGACCGATCCGCTGAGCCGATTGAAGAGCGAGGGCGGGGTGTCGGCGTTCGTCACGTCGAAGGGTGCACGGTGTGAGGTGAGGGGGGCGCGACCAAACTTACCGGTGGTCCCTAGGGCGTCAACGCGGCCGGCGGGAGGGGCGCGTTCGCCTATAGCGTACCCCGGGCGTCGCCTGTAGCGTCTACGGCGTTCTCAACCCGTCATCACTGCTCCCGTCATGGCCATCACCAAGCTCGAATCGAACGTCGGCGGCAAGGCTCGCGTCGCCCGTGAACGACAGTCTGCCGCGCGGCAACAGCTCGCCGCCCCTCCGCAGCGCCGTGTGACGCTCGGCGTCATCGTCGGCAATCGCGGCTTCTTCCCCGGTCACCTCGCCGCCACGGGGCGCGTGGAGATGTTGCGCGCCCTCGAGGAGGAAGGGATCGACGCCGTCATCATCGACGCGGAGGCGACGAATCACGGCGCAATCGAGAGCCGACAGGAGGCCAAGGCCTGTGCTGCGCTGTTCAAGAAGCATCGCGAGCAGATCGACGGCGTCGTCGTCACCCTCCCCAACTTCGGCGACGAGCGCGCGATTGCCGATACGTTGCGCCTGGCGGGACTCGACGTCCCCGTCCTCATCCATGCCACGTCGGACGACCCGGCCAAGATGAAGATCGATCACCGGCGCGACGCCTTCTGCGGCAAGATGTCGGCCTGCAACGTCCTCTCGCAGTACGGCATCCGCTACTCGCTCACCTCGGAACACACGCAGCGCCCGGAGTCTGCGGGCTTTCGCCGTGACTTGCGCCAGTTTGCCGCGACCTGTCGCGTGGTGAAGGGGCTGCGCGGGGCGCGCATTGGCGCCATCGGCGCGCGCCCGGCGGCGTTCAAGACGGTGCGCTACAGCGAGAAGATCCTCGAGCGTGCCGGCATCTCGGTGGAGCCGATCGACCTGTCGGAAATCCTCGGACGCATCGGCCGCCTCAAGGACAAGGACTCGGCGGTGCAGAAGAAGCTCGCCGAGATGACGGCGTACGTCGACACCAGCGGCGTCCCCGACGCCGCGTTGATGAAAATGGCCAAGCTCGGGCTGGTGATGGATCGCTGGATGCAGGAAGTCGACGTCACGGTGAGCGCCGTGCAGTGCTGGACCTCGCTCGAGGAGTTCTTTGGCGTGGTGCCGTGCACCCTCATGAGCATGATGAGCAATGCCAACCTGCCGAGTGCGTGCGAAGTGGACGTGATGGGGACGATCAGCATGCTGGCGCTGACGCTCGCCTCGCAGACGCCGGCCGCGCTGCTCGACTGGAACAACAACTACGGCGACGATCCCAACAAGGCGGTCTGCTTCCACTGCAGCAACCTCCCGCGCGACTTCTTCGAGGCGCCGGTGATGGACTACCAGGAGATCATCGCCGGGACGGTGGGGCGCGAGAACACCTATGGGACGATCGTCGGCAAGGTGAAGGCGGGGGCGATGTCGTTCGCCCGCTTCTCCACCGATGACCGCACCGGCGCCATTCGCGGCTACGTGGGCGAGGGGCGCTTCACCAAGGACAAGCTGTCAACATTTGGAGGGGCCGGCGTGGTGGAGATTGCCAACCTGCAGCCGCTCCTGCACCACATCTGCCGCCAGGGGTTCGAGCATCACGTGGCCGGGACCTTCTCGCACGTGGCCGACGCGGTGCACGAGGCCACCACGCAGTACCTCGGCTGGGACGTCCTGAGGCACGCCTGACCATGACGATCGTTGCCGGAGTGGACTTCGGAACGCAGAGCGTGCGCGTGTCCATCGTGGACAGCGTGAAGCGGGTGATCGGGCACGGCGTATCGGAGTACCCGGTCAAGCGCGACCGCAACGACCCCGACTTTGCCACGCAGTCGCACGACGCGCACATGCGCGCGCTGGTGGACGCGATGCAGAAGGCGTTGCAGTCGGCGGGGGTGAGCGGGAGAGAGGTGCAGGCGATCGCGCTCGACACCACGGGTTCGACGGTGATCCCCGTTGGCGAAGGGCTGGTCCCGCTCGACGACTACTACCTGTGGTGCGACCACCGCGCCAAGGACGAAGCGGCGCGCATCACGGCCATCGCGCACGAACTCAACGTCCCCGCCATCGACTGGTGTGGCGGCGTGTACTCGTCGGAGTGGGGCTTTGCCAAGCTGCTGCACTGGCTCCGGCACAACCCCGACAAGCGCGACCGCCTGGTCACGGCGCTCGAGCATTGCGACATGGTCGCCGCCGTGCTCTGCGGCATCACCGACCACCGCCAGGTGCCACGTAGCATCTGCGCGATGGGACACAAGTGGCTCTGGAACGACCTCTTTGGCGGCTTTCCGCCCGAGGAGTTCTTCGTTGCCGTCGATCCGCTGCTGGCGGGCGTTCGCGACAAGCTCGATGGCCCGTACCACACCTCCGACCACATCGCCGGCGAGCTGTGCGAGGAGTGGGCGACCGCACTCGGCCTGACGCCGGGCATTCCCATTCCGGTCGGGGCGTTCGATGCGCACTGGGACGCGATCGGCGCGGGGATCGCCGAGGGGGACATCGTCAACGTCATCGGGACGGCGACCTGTATCATGGGGGTCGCCGAGGACGTGGGGCTGGTGCCGGGTGTGTGCGGCGTGGTCGACGGCTCGATTCACCCGGGACTCATGGGGATCGAGGCCGGGCTCTCGGCCTGCGGCTACCTGTTCGAGGCGCTTGCCTCGCGCACGGGGCGCAGCGTGGGCGAATTGTCGAAGGAGATTGCCGACTATCGCGGCGGGCAGACGGGGTTGTTGCGCCTGACGTGGGACAACGGCGACCGCACGGTGCTGGTGAACCCCAACCTTGGGGGCGTCACGTTAGGCTGGAACCTCAACTCCACCGCCGAGGATGACCTGTTCTCGGCCATCGAGGGGACGGCGTTCCATACGCGCATCATCATCGACCGCATGCGCGAGCATGGCGTGCCGGTGCGGCGGGTGATCCACGGCGGCGGCATTCCGCAGAAGAACGAGGTGCTCAACCGCGTCTATGCGAGCGTGCTGAACCTTCCGGTGCTCGTCCCCGAATCGTCGATCACGTCGTTAGGGTCTGCGATCTTCGCCTTTGTGGCGTGCGGGGCGTTCGACACGGTGGAGGAGGCGCAGGCGGCGCTGTGTCCGGGGTATCGCGAGGTGCTGCCGGATGCGCGCGACGTGGCGGTGTACGACCGGTTGTATGCGCTCTATCGCGAGCTGTACTTCGCGATGGGGGTGCCGGATTCGGGGCCGGCGGCGATAGGGCATGTGTTGCCGGCGCTTCGAGCGATTGCGGCTGAGGTGCGGGCCGCTCGTTAGGGAGCGTGGAGGCCCGCGAACGAAGTGGCGCGCCGCTTGGAAGGGGCGCGCTATTTCTTGGGGGAGTCCAGCGCCAGCAACCCATTGAGCACCGCCCTCGGCGCCAGAAACGCCGACCCATGCCGAATCCCCCGCGGCGTGCGCAACGAATCACGATACGCGTCAAACGTGACGAAGTCCTGCGTGCGCACCGCACCGTAGTGCCCGCGCGTGTACTCGTCGTAGTACACGTACCACCACCCGCCCGTCGCCAGGATCGACGGCCCCTCGGTGTGCAGGTCGGTGAAGGCGGGCGACGCCGGGCCGTACGGCCCGGTCGCCTTGTCGGCGAAGGCCACGCGCAGGTTGCGACGCTCGGGAAAGAAGGTCTCGTCCTTCATAACCAGCACATAACGAGCGCCGACCTTGGCGATCGTCCCATCGATCGTCGGGTAGCCGCCGTCGTACAGCAGCTTGCCGGGCGCAAAGGTGACGAAGTCCTTCGTGGTCGTGTAGTACAGCCGATGGTCGGCACGCCCGCGCGACGTCTTTTCGGCGAGTGAGTCGGTGGCCGGAAAGCGCCCCGGAATCGAGGTGGACCAGACGATCACGAACTCGTTGGTGGCGTCGTCGAAGAAGAGGTCGGGGGCCCAGGCGTTGAGCGCGTTGGGCTCGTGGTCCATCACGCCGATGCGGCGCTGCTCCGACCAATGGATCAGGTCCTTCGAGTGCGCGACGCCGATCCCGCGATCGGTCCAGGCGATGGTCCACGCCATGTAGAACGTCCCGTCAGGTGCACGCAGGATCGACGGGTCGCGCATCAGCGCTGCCTTGGTCTCCCACTCCTGCCACCCGACGCCATTCCCGGTCACGGCGGGTGTGAGGAGGGAGCGCCCGCCGTTGATCGGCTTCCACGTCGTCCCGTCCTCGCTGTACGCCAGGTGCAACCCGTCGTCGCCGTTGCGCGTGAAGTACGAGAAGAGCATCGCGTCGTCGGCGCGCGCCACGCGCGGGTTGGGCGCGGTGCGGCAGCCGACGACGAGCGTCGCCGCCAGCGCGCACGTCCACAGGTGGCGCATCACGTCTCCTGCCCGTAGTACGCCTTGGCGCCGTGCTTCCGCAGAAAGTGCTTGTCGAGCAACGAGGCGTTCACCGGACGCGCGTCGGGCGAGAGGGTAAGCGTGTGATACGCCATCGTCGCCACCTCCTCGAGATAGGAGGCGTTGTCGATCGCGTCGGCGATGGTCGCCCCCCAGGTGAACGAGGCGTGATTGGCCACCAGCACCGCCGGCATCGCCATCGGGTCGAGCGACTTGAAGCGCTTCACGATCGCCAGCCCGGTGTTGAGTTCGTAGTCGGTCGCGATGTCGGCGGCCTTCAGCGGCTTGGTGACGGGAATGGCGCCGTGGAAGTAGTCGGCGTGCGTGGTGCCAAGGCAGGGGATGGGACGCTGCGCCTGGGCAAAGACGGTCGCGAACATCGAGTGCGTGTGCGCCACGCCGCCGATGGCGGGAAAGGCGCGATACAGGGCGGCGTGCGTCGCGAGATCCGACGACGGTCGCAGCGTTCCTTCCATCACCACGCCTAACAAGTCTGTCACCACCATCTTGGCCGGGGTCAGCGCGCCATACGGCACCCCGCTCGGCTTGATGACGATGAGCCCCAGCTCGCGATCCACGGCGCTGGCGTTGCCGAAGGTGAAGCGCGCCAGTCCGCGGCGGAACAGCTCGATGTTGGCTTCGCACACCGCCTCGCGCATGGCGCGCGACGCCTTGGCCGGCGTGCGAGTGCCGCTGCGGTAGGGGCCCACCCCCTTCCGGGGACTGCGCTCTCTGCTCATGCGATCCCCGCGCGCGTCTTCGCGGCCGCGATGATCGCCGACATCGTGTCGCGGTGCTTGGTGAAGGTATCGTCGACCACCTGCAGCGTGGGGATCGCGCTGGGGTTGAGCCCCAGCGTCTCCTGGTTGAAGCGCCCGAAGCCCCACTCGTGGACGCCGCTGCTGCCGCGTCCCGGGGCCGGCGCGCTCAGGTGCGAGAAGAAGCGCGAGTACTTCCGCCAGAGCGGCCCGTTGCCGGCGTGATAGACGGGGATGAAGGCGTGCTGCGCGTCGTAGGGCATCTCGCCCACGCCCAACACCTTGGGGTACTTGGCGCGCAGGTTCTGCACCAGCAACCGCGTCCCTTCGTGCATGTCGCCGTTGGTGCTGTTCACGTGCCCACCCACGATGTCCAGGAAGTACGCGTCGACGCCAAAGCGTTCGATGGTCTCGGCGATGCGCCCTTCCATGTACTGACGCCAGGTGTCGTCGCCCAGATTCATGTAGGTGAGCCAGCCGTCCTGGTGCCGGTCGTTGTTCCAGTCCACCCAGTTCAGGTTGTAGATGTCGCCGTCGATCTTGTGCGTCGCCCCGCTCTTGACCTTGTCCCAGGCGGGCTGCTTGCGGTTCGCCGAGTTGGTGCCGTACATCGGCATCATCCTGAAGCCCAGTTTCTGCGCTTCGGAGATGAGGGTGCGAAAGCCCGCTTCGCCTCCCATGCGGGCTGGCACGGTGTAGTTGGGGTAGTCCCAGTAGTAGCGCCCATCCCACGACGCCAAAAAGACGAGCACCCGCTCGGCAGGGATCTTCGTCGCCACCCAGCGCAGGATGGCGAGCTGCTGCGCGTAGTCGTTGAAGATGAAGCCGGTGAAGTGCTGCCCGTGCATCGTCATCACCAGCGCGGTGTTGCGCATCCACGCCGGGACGTCGGTGCGGCTCTCCCACGTCGGGATGCCGAAGGCGCGCTCGATGTGCGCCATGTGCAGCGCGATGGCTTCGTCGAGCGTGGCGGTGTGTCCCAATTGCCAGGTGGGGACGACGACACGTCGTGTCGTTGCGCCACCCATCATGTTCATAGATCGCTTCGGTGCGGAAGGCGCGCTCGCCGGCCTGGAAGTAGTAGCGCTTGGGGCGCACGCGCGTGTCGCGCGTGGTGAGGTAGAGGAAGTCGTTGTCTCCCGCCTTCACCACCGCCAGCGGCGTGTTCATGCTGTACGGGACCTGCGCGCCGTGCAGGTCGCCTGCTCCAAACGTGTAGCCACCCAGCAGGTCGCCGTCCTTGGGATCGATGAGCGCGCCGCCGCCGAACGACACGTGTCCCCGAGGAACGTCGCGAATCACCGTCGTGATCGAGCGAATGGAATGCGGTAGCTCGGCGGTGATGTCCCAGTCGATGGTGCGCCCAGTGCGGCGAAACTTGACGCTGACGGTGCCGGGTGACTTTTCCTGTCCGCCGGCCCAGACGAGTCCCGAGCAGGTGAGCTCGAGCGCGTCGGCGTTGCCGCTGGCGCGCATAGCCGAGCGATCCATCGCGTAGGTGTTCTCTTCGGTGAAGAAGAGGAACGAGAAGCGATGATCGCCAAAGACGACGCCGGGCTCGGGGAAGTCGAACGAGAACTTCATCAGCGAGTCGCCGCGCGGCGGGATGAAGACCTCGCTGGTGGACGAGAGCTCGACGATGTCGCCGGGGGCGTACAGGTCGCGCACGGCGAGTGGTGCGGGGACCGCTGGAGTCGCGCTGGCCCCAGTATGGGTCGCCCCGGCGCTGAGCGAGTCGAGCGGGACGAGGGCCCCGGCACTCACGGCACCAACGGTCTTGAGCCAGTCGCGGCGCGAGAACGGTTCGGTCATCTCTGCACGGATATGAGGAAGCAGAAGTATCGTGCCGGCCGTGGAGGGTGTCGAGGTGCGGGTGAGGATGTGGGCGCACGGACGACGCGCAGGGGCGGCCCGCAACGGAGGCAGTTGCACGACGCGTGTTGCAGTCGCCCACGGTCGGCACCCTGCACGACGAAACGCTGGCCCGGCAATCGCCGGGGCCAGCGTTTCAATGGCACGGCCGAGGGGCGCGTGCGCCCGCTCGGCAAACGACTACCTCACGATGCGCCGCTCGAATAGATCGCGACTTCGATGCGGCGATTGCGCTGGCGTCCCATCTCGGTCTCGTTGGAGGCGACCGCCTCCATCTCGCCCCGCCCCGAGGTCCGCAGGCGGTTGGCGCCGACGCCCTGCATGGACAGGTAGCCCGACGCCGAGTTGGCGCGGCGCGTCGACAGGTCCTGGTTGTAGGTCGTACTGCCGAGTGCATCGGTGTGCCCGACGATCAGCAGGCTGGTGTTGGGATACTTCTTCAAGCTTGCCGCGAGGTTCTGCAGGTTCTGTGCGGCGTCTGAGCGGATCGCGTCGGAGTCGAAGTCATACAGCAGCCCCGAGGCGAAGGTCACCTGAATGCCTTCGCCCACCCGTTCGATCGTCGCGCCGGGGATCTCGAGCTTGAGCTCCTTTGCCTGTTGATCCATCTGGTGGCCGATGATGGCGCCAGCCGTTCCGCCGACCACGGCGCCGATGATCGCTCCCCGGGCAGTCGAGCCGGTCTGGTTTCCGATGACACCGCCGACGGCGGCGCCAGTGGCGGCACCGATCGCGCCTCCCTTCTGCTTCCGGCTGAGCGACGAACACGCCGTGGTGGCGAGGGCAACGGCGACGAGGACCGCGCCGAACACGGGACGCGTTGGGGCGTGGAATGACCAAGTGCTAGGCATAACCAACCTTGTGGTGTCGAGAATGCGTCTGTGCCGGAGCGAACGAGTCGCCCCGAGGTGCAGGTCGCGCACGACAACCGCCTCCGCCTGCGACGCATACGGAGGTTAGGCCCTGGGGGAACCGCTCACCATCGCTCGTTGGGGCGCTGGGCGTACTCGCTCCAAGGAGCGAGTGCCGCATCGCACGACGACCGCTCGTCGGAGCGATGTCCTCGCCCGGCGCCGCTTCACATACTGCGTGGCGACATCTGCCTGGCGCAGCACGCTGCCGGCATGGTGTGGGGTCCGGTGTGCGGATCCCGAAGGACGGCTCTTCGTGGAGGACGAAATGGACCTGCTCACCTGGCTTATCGTTGGACTCGTCGCCGGCCTGCTGGCCAGCGCGGTAGTCGGAGGGATCGGATATGGACTCGTCGGCGACATCGTCGTGGGAGTCGTGGGGGCAGTCCTTGGCGGCTGGATCTTCTCGGCGCTTAGTGTGACCGTGCCGCTCGGCGGGCTGCCGGGGACGATCCTGGTTGCCTTCATCGGCGCGGTCGTGCTGCTGTTGCTCATCCGGATGCTCCGTCCGGGTCCTGGGAGGCGCTCGACGTCGTAAGCGTCGAGATGCCGCGCGCCCCCGCCGTCGCAGGGAGCGACGGCGAGGGCAGAGCGGTGCGGAGCGCCTGGCCTATCGCCCGAAGGCAGGACCCAGAAAGCCCCACGGATCCAGCAGCGCGTCCACGGGGCCCACGCACGGGCGCGGCGCATGGCGCGCCAGATCGTCGCCGGACCCGTCAGGGCGCGATCGTACGACCACTCGCGCCGGGAGGTCACCACGAGCCGTCGTTGATCGCACTGGCCCGAAATCGACCATGTGGTCCTCCCGTATGCGCATTGCAGTTCCCCGCGTTGACGATCTCTCCAGCGTACCGGTCGAGGTCATGCGCGTCCATCGCTCGCAGGAGTGAAATGCGGGCGAGCGCCGCGTACCGGCGTCATCCAATGCCACGCGGGCTCCTCGACCGGAGGAGCCCGCGTGTGGAAACGCCAGCGAAACGTGCGTGGCCGGGCTCGTTAGGCCGACGCCAAGGCGTAGAACAACTCGACGTAGCTGCGGACCGCGCCATCGAGCCCCGCCACCTTGGGATTGGTCGAATCGACGAGGAAGAACTCGTCAGGCGCATGGGCGCCGCCGCCGTGCCCCAGGCCGAACTGACCGGCCGGGAGCCGCAACGGCGCACCGGTGAACGTGACGCCGGGCCACGACCCTGCCAGGCGCGGCCAGAGCGTCGGCTCCGTCCCCAGCTTCTTGTAGGCGCCCGCCATCGCGGCGACGAGCTTCGCATCGGCGGGGGTCTCCGTGGGATCGTAGCCCCCGGTCATGTTCACCTCGATGTCGCCAAAGCCATGCTTCGCGAGGTGCGCCTTGAGCAGCGCCAGCGCATCCTTCGCCGTCATGTCGGGGACGAGGCGCATGTCGATCTTGGCGACCGCACGGTGCGGAAGGATCGTCTTGCCGCCGGGCCCGGTGTAGCCCGCCACCAGCCCTTCGATGTTGATCGTGGGCTGCGAGACCAGGCGGATGAGCGACTGTCGCCAGGGCTCGTCGTCGATGAAGTGCTGCACGCCGAGCCCCTTCTTCGTCATCGCCTCGTTGCGCTTGGGGATCGCGGCGTCGATGATCTTCATCTGCTCGGGGGTGATCGGCTTCACCTTGTCGAAGAAGCCCGCGACTGCCGGCGTGTGCCCATCGGCCTTGACCAGCGTGTTGAGCGCCTGCACGAGGTGCCACACGGGCGAGTCGATGTGCGCCGCGAGGCTCGAGTGTACGTCGAGCTTGGGGCCGCGCCCCCACTTGTCCCCGGTCGAGACGAGTTCGAGTTCGACGATCCCCTTGGCGCCGAGGTTGATCTCCACCGAGCCGTCGGGCGACTGCGTGCCTAACGGGATGATGATTCCCACGCACTTCTTGAGCGCCGCCTCCACCTGGGGCTTGAAGACGATCTCGCGGAAGTTGGGCGACCCGATTTCCTCCTCACCCTCGGCGACTAGGACGATGTTGACCGGTGGCTTGCGGCCGGCGGCCTTGAAGGCGTGCAGCGCCGCGAGAAAGGCGGTCTGCGGACCCTTCGTGTTGGTCGCGCCGCGCCCGATCATCACCTTGCCGAGCCCCGGACGGTCCACGAGGCGCCCCTCGAGCGGCGGCGAACTCCACTCCTTCGGGTCGAACTGCTTCACGTCGTACATCATGTAGACCGCGAGCGACGTCGGGGCGCCGGCGTCGAGTGTCGCGAAGACGCCAGACTTCCCCGCGGTCGGGATGACCTCGACATGCTGGAAGCCGGCGTCGCGCGCCAGCTTGGCCATGTAGTCGGGGCCCTGCGGATAGTTCAGGTTCTCGGCGGCAATCGACGGCAGGGCGATCCACTCGCGCATCATGCGCACGGTGGCCTCGTGCTGCGCCGTGATCTGCGCGACCACCGCATCCTGCTCGGTCTCGAGGAAGGCGAAACGGTGCCCGTCGCCCAAGGCAAAGAGGGCGGCGCTGGCGACGGAGCCGTGCAGAAAGTCGCGGCGGCTCACGTCGCCGAAGGGAAGTCCGGTTGCGTCGTTGTGCTTGGGGTCCACCTGGTGGCTCCTGTGCGAGTGCAGGTCGTGCGCGGGGAGTGGCAGCGGGGCGTGGTCGCGCGATCCCGGTCGTCGGGCGAGACGCGCGGTCGCGGAAGGGACGTCGCGCCCTGTCCAGCGATCACCGCACCGAATGTGTGGCGCGTTGGCGCGGTACGCCACTCGCGCTCAGCTGTACGAATCCATGGAAGCGCCGACCGTCTGCTCGTCGAGGAACTGGCCGCCGCTGAGCGCCCTGCCGCTGCGAGTGGTCCGTCGAGGTGATGGTCACCGCGCGGCCGTTCGCCGACGGGCGCGTACCGGTGAAGTCGGGCGAAACGGATCGTCTTTCGGTAGCTTCCCTTCGTGCGGCGGGGGCCCCTCCGGTTGACGGGGCCCTCGTTGCGTCCCTGGCGCTCCACGACCACCCGTTGCCACCGCAGACGTGCCCGCTCCCGCCGTTCGCCCGCCGCGCTCCGAGTATCACGACGACATCATCTACCCGGATGCCGTCCCGTTCGTCCTGGTCCACCTGGCCTGCCTCGGCGCGTTCTGGACCGGGGTCTCGTGGGGGATGATCGCCCTCTGCCTCGGGCTCTACGTCCTGCGCATGTTCGCCATCACGGCGGGCTATCATCGGTACTTCTCGCATCGCGCGTTCAGGACGAGCCGCGCCTTCCAGTTCGTCCTCGCCTTTCTGGCGCAGTCGACGTCGCAGAAGAGCGTGCTGTGGTGGGCCTCGCTGCACCGCCATCACCACAAGCACTCCGACACCGAGTTCGACGTGCACTCGCCGCGGCATCGCGGTTTCTGGTACTCGCACATGGGGTGGATCTTCGACCAGCGCTACGACGCGATCGATCCCGATAGCGTCCCCGATCTCGCGAAGTATCCGGAGCTGATGTTTCTCCTGCGCTTCGAGCAGCTCCCGACGCTCGTCCTCGCGGCGATCATCGGGGCGGCGTTTGGCTGGCAGGGACTCGTCGTCGGCTTCTTCTGGAGCACGGTCCTGCTCTACCACGGGACCTTCTTCATCAACTCGATGGCGCACGTGCACGGCAAGCAGCGCTACGCCACCGGCGACGATTCGCGCAACAACTGGTGGCTCGCCATCATCACGTTAGGCGAGGGGTGGCACAACAACCACCACGCCTACCAGCGCTCGGCGCGCCAGGGATTCCGCTGGTGGGAAGTCGACGTCACCTACTACGTCCTCAAGGGGCTGGAGGCGATCGGTGTGGTCCACGACATGGGGACCCCTCCAGCCGACGTCGTGGCCAATACCCGCGGCCTTGGGCGCGCGACCATCGAGCGCATCGCGCGGCAGCTGGCGGCCAAGGTCGATCGTGAGGCGATCGAGGCGTACCTGCACACCCTCCCGCACCTCCCTACGCGCCAGGAACTGGGGGCGCGCCTCCCCCAGATGCCCAGCATGTCCGAGCTGCAGGCGCGCTTTCCCAACCTGCCCTCCCGGGCGGAGCTGCAGGCTCGGCTCCCGCACATGCCCACCATGGCGGAGCTGGAAGCGCGACTCCCGCACCTTCCCACGATGGACGAGCTGCGCGCCGCTGCCCGCAGCATGATCCCCGACACGCCGTCGATGGACGAGATCTGTGCACGGGCGCGCGAACTGATTGCCGAGGCGCGCCTCAACGCCGCGCTGCACGCAGGCGGCGCGGGCGGGTTGGGGATGCACCCAGCCTGATCGCTTGCCGCGGAGACGTTCGGGAGGAATGATCAGGGGGGCGATTCCGCGTGGATCGCCCCCCTCGTTGTTGGTCTCCCTCCGGCCTCGTCGGTGCCATGCGCTACATGATCATCGAGCACTTCCACCACGGCGACCCGCTCCCGGTCTATCGCCGCTTTCGCGATCAGGGACGTCTTGCCCCTGACGGCCTGCGCTACGTCGACAGCTGGGTGACGCACGACCTCGCGCACTGCTACCAGGTCATGGAGTGCGACGAGCGCGCGTTGCTCGACGCCTGGATCGCCAACTGGGCCGACCTCGTCGACTTCGAGGTGATCCCGGTGCACAGTTCGGCCGAGGTGCGCGAGCTGGTGGCGCCGCGGTTGTGACCGTGCGGCGGTGGTGACCGCGCCCGTCGCCTAACGTGATGAGTCGCCGGCGACCGCGGCGGCCACGGGACGGTGCGCCAACCACCAGACGCCCATCCCGACCACCAGCGTCCCCAGCCCGCTGATCGACTCCACCGGACGCTCGCGCAGGAGCGTCCCGAGCGTCCAGAGGCTCAGCGCCACGTAGAGCAGCGGGGTGACCGGATAACCCCACGCGCGGTACGGGCGGTGCGTGGACGACATCGTCCAGCGCAACCGCATCATCCCCAGCACGGCCAGCAGCGACATGAGGTTGAGGGTGAAGCCGGCGTAGAGCATCACCTGCTCGAACGAGTTGGTCAGGAGCAGGACCAGGATCAGGACCACCTGCGCGACGATGGCGTTGCGCGGGACGCCGTTGGCGGCGCGCTTGCCCAGCACGCGCCACCGCGGGAGGTCGGCCATGACGGCGTAGGTCACGCGCGATCCACCCAGCACCATGGCGCTGATGGTGGCAATGAGGACGGTGGCGATGATGGCACTCATCACGATCGTCCCCGTGCGCCCGAACATCGCGTTGGCCGAGAGTGCCCCCACCTCCACGCGGCCGGCGAGCGTGTCGAGGGGGACCGTGCGCAGGAAGGCCCAGTTGAGCAGGACGTACAGCACCGTGACCACCAGCGTCGCCATGACGATGGCCCGCGGGATGGAGCGCTGCGGGGTCGTGATTTCCCCGGCGATGTAGCCGGCGGCGTTCCACCCGGTGAAGGCGTACGACACGTAGACCAGCGAGACGGCAAACGGGGTCGAGACGATTTCGCGCCACGCGGCGCCGTCGAGCCCCATGTGGAGCGGCGCGGCCGGTGCGTGCCGGAGCCCCGCGGTGATGAAGGCGGCGATGAGGATGAACTGCGTCCCGGTGATGAGCAGCTGGAAGCGCTTGGCCGCGTGCAGCCCCGCCAGGTGCACGACGGCCACGACGCCCAGCACCACCAGCGAGGCGGCGAGCGGCGGAATCGGAACGATGGCCGAGACGTAGCGCCCGAAGGCGATCCCGGCGAGCGCGATGGGGGCGGCGAAGCCGACCGTCATCGACACCCAGCCGCCGAGGAAGCCGGCCATGGGGTGCCAGGCGCGGCCGAGGTACACGTACTCGCCGCCGCAGTGCGGGTACATCGTCCCCAACTCGGCGTAGGCCAGCGCTCCGCAGAGCGCGATGAGCCCGCCGATGGCCCAGAGCGAGAGCAGCGCCGCCCCGCTGTGCAGCGCCTGCGCCTGGAAGCCGAGGGCGGTGAAGACCCCGGTCCCGATCATGTTCCCGACCATCACGGCCGTCGCCGCGGTCACGCCGAAGTGGCGTAGCGACTCGTCGTCGGCGGTGGCCGGGGGTGCAGCTGACGGTGAGGAGGGCACGAAGCGATAGGGCGCGCTGGGGGGAACGTGACGCGGGGTCCGGAAAGCTACCCGGACCCCGCGACGTGCGTGGTGGTGCGGAGCGCTAGCGGCTCAGGAGGATCTCCGAGCGGACATAGATGTAGCGCCCGTTGTAGCCGAACGGCGAGGCGCCCGGCCAGATGAAGGTCCCGTTGTTGGTATTGGCCTCGATCTTCACCTGGTCAGGATACGTGTTGAACAGGTTGCGGGCACCGAGCGAGACGTTGATCGCGTCCCACCGGTAGCCGATCTCGCCGTCGAACAGCTGCTTGGCGCCGAACGTCTCGAGCCCATCGAGCGAGCCGTCGACGAACTTGCCGTAGTCGGAGATGCGCCCCATCACGTGGAAGCGCCCCTGCGAATAGTTGGACGTGAGCGACGAGCGGCGGTCGGGACGGTTCTTCTCGATGGCGTTGATCGTCACGATGTCGAGCGCGCTGGTATAGCTCGAGCCCTTGCCGACCAGGATCGCCGGGAGCGGGTCGATACGCGTGACTTCGTTCTTCGTGAAGTTGAAGGCGAGGGTGAAGTCGAGCAGGCCGGCCCCCGGATGCATGCGGTAGTTGGCCGCGACATCCAGGCCGTTCGTCTTCGTGTCCAGCGCGTTGGTCGGGAACTGCACGCCGGCGATCTGGGTCAGGCCGGAGTCGGCCAGGATCTTGGCGATGACCGGGTCCGAGGACCCGTCGAAGGTGGCGCCGAGCAGAATGCGGTCGGTGATGTTGATGTTGTACAGGTCGACCGTGAGGTTGAAGTCGTTGGTCGGCGACCACGCCATACCCGCGCTCAGGTTGACCGAGCTCTCTTCCTTGAGCGGCTTGGCGCCGAAGATCCTGGACGCACGATTGGTGACCGGGAAGTTGCCGATCTCCACGAGGACGCCGTTCTGGATCGCCGTGGTGGTGTGGCTGTACCAGCTCTGCTGGAGCCCCGGGGCGCGGAAGCCGGTGCTGACGGCGCCGCGCAGGACGAGTTCCTTCCTCGGCTGGTAGCGGAGCGCCGCCTTGCCCGTGATCGACGAGCCGAAGTCGCTGTAGTTCTCGAAGCGCGTGGCGACGTTGGCCAGGACGTTCTTGGAGAGGTTCGTCTCGAGGTCGAGATAGCCGCCGATGTTGTTGCGGCTGTTCTCGCTCGCGTCGGTCGGCGCGAAGCCCTGGAAGACCGACGACCCGCCCTGCGCGATCCCCGAGCTGTCGGCTGTCTTGTGGTAGCCGTTGATCCACGAGGCGCGCTCACCAGCCACCACCTCGTAGTTCTCGCTGCGGAAGGCGGCGCCGACCGCGACGTTCACCGGGTTCGGCAGTCCGAGTTCGAGCGACTTGGCCAGGGAGAGCCCGAGGTTGAACTCGCCGCGCTTGAGGGCGCCGGCGTCGAACGAGGTCTGGTTCGGGATCCGCGGGTCATCCGCCGTCCCCAACCGGCCATCGGGGCCCGGCGCGGTGGGCGTCGACAGGTTCGGCCCGAGCGACGAGTTGAGCGTGTTGCGCAGGTTGAACTGGAAGCTGTTGTAGCCGTAGTTCATCCCGACGTCGGTGGCCCAGCCACCGAGCGTGGTGCGGATGCCGCCGGCCGCCGAGTAGTCGATGACGGCGGGGCGGAACTCGGGGAGGAAGCCTAACGGGTAGATCTGCGGCCAGTTGCGCGAGTTCTGCGGCTTGCGGAAGAAGCCGTTGCCGGTGCCGTCGCGATCGGAGTAGCCGCCGAAGGCGTAGAACTCGGTGGTGCCGGCGGCGTTCAGCGGGAGGCGGAGATTGGCGAAGGTGTGAATGTCACGCTCGATGCCGTCGCCCCAGTGCACGTTGGGCTGCGGGACGCCGGTACGCTTGGTCACGACGCGGCAATCCTCGACGACGTCGGAAATGCCGTTGAGGTCGGGGAACGAGCCGTCGGGGCAGGCGCGATTGGTGGCGTCACGGTTCATCACCTGACCAAAGAGCGACAGCGAGCCGCGGCCAAGCTTGAGCCCCACGCCGCCATTGATGTCGGTCGTCGTCCCGTCGTTCTCGTATCCCTTGCCCGGACGGTACTGCCCGACGTTGGTGTTGAGGAACGGCGAGAACTCGCCTTCCTTGAGCACCAGGTTCACCACGCCGGCGATGGCGTCCGAGCCGTACTGCGTCGAGGCGCCGTCGCGCAGCACTTCGAGGCGCTCGATGGCGCTCGACGGGAAGGCGTTGAGGTCGACGCCGCTCGAGCCGGGGGCCGAACCGTTGGAGAAGACGTTGAGCAGCGCCGTCGTATGGCGCCGCTGGCCGTTGATGAGCACCAGCGAGTGGTCGGGTGACAAGCCCCGCAGCGTGAAGGGACGCACCACTTCGGTCGCGTCGGTCACCGCCTGCTTGGGGAAGTTCACCGAGGGCGACAGGTTGGCGAGGATCTGCGTGGTCTCGGTCGACCCCGTGCGCCTGAGCTCCTCGACGGTGTACACGTCGACGGGGACCGCCAGCTCCTCGGCAGCGGTGTGCTTGGCGCGGGAGCCGACGGTGGTCTGCACCGGGGCCAACTGGTAGGCCGAGCGGGTCAGCGTCACGTCGCGGTCGAGCATCGTCCCCGCGGTGATGTTGACGACCAGCGATTCAGGGGTGAAGCCGAGGGCGCGCACGCGAATGACGCGGCGCCCGACCGGGATCCCGCCTAACGTGTACCGCCCGCGGGCGGTCGACGTGGTGCGAATGCCGCTGCCGTCGATCGTGAACATGGCGCCAACAATGACCGCCCCCGAGCTGTCCGCGACGCGCCCCTGCACGGCACCGCTCTGTGCGGCGGCCGGGCGACTCACGGCGCCCAGCGCAGCCGCTGCGATCGCGGCAGTCCCCAGCAAACGACCAAGTGTCCTTCGCATGCTCTCCCCCTCGGTATCTGGTGAACCAGCAGTCACGCGAGCACCACGCAACAACAGGCGAGCGTGAACCGTCCGCCCATGGAAGACGGCGACGCTTCGCGCCCGGCGATCGATGCACACCACACCCAAGGACTGCAGGTGCGGCGCGACCCCACAGGATCGTCGCGCCCAACATGGCAGCACCCGGCGTTTCGCGACAGGTGATATCGAGAGCCGGCGATGTGCGCCGCCGCGGGACGGCATGACGCGCGACCGGTCGGGGCGCCCCCCGCGCTGCAGCTGGCGACCCGCTCCCCTCGCTGTCCGTCTTTGTGCCGCCCTTGTGCCGCCCGCGTGCCGACCTCCTGCCGGCCGTGTGCCCCGCTGCGACCCGCTGCTGCTGGCGGCCTCAACACCACGGCGTCACGAGCTCCCTACCCAAAGGGAGGGGGGGCGTCGGGCGACGACGCACCCTGTTCGTCGTCCCCGCGCGCTTGTGAGATGCGCGTCCGACGGACAACGTCTCCACCTGCACTGACCCTTCATCCGATCTCCTCGCATGCGCCTGCACCTCGTCGACGGAACCTTCGAGCTCTTCCGTGCCCACTTCGGGGCCCCCGGGGCCAGCTCGCCTAACGGGATGGAGGTCGGGGCGACTCGCGGCTTCCTGCGCTCGCTCTTGGCTCTCCTGCGGGAGCCCGGCGTCACGCACGTCGCCGTCGCCTTCGACCACGTCATCGAGTCGTTCCGGAACCGGCTGTACGCCGGCTACAAGACGGGGGAGGGGCTCCCCCCCGAACTGCTGGCACAGTTCCCCCTCGCCGAGCAGGCCGCGCAGGCGCTCGGCGTCGTCGTCTGGCCGATGGTCGAGTTCGAGGCCGACGATGCCATCGCGACGGCCGCCGCTCGCTGGAGCGATGCGCCCGGTGTGGAGCAGGTCGTGATCTGCTCCCCCGACAAGGACCTCATGCAGTGCGTGCGAGGGGAACGCGTCGTCGCGCTCGATCGCATTCGTCGCAAGGTCACCGACGAGGCGGGGGTGGTGGAGAAGTTCGGCGTCTCCCCGTCGTCGATCCCCGACCTGCTGGCGCTGGTAGGCGACGACGCGGACGGAATCCCCGGCGTGCCGCGGTGGGGGGCCAAGTCGGCCGGGACCGTGCTCGCGCACTACCGATCCCTCGACGCCATCCCCGACGCCGAGGGGGAGTGGGGCGTCTCGGTGCGTGGCGCGACGGCGCTCGCCGAGCAACTCCGCCAGCACCGTGAGGAGGCGCGACTGTACCGGACGCTGGCGACGCTGCGCACGGACGTTCCGCTGGCCGAGTCGCTGGACCAGCTGCAATGGCGCGGCGCCGATCGCGAGGCGCTGGCGGCGTTCTGTGCGACCACCGGCGACGAACGCTTCCTGGAGCGTGTCACGACCTTCGCCTGAGCGCCGCGAGGCAGGCCGCGACTGCGACCTGCCTCGCTCGTGCTGCACCGACGGCGCCTAACGGTTTCCGGCGCCGCCGCCGCGAACCGCCGGGCCCGTCCCCATGGACGGTGCCCCGTCAGCCCTCGCCCTGGTTCCGCATGAAGTCCGCCAGGTGCCGGAGCTTCTGCCGCAGGAACTCCCGCGTCTCGTCAGGCATCGGGTGCTCGTCGATCGCCCGCTCCATGCACCAGAGCCATTCATCGCGCTCCCGCGTCCCGATGGTGAACGGCATGTGGCGCATGCGCAGCCGCGGGTGCCCGTACTGGTTCTCGTAGAGCGGCGGCCCCCCGGTCCACCCGGTGAGGTACATGTACAGCTTCTCGCGCGAGCGCTTGAGGCTGGCGGCATGCAGCGCACGCACGTTCACCGCTTCGGGCGACGTGTCCATCAGGTCGTAGAAGCGATCGACGAGGCGGCGAATCCCTTCTTCGCCGCCCAGTTGATCGAAGGGGAGCGCTGGCGGACTGGTCATGCAGGAATGGTAGCAGGGTGTAGGCGCATGGCCGCGCGCCTTGCCGTTCGCTTCGACGCGTGCCGGGCCGCCGCGGCGACTACTTGGCCTGCGTCGACGGCACCGGGTACGGTCGCCCCTTTCGCGGAACGCGCCCGGCCATCGCCTTCCCTTCGGCCGACGTCCACGGCTGACCGTAGAACGCCCCCGCGGCGGCGGCCTCCGGCACCAGGCGCTTGTCGAGCGGGCTCCCCCCTTCGGGAATCACCATGTCGACCAGCGTGGAGCCGAAGTTGAGGGCGATGTTCCCCTGCTGCTCCGGATGCGGGACCAGGCGACCATCGGTCCCGACCTTCCATCGCCAGGTGCGCCACACCTCGCCGTTGTTCATCAGGCTGCACTCCCAGTCGCCGGGATGGTCCTCCAGCGCGAGTCGATTGTCCTGCCGCACTTTCCCCCACGTGAGGGGGAGCGTGAGCTTGACCATGCGAAAGCCCACTTCGTCCTGGTAGGGCGAGCCGGTCTTGTAGCTGGCGGCCAGGCGGTCGGTGTGGATCACGCGATACGAGCGCTTCATGCGGCTGATGGCCTGGTCGGCGTAGGGCATCGGCCCGGGCATCGAGAGGCGCTTGCCGTTGACCGAGCAACGCGCATACCCATGCGGGAGGTCGAGCCCCACCTCGCTCGGCGACAGGTTGAAGTAGGCCTCGACGAGGTTCGCCCCCGAGCGTTCCGGCCCGTCGCCGTAATCGAAGTAGTCGACGTAACCGCTCGGGCGCAGGTAGATCCAGCTCGCGGGCGCCTCGGCGTGCCGCGCGATGTAGTACTGCGGGGCGTCGGGCTCCGGGTTCGTCGTGCTGCCGCGCACGCGCTCCACGCGCCTCACGTCGAGATGATAGGTCCGGACCAGCTTCTCCTCGTCGGTGTCGCCATTCACGGTGTAGACCTTCACGTCGATCGCCCCCATCTCCTTGGTGGCGCGATCGCCCCGCCAGCATTCCACCGTCCACATGAAGCTCTCGTCCACGTCGCGTGGGCCCTTTCGATACTGCGAGGTCTCGCAACGCACCGTGGAGATGTCCTTGCCCGCCTTGGAGAGGACGAACTTGAGGGCGCTGCGGTTGGGAAAGTCGCCAATCACGCGCACCCAGGACTTGAGCGTCCATCCCGTGGAGACGGGGGCCTGCTTCTGGTCGAGGGTCTCGGTGTTGTGGGCCTCGAACCAGGTGAAGCCGTCGTCGACGATGCCTTCGCGCGCCGCCGAGACCGGCGTGGCGGCCGGCGGCAGCGCCGAGAGCTGCAACGGGAGGGCGACGAGGACGCAGGCGGTGGCGAGGGCGCGAGCGCCTAACGGCGCCCGGCGGCGCCCCGCTCGGGAGGTGATGACGAAGTCACGGGCGCGGAACCTGGGCATGCGAGGGACTAAGAGTAGGTGGGAGGGGTGGGCGCCGCGAGTGGGTTGGCGGCGGCGCGCCGCCGCCGGGTTGGCGGCGGCGCGACGGGAGGTCCTCGGGAAACGCGGTATCACGCTACAGCCGCATCACGGCGGCGTATAGCTCCCCGACTTGAAGGCGCCGCGCACCGTGGTTCCGTCGAGCGTGGGCTGCGCCAGGCCCGAGCCCCCCGACCAGCCGTACGCGTAGACGGTCCACGAGATCAGCACGTTGTTCTGCAGGCCCCATGTGGGCTGCCACCCCGACGCGGGCGCCAGGTCGGGCATGTTGAGTGAAAGCTGCGGCCCACCGATGAGGGCCTGATAGGCGCCGCTCACGTTGATGATGACGTTGCGGTTGATCCCGCCGCTCGACTGCGAATACTGCATCAGCCACAACTTGTCGTAGTCGGGCTGGATGGTGATCCGCGTGCGGACGCGAACGATGTTGTTGCCCAGGGCGCCCGTCGCGACATCGGGATCGTTGAACGTCGCTCCCAATGCGATCGTCGGGTCCGCAGCCGACGACGTGATGATCGACGTTGTGCGCCCCGCGCTGAGGGTGTTGCCGGAGAAGGTGCCCGCGAAGGCGACGAAGGTGTGCAGGTCGCCGGTCACGAACGAGGCGGCCGGAACGGTGCCGACCGCGTGCGTGGTGCCGACGCCGGGGATCGAGGTCCCGATCGGCACCATCGTGCCGTTGGCCGAGCGGAAGAACGACGCGGCATAGCTCTGCTCCCCCCCCGCCATGTTCTGAATGGTCACCGAACGGGTCGCGGGGGCCACGGCACTGGCCCCGGCAAAGTTGAGGGTGCCGAGCGAGGCGTTGTTGGCCGGATCGAGTCCGCGCTGAATGATGATCCGGTCGGGTTGCAGGCTCGTGAAGCTGGTGCGCAGCGCCACGAGGTCGAGGAGGCCGTCCGGCAGTCCCGACAACGTGAAGTTGGGGGCGAAGAGCGTCGGGGTGAGGGCACTGCGGGGGCCGAGGTAGACACCGGCGCGGTCAGTGGCGCCGAGCCCCGCGACCGAACCCGTGACTTGCTTCCCCGACGGCGAGACGCAATAGCCCGCCCCCTGGGCGGCGAGTTCGGCCTGCGTGCCGTAGAACAGGTGCAACGTCGTCTGGTTGGCGGCGTCCTGCGTGACCCAGGCCGCGCCCCCGGAGTTGCCGATGTCGAAGGAGTAGGTATTGGGCGACGACGGTAGGATCCGCTGCCACAGGGCCCCGGGCTGCGCCGCGAACCAGATGGGGAGCTCGCTCGCCGATCCGCAGAACTGGAACGTCGTGTTCCCCACCTGACCGCCGAGCGTGACCGAGAGCGTGAGGGTCGTGGACACGGTGGCCACGCCGGCGGCCGATGCGCTCACCGTGAGCGGGTAGCTTCCGGGGGCCACGTTAGGCGCCACCGTCAGCGTGATGGGCATGCTGCTGGTGGACGTGGGGTTGTTGCCCAGCGCGACGGTCACGCCGTTCGGTTCCCCCGTGACGGCGAAGGTGACCGCTCCGGTGAAGCTGCTGCGCACGATGGTCGCGGTCGTCGAACCGGTCCCGCCCTGGGCCACGGAGACGGTGGTGCGACTCAGCGAGATCGAGGCGATCGAGGCGAAGGGATTGACCACGAGCGTCAGCTGCACCGACGCAGCCGGGATCCCGGGTCCGGTCCCCTTGAGCGTGATGGGGTACGTGCCCGGCGTCGCCTGCGCCGTGGCCGAGAGCGAGACGACGATCGAGTTGCCCGTGGTGGGCGACGGCGAGATGTTCGCGCTGACGCCGGTCGGGAGCGTGCCGTCCACGGCCAACGTGACCTCGCCGAGGAACTCGGTGCGGCGCACGATGATGGTGGTCGAAACCGCGAGCCCCCCCGCGCTCACGGTGCGCGTCGCCGAGCCGTTGACCTCCAGCAGGATGCTGGCAGGTCGCGGGACGACCACCAGCGTGTAGGTCGCGGTCGCGTTGGCGACGCCGGTCCCCGAGGCCGTGACGGTGAGCGGATAGCTCCCCTCGGGGGTGTTGAGGCTGACGGCGACGGCGACCGTGAACACGTCGGTGGCCTGCGTGACGGTCGTCGTGACCCCGGTCGGCGCCCCGGTCACGGCGACGGCGACCGCCCCGGTGAAGTTGGTGCGACTGACGCTTGCAGTGAACGAACTGTTGCCTGCCTGCGGCACCGGCGCGGTGGCCGGCGTGAGCGCGATCGTGATGGCCGGGCGCGCCGTGACCGTCATGCTCGCCGCGAAGGTCTGGTCCGACAAACCGGTCGCGCGCGCACGCACCGTGAAGTTGTAGCTGCCGGGGGCGACGGTTGCCCCGACCGCCACCGCCAGCGAACCGGTCGTCGCTCCGCTCCCGATGGAGGCCGGGGTGACCGTCGCCGTGATGCCGGAGGGGAGTCCCTCGACACTCACGTCGACCGCGCCCGAGAAGCTCCCGGTCCGGGTGACGGTCGCGTTGATCGTTCCGGTCGCCCCTTGCTCGATCGTGAGCGTGGTGGCGGAGAGCGAGACGGTGAAGCCGGGGGGGGTGACCGGGGGGTTCGTCGTCCCACCGTCACCGCCGCCGCCACAGGCCGCGACGAGGAACGCGGCCAGCGCGTGCGCGCGGATTCCGCAGACGGTGCGGCAGGAAGGGGATCGCGAGCCCGCGAATGACTGAAGGCATGGTCTCCGACACGAAGAAGGGAAGGCAGACCGCCCTCTCCTGAAAAATTCGCGCCAGCAGACTCAGCGCTCGCGCTCGGCTTCGAAGTCTGGCTTTGAGACCTGCCTTGCGCCGGCTGCCGTTCGGGGCGAATGATGACCGGCGCGCCAACTTCGGCGCCCCCCTTCGAAAGGCCGACATGCGTACACCGGTTTTCCCGCGAGCGCGCGACGCCATCGTCGCTGTCCTGGTGATGCTCGCAAGTGTTGGCAGTGGCGCCGCTGCGCAGGACTCGACCCGCGCGAGCGCCGGCCACCCCGCCTCGTCGCGCCCCATTCGGTTGGTGGTCTCCGGAGGGCTCTCCGTCCCGACGGGCGGCTTCTCCGACTATCACGACCTCGGCACGCAGGCCAGCGCGTCGCTCCTGATTCGCCTGCTTGGACAGAAGGTGCGCCTTCGCCCCGAAGTGATGTACACGCGCTTCGACGTGGTGCAGCAGAAGGTGCGCGACCTCGTCGACAACCTCCAGGTGCAACCCGGGATGGTCGCGGCGCGGATGGCCGGTCCACCACTCTCCGCCGGCAACGCGCGCGTCGTCGGACCCAAGCTCCCCGACCTCACCAAGCTGCGCGACGGTGCCATCTCGTCGATCCTGGGCACCTTCGCCAACGTCGAGCTCCCGCTGGGGCCGGGGGGCTTCCAGCCGTACATCATCGGCGGGATTGGCGCGGTTGCCTTCCGGACCGACGTCACGACGGTGAACGAGGCGATCGACGGCGTGCAGTGGGCCTACAACGCAGGAGTCGGCCTGCGCTTCAAGCTCGGCCCGTTAGGCGGCGGATTCGAGGCGCGTCTGCGGCAGATCCCCGTGGATGGGGCCAAGACCTTCTTCCAGAACGTGTCCACCGTCCCCGTCTCGTTCTCCCTCGTCTTCTAGGCGGGAGGGGCGGGTGCGACGGCGACAGCTCGCGGTGACGCTCGCCGCCTGCGCGGTGGTCGGCGTGGCGACGCTGGCCAGCATGGCCGCCGCGCAGCGCTGGGTGCGCATCGAGCCTAACGTGGCGTACGACGCGCGCTTCACCTTCGTGCGCCTGCGCTACCAGGTGTACGGGCGCAGCGGGTGGGAGTTCGACTACCCCGCGATGGAGCGGAACTTCATGACCGTCCTCGACGAGATGACGGCCATCGCCCCGCACACGCGCGAGAGCAACATCCTCGACATGGATGATCCCGAGCTGCTCAAGTACCCGATCGCCTACCTCTCGGAGCCGGGGAACTGGCTTCCGGACAGCAGCGAGGCGGCGGGGCTGCGCACCTGGCTGGCCAAGGGGGGCTTCCTCATCGTCGACGACTTCTTCGGCCGGCAGTGGGACACCTTCGAGCGATCGATGCGCCGCGTGCTCCCCGAGGCGCGCATCGTCCCGCTCGACGTGTCGCACCCGATCTTCGACGCCTTCTTCCGCATCACCACGCTCGAGGGCATGCGACACCCGAGCGCCCGGAGTTACGAGGCGCGGTACCTCGGGATCTACGAGGACAACGATCCCGAGCGGCGGCTGCAGGTGATCATCAACTACAACAACGACATCGGCGACTACATGGAGTGGTCGGGCGACGGGTGGTACCCGGTCAACCTCTCCAACGACGCATACAAGCTCGCGACCAACTACCTCATCTACGGGCTCACGCACTAACCCCCGGCGCGCGGAGCCGTCCGATCGCGCCATCGCCCCGAGCCTTCTCCCTGCGCCCTCGGCTCGTCCTCCAGTCTCGGTGGACGCGATGTGCGATGAACGGTGGGCGGCGCGTCGCGCCCCTCGACAGCGACGTGTCTCACGCGGAGCTTGCACCGTGGCGCGGCTCGCCGCGTCTCCCTCCAGCAGCACCCTCCTCCCCGCTCGAGTGCACATGCGACTTCCCTCGATCGCCCGTCGCGCCGCGGCAACGGGCCGGTGTCTCGTTGCTGCGGCGCTCGCGGCCGGCGCGTTGGCGCTGGTACCGGCGCCGCTCGCGGCACAGTCGGCTGACCTCATCCTGGTCAACGGCACGGTCCTGACGGTCGACCCCGACGATCGCGTGGCGCAGGCGGTGGCCGTGCGCGGGAGCCGCATCGTGGCCGTCGGGAGCAACGCCGAGATCGAGCGACTGGCGGGGGCGCAGACGCGACGCATCGACCTTCGGGGTCGCACGGTGACGCCCGGGCTGCTCGACGCGCACGCGCACTTCAGCGGGGGGTATGCCGAGCGGCTCGACCTCTCCTATCCCAGCGTGAAGACGATCGGCGAGCTGGTCGCCAAGGTCGGGGCGCAGGCGGCCAAGGTGGCGAAGGGGGGGTGGGTGGAAGGGCACGGCTGGGACGAAGGGAAGCTCGCCGAGCGGCGCTTCGTCACCGCGCGCGACCTCGACGTCGTCGCCCCCGATGTTCCGGTGTACCTCACGCAGACCACGGGGCACTACGGCGTGGCCAACAGCGCCGCATTGCGCCTGGCGGGGATCACGAAGGCGACCGCCGATCCGCCCAACGGGACCATCGACCGCGCGCCCGACGGCACGCCGACCGGGGTCCTCAAGGAATCGGCGCAGGGGCTGGTGCGTCGGCTCATCCCGCCGCGCACGCCGCAGCAGGTGGAGCAGAGCCTGCGCGACCTCGCGCGCGGCTTCAACGCCGAAGGGATGACGGGGCTCAAGGACCCCGGCGTCTCGCCGACGGCCTGGGAGGCCTACCGCCGGGTGCAACAGTCGGGCGACCTCACGGTGCGGGTCTTTGCCCTCTGGCAGGGGGGACGCAACCTCGACGGGGCTCGGCGCATCATCGCCGAGCGTGCGGCCATGACCCGTCCCTACGAGACGACCGGCGATGACCACCTCATCGCCGGCGGCGTCAAGCTGTACATCGACGGTAGTGGCGGGGCGCGCACCGCCTGGCTCTACGACGACTGGAACAAGGGCTACACCGACGTCGATGCAGGGAACCGCGGCTATCCCGCGAGCAATCCCGACACGGTGCGCCAGCTCATCACGCTGTACCACGACGCCGGCTTCCACGTGAGCGTGCACTCCATCGGCGACCGCGGGATCGACTGGACGATGGACAGCTACGCCCAGGCGTTGAAGGCGAAGCCCACGCGCGGGCTGCGGCACGGGATCATCCACAGCAACATCCCGTCGGACCACGCCATCGACCTCATGGCGCAGCTGCAACGTGACTTCGACGCCGGCTTCCCCGAGCCGTCGGCGACCTTTGCCTGGTGGCTGGGTGACACCTACGCTGCCAACTTCGGGAAGGCGCGGTCACTGCGCCTCAATCCCTTCGCGACCTGGAAGGCCAGGGGGATCCGCTGGGCCAATGGCTCCGACTTCGGCGTCACGCCGTATGCGGCTCGCTACGGCATCTGGAGTTCGGTGGCGCGCGAGACCTTGTTAGGCAGCTGGGGCGACCCGTTCGGGCGTGCCGAATCAGTCGACGTGCGCACCGCGCTCCGGTCGGCCACGATCTGGGCGGCGCGGCAGATGTTCCTCGAGACCAAGATCGGGTCGGTCGAGGTGGGGAAGTACGCCGACCTCGCCATCTGGGATCGCGACCCGTACACCGTGCCGACCGCTGACCTCAAGGAGATGCGCTGCCTGATGACCGTCTTCAATGGAAGGATCGTGTATCAGGCGGAGGGAAGCGGCTTGTAGCTGGCAGCTTTCCTCGCCACACGATGTACCGGCCCTCTCTCCCCCCGCGCGGCGCGTCGTGACGCGCACTGGACGCCCCCTCGTTGGGGTGTAGCGTATCCAAGGACCTACCCCGACCCGGAGCGCACGCGTGCTGTCGTACGTCCACGGTACCTCCCCCACCCCCCTGCTCGGCGAGACCATCGGCGCGGCCCTGCACCGCACCGTCGAGCTGCACGGCGATCGCGAGGCGCTCGTGGTTCGTGGCCAGTCGTATCGTGCCACCTATCGCCAGCTGTGGGACGCGACGACGATGCTGGCGCGCGCGCTCATGGCGGCCGGGATCGGCAAGGGCGACCGCGTCGGGATCTGGTCGCCCAACCGGTGGGAGTGGGTGGTGACGCAGTTCGCCACCGCACGCATGGGGGCGATCCTGGTCAACATCAATCCGGCGTACAAGACGGCCGAGCTGGAGTACGCGCTCAAGCAGTCGGGGACGCGGCTTCTCCTCCTCGCGCGCCACTTCCGCACCGCCAACTACGTCGACATGCTCGATGTCGTGCGGCCAAACTGTCCGCAGCTCGAGCAGGCGGTGGTGCTCGACACCGATTGGGACGCGTTCCTGGGGCGCGGGGTCGAGGTGAGCGAGGCGGCGCTGGCCGAGCGCGAGGCGTCGCTGCAGTTCGACGACCCCATCAACATCCAGTACACGTCGGGGACGACGGGCTTTCCCAAGGGGGCCACGCTCTCGCACCACAACATCCTCAACAACGCGTACTTCGTCGGTCAGGCCCTGCACTACACGCACGAGGACCGCATCTGCATCCCCGTCCCGTTCTACCACTGCTTCGGGATGGTGATGGGGAACCTGGCGGCCATCACGCACGGCGCCTGCATGGTGGTCCCCGGCGAGGCGTTCGACCCGACGCTGGCGCTGGAGACGGTGCAGGAGGAGCGGTGCACCTCGCTGTACGGCGTCCCCAGCATGTTCATCTCCGAGCTGGCACTCCCCGACTTCGTCACCTTCGACCTCTCGTCGCTGCGCACCGGGATCATGGCCGGCTCGCCGTGCCCGGTGGAGGTGATGAAGCGCGTGCAGTCGGACATGCACATGACCGAGGTGACGATCTGCTACGGCATGACCGAGACGTCGCCGGTCTCCACGCAGAGCGCGACCGATGACCCGCTCGACAAGCGCGTGAGCACGGTGGGGCGGGTGCACCCGCATGTGGAGGTGAAGATCGTGAATCCCGAGACGGGGGCGATCGTGGCGCGCCACGAGAAGGGCGAGCTGTGCACGCGCGGCTACTCGGTCATGCTCGGCTACTGGAACGACGAGCAGGCGACGCACACGGCCATCGATGCTGCGGAGTGGATGCACACCGGCGACCTCGCGACGATGGACGACGAGGGGTACATCAACATCGTCGGGCGCATCAAGGACATGATCATCCGCGGCGGCGAGAACATCTATCCGCGCGAGATCGAGGAGTTCCTCTACACGCATCCCGGCGTGCAGGACGCACAGGTCATCGGCGTCCCCAGCGAACGGTATGGGGAAGAGGTGATGGCCTGGATCATCCCGCGCGCCGGCCATGCCCCAACGACGGAAGACATCCTCGCCTTCTGCAAGGGGCGCATCTCGTCGTACAAGATCCCGCGGTACGTGAAGTTCGTGGACAGCTACCCCATGACGGTGACGGGGAAGATCCAGAAGTTCCGCATGCGGGAGTTGGCGGTGGCGGAGCTGGGGCTCGAGGCGGCGGCGCGAATGGTCACGGCGTAGCAAGCGTCGCGAGCGGAGACGGCCCGCGAGAGCGGGCGGTGCGCTGCTCGAGTCGCTCGAGGTGGTGTGGAGGAAGCGGGGCGTCGGTGGCCACCACGCCGATGATCAACCCGTCACGATCGCCGGCAGTCGTCAGCGCCTGACGGGCGCCGTAGTTGGGCGGTACCGGCACGCGACACGTGAAGCCCCCGGCGGTGTGCGGCTCGCGGTGCCGATCCCTCCCGTGAAGCCGTGCTCGACCATGCCCGTCCTGCCCCCCCCCGTTCCCACGCCCTCCGGCCCGGGGGCGGCTGTCGTTGCACGCGGGTTCTCGTCACGTCTCCCTCGCTTGGGCGATGGTCAATGCGGCGGCCAGCTCGGTGGACAAACGCGCGAGTGCACGGGCGATGCGCGCCACCTCGTGCGTCACGCGCGCGCGATCGCCTCCCCGCATCGCCTCGGCCAGCCCGGGGAAGGGCTGGCCGTCGTACAGCGAGTAGATGTTCCAGCCGTAGAACACGTGTCGATACCAGCGCGAGTCGGGGGCGCCGTCGTCGTCGGCGAGCAACTGTTCGAGCCGCGCGAGTCGATCGTTGAGCGCGCGTGTTGCATCGGGCGGGATGTGCCCATTGGCCAGGCGTTGCCCGAGGGCGCCCTCGAGCGAGGTCGCCAGTTGCAACGCCCGGTTGGCGGAGGCCAGGAGCGGCGCCACGTCGAGTGGCGGCGCCCCCTGGCTGGCCGCGTGGTCGCCCCACGTCGGGACGTCGCGCAAGGCGGCCTCGAGCCGGGCGGCGTAGTGCGAGAAACGGAACGGCAGGACGTCGGCGTTGGCCATGCGCAGCGCCAGCGTCCCCAGCACACGCGTCATCGTGACCCCTTGCACGAACCCCGGATCGGCGATGCGCTCCACATAGGCGCGCGAGTCGAAGCGGCTGTGGTAGGTGCCGAATCCGTAGCCGTTGGCGCCGATGAACTCGATGGACAGGGTGGGGACCCCCACATGGTCCTGGAACGGGACGAAGTCGGCGCCGCTGCCTAACGTCTTGAGGTCGGGACGGTAGGCCGCCGAGTCGGCGGGGCGTTGCGCCCGGGGGAGCCGCGCCCACTCCGCGGTGCGCCAGCCTTCGTAGACCGTTCCGTTGCCATCGGGGACCGTGCGCGCGACGTCGACCACGAAATCACGCAGCGAGGGGACGCCCCCCGCGTCAAAGCGCCCCCGCATGTACATGTCGGTGTTGACGTACAGCACCAGCTGGTCTTGCAGCTGCTGGCGCCACTGTTCGGCGTACTCGGTGGAGCCGATCAACCCGTACTCCTCGGCGTCCCAGAAGGCCAGGGCGATGGTGCGGGCGGGGCGCCAGCCAGTGCGCGCCATCTGTCCCAGTACGCGTGCGCACTCGAGCAGGGCCGCGGCGCCGGTTCCCGGATCGACGCCACCGAACGTCCAGGCGTCGTGGTGCGCGCCCAGCATGACCCGGCGGTCGGGCGCATCGCGGCCGCGCAGCGTCGCGACGACGTTGCGGATGGGACGAAGTCCGTCGTCGAGATCGACCGCCACGCGCACCGCGGCGCCGGGGCCAAGGCGATAGGTGAACGGGAGCCCCCCCGCGAACGACGCCGGCGCGACCGGACCTCCAAGTGCCGACAGCAGGTGCTGCGCCTCGCCCCATGCCAGGGCGACGACGGGAATGCGCGGCAACGTGGGGGCGTTCGCCGTCGACAGACGGGGCGCGTCGGGGAGGGCGGCGACCCCTGGGGTGAGCGGGTCGCCATGGAAGTACCAACTGAGCTTGGCATTCCCGCGCTGGGGCATCTGCTCGCCACGCCAGTAGCCGTTGGGCCACGCCGGACCGCGGACGAAGCCATCGTCGGCCGGGTCGCTGTAAAGGATGAGGGCGCGTGCCCCGGCCTGTTGCGCGGCGAAGACCTTCACGGCGCGATGGCTCCGCCCGTAGCGGGCGATGGCGATGCGCCCGCGGACGTTCACCCCGAGGCGCGCGAGCTCTTCGTAGTCGGCCGGGAGGCCGTAGTTCACGTATACCACCGCACCCTCCGCGACACCCGAGGCGGAGTAGGCGATGAAGGCGTCGCCGAGATCGGGGTGGGTGGCGGTGGAGTCGCCCGCCAGCGCCGGCTCGCGCACCGAGAGCTCGCGCACCGTGGGCGCGGTGCGCGTGACACGCACCCGACGCGGGTGAGAGAGCCAGGCCCGGTACTCGAAGGTCTCGACCTCGAGACCAAAGGAGCGAAGCGTGCGCTGCAGGTACGTCACCACCTCAGCGGCCCCTGGCGACCCCGCCGGGTGCGGGCGGCGACTCAACGGTCGATGGAGTGCGGAGAGCGACGTTGCGGACACCGCGTCGCGAAACTGATCCTCCGTCGCGCGCTGCGTCGCGGTGGAGGTCGAGGTATAGCCGAGGTACGACGCCTGAGCGGTGAGCCGTTCCGGGAACGCGCCGAGCGCGCCGAACGCCCCCAGCGCGCCTAACGCCCCCGATGCGCTGCACGCGGCGAACGTCAGGCGACGGACACGCGCCAGTGCGAGCGGGGCGAGGGATGTCCTCATCGGGGCACCACAGGCAGCACGAGGCGCGACGGATGCGCGACGCTATGCCACACGGTCTGTCGCGCGGTGACGACGGCCGAGTCGGTGGCGAACGGGGCGCCGGTGTTGGGGTTCCGGTCGAAGCGAGGAAAGTTGCTGCTGGACACCTCGAGGCGGACGCGGTGCCCGGCGAGGAAGACGTTGGCGGTGGCGCCGACGTCGATCGTGAACTCGGTCGGCACCCCGGGGCGCAGGAGTTCGGGCGAGGTTCGTCCGCCGCGGTAGCGGGCCCGGAGGATCCCGTCGGTCAATGCGCGTGCCGCTCCGTCGGGGGCGACGTCCACGAGGCGTGCGGTGAAGTCGGTGTCGCGGGCCGACGAACTGGCCCACAGCACCAGCGTCACCGGACCGATGACCTCGAGTGGCGCGTCGAGCGGCGCGCTGCTGTAGACGAGGACGTCGCCGCGCCGTTCGAGGTCGCGCTGGTCGGTGGGGGCGCGCGAATAGGCGCCGGCGGTCCCCGTGGGGACGGGGGTGTGCGGGTCGTACGTGAACGTGTCCGCCGGGGCACCGGCTGCCAAATGCCACGCCAACCGCCCGTTGCCGGCCGCGGTGTTGGCCGATCCGTCGCTCGCGAGGTGCAAGGTGGTGGAACGGGCACGGGCGAGCGGCCACTCCTGCTCATCGCGCCATCGGTTCTCGCCCATGACGAAGAGGCGCACCGGGGGCGACGGATAGTCGCCGGCAGCGGCGGCGCCTCCCAGCCAATGCCGAAACCAGGAGACCATGAGGGCCTCAGAGTCGAACCCTGCCTCCTCGCCATAGTCCACGTCGCCAATTCGCCGGGTGCTGGTGGTGGGGCGGGCGTGGGTCCACGGGCCGACAATGAGACGCTGGTTGCGACGCGCCCGATCGGTGGCGGCGTGCGCCCGCAATCCGGCGAAGTTGCGCAGCGTGCCGTTCAAGAGCGCGTCGTACCATCCGGTAAGGTGGTACGCCGGGACCTCGAAGCGCCCGTGCCGCGCCGCGACGTCGAAGCGCTCCCAGAAGGCATCGAAGGACGGATGGGCCAGCATGTCGAAGTAGCCGGGGGCGTACCGGCGGAGATCGAGCGCCGTGACGGCGTCGAGCGGGAGCGCCCACATCCACGTGGTTTGCAACTGACGGCGCTCGTCGGGTGACAAGCCGATGGCCCCGTCGCGATCGGCGCGTGGCTCGCGGGCCCGGCGCCGCGCGTCGACGGCTTGCCCCAGGTTCCACCCGAGACCGTCGGCGAGGTAAAAGGCCCCGCCCTGGAAGACCATGTCATACCGGCTGGCGTATGACGCCGAGGGGAATAGGGCGACGAGATGTGGCGGTCGCTCGCTGGCGGCCAGCAACTGGGTGGTCGCGCTGTAGCTCCCGCCGAACATTCCCACGCGACCATCGACGAAGGGGAGCGCCGCCACCCATTCCACCGTGTCGTAGCCGTCGGCCGCTTCGTCGTGCGGCACGGCCACGCCGTCGGACATGTAGCGCCCACGCGTGTCCTGAACCACGACCACGAAGCCGGCCGAGGCGAGCCGGTGGTAGAGGCTGTTGGCGTCCTGCGGGTTCTTGGAATAGGGCGTGCGTTGCAGCAGTGCGGGCATCCGCTGCGGTGTCGCTGGGTGATACACGTCGGCCCGCAAGACCACGCCGTCGCGCATGCGAGCCTCGAGGTTCTTCTCAACGCGCACCTGAGGGTTGGCCGCGGACTGCGCGCGCACGGGTGTGACCATCGCCAGCGCCGAGGCCCCCAACAGCATCAGGCAAGGCCACCGTTCGGGGCGCCTGCGGTGACACGGGGCATGACACGCCGTCTGCGTCATGGGGAAATGCACCGGGACGAGGAGCTCGAGGGGGACGACAGTGAGCGGTCGATTGCCCGCCGTTGGGCGACGGGCGAGTATGTCGCCTGACAGCGCAGGTGGCAACGCGGGCCGGCCGTGTCTGCCCGCCCGCCGCCGCACCGCGTCCGGCGCCAGCCCCGCGAGAAATCCCCCGGACGCGGCGCCACCGCTCTGGCTCCCCCCTGCCGCCCGCCGTACACTAGCCCGGTTCGCCGATGCATGGTGCGGTTCTCTCGATTCCACATCACCCAGGCCAGATGCTCCGTCGCCACTTCGTCTCAACCGTGGGGGCAGGAATCGTCGCACTCAAGCCCTCCGCGCTGGTCATCGCCGATCGATTGGCGGCCTACGACACGCCGCGAAGCGCCGACGCACTGGCCGACGACGAGGACTTCTGGTTCCAGGTGCAACAGGCGTTCACGGTCGATCGCAACAACATCAACCTCAACAACGGTTCGGTGGCACCGTCGCCGCGCAGCGTGCAACGCGCGCAGCTCGACTACCTCACGATGACCAACATGAGCCCGTCGCACTACGTGGACGAGATGCTCTATCCCGAGTTCGAGGTGGTGCGCCGTCGCCTCGCGGCGCGCTTTGGTTGCGACCCCGAGGAGTTGGCCATCACCCGCAACACCACCGAGGCACTCGAGGCGGTGCAGTTGGGCATGCCGCTCTCTCGCGGCGACGAGGTGATCACCACCACGCAGGACTACCCGTCGATGCACACGGCGTGGCGCACGCGCGAGCGGCGCGACGGGATCGTGCTCAAGGTGCTCTCGTTCCCGGTGCCGTCGGCCGGCCCGGACGACCTGGTACAGCGCTTCGAGGCGGCGATCACCCCTCGCACCAAGGTGCTGCACGTCTCGCACGTGTACTTCACGACCGGGCAGATCGCCCCCATCCAGCGCATCTGTCGCCTGGCGCGCGCGCGCGGGATCGAGGTGGTGGTCGATGGTGGGCACGCCTTCGCCCAGTTCCCCTTCACGCGCGACGATCTCGACTGCGACTACTTCGGCACCTCGCTGCACAAGTGGCTCTCGGCGCCGGTGGGGACGGGGTTCCTCTACGTGCGCCGTGCGAAGATCAAGTCGATCTGGCCGTTGTTCGCCGCGCCGGCCGAGATGGACGACAACATCCGCAAGTTCGAGGCAATCGGGACCTTTCCGGTACACATCCGTAACCCGATCACCGAGGCGCTGGATTTCCATGAGGCGATAGGGCCCGAACGCAAGGCGGCGCGCCTGCGCTTCCTGCGGCGGCGCTGGACGCGGCACGTCGCGCAGTTTCCCCGGGTGAAGCTGCTCACCCCCGACGACGATGCGCAGTCGTGCGCGTTAGGCGCGATGAGCGTCGACGGGCTCACCGGCCCTCAGCTCGTGGAGCATCTCATGACGAAACACCGCATCCACGTGCGCGCACGGATCGTCCCCAACGAGTTCTCCTGCATCCGCGTAACGCCTAACGTCTACACCACGGTGGCCGAGATTGATGCGTTCGCGCGCGCCATCGAGCTGCTGGCCACGAAAGGACTCTAGATGCGATCGATGCTGTTGACAGGGGCGCTGGCCGTCACGGCCACGCTGGCGGGTGGCTGCGCGGGGGGCGAGGGGAAGACGCGGGCGGATACACCGTCGACCGGCGCGACGGCGGCCTCCGACACCTCGAGTACGGCCTCACGCGAGCTGGCGGCGCTGGTCGACGAGTACCTCGATGGGTGGGCGGCCTTCTACCCGTCGATCGCGGCGGGGAACGGGCTCCACATGCACGACGACCGCCTCGAGGACTTCTCGGCCGGCAACATCGCGCAGCAGCTCCTCTGGTTCCGGGAGATGAAGGCGCGGCTGGTGCGCATCCCGGTCGCCGACCTCACCCCCGACGAACGCGTCGACCGGCGCATCCTCGACGGCGTCATCGACGGGTGGATCCTCGACCTCGACGTGGCGCACAGCTGGCAGCGCAACCCGATGATCTACGCCTCGGCCATCACCGACGGCGTGCACAACCTCATGACGATGGAGAGCGCGCCGCCGCAGGTGCGCATGCAGCGCGTGCGCGACAAGCTGCGCGGCGTCCCGGCGCTGTTGCAGGCGGCCAAGGCCAACCTGCGGAACCCGCCCCGCATCCTGGCCGAGCGCGGGCTGGGGATGTTCCGCGGCGCGAGTGCGATGCTGGCCAACGACCTGGGGCTCGCCCTCGACGCCCCGCGCGGCGAGACCTGGAACGCGATGATGGTCGAGGCGCGCTCGGCGCGCGCGGCGATCGATGCGTTCATCGCTGACTACGAGAAGACCGTCCTCCCCAACGCCAACGGGCCAATCGCGTTAGGCAAGGACTACGTCGAGGCGCGCTACCGCGCCGAGGAGCTGCTCGACCTCCCCGCCGAGCGCATGCTGGAGATCGCCCAGCGCGAGTTGGCGCGCGAGCAGGCGCTCTTTGCCGAGAAGGCCCGGGCGGTCGATTCCACGCGCGAGGCGATGGCGGTGTGGGGCGACGTGCTGCGCGACCATCCCAGGCGCGGTGAGCTGGTGGCGGCGACGCGGCGCACAGTCGACGAGCTGCAGCAGTTCGTCACGAGCCACGACCTCGTACGCCTCCCCAGCGCCGACCAGGTCATCGTGGAGCCGTCCAAGCCGTTCGACATCGGGCTGGCCTCGATGCACGCCTCGCCGCCGCTCGAAGCCACGCCGGTCAAGTCGATCTTCTACGTCACCGACGCCAATCCGTCGTGGCCGGCGGAACGACAGGACAAGTGGCTGGAGCGGTTCAACTATCCGTCGTTGGCGATCACCTCGGCGCACGAGGCGATGCCCGGGCATTTCGTGCACGCGATGTTCATGCGCCAGACGCCGGGGAAGGTGCGCCGCATCTGGATCGGGCTCAACCCGTTTCCGCAGCCGTCGAGCGGACAGGACGGCTGGGCGCACTACACCGAGTACCTGGTGGTGGAGCAGGGATTCAAGCAGGACGATCCGCGGTACGCGATGGCGCAGCTGTCGGAGTCGATGACGCGCATCTGTCGCCTCATCGTCAGTCTCAACGTGCATGCGAACGGCTGGACGCTGGAGCAGGGGGCCCGCTTCTTCGAGGAGAACGCGCACATCCCCGGTCCGGCGGCGCTGCAGGAGGCGTCGCGTGTGGCGTACGATCCCACCAACGGCGGCTACTTCCTGGGAAAGCGGGCGATGCTCGCGCTTCGTGAGGATGTCCAGGCGCGGCAAGGGGCGGCGTTCAACCTGCGCGAGTTCCACGAGCGGGTGATGAAGAACGGGATTGCCCCCTGGTGGGCCCATCGCCAGCTCCTCCTTCCCGGCGACGCCTCGGCGGTGCTGCGCTAGCCACGACGTGCATCAGGGGCGGCGGTCAGGCGGGGGGCGCTCTGGCCGCGCGGCCCCATGCGGTGTACAATGCCTTCCCTCCCCCCGCGGTCACCGGCCCGCCGTCTCCGTCAAGCGGCCGTCCCTCCGAGGTCAATCGTCATGCGCCGTTTCGTCCGTCGTTCGCTCGCCGTGCTCGTCGTTGCCGTTCCCGCCTTGGCTGGGGCCCAGCAGCAGGAAGGATTCAAGAACCTGCAGGTCCTCCCGAAGGACATGCCGCGCCCCGAATTGCTCAACGTCATGCGTCGCTTCACGCAGACGTTAGGCCTGCGCTGCAACGACTGTCACGTGGTGACCAACCCCGGGCAGATGCCCGAGCGACTCGATCCCGCGTCGGACGACAAGGAGCTCAAGAAGATCGCGCGCGGCATGTTGCAGATGACGATGGACATCAACGGCAAGTACCTCTCGCAGACCGGGCGCACCTTCACGGCGCGCACGCGCGTGAGCTGCGAAACGTGCCATCGTGGCGTGTCCAAGCCGCGCACGCTGGCCGCCGAGGTGCTGGGCGCGCTCGAGGCCAAGGATGCCGACAGCGCGATCGTGCGCTACAAGGAGCTGCGTGAGAAGACCTACGGAAAGGCGCAGTTCGACTTCACCGAGGACGGCCTCCCGCGCCTGGCCGACGAGATGAGCCGCGCGCGCCGCGTGGACGACGCGATCAAGCTGCTCACCCTGAACCTCGAGTACTTCCCCAAGTCGGCGGCAACCTTCGCGCAGCTCGCGCTCGGGCAGGCGCAGAAGGGCGATACGGCCTCGGCGCTGGCGACCATCGACAAGGGGCTGGCGGCGGCGCCCGACCATCCGCAGCTCAAGCGGACCCAGGCGATGCTGAAGGGTGCCCGGCCGTAAGGGATAGTCGGAGCGGGGGCGCGCCTGTCGCGCGCTTTGCTGGACGGGGGCGATGCTCGGGGGTACGTTCGACCCTGACATCGCCCCCGCGTGCGTCTGCCCGTGGCCATGCCGCCGTCTCGTCGCCGCGGCGCTCATTGTCGGACCGCGGTGCATGTGCCGAGTGGGCGCGCGTGGGGTATGACGCTGTCGTTCGCCGCTCGACTCCATCACCCGTCCGAGTTCTCCCGTGACTTCCCGAAGAGAAGCCCTCAAGCGCCTGACCCAGGCGTCGGCCCTTGGCCTCGTGGCCGCCCCGTTCATGAACGACCTGATGGCACAGTCCGCCTTTGCGGCTGACGGCACCGCGCCGCGTGCCGATGGCCCGGCCCCCGCTGCGGCGATCAAGCGCTGCGGCGTGCAGCTCTACACCATCCGTGGGGAGATGGAGAAGGGAGTGGAGGCCGCCCTGGCCCGGGTGGCGGCGATCGGGTTCAAGGAGGTCGAGTTCGCCGGCTACTTCGGGCGCACCCCGACGCAGATCGCCGCGGCGCTCAAGGCGAACGGGTTGATCGCGCCGTCGCTGCACATCCCGGTGGCGATGATCCTCAAGGATCCGAACGCCATGCTCGACTCGATGGAGACCATCGGGCACAAGTTCGCCATCATGCCGTACCTCGACGCCAACGAGCGCAAGACGCTCGACCAGTACAAGAAGGTGGCCGACCAGCTCAACGAGGCCGGGGCGCTCACGAAGCAGCGTGGGATCCAGATGGCGTACCACAACCACGACTTCGAGTTCGAGACGCTCGAGGGGGAGGTGCCGTACGACCTCTTCCTCGCGCGCTGCGACAAGGACCTCGTGCACTTCGAGCTGGATCTCTTCTGGGCCAACAAGGCCAAGCGCGACCCGCTCGCCTACTTCGCCAAGCACCCGGGGCGCTTCCCGTGCGTGCACGTGAAGGACATGACGGCGGACGGGACGATGACCGAGGTGGGGGCGGGGCGGATCCCGTTCGCGCAGTATTTCGCCAAGGCGAGCCAGGCGGGGATCAAGCACTACTTCGTGGAGCACGACAACCCGAAGGATCCGTACGCCTCGATCACCGCGTCGTTCAAGGCGCTCAGCGCCCTATGAGCCAGAGTCGCCGCGATGCCCTCAGGACCCTTGGTGGCGCGGCGCTCGCCGGTGGCGCGCTCGCCGCGGCGGCCTCGCCGCTGGCCGCGATGAGCGCGCCGGCCGTCGGTGCGTTGCAGCCGCTTCCCGGCGCCGGGCGCCTCAAGCAGAGCGTCTGTCAGTGGTGCTACAGCAGCATGCCGCTGGATGAGCTATGCGCCGCGGCCAAGCGCATCGGCCTGCTCTCGGTCGAGCTGCTGAGCGAGAAGGACTGGCCGGTGGTGAAGCAGCATGGCCTCACCTGCGCCATGGCCAACGGGCCGAGCACGATCCCGGTCGGCTTCAACCGCCCCAGCGAACATGACCGCCTGGTGGCCGAGTCGGAGCGCCTCCTGCCGCTCGTTGCGGCTGCCGGACTGCCGAACATGATCGTCTTCTCGGGCAATCGCGCCGGGATGGGCGATGGTGAAGGGTTGGCCAACTGCGTGGCGGGGCTCAAGCGCATCACGCCGCTGGCCGAAAAGCTTGGGGTGACGGTGTGCATGGAGCTGCTCAACTCCAAGGTCGACCACAAGGACTACATGTGCGACCGCACGCCGTGGGGGGCCGAACTCGTCAGGCAGGTGGGGAGCCCGCGCTTCAAGCTCCTGTACGACATCTACCACATGCAGATCATGGAAGGCGACGTGATCCGCACGATCCGCGACCACTTCGGGGCGATCGGTCACTTCCATACGGCCGGGGTCCCGGGGCGCAACGAGATCGACGCCGGGCAGGAGTTGCAGTATCCGGCGATCATGCGGGCCATTGCGGACCTGGGCTACACGGGGTTCATCGGGCAGGAGTTCATCCCCAAGCGGGAGCCGATGCGCTCGCTGGAGGAGGGGGTGCGGATCTGCGAGGTGTAGTTTGGAAGACGGGAAGACGGGAAGACGGGAAGACGAGATAACGACCCTCGGGCGCTGGACTCGCCGCGGTGGCCCGCCTCTCCTCTAGAAGAGCTTGAACCACAGAGCTTGAACCACAGAGATCACAGAGGGCACAGAAAACACGGAGGAGCCTCTCCCCGTGATCTCTGTGCCCTCTGTGTTCTCCGCGGTAAAGACTCTGCCCTTTCTCGTCTTCCCGTCTTCCCGTCTTCCCGTCTTCCCAGGCTAGAGCGACGCCCGCGCCTCGCTCCACTTCCCCCGCGTGAAGTCCGGGAACTTCATCGGCGCGCTCCCCTTGGCGACCGACATTTCGCTCAACGGCCCGGGGGCCGACCACGCCGCGGCGTCGTAGACGTCGAAGTCCGGGACGAGCCCCTCGCGCAGGCATTGCACCAGGCGGTAGGCCATCACGTAGTCCATCCCGCCGTGCCCGCCGCTGCGCGCCTTCTCCCCTAACTCGCGCCAGAGCGGGTGCTCGTACTTGGCCTTGTACGCGTCGATCGAGGCCCAGCGGTGTGCGTCGCCTTCGCCCTCGATGTAGATGCGCGCCGGGTAGTCCTCGAAGATCCCGTTGGTCCCCTGGATCGAGTTGATGCGCGAATACGGGCGCGGCGACGAGACGTCGTGCTCCAGGCGAATGGTGCGCCCCTTGGCCGTCTTGATCAGCGAGATGTTGAGGTCGCCCGTGACGTACCGCTCCTTCCACTTGGGCGAGTCGGCCGGTTCGTGGTCCTTGCGCCACTTGGTGAGCCCCATCTCCGGCGTCGCCATCGACACCATGTAGTCGAAGCGGTCGCCGCGGTTGATCCCCAGCATGAAGGCGACGGGGCCCAGGCCGTGCGTGGTGTAGAGATTGGCGTTGCGCAGCGTGTGGTGGCGCCGGCGCCAGAGCCCCTCGTCCTTGTTCTCGAAGAGGATCTCGCGCAGGTCATGGTTGTACGCCGCCCCCGCATGCTTGAGGTCTCCGAAGGCGCCCGCCTTCACCATCTGGAGCACCAGCAACTCGTTGTAGCCGTAGTTGCAGTTTTCCATCATCAGGCAGTGGCGCCGCGTGCGCTCCGAGGCGTCGACCAGCTTCCAGCAGTCCTCCAGCGTGTAGGCGGCCGGCACTTCGGTGGCCGCGTGCTTCCCCGCGTTCAGCGCCGCCAGGCAGACCGGGACGTGCCATTCCCACGGTGTTGCCGTATACACGATGTCGATGTCGTCGCGCCTGACGAGTTGTTCGTAGGCGTTAGGCCCCGACGTGAAGCGCGCCGGCTCGTAGTCGTGCCCCGCCTTCCGCATCTGCTGCACCGCCATTTCCACCTTCTCGGGGACGGTGTCGCAGAGCGCGGTGATGCGCACGTTGGGCACGCCGAGCAGCTCGTGCAGCACCGAGCGCCCGCGCAGCCCGGTCCCGACGATGGCGATGCGGACCGTCGCGTGCTTCTCGAACGGCACCCCGGCCATGGTCGCCGCGGCAGACGGGCGCCCGGTGAACGGGTCGGTCGAGGCGCCGTCAGCTGCATCGCCCCCCTGCGCCAACGCCGCATGGGAGCCGAGGACGAGCCCTGCCGATGCCAGGGCAGCGCCCTTGAGAAGGTCGCGCCGAGATGGGTGTTCGCTGGACATGAGTGGACGGGAAGATGCGAGGCACGCGAGCACACCGGCGACAGCCGGGGCCCGATCAGGAATGAAGACGACGAACTAGAACTGCTGCGCTCCGGGCCCGGCGGGCGACGAGAAGAACGTCGCGCGCTCGGCGGCGGCGGGGAACTCGGCCTGATAGTGTTCGGCCCACGACACCATGAAGTCGTGCGCGTCGCCCACCGGGACCAGGGCCCACACGCTGCCACCGAAGCCGGCACCGAACGCCGACGCGGCCGTCGCCCCCACGTGACGTGCGAGGCGTGCGAGTGCCATGGTCTCGGGGATCTGGTTCCCGAGCCAGCGCTCGGCCGCTTCCTGCGACCGATCGACCACCGGCCCAAGCTCGTGCACGGCGCCGCGCGCCAGGATCGCCGCGGCCTGCGGGATCAGCTCGAAGCTTTCCAGCAGGAATTGCTCGAGGCGATTGCCTAACGTTTCGGCCGCGAAGTCGGCGGTCGCGGCGCCGCGTGCCACCTCGCGCAGCTGGTCGGCGGCGTCGTCGGCGCTGCGCACGGCGTCGGCCAGCGAGAGGTCGTTGCGCCCGGTCGTCGCGTTCCACGACGCCAGCAGGTGCCGCACCAGGAGCGCGGCCTGGTTGTACGCCTCGCGCGCTCCCGCCGACTTTTCCGCCAGCACGCCGCTCGCCCCCACCACGAAGGTGTGCGTGGGCGGGAGGACGTATTGCGCCTCACGGCGCACCGGCGCGAACGAGTACTGCACCACGTGCCCCGCCTCGGCGCACATGATGGCGGTGTGGTCCTGGCTGCCGCCGAAGGTCCCCACCCCCACGTCCCCCTCGAGCGACCGATACGACTCCCCGTTCTCCACGGTGCCGAGATATGACGCGAGCTCCTCACGCGAGTAGATCGCACGACGGAACTCCTCGGAGCTGCGCAGGTCGTTGCTCTTGGCCAGCGCCACGAAGACGGCGATCATCAGCGCGCTCGACGAGCTCATCCCCGCGGCGATCGGCAGGTCCGACGTGAAGGCGAGGTCGACCCCCAAACGCGCCGAGGGGAAGTTGCGCGCCAGTCGTCGGGCGACGGTGGCCACGTAGTTGGACCAGTCGCCCGCCTCGGCACGCGCCTCGGGGTCGAGCGCGGTCTCGCACGCCCCGCCCGTGGCCACGTCGACGGCGCGGATGCGCGCGTCGCTGCGTTGCGCCACCCGAACGGCAAAGCCGCGCTCCACCGTGCACAGGAGCGAACGCCCCCCGGCGTAGTCGGTGTGCTTGCCCAGGACCTCGATGCGCCCCGGGACCCACACGGAGTGGCGCTGGTCGGAGCTGCCTAACGCATCGAGGGCGGCGTCGCACGCGTCGAGCATCGCCGCCTTCGCTGATGCCTGGTGCGCCGACATCCCCACCCGCAGGAGCTGGTCGCGATTGTGAGACATGGCCGAAAGCTACACCCGGCCCCCCGGGGTGGGAGGACAGCGCGCCCTACAGCCGCACCGCGCTCCCCGCCAGCCGCGCCGCGACCGCGGGGATGTCACGCCGGTTGGACAGGTCGAGGACGCCGGCCGCCATGGGGAGCACGCGGAACCGCTCCCCCAACTCGTGCATGGCGATGCGCACCGCATCCTGCAGCTCCAGCTCACCACGGCTGGACGGCCGCACGCGCGTACACGCCTCGAAGATCACGGGGGTGAACGACCAGAGGTTCATGCTCACCAGCGCGTGCGCGCCCATGCGCGCGACGGTCGCCTCGTCCGGCTTTTCCACGATCTCGACCAGGAAGCCGTCGGCGTCGCGGGCCACCAGCGCGAACTTGCGGATGCGCTCCTCGGGGATGTTGCTCTCGGCGACCAGCGCCTCGCGCTCGAAGCCGACCAGCCCCGCGCCACCGTGGGCGGCCAACGCCCGATACGCGTCGACGGGATAGAAGTTGTCGGAGTTGAGGACGAGGACGTTCTGGTCGGCGGCGAAGTCGCGTGCCGCGGCGACGGCGTCGGCCGTGCCGCGTGGCTCGGCCTGCACCGCGAAGTGCACGCGGACGCGCTCGGGTTGGAGCGAGCCGTAGTAGTCGCGCACCGCCTGGTGCTCGGGGCCGATCACCAGGCAGACGTCGGTGATCCCCGCGTCGGCCAGTGCGCTGATGACGTAGTCGAGGAAGGGGCGCCCGATGGGGATCATCCCCTTCACCCCCGCGTCGGCCACCGCCGCCTGCTCGGCGTCGAGTGAGGCAGCGCCGTCTGCCTGCCGCATGCGTGTGCCGAGGCCGCGGGCGAGAATGACGGCGCGAGTGGTGAAGGACATGGCAGGGGATCGGCGGTCAGCGCGAGGGCGGCGGTGCGTCTCCCTCGGGAGACGGCGCTGCGCGCAGGAGCATCAGGTACCCATAGATATCGGCGATCTCGTCCTCGGTGAAGCGGAAGAAGCGCGCCCGGGCGGTCCGCCCCATGAGCGGCAGGTCGCGTCCGTCGCGCGCGCGCCCTTCGCGCAACAAGGCGGTGAACTCCGGACGGGAGTATCCGTTCGCCTGTCGCAGCGGGGGGGCTTCGTCGATGCCTTCGAGTCGATCGCCGTGACACTCGTTGCAGATCGTGCGGGCGAGGTACTCGCCACGCCAGGCGCGCGTGGTGTCGCGCCGGTCGCCCACGCGCGGCGCGCGATGATCGATTGTGGCCGCGTCGGGGAGCATGTCGCCATCGAGCAGCGCCAGCTTCGCCGGCAGGTGCAAACTTGTCGACGGCAGCGCATGGGGGACGACGGGGGCGGCGCGCAGGTGGGCGATGATGCGCCCCACGTCGAGGTCGGACATCTGGTAGAAGGCGGCCGACGGCATCCCCATCACCCCGGTGCCGTCGCGCCGGATGCCGTGCCGGATGAGGCGGGACAGCTCGGCGTCGCTATAGCGGGCGATGGTCTCCGGGATGTTGGGGGCGACCAGTCGGATCTCCCCGGGCTCGTCGATGAAGACCTTCCCCTGCAGCTGGGCGGCGTGGCAGCCGTGGCAGCCATGAAACCACGCCTGTCGCTCCCCCTCGGTCAGGCTCGCCGAGTCGGTCGGGACGGCGATGCCGGTGAGGGGGATGTCGTAGCGCTGTTGCAGCACGTTGTCGACCCGCCAGTCGACCCAGCGCAGCCACCCGAGCCCGGCGAGCGCGCACGCGCCAACGACGCTCGCCAAGCGTGCCCACGCACGCGGCACGTCGCCTAACGCCCGAGCACGTGCATGCTCGCGCCCCCATCCCGCAGGAGAACGGCCACCACTGTCATTCGCATCGCCACCCGTCTTGCGCCTCGTGACGAACGACTCACGATTCCGACGACCGCCAGATTTTCGGGAGAATGCGCGCCAGCCCGACGGTGCTCACCACAAAGACGCCGAGCCACACCAGCGCCTGGGCCGTGTTGCCGTACAGGAAGCTCCCGGCGCCGAACAGTGCCGCGTAAACGAAGGCGCAGCCCAGGACCCATCCGAGCATCGCCATCGGCAGCGAGTCGGCCGAGGCGGGGAGCCCGGTGCGATCGCGGACGACCTTCCACCCGGGCCCGGCCGGGCGCACGAGCGCGTAGAACGAATCGAGCTTGCCGGAATCGGTGGGCGGGGCGAGGTACGCGGTCGTCACCCACACGGCGGTCGTGATGACCACGCCGACGATGAGGGTGATGTGCGACGGAACGACCATCCCCGCCTTGCCGGCGACGAAGAAGCCCAGCGCGATGAGGAACGATGTGACCATCGCCGCGATCTCGCACCAGGCGCTCACACGCCACCAGAACCAGCGCAGCAGGTACAGCAGCCCGGTGCCGGCGCCGATGGACATGAGGAGTTCGAAGGACTGGCGCGCCGAGTCGAGAACGAAGGTGAGCCCTGCGGCGAGGACCATGAGCAGTGCCGTGACGAGGCGTCCCACCATGACGTAGTGCGCCTCGCTTGCCCCTTCCTTGACGAAGCGCCGGTAGACGTCATGTACGAGGTACGACGTCCCCCAGTTGAGGTGCGTCGAGATGGTGGAGACATACGCGGCGAGCATGCCGGCGATCATCAATCCCATGAAGCCGGCCGGGAGGAACTTGAGCATCGCCGGATACGCCATGTCGTGCCCGATGAGCTTGGGATCCACGTACGGAAACGTGCGGGCAATGTCGCTGAGCTCGGGGAAGACGAGGATCGAGCAGAGCCCGGTGATGATCCACGGCCACGGGCGAATGGCGTAGTGCGCGAAGTTGAAGAACAGCGTGCCGGCGAGCGCGTCGTTCTCGCTCTTGGAGGCGAGCATGCGCTGGGCGATGTAGCTCCCGCCTCCGGGTTCGGCGCCGGGATACCAGACCGACCACCATTGCACGGTGAGCGGGATGATGAGCACCGAGAGCGTGAGCCCCCAATCGTTGAAGTCGGGGAGCAGGTGCAATGTCTGCGGCGGAAGCTTGGCAAATAGCCCCACGAGCCCTCCAACTTCGGGCTGCTGCAGCGAGTAGTACGCGGCGGCGAAGGCGCCCGCCATCGCAATGCCGAACTGGATGAAGTCGGTGACCAGCACCCCCCACAGCCCCGACGTGGCGGCGAAGGCGACGTTGAGCACCGCGCAGATCAGGAGCGTCTGCCACATCGGCCAGCCGAGCATGACGTTGGCAATCTTGGCGGCGGCCAGGTTCACGCTCGCCATGATCACGCAGTTGAAGAAGAGCCCGAGGTACACCGCGCGAAAGCCACGCACGAACGTCGAGGCCTTTCCCGAGTAGCGAATCTCGTAGAACTCCAGGTCGGTGAGGACGTTGGACCGGCGCCAGAGCCGCGCGTAGAAGAAGACGGTCATCATCCCCGTCAGCAGGAACGACCACCACGCCCAGTTGTTGGCCACCCCTTTCTCGCGCACCAGGTTGGTCACGAGGTTGGGCGTGTCGGTGGAGAACGTCGTCGCCACCATGCTCACGCCGACCAGCCACCAGGGCGCACTGCGACCCGACGTGAAGAACTCCTCCGTGCTGGACCCCGCGCGCTTGGCCAGGATCACGGCCGGGAGGAACGACACGACGATCGAGACGAGGACGATGATCCAGTCGAGGGACGTGAGCGTCATGCGCGGAAAGCTTGGGACGAGGAGGTGCGAGCGAAGCGAGCGCCCCAACGTGAGCTGGGGCCCGGCAGTTCGTCGAGAAGACGAGATAATACCTGTCCGGGACTGGAGTGGATACCTCGCCGGTGCGACTCGGCCGCTCCCGCGCTCGTGAGCTGGCGCACTGGCTCGGCGCGTGGGCGGGACTCACATTCGGCGGATGCGCTCACGCTTCTTCGCGTTCCTCCTCCTCGGCGGCGCGCTCCCAGTGGCGGCACAACCCGCCTCGCTCCTCCCCGTCCCCACGTCTGTTCGCACCGGGACCGGGCGGTTTTCGATCGATAGCACCACGAGCATCGCCATCACCGGGCATAGCGACCCGCGCCTCGAGCGCGCCATCTCGCGCCTGCTCCACCGGCTCTCTCGCCGCATCGCCCAGCCGATGTCGCGCTCCATCACCCGCACCGCCACCCCGCGCAGCATCGCCATCGACGTCGCGGGGCCCGGGATGCCGGTGCAAGGGATCGACGAAAACGAGCGCTACACGCTGACCGTGAGCGCCGACGGCACCACGCTGCAGGCGGCAACAACGGTCGGCGCGCTGCGCGGGCTCGAAACGCTGTTGCAGCTGGTGGTGGGCGATGGCACGTCGTTCTACCTCGACGCCGTGTCCATCGCGGATGAGCCGCGCTTCGCCTGGCGCGGGCTCCTCGTCGACGTCTCGCGCCACTTCATGCCCATCGAGCAGCTCAAGCGCACGCTCGACGGCATGGCGCTGGTCAAGCTCAACGTCTTTCACTGGCACCTGAGCGACGACCAGGGGTTCCGCGTGGAGAGCAAGCACTTCCCGCGGCTGCACGAGCTGGGGAGCGATGGCCTGTACTACACGCAGCAGGAAGTGCGCGACCTCGTCGCCTATGCGCGCGATCGCGGGATCCGCGTCGTCCCCGAGTTCGACATGCCCGGGCATTCGACGTCGTGGTTCGTCGGCTACCCCCAGTACAGCGCGCAGCGGCCCCCCATCGCCATCCGCCGCGAATGGGGCGGCGCCGACGCCATCTTCGACCCCACCAAGGAGGCGACCTACACCTTCATCGCCCGCTTCCTCGACGAGATGATCCCGCTCTTTCCCGATGCCTACTGGCACATCGGCGGTGACGAAGTCGAGGGCAAGCACTGGGACTCGAACCCCGAGATCGTCGCCTGGCGCACGCGCCACGGATTCCGTGACAACCACGCGTTGCAGCTGCACTTCAACCGGCGCCTGACGACGCTGCTTTCGCGGCACGGCAAGCGCATGGTGGGGTGGGACGAGATCCTGCACCCCGACCTGCCGCCGCGCACCGTCGTGCAGTCGTGGCGGGGGACGCAGTACCTGGCCAACAGCGCCAAGCAGGGCTTCACCGGGATCCTCTCGGCGCCCTGGTACCTCGACCACATCAAGCCGGCCACCGAGTACTACACCGCCGACCCCGTCCCCCAGTACGACGAACTCACGCCGGCGCAGCAGCGCCTCATCATCGGCGGCGAGGCCTGCATCTGGGCCGAGTTCATCACCGCCGAAACGGCCGACTCGCGCATCTGGCCGCGCCTGGGGGCCGTGGCCGAGCGGCTCTGGTCGCCGCGCACCGTGACCGATGTTGCCGACATGTATCGCCGGCTCGACATCCTCACCGATCGCCTCGAGGGGCTGGGGCTGCGCGTGCGCTCGCACCCGGCGCGTTTGCTGGCGACCATCGCCCCGGGCTTCGACACGGCCCCGGTCGAGTCGCTGTTCACCGCGGTGCAGCCGCCGTCGTTCGGCCAGTCGGCCAACGGGATCCGCCCCAACCAATGGCACCCACTCACGCGTCTGGTCGACGCCGCGCGCCCCGACCCCGACGGGCGCTGGCTCACCGAGCGCCTGGTGCGGCGTGTGGCCCGCGATGCGAACGACGCCGTCGCGCGCGACTCGCTTCTGGTCCTCTTCGAGCGCTGGAGCCTCCTCCTCCCCAAGGTCGAAGCGCTTGGTGCGCGGTCGCCGACCCTGGCTCAGGGGGTGCCGGCGGCCCGTGCGCTCGCCCGATCGGCGGTGATTGGGACCGAGGCGATCGGCTTCATCGCGGCGGGGCGAGTCGCCCCTGCCACTTGGGCCTCGGCCGCCGCCGAGGAGCTCAAGCGGTACGACGCTCCGCAGGGACTGTTGCGCGTGGCGATCGTCGGGGAGGTTCGGAAGCTCCTGGCGATGGCGTCGCCGCCTAACGACAGGTCATCGCTCAGGTAGTCGGCGGCTCCCGGCCGGCGCAGGGCCCCCGCGCGCCGGCGACTGATCGTGAGAGGGACTCTAGTCCTCACGCAGGGTCACCGCCGGGTCGACCGACGCCGCGCGCCGCGCCGGGAACCAGCTCGAGGCGAAGGCGACGGCGAGCATCGTCAGCGCGACCAGCGCCAGCAGGATGGGGTCCGCCGGGTCGACGCCGTACAGCACGCCGGCAAGCAGTCGCCCCAGGGCCAGCGACCCCGCGAGTCCCAACACCACGCCGACACCCGCCAGCTGCACCCCCTGGCCCACGACCATGCGCAGCACGCGGCGCCGGTCGGCGCCAAGCGCCAGGCGCACCCCGATCTCGCGCTGCCGCAGGTTCACCAGGTAGGCCAGGACCCCGTACAGCCCCAGCGCCCCTAACGACAATCCCAGCACGCCAAAGCCGGCCATGAGCACCATGAGCAGCCGGGGACGGGCCACGGCGTCGTGGCGCGCGTCGTCGAGCGTGAACACTGACCCGATCGCCTGCTGGCGATCGACCGACCGGATCGCCTCGCGCACCAGCGGGACCATCGCCAGCGGTTCCCCGCGCGTGCGCACGACGAGGTTCATGCGCACGCGCCCGTTCTGCGGCACGTGGATGTACATGGTCGGCACCGCCACCTCGGCCATCGACCGCTGCCGAATGTCGCCCACCACCCCGACGATCTCCGCACGGACCCGCCCCCCGGCGATCACCGTCTTGCCGAGCGCCCGCTCGCCCGGGAACCACTTCCGCTCGAAGGCCTCGTTCACCACCAGCACCAGCGGCGCGTCGCCACGATCGGTCGGCAGGAACTCGCGCCCCGCCTTGATCGGCGTGCCCAGCGTCCGGAAGATTCCGTCGCTCACGTGCAGGATCGCCGCGGTCGGCCCTTCCTGTCCTGCCGGGATGGTCATCCCCGGCAGCCGGAAGCCGGCGATTTCCCCCACCCCGCGCAGTGGCGCGTCCTTGATGGAAGCGGCCGCCTCCACCCCGGGAATGGCGCGCACGCGATCGAGGATCCCGGTGTAGACCGGGACGTAGTCGCTGTGCCGCTCGGTACTCAGGGTGTAGTTGAACACGACCGCATGGTCGCTCCGGAAGCCGGGATCGACGGCGAGCAGCTCGAGGAAGCTCCGCGTCATCACGCCGCCCCCAACCACGAGCATCATCGCCAGCGCCACCTCGGCTACCACCAGCGAGTTGCGCAGCCCCATCGCCCGGTCCCCGGCCACGCCGCGTCCCCCGGCCCGAAGATCGCGCTGCAGGTCGCTGCGCGAGGAGCGGAGCGCCGGGACGATACCGAAAAGGAGCCCGGTCGCGATCGTGACCCCGAAGGCGAAGGCGAGCACGGCGCCGTCGATCGATGCGTCGGCGCCCAGCGGCCACTGTTGTGCACCCAGCGTGCGTAGGGCGCGTACTCCGACCACGGCCAGCAGCACTCCGGCCGCTCCGCCAAGCCCCGCCAGCACCAGGCTCTCGGTCATGAGCTGCCTGACGAGTCGGCCACCCACCGCGCCGAGCGACAGGCGCACGGCGATCTCGCGCCCGCGCACGCTGGCGCGGGCAAGCAGGAGCGATGCCACATTCACACAGGCGATGAGCAACACGAAGGCGACAGCGCCCAACAGCACGAGCAACCCCGTGCGCACGTCGCCGGTCATCGCCTCCCGCAGGGGTTGCACCATCGTGGCCCCCCATGCCGCGTTCTCCGGGTACTCCCGCGAGAGCCGCGCCGCGATCGCATTCAACTCCGCGTGCACCTGCGCCATCCCGGCGCCCGGGCGGGCACGCGCCACCACGTCCAGGTTGCGCACCATGCGCAGGCGCGGGATGGACCCGTCGGGAATGGTGGAGTACGGGACGAAGACGTCGACGTCGCGTGCCGGAAAGGCCAGTCCTCGCGGCAGCACGCCCAGCACCTCGTACGGTTCGGCGCCTAACGTGACCGACTGCCCGACGATGCGCCGGTCGCCGCCGAACTCGCGCATCCAGAAGTCGTACGTGAGCATGACCACCCGGTCACGCCCGCCGCGCACCAGTTCGTCCTCGCGCGGGACGCGCCCCACCTCGGGGCGCACGCCCAACGCGCCGTAGAAGCCCGCCGTGGTGAAGACCGCCGAGAGCCGCTGCGGTTCGCCGCGCCCCACGAGGTCGATCCCGCTCCCCCCCGAGGCGTACCAGAAGCCCCCCAGGTCCTCGACGACACGGCGCTGCGCGCGAAAGTCGTCGAGGTCGACGGCCGAGACCCCAGCGTGCGTCATCCCGTCCTTGGCATTGTGCGACCAGACCCTGTACAGCGTCTCGGGACGGGGGAACGGGAGCGGTCGCAGGAGGACCGCGTTGACGATCGTGAAGATCGCGACGTTGGCGCCGATGCCCAGCGCCAGCGTCACCATGGCGGTGAGCGCGAAGCCCGGCGACCGACGGAGCGTGCGCAGGGCGTAGCTCACGTCCTGCCGCAGGTCGCCCAGGTAATCACGGCGGTGCCGGGTGGCGTTCGTCTTTCGGTCGAGCCGGTTCAGGTAGTCGCGCGTTGCCGCCACGTCACCAAACTCGCGTTCGGCCTGACGTCGCGCCTCGTGGGATGAGAGTCCCGTCGCCAGCAGCGCGTTGGCCCGGGCTTCGAGGTGGTAGGCCAACTCCTCGTCCACCTCGCGGGCAATACGTTCGGAACTGCGCCACGGGAAAGAGATGAATCGCTTCATGTCGCTGGCTCCAGGACCCGGAACACGGCTTCGGCGTAGCGCCGCCAGGCCGCTTCCTCGTGGGTGAGTTGCCGACGGCCGGCCGGGGTGAGCCGGTAGTACCGCGCCCGGCGGTTGTTCTCCGACAGCCCCCACTCGGCCTCGACGTAGCCTCCCCCCTCGAGGCGGTGGAGCGCCTTGTAGAGCGGGGCGTCCTCGATGTCGATCGTTCCCCCGGTGCGCTCGCGGATCCAGCGGGAGACGGCATAGCCGTGCATGCTCCCCCAGGCGAGTGTGCGGAGGATGAGGACGTCGAGCGTCCCTTGCATGAGTTCCATCGGGTCGCGCGCCATGAGTCTTCCCATTACTTGGTAAGGGGAATCCTACGCATCGACTCGCGATGCCGCCCCACCCGTTGGGACGAAGCGCCAGTAACGGGGTGCGGGCCGCACCCCGAGACGTCGACGAGGACTCGTGGTGAGGTGAGCCGATGGCTGGTCGCGTGGATTGCCCCCGTTAACTTCCACCGCCCTCCGCAGACTACCCTTGCGCGGCGGTTCCGAACGGACTCGCCCGTGACGCGTTGGCCCTCTCGGGCCGCAGCCCTCCCGCAGACGTCCCGCGGGCCAAGACGAGGCGACGATGCGCCTGTCCCTTCGGCCGGCCGACGCCGCATGTCGTCGAGACGCTGTGCCGGAGGTTCCCACGTCTTTGCACCATACTCACTTGAGAATCGTGAACGACAACGTTGGGCCGCGCGTAATTGGGGAGATGATTTCCCGTATTTCTTTTCCGATTGCTGTTGCGGCGGCCGTGTGCCTTTCGGGTACCCCCGCCGTTCTCTCTGCCCAGCAGGCTGGTTCCATGCGTGGCGGTGCCGTCGACACGGTTCGCCTGAGCATTGGCGACGCGGTGTCGCGGGCCCTTCGCGAGTCGGATGAGTCGCGCCTCGCATCGGCACAGGTCGAGATCGCCGACGCCCAGGTGACGACGGCGCGCGCTGCGGGGCTGCCTCAGGCGCGCCTGGCGGGGAGTTACTCCCAGGTGCTCAAGAATGCCCGTGCCGACGCCGTGAACTCGCTCTTCCGGCAGAACTTCAACTACAACTCCAACATCAACGTCTCCCAAGCGCTCTTTCAGGGGGGACGCATCTTTGCCGGGGCGCGAGCCGCGGGAGACGTGCGTGGTGCCGCGCGCCTGAACGTGGCCGAGACGCAGTCCCAGCTCTCGGTCGACGTGCAGCGGGCCTATCTCTCGGCGATCCTGCAACGCGAGCTGGTGGCCATCCAGTCGCGCAACCTCGAGTTGGCGAGCGAGCGCATCGCCCTGGTCGAGAAGCTCCTGGCCGCGGGGCGCGCGTCGCGCTACGAGGTGCTGCGCTCCCGCGTGGAGCGCGCGAATCTCGAGCCGTCGCTGTTGCAGGCGCGCGCCGCGCAGGAACTGGCCGACATCGAGCTGCGCCGCCTGCTCAACATCCCCGAAACGCGCGCCATCTCGCTCACGAGCGAGATCGACACGGCGGCGTTGCGTGCGGTGGTGCGTGGTGTGGCGTCCGACTCGTCGCGCGATCCGCTGCGTGCGTCGGAGCGTGCGGCGCAGATGACGTTGCAGGCGCGAGGCGAGGGGGTGCGCGTGGCGCGTGCCGACCTGCTGCCGACGGTCAACGCCTTCATCCAGACCGGCTACCTCGCCTTTCCGGCCGGCAATGGCTTCCCCACGATCTGGGGACGGTCGGCCAACAGCTTCTGCGCGCCGGGGTCGAACCCCAACCAGTCGTGCCAGAACAACGGCTGGTTTGCCGACCGCAATTTCGGCCTCAACATCTCCTGGCCGCTCTTCGACGGGCTGCGCGCCAAGGGGAACATCGACCTGGCGCAGGCGCAGGAGCGCGTGGCGCGCTTGCAGCTGGCGCAGGAGCGCGAGCAGGTGGCGGTGGAGCGTGCCCGTGCGCGCGCCGAGTTCACGCGCGCCGAGGCGGCCTACGAGGCGCAGCGCCAGAACGTGGGCGAGGCCGATGAGGCCTTCCGCATCGCCACCCTGCGCTTCGAGCGTGGGTTGGCGACGCAGCTCGAGGTGTCGGACGCCCAGCTATTGCTCCTGACGGCGCGCACCAACGCGGCGCGCGCCACGATCGACTACTACATGGCAGCGGCCGAACTGGCACGCGCCCGCGGCGTGGACATTCCGCTCCCGCCCACCCGACCGACGACTCGATAACCGGAACCCCTGTGCGATATTCCTCTCTTGCGGGCGCGTTAGGCGCGTTCGCCCTGTGTACCCTCGGCGCCTGCAGCAAGGATGGACAGGCCGGAGCCCCCGGCGGCGAGTCCAAGGGCGGGGCCGGTGGTGGCGCGGCCGCCACGGGCAAGGGGGGCCCCGGCGGACGCGGTCCCTCGGCGATGGTCCTCGGCCCCAGCGATGTCACTGAGGTCAAGACGGTGACCATCGAGTCCAGCATCTCCATCAGCGGCGACCTCAAGCCCATCGAGGAGATCGCCGTGCGGTCGCGCGTGGAAGGTGACGTGCTGCAGGTGCTGGTGCGTGAAGGTGATCGCGTGACGCAGGGGCAGCTGATGGCGCGCTTCGAGAACGCGGTGCAGGAAGGAGACCGTGCCTCGGCGACGGCCGATCGCGAATCGGCGCGCGCCGACGTGACCAATGCGCAGTGGAACGCCGACCAGTCGGAGGAACTGTTCAAGGCGGGGGCCATCCCCGAGCGTGACCTGCGCGCATCGCAGCAGACGCTGGCGGCCTCGAAGGCGCGCCTTGCAGCTGCCGAGGCGCGGCTCAAGGCGTCGATGCAGAATGCGCAGGACACGCGCATCCTGGCCCCGACCACCGGTGTGGTGGCGACGCGCACCGTGGAGGCCGGCGAGCACGTGACGCGCGGCGCCACGATCTTCAACGTGGTGCGCTTCGACGTGCTCGAGCTCGAGGCGTCGGTGCCGGCGCGGCAGGCGACCGAGCTCAAGGTCGGGCAGCCGGTGCGGTTCGCCGCTGCCGGTCGGCAGCTGCAAGGCAAGGTGGCGCGCATCGCGCCGACGATCAACGCCGCCAACCGCTCCATCACCGTCTACATCCAGGTCCCCAACCGCGACGGAGCCCTCAAGGGGAACTCGTTCGCCACGGGGCGCATCATCGGCCAGGCCGTGCCGAACGCGATGGCGATCCCGATCGCGGCCGTGCGGCAGGCCGCGCGCGACAACAACCCGTTCGTCTATCGCATCGAACAGGGGAAGGTGGCGCACGTCGACGTGCAGCTGGGGATCGTCGACGAGACGATCAACATGGCGCAGGTCCTGGGCGGCCTCGCAGTCGGCGACCAGATCATCGTCGGCAATGTCGGCGCCCTGGGGCGCGGGATGCAGGTGCGCGTGGTCTCGGCCAACGAAGGACGGCCGGGAGCGGCTGGTGGCGGTGCGCCGGGCGGCGGTCCCGCGGGTGGCAAGCCGGCGGGAGCCGGAGCGCAGGTGCAGGCGCAGCTGGAGCAGCCGGTGCACGGAACGGGGCGGGCGACAGCGGGCGTACCGCTGCCCGCGGTGACACGACCAAGCCACGTTAGGCCCGGGAGCCCCTCATGTTCCTCTCCGACGTCTCCATCAAGCGCCCCGTCTTCGCCACCATGATGATGGTGGCGTTGATGGTCTTCGGCATCGTCGCGTTGCAGCGCCTCGCGGTCGACGAGTATCCCGACATCACGTATCCCATCGTCATCGCCAGCACCTCGTATCCCGGGGCGAGCCCCGAGGTCATGGAGCGCGACGTGTCGCGCCCCATCGAGGAGGCGCTCAACACCGTCAGCGGCATCCGCGAGATCACCTCGACGTCGTCGGAGGGAAACTCCAGCGTGCGCCTCATGCTGCAGCTCGGCATGAACCCCGTCGAGGCGCAGCAGGAAGTCATCGCCAAGATCGCCCGCATCCGCCGGCAGCTCCCGCCTGACATCGATGACCCGGTCATCATGCGCTTCGACCCGAACGATCGCCCGATCATGTCGGTGTCGATGCGCTCGGACGAACGCCCGATCCGCGAGCTCACCGACCTGGCCGAGCAGACGATCAAGCCGCGCTTCGAGAGTGTTCCGGGCGTGGGCGGCGTGAACGTCAACGGCGGCTCCACGCGCCAGATCCGCGTACAGCTCAACGCCGAGGCGCTGGTGGCCTATGGCATCTCGCCGGCGCAGGTGTCGCAGGCGCTGGCGCGCGAGAACCAGGAGACGCCGGCCGGACGCGTCTTCCGTGGTGAAACCGAGCGTCTCGTGCGCGTCACCGGGAAGATCCGCGACCCCATGGCGTTCCGGGACGTGGTCGTCACCGTCCGCAACGGAACGCCAATTCGCATCCGTGACGTGGCGAACGTGGTGGATGGTTTCGCCGATCGCCGCTCGGCCTCGTTCATCAACGACGGGGAAACGCTCGTCCCGTCGGTCTCCCTCGAAGTCCTCAAGATCACCGGCTCCAACACCGTCGCCGTGTCGGACGGGGTGAAGCTGGTCGTCGAGGAGCTGCAGAAGTCGCTCCCCGCCGACATCCAGCTCACGCTCATCCGCGACGACTCGATCAAGATCCGCGAGTCGCTGGCCGACGTGGAGCTGTCGATCATCCTGGGCGCGGTGCTCACCATCGCGATCATCTACCTCTTCCTCAACTCCTGGCGCTCGACCGTCATCACCGGGCTCACCCTCCCGGTCTCGATCATCTCGGCGTTCTTCGTGATGTGGGTCTTCAACTTCACGCTGAACACGATGACGCTGCTGGCGTTGTCGCTGGCGATCGGGCTGCTCATCGACGATGCGATCGTGGTGCGCGAGAACATCGTGCGCCACCTGGAGATGGGGAAAGACCACTATCGGGCCGCCAAGGAAGGGACCGACGAGATCGGGCTGGCGGTGCTCTCCACCACGCTGGCGGTCGTCGCGGTCTTCGTCCCCGTCGCCTTCATGGGCGGGCAGATCGGGATGATCTTCTTCCAGTTTGGTGTCACCGTCGCCTTCGCGGTGCTGGTGTCGCTCTTCGTGTCGTTCACTCTCGACCCGATGCTGTCGAGCATCTGGCCCGACCCCGAGGTCGAGCACGGCGGGCACAGCGAGACCCGCCAGAAGACGCGGAACCCGCTGCGAAAGGTGGCCTTCGCCTTCGACGACTGGTTCGAGCGGATGTCGGAGAAGTACCGCAACGGGCTGTCGTGGGCGCTCGATCATCGCGCGACGATGGTGGGGCTGGCCGTGGCGTCGATTGCCGGCGCCTTCATGCTCTTCCCGATCCTCGGCTTCACCTGGCTGCCTGACTACGACGCCGGCGAGTTCAACGTGTCGTACCGCGTCCCGCCGGGCTCGCGCATCGAGTACACGGTGAAGAAGGGGAGCGAAGTCGTGGCCTTCCTGCGCCAGCAGCCCGAGGTTGCCTTCCTCACGCTGCAGGCGGGCGGTGGCGGCGGCATGTCGCGCGGCTCCAACGGCGGGCAGATCTTCGTGCGACTCAAGCCCAAGCACGAGCGCACCAAGACGATGTTCCAGATCCAGAACGAGCTGCGCGTGAAGCTGGCGCAGGTCCCCGGCGTGCGCCCGCAGATCACTGGCTCATCGTCGATCTTCGGCGGCTTCCGCCAGCCGATCCAGATCTACGTGCAGGGGCCGGAGCCTACACGCCTGAAGCTGGCGGCCGAGCAGGTACTGCAGACGGTGCGTGCCGTGCCGGGGGTGGCCGAGCCGTCGTCGTCGGATGAAGGCGAGATCCCGCAGCTCGACGTGCGCGTCGATCGCCAGCAGGCGTGGGCCGCCGGCCTGGCGATGCAGACGATCGGTGGCACGTTGCAGCCGCTCTTCCAGGGGCAGCGCGCCACCCGCTGGGAGGATCCGGATGGCTATTCGCACGACGTGATGGTGGTCTACCCCGACTCCTCGCGTGTCTCCGCCGAGGACGTCGCGCGCATCCCGGTGCTCAGCAACAACATCGATACGCGGACCGGGATGCCGGTCACGATCCCCCTGTCGCAGGTCGCCGAGATCCGCCCGGGCGTTGGTCCGCAGCAGATCGAGCGCGGCTACCTCGAGCGGCGCGTCTCCATCTCGGCCGGCGTGCTCCCCGGGTTCAGCATGGGGAACGTCGCGGATGATGCCAAGAAGGCGCTCGAGACCATCGGGCTCCCGACCGGCTACCGCACGATCTTTGGCGGCGACGTGCAGAACCTCACCGAGACCAAGGGCTTCGTGCTCGAGGCGTTGCTCCTCGCGGTCGTCTTCATCTATCTCATCATCGCCTCGATCTTCGGCTCGTTCATCCAGCCGCTGTCGATCATGCTCGCGCTCCCGCTCTCGTTCCTGGGCGTCGCGCTCGGCCTCCTGGTCACCAAGGGGTCGCTCAACGTGATGTCGATGATCGGCATCATCATGCTCATGGGGCTGGTGACCAAGAACGGGATCCTGCTGATCGACTTCGTGAACAAGGAACGCGAGGCCGGGAAGGACCGCCGCACGGCGATCCTCAACTCGGCGCGCATCCGCGTGCGCCCGATCATCATGACCACGGCGGCGATGATCTTCGGCATGCTCCCGCTGGCGCTGGCCATCGGCGAGGGGGCCGAGCAGCGCGCCCCGATGGCGCATGCGGTCATCGGCGGGTTGATCACGTCGACGCTCCTCACGCTCTTCATCGTGCCGGTGGTGTACACGCTGCTGGACGATCTGTCGGCGAAGGTCCTGGGGCGCAAGGAGATGAAGGTTCCGCTGCCGTTAGGTGCGGAGGCCGGGGCGGCGGGCGACTGAGGCGCCGGACGGACAGTACAGGGCGCTCGGTGCCGCGGGATCGGCGCCGGGCGCCTTCGCCTTTCCGGGGACGTGGGCGGGGTGTGCTTGACGCGGGGCGGCGGGGGGGCCCACTGTTCGCCAGCGTTCTCCCCCTTCGCTCCCCGTCCCATGCGTCACTCGTCACCCCTCCTGCGCGCGCTCACGGCGCTCGTCCTCGTCTCCACCGTCGCGTCGTCGCAGGCGGCACCGGCCGGCCAGCCGCAACGCCTGCGCTCGCACGACGACCTGGTGCGCTTCTTCACCGAGTGGCGACAGTTCCAGCGCCCGAAGCTCGTCGACGGCGTCCCCGACTACACCGCCCCGGCGATGACGGCGCAGTATCGCGCGCTCACCTCCATGAAGCGCCGCCTCGCCGCCTTCGACACGACGGGGTGGAGCGTGGCGCAGCAGGTGGACTACCAAGTCGTGCGAGCCGAGATGAATGGGCTCGACTTCGATCATCGCGTGCTCAAGCCGTGGGCCAACAATCCGGCGTACTACGTCACCGTCTTCAGCGACCAGAGCGACCAGCCGGCGCGCGAGGGTCCCTTCGCCTACGGCTCGATCGAGCTGTGGAGCTACGCCTATCCGCTCTCGGCGGGCGATGCCGCCACGATCGAGGCGGGGATGCGAGCCATCCCGCCGCTCCTCGCGCAGGCGCGTACGAATCTCGTAGGCGACCAGCGCGACATCTGGCACTACGGCATCGGCGCCATTCGCGACCAGTCGGGTGAACTCGCCCGTTTTGCCGAACGCCTGACGAGTGAGCCGGCGTCGCTGCGCGCCAGCGTGGCGGCGGCGCGCGCCGCCACCGACTCGCTGGTCACCTGGCTCGAGGCGCGCGCCTCGCGCAAGACCGGCGCGTCGGGGATCGGCATCGCCAACTACGACTGGTACCTCAAGCACGTCATGCTCGTCCCCTATAGCTGGGCCGACGAGGTACTGCTGATGCAGCGTGAGCTGGCGCGTTCGCACTCCTTCCTCGCGCTCGAGGAGCTGCGCAACGCCAGGCTTCCGAAGCAGGACCCGATCGCAACGGCCGGCGACTTCGACCGACGCTTCGGCGCGTCGATCGCCGAGTACCTGGACTACCTGCGCGAGCACGACCTCTACACGGTGAAGCCATGGATGGACCAGGCGCTGCGCGAGCGGCTGGGACGCTTCTCGTCGGGGCCCCTCGAGTTCTTCCACCAGGTGGACTATCGCGACCCCGTGGTCATGCGCACGCACGGTTACCACTGGTTCGACCTCGGCTTCATGAAGCACGAACCGCACGCCAACCCCATCCGGCGTGGCCCGCTGCTCTACAACATCTTCATCTCGCGCACCGAGGGCCACGCCACGGGGTGGGAGGAGCAGATGCTGCAGGCGGGGATGTTCGATGCGCGCCCGCGCTCGCGTGAGCTGATCTACATCCTCCTGGCGCAGCGCGCCGCTCGCGCGTTAGGCGACCTGCGCATGCACGCCAACCAGGCCACGCTCGAGCAAGCGGCCGAGTTCACGGTGGCCAACGTTCCGCGCGGCTGGCTGTCGATCAAGGGGAACCTGGTGCGCTTCGAGCAGCACCTGTACCTGCAGCAACCGGGGTACGGCACCAGCTACGTCATCGGCAAGCTGATGCTCGACCGCCTCCTGATGCGGCGGCGGCAGCAGCTGGGTGAGTCCTTCTCGATGCGGCAGTACATGGCCGCCTTCGATGCGGTGGGGCTCGTCCCCGCCTCGCTCGTCGAGTGGGAGATGACCGGTGAGCTGCGAGACGACGTGCGAAAGATGCTGCGCCCGTGACCGACAACCGCTCGCTCCCCGCCCCGAACGCACCCGAACCGGTGGTCGCTGAGCGCGAGGACCTTGGCTTCGGCCGAGTCGTGGCCCAGCAGGCGCGTGGCCGCTTCCTCGGCCGCGATGGCATGCCCAACAGCCGTAAGTACGGGCTGGGGCCGCAGCGCCTCGAGCACGCCTACCTGCGGGCGCTCTCCGCCTCGTGGACTGCATTTCTCATGTGGGCGCTGGCGGCGCTCCTGCTGGTGAATGGCGTCTTTGCCCTCGCGTACGGCGCGCTCGGGAGCGACACGATCCGCGGGCAGGAGCTGCTCGCCATGGACGATCCCTTCCTGCGCGCCTTCTCCTTCAGTGTGGGCATCTTCACCACCACCGGGACTGCCCCGATGTACGCGGCGGGGACCACGGCGCAGTGGCTCGTCGTCTTCGAGTCGCTCGTCGGGCCCTTCATCATGGTCGGCATCGCCGGGCTCCTCATCGCCCGCCTTACCCGGCCTCGGATGCGGCTGCGCTTCAGCGAATCGGCGGTCATCGCGCCGTATCGCGGCGGACGCGGGCTCATGTTTCGCGTCGTCAACCTGCAGCCTAGCGAGTTGACCGACGTGCAGGTGCGCGTGAGCCTCGCCCTCTTCGAAGAAGTGGACGGGCGGCGCGAGCGGCGATTCCACCAGCTCGAGCTGGAGCGGAAGTCGGTGGAGTTCTTCACGCTGCACTGGACCGTGGTGCACCCCATCACCGCCGCGAGCCCGTTGCGGGGGATGACGCCCGACCTCCTGCACAAGGCGGAGGCGGAGATCCTCATCCTCGTGAATGCACACGAGGAGACCTTCTCCACGCGGGTGACGACGCGCGCGTCGTACCTGTGGGACGAGGTGCGGTGGGACGTGAGGTTCGCCGACATCTTCGCCAGTGCAGCTGACGGCATCATCGCCATCGATGTCGAGCGGCTCGACCGCACCGATCGCCTGGAGGAAGGGGCCACCAGCACGCCGGCACCTCGGGAGCTCATCGCGCCGTCGGCGTGATTGCACGGGGCGTGGTCGCAGCTGGGGCGTGATCGCACTTTCGGCGTGATGGCGCGACGGGGTGAGGCCGCGCGCGCTCCCCGCGGTCAGCGCTGCTCGCCCGCCCCTACGCGAATGGCCTCGAAGTCGAGTTCCTGTTCGAGCTCGCGCGGCACTTCATCCGAGATCGCCCCCTCGTTGCGCAGGCGCACCAGGACGCGGCGCTCGGCGTGAATCATCCCCCGGCGCAGGCGGTGCCGCGACGTGGGGCCGCCTTCATGCTGCTCGTGCAGGTGCACCCGGTCCCGGAGCTCGTGGCGCAGCCACTCGACGTCGCGCGCGTCGGCCCAGGGCTCCCGCGACATGTCATCCAACGCCTCGGCCCCGCGCCGCAGCGCCTCGCGACGCGCCAGTCGTTCCTCTTCGTGGTGCCCCTGCTCGGGGGCGAAGTCGAACGACCGAATGATCGGCGCCAGCGACAACCCCTGCAGCACCAGCGTGACCACGATGACGCACATCGTGATGATGATGATCTCGGCGCGGAAGGGGAACGGCGATCCGTCGGCGAGCACGCGCGGGAGGGCAAGCGCCGATGCCAGCGACACGATCCCGCGCATCGCCGTCCAGGCGATCAGGAAGACGGGCTTCCAGTGCGGGGACGGATCGCGCCGCCGCATCTCGGCGCTGACGTAGCGTGGCAGGTACGTGGCCACCGGCACCCACGCCATGCGGACGACGATGGCGACAAGGCTCACGACCACCCCGGTCATCAGCAGCATGCCTAACGTGGCGTGCGACACCGCCTCCAGCAGCGGCACCACCTGTGCGCCGAGGATGAGGAAGATGAGGGCGTTGAAGAGGAAGACCACCAGGTCCCAGACGGCGCGTGCCTGCACGCGCGACATCGGCGAGACGGTGGTCGACAGGTGCTGGCGCACGTAGAGCCCCCCCGCCACGCAGGCGAGGACCGCCGACACGTGCAGCGACTCGGCCGCGACCCAGGCCACGTACGGGCCGGCGAGCGTCAGCAGCGTCTCGGCCAGCGCATCCTGCGTCCACCGGGCTGCGCGAATGATGAGCCAGCCGACTGCGAGCCCGATGACGGCACCCACCCCGGCATCGATGAAGAAGCGTACCACCGACTCGCCCATGCTGAACGCCCCCGTCACCGCTGCCGCAACCGCGGTGCGATACAGCACCAGCGCAGACGCATCGTTGATGAGGCTTTCACCCTCCAGGATCACCACCACGCGACGCGGTACCGGCAGTCGCGAGACGATGGCGGCTGCGGCCACCGCATCCGGCGGAGAGACGATCGCTCCCAACGCGACCGCCACGGCCCAGGGGATCCCCGGCAGGAGCGCGTGGATCGCCACGGCAACCGCCCCCGTTGTCGCGAGGACCAACCCCACGGCGAGCAGCCCGATGGGGCGTAGGTTCGACTTGAACTCGCGCAGCGACGTGAAGAACGCCGCGGCCCAGAGGATGGGCGGGAGGAAGACGAAGAAGACGAGGTCGGGCTCCAGCTCCGGGATCCTGATCCCGGGGACGAAGCCGATCGCGAGTCCAGCGATGACCTGCAGGATCGGCGTCGGGACGGGGAGCCGCCTGGCCAACGCGGTGAGCGCGATGACGAGCGCGGCGACGGCGATCGCGAAGATGACGGGCTGGAACGGCTGCATGAGGGGGCGGCCGGGGATTGGGACGCAGACGCAGCCGCAGCCTAGGTCAGCATCGCGTCTCCGGCAAGCTCCCCGAACGAGCGATGCGGATCAGGAGCCGCGTTTCCTTCCTCGCCGCGCCAACTCCACCTCGGCCCCGATCACGCCGAACCCCGACCAGTGCGGGCCGTCCACCACGCGTTCGAACATCTCGAAGGCGCGCGCCGAATCGCCGCGGACCAGGAGGTAGTGTCCCACCGAGTAGCCGCTGGTCGAGAATCGGACCGAGTCGGCGCTGGCCGCCTGCAGCACCTGCTCGGGGGTGCGCAGCCCCTTGTACATCATGAGGTTCTCGTAGTACGAGCGATTGGTGCTGATCGCCATTCCCTCGCGCACTGGGGCGAGCAGTCGATCGGCCTCGGCGCGGCGCCCCGCGCGCACCAGGGCGCGCCACGCCCAGTCGGTCATCGAGACGCGGTCGTCGTCGTTGGTCGCCATGCGCATGCAGCTGCGGTAGCCCTTGCGATACGCGCCGGAGGCCTCGCGCGCGCGCAGCGCCTCGTTCTCGGAGAAGCCGAGGCACTTGAGGTAGATCGCCGCCGCGCGATCGAAGTGACCCAGGAGGAAGTGGGCGAGCCCCTGGTGATAGACGACGTCGAAGTTGGTGGAGTCGAGCTGCGCCGCCCGATCGAGGTCGGTGGCGGCGTCGGCGAACTGTCGCACGGTGATGTAGCGATGGCCGCGAAATCGGAGGAATCGCGCATCGTTAGGCCAGCGCTCGGCACCGCGCCCGTACATCGCGATCGCGTCGCGGAATCGCCACGCGTTGGCGCGCGCCGTGGCGGCCGCGAGGAGTCGGTCGGGGTCGTCGGGCGAGGCGGCGAGGGCGGAGTCGGCGCTCACGACCGGGGCGGTCGGCATCGGGGGAGCGAACAGCGCCTCCCCCTGCAGCGACACCGCCTCGGCGCCGCGCGGGAGTGGTCCGCCGGCATGACGAGGTCCGCAGCCGGCGAGCGTGAGCGCGACGACGAGAGGGGCAACACGACGAAGTGGCGACACGCGGGCGCGATGCATGGCGGGTGAGGATGTCGTGGAGGAAAGGGAGGGTGGCGCTCAGGCCTTGAGCGCCAGCTTACGTACGGTGGTGATGTTGCGGGCGGTCGCTGGCAGGCGCAACGTCTTTTCGAATCGCGGGCCGGCCACCTGCGAGTCCAGGCGGCGCGTGCGGCGTAGCCAGTACACTTCGCGCCCGCGAACCACGAAGTCATCGACCTCGTTGCGCAGCGCGATGAGCGCGCGCTCGGCCTCAGGCACTGGCGGCTCCTTGAGGAAGGCCACCGAGAGCACGTAGTCGTCGGCCGGCGCGGCCATCAGTGGAAGGGGATCGAAGGCGACGATGGACTCGAGCGCCTCGCGCTGACGCAGGAAGGTCGCGACCTCGTAGCCCAAGGCGCGTTGCAGCTGCTGTTCGATCTTCGCCTCCAGTAACTCCGGTTTTCCGGCGCGCGTTGAGAAGAGCACGTTGCCGCTGGCGATGACCGTCTCCACGTCGGTGAAGCCCATGGAGGCGAAGAGCGCGCGCAGTTGCTCCATCTTGACGGTGTGGCCGCCGACGTTGATGGCGCGCAGGAGGGCGACGTAGCGCACAGGGCGAGGACGGGAGCTCGGGTGACTACACGCGCTTGAGGAAGGACTTCGTGCGCTTCCTGATGGAGTCCTGCCAGTCGAGACCGGCCTGCATCCACGCGCGCCCGGGGTGCCGGGCGGGGAGCTTGCGCTGGAAATGTGCGAGCCAGTCGGGGCGGCGGCCATCGGTGTCGACCAGTCCGAATTCGCGGGCCACTTCCCACGAGCTGAAGGTCTGGCCGCTCTTCTCCAGGATCTTCCGGTCGGCGGCGAGCGCGGCCACCGCCCGTCCCACGAGCGCCGGCGATTCGGAGGCGATGAAGTGCGGGTCCTTCTTCACCCCCTCGCGCCACGTCGCCTCCGTCACGCCAAAGAGCTCGAGCATGGCCTCGGAGCGCAGGAAGCCGGGGGTGATGGCGATCGCCGCGATGCGATCGGGGCGCAGTTCGACGCTCATCGTGAAGGCCAGGCGCATGACCGTCGTCTTGATGAGGTCGTAGAAGAGCGCGCCGCGGTAGCTCAACGTGTCGCCGTCGGTGACTTCGATGATGAGGGGACGGGTGCGTCCGCGCAGGAGGGGGATCGCGAGTTGGGCGGTGAGCAGGTGCGAGAAGACCGCCTGCCGCATGAGCCCCCACCCCCCTTCGAGATCGGTCTCGGCGAGCGGCTGCCAGAGCCACTCGCCCGCGCTATCGCCCCCCCACACGTCGTTGACCAGGAGGTCGAGGCCGCCGTGCTCGCGCTGCACGCGCGCCATCAGCGCTTCGACGTCGGCACGATCGGTATGGTCGGTGCGCACGGCGATCCCCACGCCGCCTGCGGCCGATACCAGTTCCGCCGTCTCGTCGATCGTCTCCGGCCGCCCGAGTGGGGACGCTTTCGCGCGGGTGCTGCGTCCGCTGCAATACACCGTGGCCCCCGCCTCGCCTAACGCAACGGCGATCCCGCGCCCGGCGCCCCGCGTCGCCCCGGCGACGATCGCCACGCGCCCCGCGAGCGGTCGCGTACGCGTGCGTGCCGCCGACGGCTTCGAGGTCGATCCTCTGGTGGTCCCCTTCGGGGTGGTCGTGCCCGTCGTTCTCGCCATTGTCGCTCCCTCGTCGGTCATGCCCCGGGCGGCCATCGGCGGCCGCCCCGGCGTCTGTCGCCCGTTCGTGCGTGGTCGTGCATAAAGACCGCTGCCGGCTCCCCCCGACGCAAGCCCGCCTCGACCTCATGCGAGGGGCGCCGCTCCACCGAGCGATCGGCAGCACGGGCAGGGGCGGCGAGGGACTCCGTTCGGGACGCGCGGCCCGCCCCGTGTTGCCCGGTCCGCAGGCCGTCCGTGCGTCGTGAAGCGCGGCGTGCGATGGCTGGTACCGGCGCCCCTATCGTGCCGCCCCAATTCGTCTCGCTCGTGTGCCTTGCTCGTGTGCCTTGCTCGTGTGCCGCGCTCATCTGTCTCACTCGTGTCACGGATCCGCGCCCCTCCATGCGTTGCCGCGAATTCGTGTGACCCGCACGCGCATCGTTCGTCTCGTAACGCGTTGTGGCGATGAAGAGGTCGCACCAGTTGCAGCGTAGATCACAAGGGTCAGCCGCCGAACCAAACGGCGAGGGGACGTTAGTGACGCAGGCCACGCAGGCCGCGCACGCTTTGACCAACTACGCTTGACCGCCCCGGCATTGCCCCGGGAGCGCGGCGTGCCCCATTCGCCAGGTGGGAGGGGCAGGGAGGCCGGCACGACGGGACGCCCCAGGAGGGGTGATCCCCGCCAAACCCTCGCAAGCGAGAGTAGCAACATGATGTACAGACACCTCGTACGGGCCGTGCAGCTGTTGGCCGTGGCGACACTCGCCGCGTGCGCCGGAGATCCGGCGTCGACCAATGCGCCGCTACTGCCAACCGCGCCGAGCGCCGCGGAGATGGGCGCGCTCATGGCCACCACCCCGCTCAACCGGGACGTGGCGCTCAGGCATGACCGGTCGGTTGCCCGCACGATCGGGACGAACGGCGGCACGATCCGCTTTCCCGAGGTAGGGCTGACCGTCACCGTGCCGCCAGGGGCCGTCACGCGCAACACGCGCTTCGTCGTGACGGCGCTCAAGGGAACGGCGGTCGCCTACGAGTTCCAGCCGCATGGCACCACCTTCCGGCGTCCGCTCACCGCCGTGCAAAGCCTGGTCGGGACGCAGCTCCCGCTCGGCGGCGCGGTACTCCAGGCGGGCTACTTCCCCAATCGATCGCTCGTCGATCCCGCGGGAGCGAGTGCCCTCGTCTCGGAGTTCATCCCCGGTGCCGTCGACGCGCGGCTCGCCTCGTTCCGCTGGAACATCGACCACTTCTCGGGCTACATCGTCGCCTGGTAGGATCTCACAGGGCTGGACGAGTAGGAGGCGGCGCGTCGTTTGACGCGTCGCCTCATTTCGTATAGGGTACGCGAGCGCGCCTCTCCCCTCACTCCTCCCGCTCACGAGTCCCCTCATGATCACCCTCGTCGCCCAGTTCACGATGAAGCCCGGCAAGGTGGCCCTCGCGCTCCGCCGTGTGGACGCGGTCCGCGCGCAGGCCGACCAGGAGCAACCTGGGACGCTCCTCTATCTCGTCCATCGCGTCCTCGACGCCAAGGGACGCCCAACGCGCACGCTGCTCTTCTACGAGTCGTATCGTGATGCCGCGGCGCTGCAGGCCCACCTCGACAGCGCGTCGTGGAAGGCGCTGGAAGCGGGTTGGTCGCAGTGCTTCGAGGGGACGCGGGCCAAGGGAGTGAAGGTCACCAAGCTCGATCGCATCGGCGGCTTCGTGCACCTGCAAGCTCCATGAACGAAACGGTGCGCGACGCAGCCCTTCGCATCGCGCACCGAACGCCCCTCGCGCACCGCCGTGTCGCGCCGCTACCGCTTCATCGCGTGCGCGTCCCACTCGAAGGCCGGCCCGACCGTCTGCCCCGGGTGCAGCGGCGAGGGAATGCGCATCAGCGCCTCGGCCTGGTAGCGCAGTTCGTACATGATCGGCGCCGCGTCGCGTAGCGCCGAGGGGGTCCCGGTGAACGCCGCTTGCAGCTGGTGCAGCAGCCGGGTGTAGATCCGGTTGAAGGCGACCATCTGCCTGTGGATCGTCGGATAGGCGCGATACTTGGCGCTGCGCGGGTCCGGCGCCATCGGGGCGATCACGTCCCAGTCCACCGGGAGGTCGTCGCCCGTGGGCCCGCTGGCCTCCGTGTCCGATGGCTCGTAGCGACGCCCCAGCAGCAACTCGTTGAAGCGATAGTAGTGCGCCAGTTCGTCGACGTCGTCAAAGCGCCCGTCGCCGTCGGTGATCCCGCCGTCGTACCCTTCGCCCTGTTCCGTGATCTCGCCCAGTGCGGCGAGTGCCGTGTCGAGGTTGTGCACTTCGATCACCTGTCCGCCGCCGCCGTAGTACCACGTCGCGGGTTGCACCTGGTGCGACCGCTTCCCCTTGAACACCGCCGACGCGCCGTGCTGTTCGACCATCGCCCGCAGGCCGATCTCGATGGCCTCGTAGAACTGGCCGATGGTGTCGTAGCGGTTCGACTGCGGCGGGGCACCGGCGGGGGCCGGGCGTTCGATGAGGAGAAACGTCTCCAACGCCTCGCGACAGAGCGGGAGCAGGTGCACGTGCACGCGCTTGTCGGAATGCGGGAGGTACGCGGGATACTTCGCCACCAGGCGTGACTCCGCCAGGCGCGGTGTCCCTCCCACTGCATTGAGGACGTTCGCGGCGAGCGTCATGTGGAGCATCTCCTCCATCACCACGCTGCGCACCACCGCCGTCGCCACCGGGTTGGTCCCCTCGGGAATGGAATACAGGGCACACAGGTACGGCGGGATGGTCGAGTGTTCCAGCTCGAGCGCCCACTGCAGGTGCGTGCGGAGGCTCTCGATCGAGTCGATGGGCATCGGTCGCCTCAGCCGAGTTGAGTGAGCATGTCGTCGGCCGCCATGAGCCCCAGGGCCACGGCGGTGAGCGTGGGGTTGGCCGAGCCGACCGTCGGCATGCTCCCGCAGCCGACGACATACAGGTTCTCGTGGTCCCAGCTGCGCGAGTGGCGATCGGTGACCGAGTCGGTGCGACTCACCCCCATGCGATGGGTCCCCATGTGGTGCCCCGACCCGTAGAACGACAACGGCACCACCTCGCCCTCCCTGGTGCGATAGGTCATGTAGCCCGGGGAATCGGGAGTGAAGTGGGTGAAGATGTCGTCGTCCTTGATCCCCATGGCGCGGAAGAGGGCGTTCGAGATCTTGTTGGCCGACACCATCCCTTCGCGCGTGTAGTCCGAGATGTTGTAGTGGATCACGGGGCGATAGCACCCGATCGGATCCATGAACTCGCGGTCGATGGTGACGCGGTTGGCCGGCTCGGGGAGCTGCTCCATGACGTACCCCACGCGCAGCTGGCGGGGGATCTGGTCGCCGAGCTGCTGCCGCATCTTCCGGCCAAAGACGTTCTGCGACGCTGCGATCTGCACGTTGGAGTTAGGCGGGAAGGTGGCAATGTCCCACCCCCAGTTCCCGAGGTCGATGCGGAAGGCGGCGAACTCCGAGCGGAACGGGCCATCGCGGAACGATGGGATCTCCGACGTCTGCCCCGGTCCGCGAAAGGCCCCGACCGGCGTGGGATTGAGCGCCCACGTGAGGAAGAAGGGGTGGTCCATCAGGTTCCGCCCCACCTGGTCGCTCGAGTTGGCCGCGCCGGAGGCCAACAGCAGCTTGGCGCTCTCCACGGAGTGCGCCGCCAGGATGTACAGCGTCCCCGTGGCGGTGTAGGTCGCGTACTGCGTCGACCCCTCGCTCTCGTAGCGCTTGAACTCCACCCCGCTGATGCGTCCGTTCTCCCCGATGAGCAGGCGCGAGGCTACGGCCTGCGTCACCAGCGTGTAGAAGTTCGCGTCCATCTCGTTGAGCGTGCGCAGCGCGCTGTACTTGGCCTGTACCGGGCAGATGGGGATGCAGCTCGCGTTCCCCTCGCAGCGCTGCCCCACGTGCGGCGCCCCGACCGCCCCGCGTGGCGTGTAGCCCGCGCGAGGGACGGAGTTGCGCGCCTGCGCCAGCGACGTGACCGACATGCCGTACTCGCGGTCGCCCAGGCGCACCGTCGCCCTGGCCGCCCCCTTGGCGTACACCGTGTCCGAGTAGCTGGGCGGGATGCGCTCCATCGGGTAGTCGTACCCGTCGGGGAACCAGATCCCGAAGTGCTCCTGCTCTTCCTTGTTGGCCGACACGCCCAGCATCCACTCGGCCTTGCAGTAGTAGTCCTGCAGCTCGTCGTAGGTGAGGGGCCAGTCGACCCCCACGCCGTACTCCGACTTCATCCGGAAGTCCGCCGGGACCATGCGCGGACACGTCCCCAGCCAGTGCAGCGAGGTCCCCCCCAGCGAACGCAGGTACGTCGACCCGAAGGCCAGCGGCCCCTTCTCCACCTGGTACCCCGAGAGGATGGGGACCCGCTTGTGCAGGTTCAGGATGTCCTGCCCGTATGTGCTCTGCGCGTTGGCGTTAGGCGGATACGGCGAATTGGGCTCCTTGACCAGCGCCGAACGGTAGGTGTCGACGTACGACAGCCAGCCGTCATACGACAACCCCGAGGCACGCCCCGCCTCGAGCAGCAGGACGCGCTTCCCCTGGTCGGTGAGCGTCTTGGCGATCGTGACTCCCACCGGACCGGCCCCGATGATGACGGCGTCGTAACTCCCCTGTGGCAGTGTCATGCGCCCCCCTCGGCCCCGACGGGGGGAAGCGCCCACGAGCCGTATCCTGGCATCTTGGCCCCGGTGGGGTGCGCGTGAATGGCCTTCCAGGCCAACCCCTGGGTGTAGGCCTCGGGGGAGATGATGCACGTCTGGTCGATGGCGCTGGCCCCGTGGAGGTCGCGCCAGTCGGCCGGGAGCTGGTTCCACTGCCCGAGGTACCAGAGCACGACCAGGTTGCGGGCCAGCGGCCCGAGGGTGTCATCCTCGAGGATGTCCATCAGGACGAGCCGTTCGAGGACCGCCGGCTTCCCGCCAGCTGCATCGATGGCGGCCTGCCCCGCCGACAGCAGGTCGCCGGTGCGCTGGTCGCCCACCACGCTGCGTAGCCAGTCGAGGTAGGGCTCGACCATCCCCGTCCCCCACAACTCGGCGTCGTCAAAGCCGGTGAGGACGACCGAGAGGTCGACGAAGTGCTTGCGGGTCACGTCGGACGGTGGCGCCGGCGAGCGGCATGGGGCGCGCGCCGGGCTGTCGTGCGAGGGGTGCGCCATCGCCGAGGTGGCGCGCGGCCGCGGCTGCGGCTGACGGGTGCGGGACATCGTCGACCCCCGCGCCTACTGGTCGGCCCAGTAGACGCGCGCCTCGGCGATGCACGTCGGGCTCTGGAACACCTGCACCGCCGCCACCTAACGCGTGCCGATCAGCTTCTGCATGTCGCCACGCATCGGGTGCGCGCTCTTCCCCATCGACACGGTGACCGCGTTGCGGTTCCCCTTGGGGATGAAGTACGTGTCGTACATCCCAAAGTAGTTGCGGCGCGACCCGGCCACGCGCTTGGCGCTCTTCACGTAACTCAGGTCGATCCACTCCGACATGTTGCCGGGGATCGGGTTGAGTCCGCTGAGCGAGACCTGCGCCTGGTAGATGCTCTGCTTCACGTCGTCGGGATCGTGGCAGGTCCACGTGTACAGCGACTGCCCCGGGTTGTTGAGCGACGGGACGTTGTACGTGTACGGCACCAGGAACTTGTTCTCGAAGTAGAGCTGCTGGCCGGCGGCCACCGCCACCGGATTGTCGCAGGCCACCCAGACGCGATAGGCGCCGATCCGCTTGGTCTGGTCGCCCTCGGTCACGAACTCGCGAAAGCTCATCTTCGGGACGTTCTTCGCCTGGTTGCTGGGGAAGGCGAGGATGTTCAGCTCGGTCTCGTTGAAGCCGGCGGCGCCGGGATTCCCGGGCTGGCCCTGGCCGTACAGCGCGACCGCGTTGAAGAAGTTGATCCCGACCGCCCCCATCCCCTCGAAGTTGACCGGGGTCATCCCCAGCGGGGTGAGGTAGCGCGCCAGCACCGGGAGCTCCACCTGCCAGTAGATCCAGATGGACTGGATGCCGGCGTAGTAGAACGGTACGCTCGCCGGAATGTCGATGTTGCCCGACGGCGTCGACGTGACCTTGAAGGTCGGGATCGAGATCGTGCTGGGGAGCGGCGGGAGGGGGCTCGAATGGGCACGCGCCATGATCAACCTCGGGTGGGTGAAGAGTCACGCCGTCGCTCCCGCTCTCAGCCATGGGGGGGCGGCGCCATCCCTGACTTACGACCTCGTCCGTCCACTCGCAAGGCGGCGCGATGGCGCCCCCTGTCGCTGTGACATCGTCGCGACCTCACGGCGATCTCGAGATGCTCGCTGCGTGGATGAGGCGTCGGGGGCGACGAATGGAGCGCGACGTGATAGGTTCCCCCCCAATGGCCACCATCGAGCCTACCGACGTCATCGGTTCCCGGTTGAGCGCCGCGCTTGCCGGGACCTACACCATCGAGCGTGAGCTCGGTGGTGCGGGGATGAGTCGTGTGTTCGAGGCTCGCGAGACGGCGCTCGACCGCCGCGTGGTCATCAAGGTGGTGACGGCCGACGTGGGCGCCGGCGTGAGCGCCGACCGGTTCCGTCGCGAGATCCAGGTCGCGGCGACGCTGCGCCACCCACACATCGTCCCGCTGCTTGCTGCTGGCGAGGCCGCCGGCATCCTGTACTACTCCATGCCGCTCATCGATGGCGAGTCGCTCCAGCAGCGCCTCGCGCGCACGGGGCCGCTCCCGGTGAGTGAAGTGGTGCACCTGGCGGAAGAAGTCGCCGACGCCCTCGACCATGCGCATCGGCTGGGGGTCATCCATCGCGACATCAAGCCGGCCAACATCCTGCTCGAGGACGAGCACGCGATCGTCGCGGACTTCGGGATCGCCCGCGCGGTGAGCAAGGCGACCGAGCACGAGGGGCATGCGCTCACGATCACCGGCCTCGTGCTCGGGACGCCGCTCTACATGAGCCCCGAGCAGGGCGGGGGCGACGAGGTGGACGGGCGGACCGACATCTACGCCCTCGGCTGCGTGATGTACCAGATGCTCGCCGGCAAGCCCCCCTTCGAGGGGACAAACGCGCAGCAGATCATCCTGGCGCACTTCGTCAAGGAACCACCGCCGATCGACCGCGGCGACGTGCCGGACGCGTTGCGCGACGTCGTGCGTCAGGCGATGGCCAAGGATCCGGAGCAGCGCTTCGCCTCAGCGGCGCTCATGCGGAACGCGCTTCGTTCGCTCGACACGCGGCACCTCCCGTCGTCGCCACCAGCGGTCAACACCACGCGTTCGTTCCGGGCGGTCCCCACCGGCCCGGTCTCCACGTCGCTGACCTCGGGGCCAATCGACTCGCTGGCCGTGCTCCCGTTCGACTCCCCCGCCAGCGGCACGGACGATGAATACCTCGCCGACGGGATCACCGAGAGCATCCTCAACAAGCTCACGAGGGTCTCCGGGTTGCGGGTCGTCCCGCGCTCGGTCGTCTTTCGCTACAAGCGGCGTGAGGTCGACATCCCGATAGTGGCCGCCGAGTTGCGCGTGCGGGCGCTGGTGACGGGACGCGTGCGGCAGCGCGGCAACACGCTGCACGTGAGCGCCGAGCTCACCGATGCGCTCACCGAGTCGCAGCTCTGGGGCGACCGCATCTCGCGCAGTGCCGAGGACATCTTCTCGGTGCAGGAGGACATGGCCGGCGAGATCGTGAAGTCGCTGCGATTGCGGCTCTCGGCCGAGGAGCGCCAGGAACTCGTCAGGCGCTACACCGAGGACTCGGTCGCGTATCGCGCCTACCTGCGCGGGCGCTACCAGTGGAACAAGCGCACCCGTGACGGCTTCCTCAAGGCCATCGAGCACTTCCAGGAAGCGATCGACCGCGACCCCAGCTACGCGCTGGCCTACGCCGGCCTTGCAGACGCCTACAACGTCCTCGGCTACTACAACTACCTCCCGCCGCGCGACGCCTATCCCAAGGCCAAGGCGGCAGCGATGCGGGCGCTCGCCATCGACGAGTCGCTGGCGCAGGCGCATGCATCGTTAGGATACACGCGCCTCTTCTTCGACTGGGACTGGGCCGGCGCGGAATCGGCGTTCCTGCGCGCCATCGAGCTGGATCCGTCGTACGCCAGCGCGCACCAGTGGTACGCCTGGTGCCTCCTGGTCATGCGGCGCATGGACGAGATGATCGAGGCGATGCGCACCGCGTTGCAGCTGGACCCGCTGTCGCTGATCATCAACGCGCACATGGGCTATGCCCTGTTCTGGGCGGGGCGCTTCGACGATGCGCTCGAGCAGCTGGCGCGCACGCAGGCGCTCGACCCCAACTTCGCCCTCACCTACTGGCCACTGGGCGCCATCTACGTCTGGCAGGGACGCAGCGAGGAGGCGATCGCGGCCTTCTCGCGCCTCGTCGCGCTGACCGACGGGGCGATCGGGATGGGCTACCTGGGCATCACCGGTGGCCTCGGCGGACACCCCGAGATCGCGCGCGACGTCCTGCACCGCCTCGAGGTCGCCGCTGCCACCCGGTACGTGTCGCCGCTCGACCGCGCGATCTCGCACGCCGGGATCGGCGAAGTCGAGGAGACGTTCCACTGGCTCACGCAGGCGGTCGACGATCGCGTGAGCGATCTCGTGCGTCTGCAGGTATTGCCATGGCCACCGGAGGTGCGGAACGACCCGCGCTTCGCGCAGGTCGCGGCACGCATCGGGCTCGCGGTCTAGCGCAACGTCACCTGCGTCACGTCGGTCGTGGTCATGCGCCACCGAGCGCAACCACGGAAACCCAAGACGTCTCCCGTTCGTCCTACGGGAGCCCACATGTCGACCGACTCGCACCTCATCCCCGGCGCCCTTGGCGTCGACCCTCCCGCGTGCGCCGAGGCGCGGGAGATGCTGGTGCGCGCCGAACAGGAGGAGCGGGCCGGGCATCGCGCGGTGGCCCGCTCGTTGTACGAGCATGCGCTGCACGGACGCGAGGTGGGGCTCGAACCCGCACTCGTCGCCGATGCACTGTGTGGCATTGCCCGCACCTGGCAGCTCGACGGCGACTCCGATGCCGCGCTCGACTGCCTCGAGGTGGCGCAGCAGGTCGCCTCGGCAACCGGACTCGACTCGGCGCTTGGGCGCGCGCTCAACATCCGGGCGGTGATCCTGTGGCAGCGTGGCGACCTCGATGCCGCCGACCACCTGTACATCGACGCGCACCAGTGCGGCGTGCGCGCCGGCGACGTGCGGCTGACGGCGATGACGTCCCAGAACCGCGGGAGCATTGCCAGCGTCCGCGGCGACATCACGCAGGCCCTCGCGCACTACCGGGAGTGCATCTCCGCTTACGAGCGGTTGGGGATGGCGCGCGAGTTGAGTGGAGCGCTCAACAACCTGGGGATGCTGCACACCGACCTGGGAGAATGGCGGGCGGCGGCCTCGGCGTACGAGAAGGCCTCGCGGTTGGCCGAGCGTGAGGGCGACCGCTCGGCGCAGATCGTCCTCATGGGCAACCTGGCGGAACTCGCGCTGGCCCAGGGACACGTCGACGAGGCCGAGGCGGTCTGTCGCCGCGCGCTGCCGATGGTCCGCGAGATGGGCGACGCGCGCGCCGAGGCCGAGCTGCGCAAGCACCTGGGCGTCATCGCCCGTGAGCGGGGCGAGCACTCGGCGGCGGAGCAGGAGTTTTCGTTAGGCTCGGCGCTCGCCTCGATGCGCCAGGACGTCCTGCTGCAGGCCGAGCTGTCGCGCGAGCATGCGGAGCTGTTGTCGCGCCTGGGGCGCTATCGTGAGACGGTGCAGGCGCTCAACCGCTCGCACCAGCTGTTCGTGCAGCTGCGGGCGCGACGCGACCTCGCCGACCTCGATCGCCGGCAGAACCGGCTCGAGGTGGGCTTCCTTGCGGTCGTGCGGGAGTGGGGCGAATCGATCGAATCGAAGGACGCGTACACGCAGGGGCACTGCATGCGGGTGGCCGACCTCGCGTGCGCGCTCGCCCGGCGCGCGGGCTTCGAGGAACGGCGCATGTTCTGGTTCCGTGTCGGAGCCCTGCTGCACGACGTCGGCAAGATCGACATCCCGGCCGAGATCCTGAACAAGCCCGGTCGCCTCACGGCGGAGGAGTGGGCGCTCATGCGTTCGCACCCCGAGGCGGGGGTCGAGCTGCTCAAGGGGATCGACGTGCCGGAGGACGTCCTCCCGATCATCCTGTCGCATCACGAGAAGTGGGATGGGACCGGCTATCCGCACGGGCTGTCGGGTGAGGCGATCCCGATGGTGGCGCGCATCCTCGGTCTGGCCGACGTCTACGACGCGCTGACCACGGCGCGCAGCTACAAGCCGGGGCTCCCGCACGCGAAGGCGATGGAGATCATCCACGCCGACGCGGGGACGCACTTCGATCCGGGGTTGGTCCCGCTCTTCGAGCGCGTACTCGAGGAACGACGCGACCTCGGCGGCCTCTAGCACGCTGCTGGCGCACCCGCGTACGTACGGAGCTGCCGCCCGAGGGGGTGCGCGATCAGTCGATGGCCGGAGGAGCGACCGGCGGCGCCACCGGCTCGCCCATCGCACGGGGGCCCTGCACCATGAACGCGCCGCCTAACGTCACGACCGCCGCCACCCAGAACGGGACGCGGAGCCCGGCGACGGCGGCGATCCCGCTCGCGGCCACCGGCCCCACCACGCGCCCGAGCGACGAGACCCCCTGGAAGACGCCGAGTACCGCGCCGCGCTCGGCGGGGCCGGCGGCGCGGGTGATGAGCGTGCTGACGCTGGGCGAGAAGAGTGCGCTCCCGATGCCGTAGAGCCCCATGGGGAAGAGCGCGGCCCAGACGTTAGGCGAGAAGGGGATGAAGACGAGGGAGACCGCGACGAACAGTGCGCCCGCGCGGGTGAGGCGCTCGGGGCCGAAGCGGGCGGTGAGTCGCCCGATCAGCCCACCCTGGATGCCGACCGCCATGACGCCGATGAGGGCGAAGACGAAGCCGAGGTTGCGCGGGCTGACGCCCAGCGACTCGGCGGCCCAGAGCGAGAAGGTCCCCTGCAGCATGGACACCGCGCCGACGACGATCATCGTCATCGCGAGCAGCTGACGGAGCGACGGGCGCGAGAGTAGCTCCCACTTGATGCCACGCGGTTGCGCCTGCGAGATGGCGCGGTGCTCGGGGCCGTGGCTTTCCTTGAGGCGGGCGAGCGTGGCGAAGAAGGCCAGCGCCGACATGAAGGCGGCCGACAGCGCCACGCGCGAGATGTTGGCCGTGGTGGGATCGCTGCCGCCCAGGATGCCGCCGATGGCGGGCCCGAGGATGAAGCCGAGCCCGAAGGCCGCCCCCAGCATCCCCAATGCCTTGGGACGCTCGGCGTCGGGGGTGATGTCGGCCACGTAGGCGTAGGCGATGGAGATGTTGCCGGCCGCGAGTCCGGAGACCAGGCGAGAGAACGCCGGGGTCCACGGGTCGTCGGTGAAGGCGAGGGCGACGTTGGCGATGGCGTTGGCCGCCAGCGTGGCCAGCAGGACAGGACGACGACCGGTCCGGTCGCTCATGGCGCCCCACAGCGGGGCGCCGAAGAGCTGGCCGAATGAGTAGAGCCCGAAGAGGAAGATGACGAGCGACGGGGCGATCCCCAGGTGCTCCGCGTAGAACGGGAGCACCGGGACGATCATCCCGAAGCCAACGAGGTCGAGAAAGACGATGAAGAAGAGCGTGGCCATCAGGAGATGGTCTTGACCGTCGTCGGCGGGACAAACACCGGCGGCAGCCCCAGCTCCTGCAGCAATGCATTGAGCTTCTTGATCTCGCTGGCCTCGAGCTGCTGCAGGCGTTGCAGCTGCACGTCGACCTTGCCGCCCAGCTCATTCAGGATCTCGCCGTGCTGCTTGGTGGGGGCGGCGTCCTGCCCCAGCACCTGCGAGTTGAGCGACAGCATCATGTTGTACAGCTTGATCGGGAAGTGCAGCGTCGCCTGGTCGTCGTGGTTGAACCAGTCGACCAGTTCGGTGCGCACCACCTCGAGCTGGTCGCGCACCGGCTTGGCGGCGTCCTTCACGCGCTGGGCATACGCCTGCTCCGACGACTGCGTGACGCGCACGTCGATCTGCTGCTGCAGGTCCTCGATGCGGGCGAAGGCGTCGACGATGTCGCCTAGTCGGCCGCGCACCTTCATCCCCAGGTCAAAGGTCTGCTGCAGGTCGGCGGTGGTCGCCTGCACGCGCGGGTCGAGCTTGACGGTGAACGGGCGCACCAGCGTGTCCTTGCCGGCGATGAGGCGCACTCGGAAGTCGCCGGGGACGACCGTGGGGCCGGCCAGCGTCCCCATGTCGTTCACCACGGTCTTGATCTCCTTCGCGTTGGGATAGCGCAGGTTCCAGAAGAAGCGGTTGGTGCCGGGACGCGTGGTCACGATCGAGTCGGAGGCGACGTAGGCCATGGAGTCGACCGGCGCCTTCGCGGTGCTGTCTCGCTTGGTGGCACTGCTGAACGAACGCACGACCGTCCCGCGCGGGTCGACGAACTCCAGCGTGAGCTTGTCGGTGGGGGGTGTCCCGACCCAGTAGTCGACGAGGACGCCGTCGTACGGATTCTCGCCGGCATTCCCCCCGCGCCCGCCGTGTCCGCCGGCAAAGCGCCAGGCGGTGGACGGCTGGAAGAGGTGCAGCGGCTTGGCGGTCACCGAATCATGCAGCTGGCGGATGACCGCGATGTCGTCGAGCGCCCAGAAGGAGCGCCCGTGCGTGGCGACGACGATGTCGTTCTCATGCACGCGCAGGTCGCGCACGCTGGCGCGCGGCAGGTTGAGCTGCAACGGCTGCCAGTTGGCGCCGTCGTCGAGCGAGACCCAGACGCCGATCTCGGTCGCGGCAAAGAGGAGCCCGCGCCGGATCGGGTCCTCGCGAATGGAGCGCGCGTAGGCCCCCATCGGGATCCCGTTGTCGATGCGCGTCCAGCTCTTGCCGTAGTCGGTGGTCTTGTAGAAGTACGGGCGGAAGTCGTCGAGCTGGTAGCGCGTGGCCGAGAGATAGGCGACCGCCGGGTCGTGCGGCGAGGGCTCGATCCCGGTGATGCGGGTGTGCTTCACCATCGCCTTGGGAGTCACGTCGCTCCACGTCGCGCCGCCGTCGCGCGAGAGGTGCACGCGCCCGTCGTCCGACCCCGTCCACAGCTCCCCCTTGGCCCTGGGCGACTCGGCGAAGGCATAGATCGTCGCGTACCACTCCGTCCCGGTCATGTCCTTGTGCACCGGGCCGCCGGTGGGGCCTAACGTGGCCGGATCGGCGTAGGTGAGGTCGGGCGAGATGCGGTCCCAGCTCCGTCCCTCGTTGGTGGAGCGCCAGACGTGCTGCGACGTGGCGTACAGGATGGTGGGGTCGTGCGGCGAGAGGAGGACCGGGAAGGTCCACTGGAAGCGGTTCGGGACGTCACTCGCCGGGATGCCGTCGTAGTTGTTGAGCCAGACGGCGATGTCGCGCGTCTGCTGCGTGCGGTTGTCGTGCCGCATCAGCATCCCCGTGTAGCAACCACCGTAGGTGATGTTGGGGTCGCGCGGGTCGACGGCGATGTGGGCGTTCTCGCACCCGGCCACGCTCCACCAGTCACGCTCGCCGATGGAGCCGAAGTCCGAGCGCGAGGCAATGGTGATGGCCGAGTTGTCCTGCTGGGCGCCGTACAGGCGGTACGGCCACTGGTTGTCGGTGATGACGTGATAGAACTGCGACGTCGGTTGGTTGTAGATCGACGACCAGCTCTTGCCGCCATCCTGCGACACCGTGGCGCCGCCGTCGTTGCCGTTGATCAGCCGGGTGGGGTCCTTCGGGTCGACCCACATGATGTGCGTGTCGCCGTGCGGGACGCGCAGTCGCGAGAAGGTCTTCCCCCCATCGATCGACCGCCACACCTGCAGGTTCATCACGTAGACGGTGTTCTCATTGGTGGGGTCGGCGGTGACGGCCGAGTAGTACCACGGGCGCACCTGGAACTTCTGCTCCCCGTTGGTGCGGCTCCACGTGGCGCCGGCGTCGTCGGAGCGGAAGATCCCCCCCAGCGTGTCCTTCGCCTCGATGGAGGCAAAGAGCCGGCGCGGGTTGGCCGGCGAGACCGCGATGCCGATCTTGCCTAACGGCGCCTTGGGCATCCCGCGGTTGCCCGACAGGTCGACCCACGTATCGCCCCCGTCGGTCGACTTCCACAGTCCGCTCTTGCCGCCCCCGGCGTCCATCCCCCACGGTGAGCGCTGGAACTTCCACATCGACGCGTAGAGGATGCGCGGATTGGTGGGGTCCATCGACAGGTCGGTGGCCCCGGTCGAGTCGTCGAGGAAGAGGATCTTCTTCCACGACTTCCCGCCGTCCATCGTGCGAAAGACACCGCGCTCCGCGTTAGGGCCGAAGGCGTGCCCGATCGCTGCGACGTAGGCCACGTCGGGGTTGTTGGGGTGCACGCGGATCGCCGTGACCTGGTGCGTCTCGACGAGGCCGAGGTGCTGCCACGTCTCGCCGGCGTCGGTGGAGCGATAGACGCCGGTGCCGTACGTGAGGTCCTCGCGCAGCTGCGACTCGCCGGTCCCCACGTAGATCACGTTAGGGTCCGATGGGGCCACGGTGACGGCGCCGACCGATGAGATGTCGGTCTTGCCATCGGTGATGTTCTCCCACGAGATCCCGGCGTTGGTCGTCTTCCAGACGCCGCCGTTCACCGCGCCCATGTAGTAGACGAGCGGCTTGGTGGGGTCGCCGGCCACGGCGTCGACGCGACCGCCGCGGAACGGGCCAATGAGGCGCCAGCGCAGCGACTTGAAGGCCTTGTTGGTGGCCGTCGGGTCGGAGTAGAGGCGCGGATTGTAGGGCGGGACGGTGCTGCTGGCGCTTGTGGACGTGGCGCGGCCGGCGCGCTGGGCACTGGCGCCTGACGGCACGACGACGATGGCGAGCGCCGCGGTCGCGAGCGCGACGGCGGAGAGGGTGCGAATGGCGGACATCGGTGAATCGGATGGAGTCCGGATCGTCCCGCGGATTGCGGGGGTGGCCACGTGAGTCGCCACGTGGGAGCCACTGGGAGCGGCCGCAGCGGCGGCCCGGGAATGCTCGGGGGGGGCCGGGGGGTGGCGCAAGGGCGATTCCCCGCAGCCTACCGGGACGTCGCTGTTCTGGCCGACGCGAAGAGCCCCCCGCGACTGGATGGTCGCAGGGGGCCCCCGACGGTCTACGGGCAACAACGGGCGCGAACGTCCGCGCCCGCGTCGCGCGCCTAGCTCTTGTTCAGCGACGTGATGAGTCGCGTGATCACCGACCGCAACGACGCCGAGTCGGCCTTCGAGATCTCCCCGCTCGCCTCGTAGCGACGAATCGCCGCCTGCACGTTGTCGAGCAGAAGCATCGCGGGCCGCACCTGCCCGTTCTCCAGCGTCGTGCGCGCGGCGCCGAGCTGCGCGTCGAGCGCCTGGTAGACCGCGTTGCTGATGCGCCCGGCGCTCAGCAGGAGCTGCAACGTGGCCTGCGTCCCGAGAATCCCCTGTGACACCGTCAGCACGGTCACGCGGGCGGTGCGGGTGTGCGAGGCATCATCGTCGGAGACGACGACCTGCACGGTGAACGTCCCTGCCTGATTGTAGGCCTGCGAGAGCTTGAAGGTGCGCCCCGTGAGCGCGAGCGCCTGCGCGCCGCCACCGGTGCCGTAGTCGACCGTCGCGGTCCACGGGTCGGTACCGGGGTCGGTGAAGGTGCCCGACGCCTTGTACGTCTCGAAGGGATAGAGCGTCGCGCCGGCGAACGCCGCGATGACCGGGGCAACATTGCTGACCGTCGCCGTCGTCGTGACGGTATCGGCGAGGCCGCGTGCGTCGGTGACCACCAGCTGCACGGTGAAGCTCCCGTCCTGCGTGTAGCTGTGCGACGTCGTGGCCCCCGTCCCGAACGTCCCGTCGCCAAAGCTCCAGGCATACGTCAGGGCGTCGCCGTCCGGATCGCTGGAGGTCGCGCCGCTCATCGAGACGCTGCTCCCCTCTGCCGAGCTGTAGGGGCCGTCGACAGCGGCAACCGGCGGAAGGGTCTTGCTCTCCACCGCGATCTCGACCGGGTCGGGGAGGAGGTCGAGCAGGTCGTACCCGGTCAGCGCCTCGATGGCGTCGACCGTCGTCTCATACGTCTGCCAGGGGACGTTGCGGATCCCCGCATCGTTGGGCATGAGGACCGCCAGCACGGTCAGGTCGGAGAGGTCGTCCACCTGCAACAACCCCTGGTCGCGCGGCATGGTGACGGCAACTTTCCACGTGTAGGCCGGAATGGTGATCTTCCCCTCGCCCTTCACCGTCCCCTTGCTCCCGGCAGCGCCGGCGATGACGTAGACCTCCCGGTTCTGGAAGCGCGCCTCGTCGCCGAGGAAGTTCTCCAGCGCCGCCCACGGCCCCTGGTTGTTGTCGGCCGCCTGCGGAATGATGTTCGAGAAGTAGAAGGTGCTGGCGTTGTCGAGCAGCCCGGTGGAGCGATCGAACGAACGCGCGAGGTGCCCGCGATCGATCCCGTAGCCGGCGAAGGTGCCGGCACCGGTGTAGTCGGCCGTCGTGTAGCGCGGCAGCGAGGAGGGAAGCGCCGGGTCATACGTGAAGCAGTCACAGCGATCCTGCGTCCCGATGTGCGTCGCCTCGAGGTTGTAGCTCACCCAGTTGGGGATCCCGCGCGCCGGGTTGAACGACGACGTGAACTGCGCGCGGGCGACGAGGATGTCGTCGCTCGCGTCGCCGTCGGCCGGGACGCCGAACTCGATGTTGTTGCCGTAGACCGCCGTTCCACCAGCGGTCGCCAGCTGCGTGTCGAGCGTGTACGTGGCCGTCGTGATGCCGTCGGCCGCCGTGGCACGCACACGATACGTCCCCACCGACAGCGCATGCACGACGCCGTTGGCGTCGATGCTCGCCACCGCCGGCGTCTCCGAGACCCAGGTGACCGTCGTCGTGATCACCTGGCCCTGCGGGTCGCGCACCGTGGCGAAGAGCTGGTCCTCGAAGCCGACGGGGAGCGCGGGGTCGGCGCTGGTGCGGCCGGAGAAGGTGATCGTGTTGGACGGTGGCGGCGGCGTCTGGCCGTAGCAGGCGCCGAAGCTCGCGGTGGCGGCAGGCTGCCAGACGCCGCTATTGTCGCGATGCAGCGACTGCCCGGCCTGCGTCGCCGACGACTCGGCCTGGCCGATGTCGAGCGACAGCACGCCATTGGCCGCGCCGCCGACGCCGGTGAAGGCGCCACCGTACGAGAGGAACTCGACCAGCGTCCCGGTCGCGTCAGCGAGCGCGAAGCCGTCGGGATTGCCGTTCTGGATCCCGCTGATGCTCGTGGAGATGACGCCACGCCCCGTGCAGAGGTCGGGGATGGTCCCGGTGAGCGGAACCGTGGCATAGACCGCACCACCATTCCCGTTGTAGAGCACGATGCTCCACCCGGTGAGGTCGGTCCCGGCCGGTCCCTCGACCTCGATCGCCTCACCGACGTCGGTGCCGAAGTTGTCGTAGTGGATTTCGGAGAAGCGCGTCGACGGGAGCGGCGGCGGAGGCGGCGGTGCCGCAGTCACCGTCACGCTCACCGTATCGGCGATCCCGCCGCTCTCGGCGGCGATGATGTTGGCCGACCCGGCGGCGACGCCGGTCACCAGACCGCTCGCGCTGACGGTGGCCACGGCGGCGTTCTCGCTCGACCAGGCGAACGTGGCACCCGGGATCGTCGCCCCGTTGGCGTCGGCGGCGGTGGCCGCGAACTGCTGCGTTGCACCGACTGCGATCGAGGCGCCGTTGGGCGCGATGGTCACCGACGCCACCACCGGCGGCGGGGGAGGCGCGCCGTTGTCATTGCAGCTGCCGAACGTGCTCGTGGCCGCTGCGGCCCACGACCCGTCCGACTGACGCTGCAACGACAGGCCGAGCGGCTCCGAGCCGTTCTCCGAGACGCCGATGTCGGTGGAGGTGACACCAGCGGCCGCCCCGCCCACGGCGACGAACGTCCCCTCGTACGACAGGAACTCGACCAGCGTTCCGCCGGCGTCGACCAGCGCGACGCCGTCGGGGCTTCCGTTCTGCAACCCGTTCGCCGCGTAGTTGACCACCATCACGCCGCGTCCCGAACAGTTGTCGGCGACGATCCCGCTCAGCGTCGTGGTCGGCGTGTAGACCGCACCGCCGTTGCCGTTGTACAGCACCACGCTCCATCCGGTGAGGTCGGTTCCGGCTGGCGCCGAAATCTCGATGGCCTCGCCTGCGTCGGTGCCGGTGTTGTCGTAGTGAATCTCCGACAGGCGCACGGGTGGGGCCGCAGTCGCCCCATTGAGCAACGGCGACACGGCGAGCGGGGGAGCAACTGGGCCTGACTCGGCGCACGCAGCGACGGCGAGGGCAAGCGCGGCGAACGCCGCGGACCTGAACGAGTGACGCATCGATGACTTCGCGAGGTGAAGGGAAGGGGGTGACTTCACGTTCCCCCAATCTGTTGGCGCGGATGATACGGCGGCCGGGGAGGCGATGAAAGCAACAGTTCCGCCACGGCGCTCGCGCATCACGATCGCACACCGCCGGCGTCATGGTGAGTCGGAAAAGGTTGCCGTCAGGGTGTTGCCGTCTCACGACACCTCGCCGATTGGCGCATATTCGGCGCATGACTCGGACATCGCGATCGTTCGTTGCCTTCCTGTTGGCGTCCCCGGCCCTGCTCGCCGCGCCCGCCAGTCACGCACAGGTCATAACCGTCCCGGCGCCAGGCGCTGGCGCCACGCGCATGGGCCCGCTGCGCTATGGCACTGGCACGTGGGAACGCGACTCACTCGGCAACCACCGCGCCGTGGTTCGCGTGACGAGCGGCGGCGACGCGGTGTACGTGCGCGTCCCGTGGCGCCGGCGCGATGCCACGCCGGACAAGGTCGGCATCGTCGTCATGGATGCGCGCACCCAGCTACGCGTGCGCAACGTGGCCCGCATGGAGATCACGCGCGAGTACGGCGACCTCGTCTTTCAGGCCCCGACCGTTCCCGGCGACTACTACATCTACTACCTCCCCTACACCGGGACCTTCAAGTCCAACTATCCGAAGATCACGTACCGCCCGCCTGACGACCGCGCCGATCCCGCCTGGATGCAGCGCAACGGGCTCATTCCGCAGGTGGCGCGATACAAGCAGTACCAGTCGCTGCCGCCCGCCGTGATGGTTGGCTTCGACGCGATCGACGAGTTCTCGCGCTTCACGGCGATGGAGTACATCGCCAGCCGCGCCGAACTGGACTCCATGCGCACGAAGTACGCGTGGGCCGAGTTCTTCGCCTTTCCCGAGGATCGTGCGCGTTCGATCCGCATGACGGATGACATCCCGGCCAAGTGGGGGGCGGAGGGGCCCTTTCGTCCGTTCACCGGGACGGCGGCACGCGGCGAGTACTACACCTTCCAGGTGGGCGTGTGGGCGCATCGCATGGCGATCGACTCCATGCGGTACGAGGCGACCAACTTCACGCGCAAGGGCGGGACGGAGGTCATCCCCGCGTCGGCTTTCACCTGCTTCAACCTGGAGGGGGTCGACTGGTCCGGGCGCCGCTTCGCGCGGGCGCTGCGCGTGGAGCGCAGCAAGGTGCAGCCGCTCTGGTTCGGCGTGCAGGTGCCGCGCGATGCCGTCCCCGGCGACTACGAAGGAGAGGTCGCCATCGGCAGCAGCAACGCCAAGGACCGTGCGGTTCGCGTCACGCTGCGCGTGGGAGCCGACACCATCGTCAACCGCGGCGACGACGACCCAGCGCAGCTGACGCGCCTGCGCTGGCTCAACTCGCAGCTTGCGGCTGACGACGGGCTCGTCCCGCCGTACACGCCGATGACCGTCACCGGGACGACCGTGGGGGTCCTCGGGCGCTCGCTCACCTTCGGGCCCGACGGCTTCCCGGCGGCGATCCGTTCGTACTTCACCGCCGGCAACACCGCGATCGGGACGGCGCCGCGCGAGGTGCTCGCCGCGCCGTTGCGGCTGGTCGTGCGCGATTCCGCCGGGCACGACCTCGCCTGGCGGGGCGCCCCGGCCACCATTGCCAAGCGTGCCGCGGGCGCGGTGGCGTGGACCGCCACGCGCCAGTCCGGCGCACTCGGCATGCACGTGCGCGCACAGATGGAGTTCGAGGGGACGACGGAGTACGTGGTGACACTGCGCGCGGCACAGCGCACCGCGCTCGGCGACGTGCGCCTGGAGATCCCGATGCGGGCGGATGCGGCCGAATACATGATGGGGCTGGGGCAGAAGGGGGGGCGGCGTCCCGCCGAGTTTCACTGGTCGTGGGACGTGGAGAAGAAGAACCAGGACGCGGCGTGGTTAGGCAGCGTGAGCGCGGGGCTGCAGTTCACGCTCAAGGACGAGCACTACGTGCGCCCGCTCAACACGAATTTCTACCTCTCCAAGCCCCTCGTCTTGCCGCGGAGCTGGGGGAATGGCGGCAAGGGCGGGTGCGACATCGTGGAAGGGGCGGGCGCGGCGAGTGCGCCGGCGCGGGTGACCGTGACCTGCCACTCCGGGGCGCGCACGCTGGAGCCTGGCGATTCGCTGCGCTTCGACTTCCGCCTGATGATCACCCCGTTCAAGCCCCTCGACACGGCAGGGCAGTGGAAGACGCGCTACTTCCACGCCTTCGTCCCCGTCGACTCGATCGCGAAGCGCGGGGCCAACACGGTCAACGTGCATCACGCCAACCGCGTGAATCCGTGGATCAACTACCCCTTCATCGAGACGCAGCAGATGCGCGCCTACATCGACTCGGCGCACGCGCGGGAGATGAAGGTCAAGATCTACTACACGGTGCGCGAGATCACCAACCACGCGCCGGAGCTCTTCGCCCTGCGATCGTTAGGCGACGAGGTCCTGTCGGGCGGGCCGGGCGGGGGGTACTCGTGGCTGCAGGAACACCTCGGCAGCAGTTATCTCGCGGCCTGGCACGTGCCGGAGAACAAGGATGCGGCGGTGGTCAACAGCGGCGTCTCGCGCTGGCACAACTTCTACGTGGAGGGACTCGACTGGCTGGTGAAGCACGAGAAGATCGACGGACTCTACATCGACGACGTCGCCTTCGATCGCACCACCATGAAGCGCGTGCGCAAGGTGCTGGATCGCGGCAACCCCGGCGCCATGATCGACCTCCACTCGGCCAACCAGTACAACCCGCGCGACGGTTTCGCCTCGAGCGCCAACCTGTACCTGGAGCACTTCCCCTTCCTCAATCGCCTCTGGTTCGGCGAGTACTTCGACTACGACTCGGCGAGCGACTACTGGCTGGTGGAGGTCTCCGGCATTCCCTTCGGGCTCATGGGCGAGATGCTGGAGAAGGGCGGCAACCCGTGGCGCGGGATGACGATGGGAATGACCGCCCGCCTGCCGTGGAGCGGCGACCCCGCCCCGCTGTGGAAGGTGTGGGATGGCTTCGGCATCCAGCAGAGCCGGATGCTTGGCTGGTGGTCGGGGGAGGCGCCCGTGACGACCGGCGACAGCGCGATCCTGGCCACGACGTGGCGGCGGCCCGGCAAGGCGATGGTGTCGTTAGGCTCGTGGCGCGACGCGGACACGAAGGTGACGCTCCGCATCGACTGGAAGGCACTGGGGCTCGACCCGGCGCGCACGCGGCTGCGCGCGCCGGCCATCGACCAGTTCCAGGTGGCTGGGAGCTGGGGACCGGGTGACGCCATCACCGTCCCTGGAAAGAAGGGGCTGCTGCTCCTCCTCGAACAGCGGTAGCGCGGGCGCGTCGTCCCGGCGGTGCGGGCATTCCCGCGCCGGTTGTCGTGTCCGAAAACGGCGAGTGCGGCGCGTTCGGGGGTGTTACACTCCCTCCATGCCACTCGATCGCCCCTCCTGTTACCGGGCCCTCATCGCGCGCGACGCGCGCTTCGACGGCGTCTTCTTCGTCGGCGTGACGTCGACGCGCATCTATTGCCGTCCGGTCTGCCGCGCCAAGACGCCGCGCGAGGGCAACTGTCGCTTCTTCTCCAACCCGGCAGCGGCCGAGCGGGCCGGCTTTCGCCCCTGCCTGCGCTGCCGCCCGGAACTCGCGCCGGGGAACGCCCCGGTCGACGCCGGCGCGGTTCTCGCCGAGCGCGCCACGCGCGCCATCGCCGCCGGAGCACTCAACGGCAGCTCGGTCGAGGCGCTCGCCGCGTCGTTGGGGGTGACCGGGCGGCACCTCCGGCGCTCGGTCGTGCAGCATCTCGGAGTGTCGCCCATTGAACTCGCCACCACGCATCGCCTCCTGCTCGCCAAGCGACTGCTGCACGAGACGGCGCTCCCCGTTGGCCAGGTCGCCTTTGCGGCCGGCTTCGATTCACTGCGCCGATTCAACGCCGCGTTCAGGGCGCGCTATCGCCTAACGCCGGCGACACTTCGCCGCGAGGCCGAGGCGACCACGGGTGACAGGGTCGGCGTGGTGGGGGGACCGGCACGTCGGCCAACGCGTGGGTCGGAGCGCGCGGCGGAAGGCGTCACGCCCCGCCGTGTGTCCGGCCAGGCGTCGACGACACATCCGCCGCTCGCGACGGAGGATGGTGCGGCCGCCGCAGCGCCCGATGCCGACGAGGTCGTCCTCACCCTCGACTATCGCCCCCCGCTGCACTGGCGTGCGCTCCTCGACTTCCTCGCGGCGCGCGCGGCTCCTGGGGCCGAGTCTGTTAGCGAGGGCCGATACGCCGCGACCGTGATGCTCCCCATCGCGCTCTCCACCGACGACACGGTGCCGCTTCCCGTCGGAGGCACGGTGAGCGTCACCGGACACGTCGTCGTGGAGCTGCGCGAGCGCGACGAACGACGGGCTCGGCGCAGCGCGACAGCGGCTGCCGGCCCAGCGCGAGACGGCCTCATCGTCGCACGCATCTCGTCGTCGCTCGTCCCGGCGCTCATGCCGCTGCTCGCGCGCCTGCGCGACCTGCTCGACCTCGATGCCAATCCCGACGTGATCGCGCGGCACCTGGTGCGCGCGGGCGTCGTGCCCACCGTTGCCGACTTCGCCGGCGTCCGCATCCCCGGGACGCTCGATGGTTTTGCCCTCGCCGTGCGCGCGATACTCGGGCAGCAGGTGAGCGTGCGTGGGGCGACCACGGTCATGGGGCGCCTGGTGGAGCGATTCGGCGAGCCGTACGCCGGTACGCAGCCTTCGCTCACGCGACTCATGCCGACCGCCGAACGCCTGGCACGCCTGACGACCGCCGACATCGCGACGTTAGGTATGCCAGGCGCGCGGGCCGATGCCGTGCTCGCCCTCGCGCGCGCCGTTGCGTCGGGCGGGCTCTCGCTCGCCAGTGGCGGTGACATCGGGCGCACCATCAAGGCGTTGACGGCGCTTCCCGGCATCGGCGACTGGACGGCGCACTACATCGCCATGCGCGCCCTGCGTTGGCCCGACGCCTTCCCTGCCAACGACCTGGTCCTGCGACGCGTCGCCGGAAACCTGACCGCGGCCCAACTGCTCAAGCGCGCCGAATCATGGCGCCCGTGGCGCGCGTACGCCGCCATGCACCTCTGGCGTTCCGCCGCCGATCCGTCCCCCTCCAGGAGCTGATCCCATGCGACCCGACGACGTGATCTACTTCACCACCATGCCATCGCCGCTGGGCGAATTGCTCCTGACGGGTGATGGCCGGCACCTGACCGGGTTGTACATGACCCCGCACACCCACGGCCCGGAGCGCGGGGGAGACTGGGTGCGCAACGACGCGGTCTTCGTCGATGCCGTACGACAGCTGCAGGAGTATTTCGACGGCAACCGCGTCACCTTCGAGATCCCGCTCGCCCCCGACGGCACCGAGTTTCAGCGCCGTGTCTGGATGGCGTTGCGCGACATCCCGTACGCGCAGACCGTGTCGTACGGCGACATCGCCCGCGAGATCGGCAACCCCAAAGGGATGCGGGCGGTGGGGCTCGCGAACGGTCGCAACCCGATCTCGATCATCGTCCCGTGCCATCGGGTGATCGGGAGCAACGGGTCGCTCACGGGTTACGGCGGTGGCATCGAGCGCAAGCAGTGGCTCCTGGAGCACGAAGCGCGACACGGCGGGTTGGCGGCGACGCCGTTGGGCGGGGCGGCCTGAGCTGTCGCGCGCGGGGCCCGCGGTCTCGCGACGGTGCGTGAGCGCGCGCACGGCAGGGGTCGCCGGCCGTCGGTCGCGCACTTCGCGCGCCTTTCGTGCCTCGCGTTGCTCGCGAGGCGCGCCGTCCTCTCCAATGATCGCGTGCAGGTGAAGACCGGCGGTCCTGCCCGGTCGAGCAGGGACGCCCTCGCCAGATGGGGCGCAGGTGCACGCGTGTGCGTGACTTCCTTGACAGGCGCGTCGCGTGACCCCTAATGTCGCGCAACCGCTCACGCCGCAGCGATTGCCGCTGGCGAGCACGGCCGCACGAGGTGCCAGCGAGGGTCCACATGGTCGCGCCTGCGGTGGAGACAGCGGCACCCGCGATTCGCGCGATCTCGCACCCCAGCACGAATCGCCGCATCCTCGACCTCGTGCTCCCGCTCCTCACGCCGCAGTCGCGGTTGCTCGACCTGGGGGCCGGCGAGGGCTTCTTCTCCCGGGCGGTGGGCGACTTTGCGCAGGCACGGCTTGGCGTGCGTCCGGCGGAACTCCTCGCGGCGTGCGACGTCACGCCCGGGCTCTTTCGCTATCCGCACGTCGCTTGCGACCTGCTCGATGCCGAGGCTCCGCTCCCGTATCCCGATAACCACTTCGACGTCGTCTGCAGCGTCGAGGTCGTCGAGCACGTACAGGACCAATTCCGCTTCTGCCGCGAGATCGTGCGCGTCCTCAAGCCTGGCGGAACGGCGATCGTCAGCACACCAAACGTCCTGAACATGAACTCCCGGCTGCGCGTCCTGCATTCCGGGTTCGCCACGCTGTTCAATCCGCTCTCGCTCTCGTCCAACGACGTGGTGCATACCTCAGGGCACATCCACCCCGTCAGCTACTACTACCTGGGCTACGCCCTCCTGCACGCCGGGGCGTCGACGGTCGGCGTCACCTACGATCGGTTCAAGCGATCGGCGTTCGTGTCGCTCGCGGCCTGCCTCCCATTGCTCCTGGCGGGGAATGCGGGATTCCGCGCCCGGCTCCGACGCAAGTCGCCGCAAGTCGCGCACGAGAACCGCGCCTTCCTCGACGCCATGAACGACTGGCGGATGCTGACCGCGCGAAGTGTCGTGGTGATCGCGCGAAAGGGCGCGTCATAGACGTCGCGAGCGCCTGGTAAGCGCTGCGGGCGCTCGCTTACGCGCCGCCGCCCTGTACGGCGTGCACGACCGCGCCGATCTCGGCACCGTCGGTCACGTCCCAGGCGTATTCGTCGGGGACGAATGCACGTCCGATGTGCACGTGCGGCGCGCGATAGGCCATGCGCCCTTCGAGGCGACGTGAGCCTCGCAGGTGCACTTCCTTCACCTTGGTCCCCTTCACCACCTGGGCGGCGTTACCGTGACGCACCCCGCCGCCCGCCATCACCACGATGCGGTCGCCGCCGCGGCGTACCAGGCGGGCGATCATCTCCACGCCTTCCGGCGCCGTGGGCGCACCACCAGAGGTGAGGACACGGTGCGCGCCTAACGCCTGCAGCGCGTCGAGCGACTCGTCCAGGTCTCGCGTGACGTCGAAGGCGCGGTGGAAGGTGAAGGGGAGCGGGTGCGCCGCCTCGAGCAGGGCGCTCGTCCCGTCCTCGTCGATCGTCCCGTTGGGGTTGAGCGCCCCACTCACGATGCCGTGGACGTCGCACGACTTGGCGAACTCGATGTCGCGCAGCATCACCTCGATGTCGGCGGCGTCGTACAGGAAGTCGCCGCCGCGCGGCCGCACGATGGCGAAGACCGGGATCCCGACGCACCGCAGGACGGCGCGCATCATCCCGCCGCTCGGGGTCGTCCCCCCCTCCACCAGGTTGGCACACAACTCCAGGCGGCCCGCACCCGCGTGCTCGGCGGCGATCGCCCCCTGCACCGAATCGACGCACGCTTCGACGAGGATACTCATGGCTGTTCCGTGTGTCCTAACGAGCGAGCTGCCCCGCGCGAACGAGCGCCGAGGTGGCGATCATCCACTGGGCCAGGTAGTAGGTGCCAAGGACGACGGCGCGCGATCCGGCGAAGTCGGCGCGAAATCGCACCAGCCCGAGGGTCGCGTCCGACGCGACGAACAACACTGCCCCCACCGCCGCCCACCACGCTCCATCGTGCGCATCCAGCCGCGAGCGCTCGAGCGCCTGCCACGCCATCACCAGGATCACGAGCATGTATGCCGCGACAGGGAGGCGCAATGGACCCAGGAAGGGCCAGAGCAGCGAGAGCAGGATGGCCCCCAACGCCACCAGCGGGAGCGCGGTGCTGGAGTGCCGAGAAAAGCCACCGTCGCGCGTGAAGGCGCCAATGTAGAACAGGTGCGCGACAAGAAACGACGCGAGCCCGGCGACGAAGCGATCGCGCGGCAGCATGAGGAAGACATCGCCGCCGAGCGAAAAGAGGAGGCCGACCGCCACCAGGCGCGCGTAGGTGTCGTCAGGCTGGCGCGCCGCTGGAAAGACGATGGCGATGACGAGCATCGTCGATAGCGGCTTGAAGAGGTACACCTGCTGTGCCACGCCCGCGTAGTCGGCGCGGAGGAGGAGGGCAAAGGTGACCAGCAGTGCGACGGAGAGAAGCTGCCAGGTGCGCACGAAACGGACGGGGCGGGGGAAGGCGCGCTCAAGCTTGCGCCCGCGCGGCTGTGCCGCAACCGGGGCGACTTCGTGGCCTCTGCGAGGCAGAGGCGTGTTTCTGCGAGGCGAGGGGCGCCGCTGCGGGGTGAGGGGTCGCCTTGTCCCACGCGCTCTCGCTCCGCTGCCGAGCGCTTCGCCCGATCGGGCCAGCCCTGCGCCTCGCGGAGTGGGCGGCTAACTTCTGGGGCGACGGACCGCCCCTCTCGCCCTCAGCCGCTGCGCCACCCGCCCGTGCCACGCCCCCGTTCGCCGGACAGCCAGTTCGACTTCTGGCCGCAACGCATCTTCGTCGAGGAACTGGACGCGCGCGCGATCGCCGGAGAGCGCACGCGGGTGCAGGCGATGTACAAGGTGCGCTACGAGCGTGACGGGGGGATTCACCAGGTCTTCCTCGATCACCACGGCTGGTATTGCGCCGAACACGGCCCTGCGTGCTTGGCCGTGCGTGAGGTCACCGCGCGCCGAGAGGGGGTGTCGCCAAGTTGAACGACTGGAGGAAAGACACATGCTGAAGAAAGTCGGAATGGTAGCAGTGTTCGCCGTGCTTTCGGCCTGCGGCGGCGGGGGCGAGAACACCGTCGGTCCCGGTGGCGTGGCGTCCGTCGCGCTCAACGCACCGAGCCTGTCGATGCTCCCCGGTCTCAGCGACCAGCTGACGGCCGTCGCCAAGGATGCGCAGGGCAACACGATCGCCACCGCACCGGCGGCCACGTGGACCACCTCGAACAGCGCCGTTGCCTCGGTCAACGCGACCGGGCTGGTGACGGCCAACGCCGTGGGAAGCGCCAGCATCACGGCGACGATCTCGGGGAAGAGCGCCTCGGCGCAGGTGACGGTCGCCGCCGCGGCGACCGTGGTGACGGTCAACATGCCCGGGCTGTCGTTCACGCCGTTCCGCGCCACGCTCAAGCAGGGTGGCACCGTGAACTACGTCTTTCCGTCGCTCGCCCACAACGTGATCTTCGAGCGCGTGCAGGGCGCCCCGGCCGACATCCCCGGACAGGTCGCCAACCAGACCATCTCGCGCCAGTTCAACAGCGTGCGCCTGTTCAAGTACACCTGCACGCTGCACAACGGCATGGATGGCGAGGTCGACGTGGTGCCGTGATCGATGGCGGGCCGGCGCGCCTTCCGTCAGCTGCAGGATGGGCGTTTGCGGGCAGGCGGGGCATGACACAAACGAGCGAGGGCCCCCGGCACCCGGGGGCCCTCGCGTCGTCTCGACTCCTGCCGTCGCCCGGCCCCAGCCGTGCCGGGGGCTCTGCGGGGTGCGCTCCGTGCCGGCCCCCCCCGGTCGCTACTTGGTGACGCCGCGGAATGCCGGCACGTATCCCGGAAACACGGTGCTGAGGTTCGAGTTGCCGAGGCGGTTCTGGACGATCTCGCCGAGGATGTCGCGGTAGTCGATGCTGACGGCGAGGTCCTGGCGATCGACCAGGTTCTCCTGGGCGAGCGGCCGCCAATTGTTCGTGAGGACGCGCCCGCCACGGATCCCGCGCCCCATGGCGAACATCGCCGTGCCGCGCCCGTGATCGGTGCCGCGGCTCCCGTTCTCGCGCACGTTGCGCCCGAACTCGGAGAGGACGACGACGGTGACGTTCTGCGCCAGGCCGCTGGAGATGCAGTCCTGCCAGAAGGCGCCTAACGCGCCCGACAGCTGCGTCATCGTCGTCGACATGCCACCGGTGAGCGGGTTCTGGTCGGTGTGCGTGTCCCAGCCGCCGATGTCCAGGTGCACCGCTTCGACGCCGATGTCGGCCTTGATGAGGGCCGCGGTCGAGCGCAGCCCGCGGGCGAGCCCGGTATTGGGATACACCGCACCGTTGGCCGGTGCGTACGCCCCGATGTTGAGCGAGCGAAGCAGGTTGATCGTGCTGATGGCGTTCATGGCCGCGGTCTTGGCCGGCTCGAGCGAGTCGGTGTAGTCGGCCTGCAGCCAGGCGGTGCGTGCGTCGCGCGTGGTGGCGCTCCCGCCGATGCCGTAGTTGGCCGGGTCGGTCATCGGGACGGTCTGCGGCCCCCCCTTGAGCGTGTCCACCAGGCCGTCCGAGATTCCGATGGCGCGCACGGCCGCACCGTTCTTCATGGGCGACGTCGTCGCCAGGTGCCGTCCCAGCCACCCGGTGTTGACGCTCTGGTCGTTCGCCTTGCCCACTTCCATGAAGTGCTGGGCGTCGAAGTGCGAACGCGTGTTGTACGTGAGCCCGGCGCCGTGCACGACCAGGAGGTCACCGGCCTGATACGCCGGGACGAGGAAGCGCATCGCCTGCGGAAAGGAGAAGAAGCTGTCGAGCGCGATCCCCTTGGTGGCGGCGGTGCTGTCGGGGCGCGGAATGGCAATCGTCGGGCGCCCGGTGTAGTACAGGGGGTCGCCGAAGGGCGCGCATAACGAGAGCCCGTCGGCCCCGCCGCGCAGGAAGACCGAGACGATCACGTCACGGTTGGCGACGAACGAGTCGGCGAACGAGACCTTGGGAAGCCACTCGGGATACGCCCACGCATAGAGGGCGGCCCCCGACATCCCCCCAGTCGTCCCGAGGAACTCTCGTCGGCTGACCAGTTCGTTGTATTCGGTGCACGCGCAGTCGTCGTGCTCGTTCTGGCTCATGGTTCGCTCCGGGGCGTCCTGTCAGTGGCGTGGCGGTGTCGCGGGTCGCAGGGGCGTCCCGGGGTCAGATCCATTGGAACGTCGAGGAGCTCATGGCGAGGGCGATCGTCTCGCGCACGCGGGTCGCACTGGGGGTCGGTTGCACCTGCAGGTAGGTGAGCAACTGTCCCTTGAGGCGATCGGGCATCTCGCCGCCGAACAACGCCTTGTTGATGGCCGTGAGCACGCCGTCGGGGGTGTTGATGGCATTGAAGCGCGAGATGTCGAGCGTCATCTCCCCGGTGGTGCCGAGGTTGGCCAGCGACACCGCGATGTTCCAGCGCTGCAGCACGCCGCCGGCCCAGTAGTCGGCCCGGTCGGGGTAGCCGTCAGGCGGATCCCACATGAACATCGGTTGACCGAGCGTCGTGAGCGACCGGCGCGGACCGGCGACGGCGCTGACGGTCGGATTCAGCCCGCGCAGCGCCGACAGGAGGAAGGTGTAGGGGCGCTTGAGCTTGGGGGCCGCGGCGGTGACGTTGGCCGGCGTCAGGATCGCCCGCACCATCGACGGGATGTCGCCCTGCGTGCGCGTATAGACGGACGCGACGGCGGTCACCTGCGCCGCGGTGGGCTCATACTGCAGCAGCCACCGCAGCATCTTGGTCGAGATGTACTTGGCCGTGCTGGGGTGCTTGACCAGGAAGTCGATCATCTGGTCGCCCTCGGACTTGGCGGCGACGCCGGCGCTGGCGGGCATGGCCGCGATCACCTGCCCCATCACCGACTTGGCGCCGTAGTCGTGCCCCGACGCGTCGAAGTTGAAGGTGCCGCGCCCCGAGAGCGTCCACCCGGTGAGCACACGCGCCAGCTCGCGCACATCGGCCTGCGTGTAGCCGCCGTCCACGCCCAGCGTGTGCAGCTCCATGATCTCGCGGGCGTAGTTCTCGTTGAGCGTGCGCTGGCGGTTGCGCGTGTTGTCGAGGTACTCGAGCATGGCCGGCGAATGCGCCGAGGCCTTGAGCAGCTCCGGGAACTTGCCTAACGCATGCTTGCGGATGACCTCGCGGTCATCGACGAGCTTGAGGTAGTTGACCTGCGGGAAGGCGATGTTGAAGTGGTCGCTCCAGAACTCGACCATGCGCTCGTACAGCTGCCGTTTGGAGAAGGCGGCGCGATACAGGGTCGATTCCGTCAGCTGGGACTGCAGCATCCCCTGGTCGACGTTGTACAGCTGGTCGACGCTCTGCCCCAAATACGGATAGGCCGACGCGACGAAGTTCTGCGCGTAGGCGTCGTCGATCTTGGTGAACGCGAGGTGGTAGTTGAGGTAGCCCACGAAGCCGAGCTTCTGCGCGAGCTTGATTTCGTCCTCGGTCACGCCGTTGGTCACGCGCCGCACGAGGCGGGTGAGGGCGCTGTCCCATCCCTTCTGCGCCGCCGGGTCGGGCTTCTTGAACGGGTCGAAGGCGGGATTGGGGGGCTGCGACAGCAGGCGCTTGACCATCGTGCGCGTTGCCGACGGCTTGGTCCCCTGCTGCGCCGACGCCGCGGTGGCGCTGGCGACCGAGGCGGCAGCCATCGAGACGCCGAGGGCGAAGAAGCGGCGACGCGAGGGGCGCTCGCCCTGCCTATCGTCGGGCAGGTCCGTGGTGGCCGCGTCGCTCGAGGCGACCGCGCTCGCCGCCAGCAACTCCTCCGCCTCCCGAGCTTCGCGCGCGTCGTCGAGGTCGGGACCAGACGCAATGTGGCGCATACGACTCCCCTGCTACCCGGTGATGGTGATGGTCGCGCCTCCCCGACGCCGACCCATATTCGACGATCTCACCCCTCGCGACGTTAGCGCGCGCGGCGACGCAATTCAAACCCGGACAACGGTATGGCTGAGGCGTCGCGCGCTCCGTGCGGGGGCGCACACTCGGCGTGTGGGAGAAGACGACTAGCGACCGGCCGTTCCAGCACCATCCCACGGTTTGCGCCCCATCGTCCTTCCAGTCGAAGGGCGCTGCTTACTGGCCGATCTGGTCCGCATCCTCCCCCGTTCCCCCTTCCGTTCCATCGCGGCCGAGCGTCGACAGGTCGTAGCCGTTGGGATTGCGGCTCCCGGGGGCGCGGTAGACATAGGCGCGCCCCCAGGGATCGAGCGGGACCTCCTTCCGCAGGTACGGTCCACGCCAGTTGGTTGCGATTGGTTCGCGCGTGGGCTTGTCGCGGAGCGCCTGCAACCCCTGCTCGGTGGTCGGATAGGCGCCGTTGTCCAGGCGATAGCTGTCGAGCGCCGTCCCCACCAAAGACATCTGTGTGCGCGCCGTGGTGACCTTGGCCTCGCCCACCCGCCCGAAGATCTGCGGCGCCACGAGCCCGGCCAGGAGGCCGAGCACGATGATCACCACCAGGAGTTCCAGCAGGGTGAAGCCGCGTGAAGGGCGTCGAGTCGCATGCATGAGTCGTGGAGCTCCGGGGTGGGACGGCGTGCGCCGCATTCGGATCATAGCGCCGACGCGTTGATCGAGTAAATCGCCTGCAGCATCGCCAGCGCCACGAAGCCCACGAGGGCGCCGAAGACGACGATGAGGAGCGGTTCGACCAAGGCGACCAACGACCGTAGCGTGCGCTGCGATTCGGCGTCGAAGGTGTCGGCCACCCGGAGCGCCATCGAGTCGAGGGCACCGCTCTCCTCGCCGACGGCCAGAAGCTGGGTGGCGAGGGGAGGGAGCACCCCCTCGAGCGAGGCCGCGAGCGGTTCGCCGCGCTCGACCGCGCGCTCGCACCCCGCCAGCCGCGTCGAGAGGGCGACGTTGTCCACGGCTTCGCGCGCCACGCGGAGCGAGGCGAGGATCCCGCTCCCGCCATGCAGGAGCGTGCCGAAGGCGCGGGCGAAGCGCGCGGTGGCCACGGCCCGCTCGAGCGTCCCCACCACCGGCCAGCCGAGGCGCGCCGCGTGCCAGCGGGCCCGGTTCCCCGGCTGCTGCAACCACCCCCGCCCCCCGACGATCGCGACGGCACCTAACGCGAGCCAGAGCCACCACCAGTGCGTGACCACGCCGCTCCCCGCGATCAGGAGCCGCGTCGAGACCGGCAGCGTCCCTCCGGTGTCGTTGAGGAGCGCCACGAAGCGCGGGACGACGAAGGTGAGCAGGACCAGCATCCCCGCGCCGGCGACGAGTCCCATGAGCGCCGGGTACAGCAAGGCGGCGCGGAGCTGCGCGCGCAGGTCACGCGTGCGCTCGACGTGGTCGGCCAGTCGCGCCAGCGCGTCGTCGAGCGTGCCACTCTCCTCGCCGGCCCGCACGACGGCAGGGGCCAGGGTGCCAAACGTGGCGACGCGCGTGCGCAGTGCCGTGGCCAGCGTCTCGCCGCGCTGCACATCCTGTCGCACCGCCGACAGGGCGTCGCGCAGTTCCCCGGTCGCGGCGTGATCGGCGGCAAAGCGCAGCGCGCGCTCGAGGGTGGCCCCCCCGGCCAACATGGTCGCCATCGTGCGTGTCGCGGTCGCCAGCGCGTCGTCGCGGCGCTGGCCACCGAGCCATTGGGGTGCCTGACGAGTCGCGGCGGCTCGCTCGACCGGCTCCACCGAGACGGGGACGAGCGTCTGCCGACGCAGCTCGTCGATGGCGGCTCGCGGGGTTGGGGCCTGCAGCACCCCCTCGATCACGTCGCCGGCCGCCGTCGCGGCGCGATAGCGGAACGCGACGCTCACGACGGCTCCGGACCCGGCGCGCGGCGTGCCGGAAGCGCGCCGGGGTCGTGCTCGGGGGCGTCGTCGAGGCTGAGGACGCGCCGCACCTCCTCGGGCGTCGTGATCCCCTCGCGCACCAGCTGCTCGCCGGACTCGCGCAGCGACATCACGCAGTAGGTGCTGCCGGCGGGGCGCGCGTCCTGCAGCGAACCTTTGGACGCCAGGGCGCGCCGGTCGCGCTCGTCGGGGATGTACGCCTCGTAGATCCCCGTCCGCCCGCGATAGCCGGTCCCGCCGCAGGCGTCGCAGCCGGCGCCGCGGCGGGCGCCGTCCCACCCGCCGTTGCGCAGATGCCGCCCGCCGAGCCCCGCAAGCGCGGCATCGTCAGGCGCAATAGGCTTGGCGCACTGTGCGCACGTCACGCGCACCAGGCGCTGGGCGAGGATTCCCTGTACGGTCGCGGCGACCAGATACGGCTCGATCCCCATGTCGATGAGACGCGTGATGGCCCCCGGCGCATCGTTGGTGTGCAGCGTGGAGAAGACGAGGTGCCCGGTGAGCGCCGCCTGCACCGCCATCTCGGCGGTCTCGCGGTCGCGCATCTCGCCCACCATCACGATGTCGGGGTCGTGCCGCAGGATCGAGCGCAGCACGTTGGCGAAGCCGAGCCCGGCCTTGCGGTTGACCGGGATCTGCGTGACGCCTTGCACCTGGTATTCCACCGGGTCCTCGACCGTCACGATCTTCACCTCGGGGTCGTTGCGCTGGGCGAGCGCGGCGTAGAGCGTCGTCGTCTTCCCCGAGCCGGTGGGGCCGGTGACGAGCACGAGCCCCGCGCTGCGCTGGATGAGCGGCTCGAAGATGCTGCGCACCTGCGCCGGCATCCCGAGCGTGGCGAAATCACGCACGCGCCCTTCCACCGTCCCCTGATCGAGGACGCGAAGCACGACGCTCTCCCCATGCAGTGCGGGGAGCGTCGAGACGCGCAGGTCGACCTCCCGCGTTCCCAGGCGCACGCGCGCGCGCCCGTCCTGCGGCAGGCGTCGCTCGGCGATATCGAGCCCGGCGAGCAGCTTGATGCGCGAGATCACCCCCGATTGCAGTGCCACCGGGTACGTCGCCACGTCGCGCAGCACGCCATCCAGGCGCAGGCGCGAGCGCAGGCCGCCGCGCGTGCTCTCGAGGTGCACGTCGCTCGCCCCGGTGCGCAGGGCGTCGCCGAGGATCGCGTTGACCAGCTGCACGACAGGGGCGTCGTTGGCCTGCGCCCGAAGGTCGCCGAGGCCGATGTCGCCAGCCGCAACGTTGGCATCGGCATCGACCACGCCGTCCGCGGGGGCGCGCTGCGTCCCCAGCAGCGCCGCCTGCACGTCCTGCGACGAGGCCTCCACGACCCGCACCGCGCGCCCGAACACCCGGGCCAACTCGTCGGTGACCGTGTCGTCGAGTGCGCGCCCCGCCGCGACGATCAGCGCGCCATCAGGCGCCACCGACAGGGGCAAGACGAGGTGCTCCTCGAGGTACCGGGGCGACAGTCGGGACGTGAGCTCAGAGGACGCCGCCTCCCGCAGCGCCTCCGCCGAAACGACCTCCCGTCTCAGGTCTCCCGCCTCCCGTCTCCCGTTCACGGCTTCTTCTTCGGCAGCGTGGAGAGCGAATCCAGCGCCCCGGGCTGCGCCCCGTTGATGCGCCCGCGCACCCGCTCGCGGATGGTGTCGGCGTCGGCATCGGAGCGCACGATGAACGGGGTGACGAAGATCGCCACCTCACTGCGGTTGCGGCTGACGGTTCGGCGCCTGAACAGCGCGCCCAGGAGCGGGATGTCCTTGAGGAGCGGGATGCCGCTCTCGATCGTCTCGCGGTTGTCGCCGATGAGTCCCGCGATCACCACCGTCTGCCCGTCACGGATCACGGTGCGCGTCGTGGCCTCGCGCGTCGAGATCACCGGGGCGTTCAGCGCCGACTGGATCGTCTGCGTGGTGAGCGTGCTCACCTCCTGCAGGATCTGCACGCTCACGTAGTCGTCGTCGTTGATCGTCGGGATGATGGTGAGCTGCGTCCCGACGTCCTCGAACTGCACGGTGCGGTCGATGGCCACGTCGTTGCCCAGGCGCGTGGAGGCAATGAACGGCACGCGGCTCCCCACCAGGATGCGCGATTCGCGATTGTTGACCGCGAGGATCGATGGGGTGGACAGCACGCGCACCTGCGACCGCGTCGACAGCGCCCGCAGGATCGCGCGCACGTTGGCGTTGCGCAGCGTGACCACGCGCACCGCGAAGTCACGCAGCGAGCTGGAATCGGCAGACGCGGGATTGCCGGAGGAGATGTCGCTGCTCCCGCCCACGCTGCGCCAGTCGACCCCGAACTGGTCCCCCGTGCCTAACGTTACTTCGGCGACCGTTACCTCCAGCAGCACCTGCGCCGGTCGTGCGTCGAGCGCCTGGATGGTCTCCTGCAGCAGCGGGAAGTTGGGCGGGCTCGTCCGGATCAGGAGCGAGTTGGACGGCGCGTGCGGGACGACCGTCGTCTGCCCGGTGAGCGCCCCTGGCGTCCCCGGGGCGGCGCTGTCGTTGCGCGCGGCCATCGCCTGCGACGTCACCGGCGCCGAGAGCGGGACCGAGAGCGGGACGTCGCGCCGCATGCGGAACGCATCGCCCTCACGCTGGCGAAAGCTCTCCAGCGTGCGGGACAGCGCCATGTCGTCGAGCGTGCCGCGCCCCGAGCGCGCCACGCTCACGCCAAAGAGCTGCCCTAACGACTCGGCCAGGTCGTCGGCGTTGGCATACTTGAGGTTCACCACGTACGTGCGCAGCCCCGATTCGCCGGCCGGCTTCTCGTCCAGCCGGCGCAGCAGGTCGAGGTACCGGGCCACGTTGGCGCCGCGATCGGTGATGAGCACCGCGTTGGAGCGCGGCACCGCCTCGATGCTCGCGCCGGCGCTCGCCACCTGCTTGAGGGCCGCCGCGCCTTCGTCCGCCCGAATCCCCTGCAGCGGCACCAGCTGCGTCACCAGGCCAAACGGCGGCGGGTCGGGGAAGTCGAGCCCGGTGCGCACCTGCCCGGTCCTTGGCGCCTTGTCGCTCGGGTAGATCTGCGCCACGCTCCCGCGCACCACGGCAACCAGTCCCTTCGACTCGAGGATCCCCTCGAGCATCGACGCCAGCTCGCTCACCGGCACCGGTGCCGCGCTGGCAAAGGTGATGCGCGCGTCCGCCGGGACGTCGGAGGTGATCGCCGTGAGTCCCATCGCCGCCGCCAGCGAGCGGATCACGTCGCCGAGCGGCGCGTCACGGAAGTCCAGCCGCGTCCCGGCGGCCGTGGCCTGCTGCGCGACGAGCGCCCGCGCCGGGGTGAGCACCACCGCCAGGAGCAACGCGGCGCGAAGCAGCGCCCCGCGCGCGCGGGCACGCGGGGTGAGAGTCGGGGCAGGCATGGGACGCAAGTGCAGGGCACGCCTCACGGGCGGTCCTCCTGTGGATCGAGACGCAAGGTCACGCGCCCCCGGGGACCGGCCAGGACGACCGATCGCGGGGCAATGGAGACGACGCGGTAGCCGCCATCGCGGTCGCCCACGGCGTACAGCCGTGCGGGACCGGACAGCGGGTCCAGCTGCAACAACGCCTGCGTGCCGCGCCCGCCAACCACGGTGCCGAGCAGGACCGGCTCTCCCGACGGCATCTCCGGCATCCCCGGGGCGAGCGACGTGTCGGCGACCATCCCGCCTGACGAGTCCATCGAGGCGTCGGGCGGGGTGTAGCGCGTGGTGGGCGGTGCGCGACGGGCGGAGAAGACGTTGGCGATCACGACATCCTCCGCCAGCGCGGCGTCTCCCGCCGGCAGCACGGGAGCCGTGACCGTCGAGTCGCGCCAGGCGGGCGCCCCCCCGGCGTCGCCCAGCGCAGGCGGGAGGGCGAGGAAGACGCCGCCGAGCGCCGCGCCGACGGCGGCGGTGACGAGGAGGGCGGTGCGAAGGGGGCGCATCAGCAATCCTCGCTCATGGCTCGAGCAGGTACGGGGCGCGTACCGCCACCGACAGTTGCAGCAACTCCCCGCGCAGCGCGGGGTTGGGGCTCACCGACAGCTCCGTGACCTCGAGCAAGCGCCCCCCGTGCTCCAGGCGCGAGAGGAAGTCGGCGAGCCCGTAGATGTCGCTCACCGCCGCGATGATCGCCGGGATCGCGGGGGTCGCCGCCGTCGAGTCGGGCGCGCTGGCCACGTCGAGGCGCGTCACGCTCACGCGGCTCGCCGAGGCGTACTCCTGCAGCAGCGACTGCAGCGCCGAGGCGGCGAGCGCCGGCGTCCGTCCGCGAATCAGGCGCACCGGGAGCGCTTCGGCCTGGGCGAGGCGCGCCTGCAGCGCCGCCTCCAGCGCCGGGCGCTGCGCGCCTAACGCCACGAGCTGCGCGCGCTGGCGCTGCAGGGCGTCGATCATCGCCTCGCGATCGCGCCAGCGCGCCGCCGCCGGGAGGAAGACGACCACGACTAGGAACGCGGCGGCCAGCACCGCACCCCCGAGGGTGATGGTCCGGCGCTCGCGCGCGTCAGGAGCGAGGACGGACACGGAGGGCGATGGAAAAGGTCTCGCGCGTCCTGGGGCCGTCGCGGAAGCGCGAGCTGGCCGAGAGGGCGCGTACGTTCTCGAAGCGACCGTCGCGGTCGAGCACGGGAACGAGCGCGGCGGCGCTCGCGGCCGTCCCGTCCACCTGCCAGTCGCGGCCGACGGCGTGCACGCTCAGGATCACCGCGTCGTTCGGGAGGGCGCTGGAGATCGCCGCGAGGGCCCCTAACACGGTGTTGCGTGCCGGTGCCTGCCGCGCGACCAGCGCAACCTCGGCGTCGAGTCGCGCGCGCGCGGCGAGCGCCGCCTCGCCCGGCGCCGCAGCCTCGCGACGCGATGCCACCTCGCCCTGCAGCGCCTCCAGCGTGCGCCCCCGCCAGCGGTCGGCCGACACCGCGGCGAGCGTGAGCCCTGCCGCCGCGGCGACGCACGCCACCGCCAGCCGCCGCCGGCGACGTGCGGCACCTGGCGCGCCGGCGCGCCGGGGAGGCGAGCGTCGCGCGTTCGTCGCCCTCCGCTCCCAGCAGCGCCCCCCACGCGGCGAGATGACTCGGCGCGACCCCGTCGCGCGTCGGGAGCCCGGCGCCGGGCGACGCCTCGACCGCCTGCGGAATGCGCCGCGCCGCCGCGACGGTGCCCGAACGGATGGAGAGGAATCCGTGCTCGCCCTCGGCGGCCTCGAGCTGGAAGTCGCCGCTCGCGCTGGGCCCCATCACCCGTGCAATCGCGATCGGTGCGGCCTCGACGCGGACCACCGGGGCCCAACGTTCGAATGCCGCACACCACGACTCGAGGGCCGCGGCGCCGACGGCGAAGGCGACCGCTCCCGCGGGGGCGAGGGCAACGACCACCGGATCGGGCGTCGCGAAGAACCGCTCGCTCTCGAGCGCGAGCATGCGTTCGCGCGCGTCGTCAGGCGCGGGTGGCAACTCCACGCGCTTGACGTGCAGCAGGCCGAGCCCGACGGCGACCGCGATGGAGTCCACCCCCCCGACCTGCTCGCGCAACGCCGTGATGCCGGCGTCCGGGTCCTCCGGCGACCAGGCCACGTCGAGCGTGCGTCCCGGTACGTCGCGCCACCCCGACGCCAGGATGGCGCGGAGGTGCGTGGGGGTCAGGGTGACGGCGAGACGAGGACTCACAGGGTGCGCTCCCGCCAGTGCACGAGGACCAGGCGGTCGCTCGCGACGGCATACACACCCTGAATCTCGTGCGTGAGCGGGTGTCCGCGCATCCACCCGCGCGAGATCACCACCAGCCGGGCAGGGGCATCGCGCAGCTCCCCAAAGGCGGCGGCCATCACGGTGTCGGAGGCGGCGGCCCGGTTGATCGTCCCGTCGCCATCGACCGTGAGGTAGGGTGCCGACAGCTGCAACAGCCGTTCGTCCGCCCCGGCGATCGACCGCAGTTCCTCCAGCGAGCGCAGCGGGGTGATCGTGCGCCCGTCGCCCGCCTCGATGCGCCCGCGAATCGCGCGCGCCAGCGCGCGGGCGCGCCCGGGGTCGGCGAAACGCTCGAAGAGGCGTGCGAGGTTCTCGGCCGGGGCGGCGTTCACATCCAGGCGAGCGCTCGCATCGACAATGGCCACGGCAAACCGCGCGTCGCCCAGCGCCACCGAGTCGCCGCGACTGTCCGGCTCGAGGGAATTGAGGAAGGCGCGGCGCGCGGTGCTGTCAGTGAGGAGCGCGAGCGAGTCGTCGATGGCGGCGAGCGTCGCCTCGATGCCGCTCTCGGCGGCGTAGCGCGCGACCACGCGAGCACGGGCGTTCCCCGCGAGCAGCGAGGCATCTCGTGTGGACGAAACCACCGTGGCACCGATGCCACCGAGGATGACCACCAGCCAGAGGACGAGCACGAGTGCGACGCCGCGGCGCGGGGTCCCGTGCGGGCGCACGCGGTGGGGCATCGGCGTGCGCACGGCTGGGCGCACCGGGTGGGCGCGCCGAGGCGCGCATGGTGAGGCGGATCGGGCGGCGGCGACTCACGGCGCACGCTCCAGTCCGCGCCGCACGACGAGCGCCAGGGGTGCCACGTCGCCATGTCGCACGGTGAGGGCGATAGCGTCCGGCGCCAGGTCGGGCTCGGGCCACTGCTCCTGCCATGCGGCCGCCAGCCCGCGCCCCAGCACCTGCACATCGAACTGTTGCACGCCGCCGAGTCGCGCGCGGATCGGGACCGCGTCGGACGCGGCGTCGACCGGATGCCCTTCCAGCTGCAACGTATCGCCGGCGAGCCAGATCGACACGTCCCAGGCGGCCGAGGCGCCGAGCGGGGCGACCACGCCCCGCGTGACCAGGTGCAACGAGTCGGCACTCGCTCCCGTCGCGGTTACACGGTCGGCGAGCACGAAGACGGTCCCCCCGCCGCGCAATCCGTCGACCTGGTGGCGCAGCGCGTCCGTGAGGAGGGACCGAAAGGCCACGGCGCGCTCCTCGCCGTCGCGGTGGCGCAGGAGGCGTCCCTCGACGTCGACGCCGGCCTGCGTGGTCGCGTAGGCGAGCGAGACCACCAGCCCGGTGACCACGAGGGCGATCATCACCTCCACGAGGGTGAAGCCTCGGCGCCTCACGAGCCGCCTCCCGGCAGCGGCAGCCGCGTGCGCGTGGCCAGGTGCTGGCGCGTGAGCCGCCGCAACGTGAAGGTGGTCCCGCGCGGTGAGGTCACCGTGACCACGACCTGGTCGATCCCCGAGCGCCACGGTACCACGTCGATGCGCTGCTGGTAGCCCGCAGCGCGATCCGTGTCGCTGAGCGCACCGCGCTGCGCCTGCAGCGCATCGCCTAACGTCGCGCCTTCCATCGCCGTCTCGGCGATCGTCACCACGTGCCCCCACTCTCCGGCGTCGCGCACCGCACCGGCGCTGGAGCGAAAGACGTCGAGGTACCCCACCGCCGACAGGCCGAGGATCACGAGGGCCACCAACGCTTCGAAGAGCGTCATTCGGCGCGCGGCAAGGCGGTGGCCAGCGGTGTGCAGCCGGCGGCGTCCCACCCGCCGAAGGCGGGCGGAAGCGGCGAGGCGGCGAGACACGTTCCCAGCGGCGTCAGCTGCAAGCGAAGGGCGCTGGCGGGGGCGGCGTCGAGCTGCCCGCCCAGGAGCACCTGCGCATCGTCGGGGGGGAGCGGGTGGACCGCCCACGCACCGTTCGCCTGCACCGTCAACGAGAGCAGCTGCCCCCGAGCGATCGCAGCGCCGCGCGCCGCGCGCACGACGGCGCCCAGTGTGGCGCCCCCCTCACGCGGAGGCGAGAGCGACGGGACGACCAGCGTCGCGACGATCCCCATCAGCACGAGCGTCACGAGGAGCTCGAGCAGCGTCACCCCCTGCATTCGCCTGCGCCCTCCGCCCCGACGCACGCCACGCCCCCCCGGCGCGGAACGCACGGGGCGCAGCTGGCGAAGGAGCGGGCGCGAGGGGGGCGTGGGCACGAGACGGGGGCGTGGAGGTGCGAACGGTGGACGGTCAGGGAGACTCACCCGCAACGGCTAACACTTCCGCATTGCCCCGCCGCATGGCGTACGTCACTTTCCGCCCGCGGCCGGCATCCGCTAGGATACCTCAACGCCCCTCGTTTCTCACCCATCCCCATCCCGTGAGCACGCCGTTCGACGTCGCCATCGTTGGCCTGGGCGCCATGGGCAGTTCGGCCGCCTACCACCTCGCGCGCCGTGGCCAGCGCGTCGTCGGGATCGACCGCTTCTCCCCGCCGCATGCCCTGGGGTCGAGTCATGGCCGGTCGCGCATGATTCGCGAGGCGTACTACGAACACCCGCTCTACGTTCCACTGGTGCAGCGCGCTTTCGCGCTCTGGGGGGAACTCGAGCGCGCGGCCGGCGACCGCCCGTTCTTCATGCGCACGGGCGGGCTGATGATCGGCGAGGCATCGGGGGCGCTGGTGAGCGGGACCCTCGCGAGCGCCACGGCGCACCACCTCCAGCACGAGGTCATCGAGGCCCGCGACCTGCACCGGCGTTACCCCGCCTTTGCCCCACTCGACGAGATGGTCGGCGTCCTGGAGCATCGCGCCGGGATCCTCCTCCCCGAGCCGATCATTCAGGCCCACCTCGAGCTGGCCGAGCATCACGGCGCCACGCTCCTTCGCGACGTGCAGGTGCACGGCTGGGACCGCACCGCGGACGGGATCGAGATCCGGACGGGTGGCGAGACGATCGTGGCCCGTCAGGTCGTCGTGGCCGCCGGCCCCTGGACGGGGCAGCTCCTCGCCGATCTCGCGCTCCCGCTCGCAGTCGAGCGGCAGGTCATTCACTGGTTCGACCCCGTGCGCTTCCCCGAGTACTTCGAGCCGCAGCGCATGCCGGTCTCGATCTGGGAGCTGGAGAACGGGACGCTCTTCTACACCAAGCCCGACCTGGGCGACGGCGTGAAGATCGGGATTCACCACAGCGGGCTCTCCGCCAACGCCGATGCGGTCGATCGAACCATCAGCGAGGCCGAGGATGCGCTGATCTACGATCTGCTCCGCCGATTCGTCCCCTTCGCCAAGGGGCACATGCGCGAGCGGGCCGTCTGTCTCTACACCAACACCCCCGACGCGCACTTCGTCGTCGACCGCCACCCCCAGGCCCAGGAAGTCCTCGTCCTGAGCCCCTGTTCCGGTCACGGATTCAAGTTCGCCAGCGTACTGGGTGAGATCGCGGCCGATCTCGTGACGACGGGAAGCTCGGCGTTCGATCTGTCGCCGTTCGCCATCGCGCGTTTTGGAGGCGTGTCATCGTAGCTCGACGTAAGAATCTATTGGGCATGATCTTACGCCTGTTTCGTGGAGCATGTGTTTCTGAATTGCCGCCGCGTGAGCCGCCAACCCCGGCGACGGGTCGTGCGTAGAGCGCGTGTCTCCTCACCCCCCCCTGTCGCCTCGTGACATGCTGAAGTCCTTTGCCCGTCGTGCCTCCCTGACGGGCTTGCTCCTCGTCTTGCCGGCTCTCGCTGCCGCGCAGCAGTCGGACTCGCTCCCCCGGCCGACCATGCGCGCGGTCTGGCGAGAGGGGGTCATCCGGATCGACGGAGCGCTCAACGAAGGCGACTGGCAGCGCGCGGTCGCGGCGACCGACTTCGTGCAGTCGATGCCCAACCCGGGGGCCAACGCCTCGCATCGCACCGAGGCGCGGGTGCTGTACGATCGCGACGCGCTGTACATCGGGGTGCGCCTTCACGACCCGCACCCCGATTCCATCGCCCGCCAGATCGCCCGGCGCGATTCAGATGACATCTATTCCGATTGGATCCGCATCGCGATCGACTCGTACCTCGACCGGCGCACCGCCTTCATTTTCGCGGTGTCGCCGAGGGGGCTGCAGCGTGACGAGTTCCGCTACAACGACACCGAGAACGACCCGCTGTGGGATGCCGTCTGGGCCAGCGCGGCGCGCATCGACTCCGCAGGGTGGACCGCCGAGGTGCGCATTCCGCTCTCGCAGCTTCGGTTCTCGGTTGGAGCGGCCGGGGTGACCAAGTGGGGGATCCAATTCGGGCGTGTCGTCGCCCGGAACCAGGAGATCTCTGTCTGGTCGCCGATGCCGCCACAGCAGCCCGGTGTGGTCTCGCGGTATGGCGACCTGGTGGGGCTCGACTCGCTCGTAGCTCCCAAGCGGCTCGAAGTCCTCCCGTACGTGTCATCGCAGGTGGCGCGCGAGCCAGGCGATGCCAACGACCCGTTCTACGACCCGACCCGGAGCTCCGCGCGCATGGGCGCCGACGTGCGGTATGGCCTGCCGGCCGGGCTGACGCTCACCGCCACGGTCAACCCGGACTTCGGACAGGTCGAGGTCGATCCGGCGGTGGTGAACCTCTCGGCCTTCGAGGTCTTCTTCCCGGAGCGCCGCCCCTTCTTTCTCGAGGGGGTCGACATCTTCCGCTTCGGCCAGAGCGTCACCTTCAACGACAACAACCCGAGCAACTTCTTCTACACGCGCCGAGTGGGGCGCGCCCCGCGACGCTCCCTCGATGCACTCGGGGCGCGCTACAGCGACGTGCCCGCGCAGTCCGACATCGCGGCGGCGGCCAAGCTCTCCGGCAAGACGCGTCGCGGGCTCTCGTTAGGGGTGCTCGGCGCCCTCACCCGCGAGGAGCGCGGGCGATATGCCCTCCCCAACGGCACCAGGGGCTCGGCCATCGTGGAGCCACGGACCGAGTTCCTCGTGACGCGCCTGCGCCAGGACTTCCGGCAGGGGAACACCGTGGTTGGCGGCGTCCTCACCGGCGTGCAACGCGAACTCGGCGATGCGGCGCTCCGGCCGCTCTTCGTGCGCAACGCCCTGGTGACCGGGAGCGACTTCGAACACCGCTGGGGGAATCGCACGTGGGCGGTGAGCGGCTTCATGGCCGCCAGTCGCGTGGGCGGCGACCGGCGCGTGATGACGGCACTGCAGCGCTCTCCCATCCGTGCGTTCCAGCGCCCCGACGCCACCGACCTGACGCTCGACACGACGCGCACCACGTTAGGCGGCTACTTCGGGACGTTGTCGCTCGCCCGCACCGCCGGCGAGCATTGGCTCGGGTCGGTGACGTACGAAGAGACCTCGCCCGGCTTCGAGGTAAACGACCTCGGCTTCCAGACCCGCGCCGACTTCCGCTCGCTCTCCGGCGCCGTGCAATACCGCGAGACGCGCATCGGACGCTTCATGCGCAGCTACGAGGCGAGCGTGTACATGACACAGGCGGCCAACTTCGACGGCAACGTCGTCGAGCGGCGCATGTCATTCCTGTCGTCGGGACTCTTCAACAGCTTCGTGGGCTATTCGTTCTGGGGCTTCATCCAGCCCGAGACCGTCGACGACCGCCTGTTGCGCGGCGGCCCCCTCACCCGCAAGCCGAGGGAGTGGCAGCTGCGGGGCGAGCTGACCTCCGATACGCGCCGCCCGATCGTCGGCGAACTGGAGTACGAGTACAACCGCAACGCGCAGCGCGAGTGGCGGCACACGGTTTCGCTCGGGATGGAACTGCGTCCCACGAGTGCGGTGCGCATCCAGCTGCAGCCGGAGTTCGCGCGGCAGTATGACGTGGACCAGTACGTCACCGACGTCCGCGACGCGGCGGCGACGCGAACCTACGGCGGGCGCTGGATCTTTGGCGACATCGACCAGAGCGAACTGTCGGTCGAGGCGCGAGCGGAGTGGACCTTCTCGCCCACGCTCACCTTGCAGCTGTGGGCGCAACCCTTCGTGGCCTCGGGGCGCTTTGCCCGCTTCAAGGAGTTCAGCACCCCGGGTCAGTTCGCCTTCGATGTGTACGGGCGCGATCGCGGGACGATCGTGCGTCGTGCCGGCGCCGGTGGCGACGAGGTCGTGGTCGATCCCGATGGCCCCGGCGGGGCGGCACCATTCACCTTCCAGGAGCAGGACTTCCTCGTGCGCTCGCTGCGCGGGAACGCCGTGCTGCGCTGGGAGTATCGCCCCGGCTCGACGCTCTTCCTCGTCTGGCAGCAGCAACGCGAAGGGGACGAGGGGTTCGCCGACCTCCGCGCCACGCGCGACGTCGCCAGCCCGTTCCGCGATCCGGCGCGCAACGTCTTCCTCCTCAAGTTGAGCTACTGGCTCGGGCGCTGAGCGTCGATCGCCCGTCGTGACGTCGGGCGCGGCGCCGACCAGGCCGTGCGCTGCTCGTCGACGCCGGTCACTGGCCGTTGACGTGGCCGCAGTGAAGTATTGCGGAGTGTCTGCTTCCCGGAACGGCGCTCCGCCCCCCCTGTCACGCGAAACGACGGCCGCGCCTCCTCGGGGTACGGCGGCCGGCGATGCCTCCCTGGCCCCCCCGTTCTCGCCGCGAGACGTGCTGGCGGTCGAGCGCGACCGCGCCGAGCGGGCGCTCAACGGCGTGCGCATCGTCGTCCTCCTCCTGCTGGGCGGGGCGGCGCTGCTCTACGCGCCGTTGCTCACGCCGGCGCTCAACCGCACCAACGTCGCCATCCTCGTGCCGACGCTGGCGTGGGCGGTGGTGCAGGTCCCGCTCTTTCACCGGCGCCGCCGGCTCCCGGCGTGGCTGAGCATCGCCAATCCGATCCTCGACATCACGGCCGTCAGCTGCATCATCGGGGGGTACGCGCTCGCGTCCACGCCGATGCTGGCCCTCAAGACGCCGATCATCACCGCCTACTTCATCATCCTGGCCGCGCTCCCGGTGGCGTCGAGCACACGAAAGGCGGCCATCGTCTCGGCGCTCGCGGTGGTCGAGTACGCAGCGCTGGTGGTGGGCTTCGCGGTGAGCGGGCGGCTGGCGCTCGTGGCCAATCCCGTGCTGGCGCTGGGGGCCGACGGCGTGTCGCCGCTCGACGAGGGGGCGCGCCTCTTCCTCCTGGCGTGTGCCGGCGCGGTGGCCACGTACGCCACGCAGTGGCAGGAGCAGCTGTGGACCCGCTACGCCGAGGTCTCCCGGGCCAGCGAGCAGCTGCAAGCGCAGCTCGACCAGGCGCAACTCCAGACGCTCAAGCTGCAGCTGCACCCGCACTTCCTCTTCAACACGCTCAATGCCATCACGGCGCTCATCCACCGCGCCCCGGACCGGGCCGAGCGGATGGTGGCCGGGCTCAGCGAGCTGCTGCGGATCTCCCTGGGGAGCGCCGCAGAGCAGGAGGTCCCGCTGTCGCGCGAGATCGAGGTGCTCGAGCACTACGTCGACATCCAGCAGGAGCGCTTCCAGGGGCGCCTGGTGGTGCGACTGGATGTCGCGCCCGACGTGCGCGAGGCGCTCGTGCCCAACCTCATCCTCCAGCCCCTGGTGGAGAATGCGATCAAGCACGGGATCGGTCCGCGCGCGGCGGGTGGGACGGTGGAGGTGGCGGCGCGTCGCTCCAACGACGCGCTGCTGCTCGTCGTCCGCGACGACGGTGTGGGCGAACCGGTCCCGCAGCTGCGGCGCGAAGGGGTCGGCCTGGCCAACTCGCGCGCCCGCCTCACCTCGCTGTATGGCGAGGGGCACCGCCTCACCGCGGGGGCGGGGGCGACGGGCGGATTCGAGGTGTCGATCGTCATCCCCTTCCACACCGAGCCGGCGGCGCGCCTCGTGGCCGCTGGCATCGATCCCGACTGAGCGCCATCATCCCGGCATGGCCACTCCCCCGGTCCGGACCCTGGTGATCGACGACGAGCCGCTGGCGCGCGAACACCTGCGCGCGCTGCTCTCGTCCCGCGACGACATCACCGTCATCGGGGAGTGCGGCGACGGCGCGTCGGCCATCGCCCGCATCCGGGCGGACGCGCCGGAGCTGGTCCTGCTCGACGTGCAGATGCCGGAAGGCGGGGGCTTCGACGTGGTGCGTGGCGTCGGCGTCGACCGGATGCCGGCCGTCATCTTCGTCACGGCGTACGACCAGCATGCGCTCGCCGCGTTCGAGGTGCACGCGGTGGACTACCTGCTCAAGCCGGTGAATCGCGCGCGCTTCGCCAAGGCGATCGAGCGCGTCGTTAGGCTGCTGCGTCCGGCGGCCGAGACCCCGATGGCGGCGTCGGCGCGGCCGGCATCCGAGCCGGTCGCCCTCGCCAAGGCCATGGACGCGATCGACGGCGCGCGGGCCGGCGCCGATCGCCTGACCGTGCGCGCCGGCGAACGGATGCTCTACCTGCGCATGCAGGACATCGACTGGGTCGAGGCGGCCGACGACGTCGCCCGCCTGCACGTGGGGAAGCAGGTCTTCGAGCATCGCGTGACCCTCTCGCAACTCGAGCAGCGCCTGCCGTCACGCACCTTCGTTCGTGTGCATCGCTCGGCCATAGTCAACGTCGAGCGCATCCGCGAGTTCCAACCCTGGTTCCAGGGCGACTGGATCATCGTGCTGGCCGACGGCACCCGCGTACAGACGGGGAAGAGCTACCGCGCCCGGGTCCGCGAGTTGATCGGCGCGTAGTCCACGCCTCCGCTGCATCGCCCGGCGCGTCGCCCCGCCGCCTCGCCCCCCCCGAAAAGCCCGGTCGATCCTCGCGTCTTCGCGTCTTCGCGGCTTCGCGTGAGACCCGGCCCCCCCGCGCCTCCCGGCCCGCGCCCCCCACAACCGCTTCAAGAGCCCCCGCCTTCGCCGCACCACCCGCGCCCTTCACCGTCCGCGCCACCCCTTCCACCGCCTGCGCGTTGTGGCGGCGGCCCGAGCGAGCCTAGCTTCGCCCCCGTCACTGCGCGCCGCGCTCCCTCGCGTCACGCGCCGGTTCACCACTCGAGGTCGAGGTGCTCGTGCGCGTGTCAGTTCCCAAGTTCTGGCGGGTCTCAGCCGCGTTGCTGCTGGCGGCCTGCGGTGGTGGTGGCGATGGCGGCGGCACCACCAATCCCCCGCCCACCGCGACGCTGGACAACGTGACCGTCTCGCCGACCACGCTGTCGCTGAGCGCCGGCTCCACGCAGAACATCACGCCGAGTGCCTCGTCGGCCAGCGGCGCCGCCGTCGCGGGGGTCTCGTTCTCCTACAGCTCGAGCAACACCGCCGTCGCCTCGGTGTCGCAGACGGGGCAGGTGCTCGGGATCAGCGCCGGGACGTCGACGATCACCGTCACCGGCACCCTCGGAAGCGTGAGCAAGTCGGCCACCACGGCGGTGACCGTGACCGGCGCGCTGCCCAACGCGGTGACCGTGGTCTCGGGGACGGCCGCCAACACCTTCACGCCGCCTAACGTGGCACTCGCCCGCGGCGGGACGGTGACGTGGACCTTCGGCGACCTCGTGCACAACGTCGACTTTCAGGGAACGTCGGGCGCCCCCGCCGGGATCGGCAACACCACGAATGCATCCGTGGGGCGCACCTTCAACACGCCGGGCAACTTCGGATACGTCTGCACATTGCACAGCGGGATGAGCGGAAACGTCCTCGTGCCCTAGCGGACGGCGCGAGCGCATGCGAGGTCTGGACACACCGTCGTCGATCGTGGGGGTGGAGCAGGCAAAGGATCGGCGGCGGTGTGTTCCCCTCGGGTGCGTGACGCTCCGAATGCGCTTGGCGCGCCTGGCGCGCCTGGCGCGACTGGCGCCGGGCCATCGCCCGCTCGAGGTCGCGAGAGGTGCGCTCATGCTGATGCTGACGGCGACCCCGGCCTGGTCGCAAGGGCGCGTGGTGCAGCGGCACCGGGCATCCGAACCCGAAGGGCAGCTCCTCGCCTTCTACTCGGCCGCCATGGTCTTCTCCCCGTTAGGCGAGGTCGCGTCGGGGCGGCGCTGGTCGGTCGGCGTCGAGGGGAGCTGGCTCCCGGCGCTGTCCGAGTCCCAACGACAGCCAGGGATCGACAAACCGGAGACGACCAACCTGTCCCCCATCCTCCCACGCCCCCGCGTCGCCCTTCGGACATCGCGCGCTGTGCTCGAGGCGTCGTGGGTCCCGCCGATCGCCATCGGCGACGCCCGGGCCAACCTGTGGGGCGTCGCGGCCTCGCGTACGCTGGCCACCTGGCGCGGCGTGCGTCTGTCGCCGCGCCTCTCGGCCGTCGCTGGGCGCGTGGAAGGGGCCATCACCTGCAACGCCGCCACGACCGCCGATGGGGGGCGCGATCTCGCGACCTACTACGCCGCGGTCTGTCATGGCCACGACTCCAACGACTGGTTCGAGCCGCGGATCGTCGCGGGCGAGGTGATGGGGACGCGCACCTGGCGTGGCGGACGCGGTGAATGGTGGCTCGCCGCTGGCGGGCGCGTCGATCGATCGCGATTCGACATCGGGGTGCTGCGAGCGGACGGGACGCGCGACGGAGATCATCCCGTCCTCGCCCTGCACGATACGCGTCCGCACATCTCGGCCGGCGCGCGGTTGGCGCTCTCGTCGCGACTGACGACGGCGGGGGAGTGGTTCTATGCGCCCGGCAGTGTGGCGACGGTGCGGGCCTTCATGGCGGTCACCGGGGCGGGACGATGACGCGCGTGCAGCTGACGAGTGCCGCGGCCGTCCTCGTGACCGTGCTCGCGGCCTGCGTCGACTTCGAGGCTCCGGAAGATCCGACCTTCGGCCTCCCGGACGTGCTCGTCGAGGAGCCGTCGCTCGCGCGCGACGTGCAGCCCATCCTCGACAAGCGCTGCGCCTTCGGCGGTTGCCACTCGGCGGCGACGCGTCAGGCGGGGCTCGTCCTCGTGTCGGGGGCGTCGCATGGCGCCCTGGTGGGACGCCCGGCGCGGCTCAATCCCGGCGATACCCTCGTGATTCCCGGCGCCGCGTCACGGTCGTGGCTCATGAAGATGGTCGGGCGTGACGCCGCGGCGCGGTCGGGCGTGAGCCGCATGCCGCTCGCGGCCGCCCCGCTCACCGCCAACCAGATCGCCACGATCGCGCGCTGGATCGATCGCGGCGCGACGCGCGAGTAGCAAGGGAACGCCATGCGCGACGCGACGCGATTCACCCTCGATGCCCGCACCATGCGCGTGACCTTCACGGCGTGGTTAGGGCCGCTGCGCGTCGAGGGGTACTTCGGTGAGCTGCATGGCGCGCTCGTGCTTCCCAACACCGACATCGAACGCGCGACACTCGAGGTGGCGGTGGCCGCCGCCAGCATCGACACGGGGATGCCGATGCGCGACCGCCACCTGCGCGGCCCCTCGTTCCTCGACGCTGACCGGTACCCGCACATCACCTTCAGCAGCCGGCGCGTCTCGCGCGACAACGGTGACCTGCTCGTGGCCGGCGTGCTCGCGTTGCGCGGCGAGACACGCGAGATGGTGACGCGCTGCCCGGTGCATCGCATGGACGGCGAGGGGATCGCCGGGCGCATCGCCTTCAGCGGCGCGCTCGACGTCCCGAGTCATGCGCACGGGGTGGGGATCGCGCGCGGCCTCGACCTCCTGAACCCGATCTTCCTCGCCGTGGGGAAGCGCGTGCAGGTGGAGGCGCGCCTCGTCGTCCCCGCTATGCGTCTCCTGCCAGCGCTCCTTCCCGCCCTCGGGCACTGACCGGCCAGCGCGACTCGACCACGTCGCCACGCACGCCGTGGATCACGTCGTTGAGGTGCACGACGATGCACACGTGGTTCGGCACCAGGCGCACCACGTCGCCCACGCGCGGGCGCCACGACGTCTGCGTGAGGTCGAGGATCCCGTGCTCCTCCGACATGCGCTGCACCGTGACTTCGGGGCGGTCGAGCAGGGCGGCGTACCCTTCGCCCGCCACGCCGCGCACCGGTTCGCGCCCTAACGCCTTGCAGCCGGCATCGATCACCGCCTGGCCGGGGACGGCGGTGCTCACCACCGTCGCCAGCACGGTGAACGCACAGTCTTCCCACGCGCACGCCCCGATCTGCGCCGTCGTGCGGTCATTGTAGACGTACGTGCCGGGGCGCACCTCGGTCACGCCGGGGACCTCGTGCATGCGCCACGCCAGCGGCGTCGAGCCACCGCTCACGATCGACGGCCGGACCCCCGAGCGCTCCATCCGCTCCAGCGCCGACGCCAGGTCCTGCCGCAGTCGCGCCAGCTTGGCCTCCTGCTCCGAGACCGGCTCGCGGATGTGTCCCGGATAGAACGTGATGCCGGCGAAAATCAGCGGCGGCTGCTCCGCCACCCGCATCGCCAGGGCGATCGCGTCGTCCACGCTCTGCACCCCCACGCGATGCATGCCAAGGTCGAGCTCGACGTACACGCGCACCGGACGGTCCATGATGCGGGCCGTCGCCGCCAGGGCGTCCACCGCGATCATCGAGTCGACGGCCACCGTCAGCTGCACCTCGCGCGGGAGCGACAGCGCCCGCGCCAGTTTCGGCGCCCCCAGCAACGGATAGTTGAGCAGGAGGTCGCTGGTCACGTCGGACATCACTTCCAGCTCGCGCGGCGTGGCGCAGGTCAGCCCCACCGCCCCCAGGCGCAGCTGCTCCGCCGCGATCCGCGGCGACTTGTGCGTCTTGACGTGCGGTCGGAGCGACAACCCGTGCAAGGCCGAGTACTCGGCCATGCGGTCGATGTTCTGCGCCAGGATGTCGAGATCGACCAGCGCGGCCGGCGTCTCCATCTGGTCGAGCCGTGTGGGCGACGCGTCGGCGTCGGGCTGGAGCGAGAGATGTGTGCGACGCACGCTGTTCTTCGAGAAGACGGGAAGACGGGAAGACGAGGGAGGGGCTAGTGTATCCGGGCGTTCACGGGGTCCGGAAGAGGTGCGCGCCCGTTCTCGTCTTCCCGTCTTCCCGTCTTCCCGTCTTCCAGGAGTTACCAGAGTCCCAGCACCCGCCACCACAGCGGACCGATGGTGCCGAAGATGAGGATCGTCGCGCAGGCCGTGATCAACCCCAGGCGCCACCACGTCTTCTGCGGGATGTAGCGGGCGCCGAAGTAGATGGGCGACGTCGTCGTCCCGAAGTGCGTGAGGGCGGCGTCCAGGTTCGAGGCGGCCGCGAGCGAAAGGACCGCGAGGTGCGGCGGCGCCCCCGCGGCGATCACCACCACCAGGAAGGGCGTGAACATCGCCGTGGCATGCGCGGTGATGCTGGCAAAGGCGTAGTGCGCGAAGAAGTAGATGAGGACGAGCGCGATCAGCGCGGCCCCCCATTCCCACCCCAGCGTCAGGCTCGCGGCCACCTCGGCGAATCGCTTCGTGATCCCGGTCTCGCCTAACGCCTCGGCCATCCGCACCAGGCCGCCGTACCAGATGAAGACGTCCCACGCCGCGCGGTCGCCCATCACGTCGTCCCACTGCAACACGCCCGTGATGATGAGGAAGCAGACCCCCATCAGCGCCACGACGGTGTAGTTGATCCCGTGCCAGCGCGTCGTCATCCACAGCAGCGCGACCACGACGAAGACGAGCAGCATCATCCACTCCCCGCGGGACGGCGCCCCCATCTTCTCCAGCGCGCGCCCGGCGAACGATGCCGCGTCGGGGGTGTGCGTGATCTCGGGGGGAAAGAGCCGGAAGAGGATGATGGGGACGAGCGCCAGCGCGGTCAGCCCCGGGACGATCATCGCCGCGGCCCAGCTGGTGAACGTGAGCTCGACGCCGCTCACTTCCTTGGCGAAGCGCGCGATCAGGACGTTCGACGCCTGCCCGGTGAGGAACATGGCGCAGGCGATCACGTCGCAGTGGTAGACCGCGACCATGAGATAGGCGCCGAGCCGTCGCGCCGTCGGACCGGGGTGTGAGTCGTACGCCTGCGCCAGGCTGCGGGCAATCGGGAAGATCACCCCCCCGGCGCGGGCGCTGTTCGACGGGATGATCGTCGCCAGCAGCGTGTCGGTCCCCACGAGCGCGTAGACCAGGCCAATCGACCGCTGCCCGATGGCGCGGATGAAATGGTAGGCGATGCGCTCGCCCAGCCCGGTTTTCATCACCCCGCGCGAGATGAAGAAGGCGCACAGGACCAGCCAGACGAGCGGGTCGCTGTATCCCTTGAGCGCGTTGGCTGGCGTCATGGCGCCGGTCACCGCGATGGCGCAGACGCCGAACAGGACGACCGCGCCGGCCGGAGCCGGGCGCAGGATCGAGCCCAGGATGGTGGCGATGAAGATCGCGAAGAGACGCCAGGCCTCGGGGGCGATCCCCGCGGGGGCCCCGAGCGCGACGATCCCCCCGCCGACGCCAAGAATCAGGAGCCAGCGCCACCAGACGGTATGCGGCTCGTGCCGCTCGCCCGAGCTGGGAGCGGCGGCGGGCGACGCCGAGGGGGGCGTGGCAGGGGGCGTGGTAGGCGGCGTGGTGCTCATGCGCCCCGTCGGGACGATGAGGGGTGCGTCGGGCCGGGTATGAGACGGCGTTTCATGGCGCGCCAAGATGGCGCTGGGGTCGCCAAACGGCGAGGCTCGCGCAACCATTCCAGCGGACCCCGTGTCCCAAGGGCGGTTGCGCGATCGGCGTCTTGCTGGCGCGTCACCGACCAAGCCAATGGTGGGGTGGGTGACCGAGCGAGCGACGATCGAGCGCGCCAGGGCCGGGGACCGTGCGGCCCAGCGCGAACTCTACGAGGCCAACGTGGACCGGCTCTACCGTGTGGCCTTTCGCCTCGCGGGAGACGAGGACCTCGCGCGCGACTTCACCCAGGAGGCCTTCATCCGCGCGTTCCAGCGGCTGGGGGACTTCCGGGGCGACTCGGCCTTCTCCACCTGGTTGCACAGCATCGCCGTCTCCGTGGCGCTCAATGGGCTGCGCAAGATCAAGCGGCTCAGGACGCGCGAGACGGTGCTGGAGGAGGCGGAGTCGTTAGGTACGACGACGCGACGGGCCGACCCCGACCTGCGCGACCGGTTGCACCGGGCGATCGATGCCCTGCCGGAAGGCTACCGCTCGGTGTTCGTGCTGCACGACGTGGAAGGCTACACGCATGAAGAAATCGGCCAGATACTCGGCATCCAGGCCGGAACGTCCAAGGCGCAGCTCTTTCGCGCCCGGGGCCGCCTTCGCGAAGCGCTGGCGGATTTTGCAGGAGCATGGAGCGCATGAACGACCATCACGACGAGATGAACGACGAGAAGTTCGATCACTGGCTGCACTCGGCGGCGCGCGACTACAACCGCCCCGGCGACGTGCCGCGCGAGGCGATGTGGTCGGCGATCAAGGCGGCGACGCCGGTCGTCGACGTACCGTCGGCGAGCGCCGGCGTGTCGCCGGTGCGTGGGAGAGGAGCCGCGCGCTACTGGCAAGCCGCCGCCGCCGTGGTCATCCTCGCCGCCGGCGTGGGGATCGGGCGCCTCTGGTCAACCCGCGGCGCGTCCGCCGGTGAGGAGCCGACCGTGGCCAGTGTTCCGGCCGACGATGCCGCGGCGCGCCTCGCGGCCGCGGATACCGCGACGGGTCTGGCACGGCGCGGCGACGGCTTTCCGTCCGCCTCGACGACCAGGGTCGACGACGGGAGCAGCATGTCGTACGACCTCGCCGCCGTGCAGCACCTGTCGCGCGTCGAGGCGCTCCTGACCTCGTTCAAGTCGAGCGGCGACGGCGGTGGGCCGGGCGAGTCACCGGCGTCGCTGGATCGCTGGGCGCGCGACCTGCTCGGCGATACGCGCCTGCTGCTCGACTCGCCAGCTGCAAGCGACGCGCGTCGCCGGCACCTGCTCGAAGACCTCGAACTCGTCCTTGCCCAGATCGTGCAGCTCCCGGCCGAGTCGGTGGCCGATCGTACCCTCGTGCAGCGCTCCATCGAGCGCGGTGCGATGCTCTCACGCCTTCGTTCGTCCATTCCCGCCGGCTTCATGAGCGGCACGTAAGGAGACATAGACATGACTGTCCATCGCACCTTCATTCATGCCGTGACCGTGGCGGCGCTGGCGACCGCGCCGGCCATTGCCCCCGCCCAGGGGGCCGCCTCGCCCGCTCGTGCCAGAGCGAGCGTCAGCATCGCGACCGCTGCGGCGGGCGTGTCCAGCGTCAACGCTACGACGCCCCTCGCCGGGGCGCTTGCGGCGCTGGCCATGACGTCGGACCTCACGTCGGCGGCCACCACGCGCGCGACCAGCCGTGTGGCCTGGACGGGCGACCAGGTCGTCGACTCGCTCTTCCGGCAGGCGCGCGAGCGCATGAATCGCGGCGAGTATCGCCGGGCCGCCGACCTGTTCATGGAAGTGGCGCGGCGCGCGGGCAAGGCACCGCTGGCCGGTGACGCGCTGTACTGGCAAGCGTACTCGCTCTATCGGGATGGCGCCTCGCCGGCCCTGCACGAGGCGCTGGCCTCGCTCGACCGCCTCGCGCAGGAGTACCCGTCAGCCGCAACGCTGGGCGACGCGAACACGCTCCGCATTCGCGTCTGCGGCGTGCTGGCTAAGCGTGGCGACGAGCAGTGCGCCGCCGAGGTGTCGGCGAGTGCCGGCGGCGGCACATCCACGGGTGTGACGGCCGGGCGCCCCGGCCAGCAGGGAGTGGTCGCGGGACGTCGGGTGACCTCCACGGGACAGGGGCGTTCGTCGGCATCGGCATCGGCCTCCGAGCCCGGATGTCCGCGCGACGATGAGGACGACGAACGCGTGGCCGCCCTCAACGCCCTGCTGCAGATGGACGCCGAACGCGCCCTCCCGATCCTCGAGCGCGTCCTCGCACGTCGTGACAAGTGCTCGGCCTCGCTGCGACGCAAGGCGGTTTTCCTTGTCTCGCAGAAGGGAGACGCGCGGGCCGCCGACATCCTCATGGGCGCCGTGCGCGGCGACCCGGACGCCGAGGTGCGCGAGCAGGCGGTCTTCTGGCTCGGGCAGACCAAGGACGATCGCGCCGTCGACATGCTCCAGGAGATTCTCCAGAAGGAGTCCAACGACGAGGTGCTGGAGAAGGCCGTCTTCGCGCTCTCGCAGCATCGCAGCCAGCGCGCCGGCACGATCCTGCGCGACCTCGCGCAGCGCGATGGCGCCGCGCTCAAGGTGCGCGAGCAGGCGATCTTCTGGCTCGGGCAGCAGCGCAACGCTGACAACGGCGAGCTGCTCAAGAGCCTCTACGCCCGGGTGAAGGAAGAGGAGCTCAAGGAGAAGATCATCTTCTCGATTTCGCAGAACCGCGGCGGCGAGAACAATCGCTGGCTCCTCGAGCTGGCGATGAACAACCGGGAGCCGATCGAGATGCGGAAGAAGGCGCTCTTCTGGGCCGGGCAGAGCCGCGGGACCTCGATGGACGACCTGGCCGCGCTCTACAGCAAGACCGACGATCGCGAGATGAAGGAGCAGGTGATCTTCGTCTACTCGCAGCGCCGGGACGCGGCGGCGGCCGACAAGCTCATGGACATCGCGAAGAACGACAAGGACAAGGAGCTGCGCAAGAAGGCGATCTTCTGGCTGTCGCAGTCGCGCGACCCGCGGGTGGCCAAGTTCCTCGAGGAGCTCATCGGATGATGACCGCGACGCGCGTGGTGGTCGGGGCGCTCCTGCTGGCCGGCGCCCTGGCCCCTCACCGACAGCTGCAAGCCCAAGGCGCGAGCCAGCGCCTGGCGCTGGTCCGGGACGGGCGGGTGCGCTTCACCTTCACCCTTCGCCCTGAGGTCTGCGGCTCCGGCCAGAACATCTGGCGCTCCCGCGACGGGCGCAGCCGCACCACATGGGGTGAGGGGAGCGCGCGCGACGTGGAGTACGACGTCGACTGCGACAGCGGGCCAGGGCGCATCGTGATCGACAAGGACGGTGGTGTGGTCGAGGATCTGCGCTTCTACGTCGGCGGACGCTGGCGAGTCGGGGGGCAGGTGACCGATCTCGGGCACGTGAGCACGCGCGAGGCGGCCGCGCTGCTCCTCTCCCTCGCCCGCACCACCGACGGAAAGGCCGGCCGCAGCGCCATCTTCCCGCTTACCGTCATCGACTCGGTCGTGATCTGGCGTGACCTCATGCAGTTGGCCCGCGACGACTCCCGCCCGCGTGAGACGCGCAAGCAGGCGGTCTTCTGGCTGGGGCAGCTCGCCGAGGGGCCGGCCACCGCGGGGCTCGACGAGCTGGTGGGCGAGGCCGCGCTCGATCGCGAGGTGCGCGAGCAGGCGATCTTCGCCCTCTCGCAGCGCCCCCGCGACGAGGGGATTCCCGCCCTCGTGAAGGTCGTCCGGACGAGCAAGGACCCGGCGCTCAGGAAGAAGGCGCTCTTCTGGCTCGGCCAGTCCGGCGATCCGCGCGCCTTGCAGCTGATCGAGGAGCTGCTCGCCAAGGGGTGAGCCCGACGCGCCGATGGGCCGCGAGCCGTCGGCGACGCCCCGGAACACCGTTCCCGCCGCGGCGGCCTCGACCGGAGAAGACCGGTCGAAGGCCGCCGTTGGCATTGACAGGGGCGCGAAAGGCCCGTAAGTAGCGATCGCGAAGCGACTTGCCGCTTCGTTGGCAAGTGCTAATCAATGGCAATCGTCGAACGGGACTCCGTCGGCACGATCGAATCGGCCGACGCGCGGTACCGCCAGCTCTTCGAGCAGAACGTGGCGGTACAGCTGGTGGTCGACCCGGCCAACGGCGCCATTGTCGATGCCAATCGCGCCGCCGCCGACTTCTACGGCCTGTCGCGCGAGGCGCTCACGCAGCGCGCCGTCACCGAGCTCGCCGCACTCCCCGACGACGACGTCCTCCAGACGCTGGAGGTCGCGGCTGAGCTTGGGGCGCACTCGTTCGCCTTTCCCCACAAGCACGCCTCGGGCGAGCTGCGCCTCGTGGAGATCTACGCCGGCCCGCTCTCGATGCACGGCCGCGCCCTGGTCCACATGATCGTGCACGATGTCACCGAGCGCGTGCGTGCCGAGGACGAGGCCCGCGAGCTGCACGCCGAGCGGGTGGCCCACCAGCGCACTATGGCGCTGCACGAGGAACTGCGCCGACAGGAGACGCTCTCGCGCATCGGCGAGCTGGTGGCCGCGGTGGCGCACGAGGTGCGCAATCCGTTGTTTGCCATCTCCTCGACGCTCGACGCGATGCGCTCGCGCCTGGGCGACACTCCCGAGGTGCAACGCTACTACCCGGTGCTGGCCTCACAGGTGGAGCGGCTCAACGCGCTGATGCGGGAGCTGCTCGACTACGGCAAGCCGGCCGCGCTCGTGCTCGAGGACACCGAGGCGGCCGGGCTCGTGCAGGTGGCGCTCGACCTCGCGCGTCCCCTCGCCACCGCCGAAGATGTCGCGCTCAGCACGTCGGCCGTGCGGCCCCTTCCGCTCATTCGCGCCGACCGGCAACGTGTGGTGCAGGTGCTGCACAACCTCATCGTCAATGCGGTCCAGCACAGCGGGCGCGGGACGACGGTGGAGGTGGTCCTGCAGCCGGCGACGTTGCGCGACGCGCGTGCCGTGGCGTTCCTCGTGCGCGACCGAGGCCCCGGCTTCAGCGACGGCGACGAGGCGCGCGTCTTCGAACCGTTCTTCTCGCGCCGCCGCGGCGGCACCGGGATGGGGCTCGCCCTCGCGCACCGCCTGGTGCACGATCACGGCGGGGAAATTGTCGCGGCGAACCGAGAGGGAGGCGGCGCGTGCCTGCGCGTCGTGCTCCCCGCCGCTGGGGATGGGACGAGAGCCACCACCTGATGACGCACGCCAACACACGCCTCCTCTTCGTCGAAGACGACGCCGCGATTCGCTTCGCCATTCGCGACTTCCTCGAGGGCTTCGACTTCGACCTCATCGAGGCGCCCAGCTGCGCCGACGCCGAGGCCGCCTTCATCGAACACCGCCCCGACATCGTGCTCAGCGACTACATGCTGACAGACGGGACGGCGCTCGACCTGCTCCCCCGCCTGCGGGCGGTGAACGCCAACGTCCCTGTCGTCGTCCTCACGGGGCACGGCACCGTCGAACTCGCCGTGCAGGCGATGAAGCAGGGGGCCGACGACTTCCTCACCAAGCCCGTCGCCCTCCCTGCGCTTCTCGTCGTCCTGCAGCGCGCCCTCGAGCGCCAGCGCGACCGCCAGCAGCAACTCGCCCGCACCGCGCGCCAGCGCCGTGTCGCCATCGATCCCTTCGTCGGCACCTCGGCCGCCATTCGCAAGCTGCGCGAGCAGGCCGAACGCGTCGCCACCGCCGAACGCCCCATCCTCATTCTCGGCGAGACGGGAGCGGGGAAGGGGATCCTCACCCGCTGGATCCACACCCACGGACTGCGCAGCGACCAGCCGTTCGTCGACCTCAACTGCGCCTCTCTTCCGCGCGAGCTGCTCGAGTCCGAGCTCTTCGGCCATGAGCGGGGCTCCTTCACCGGCGCGGTGGCGCAGAAGACCGGGCTCGTCGAACTCGCGCATCGCGGGACGCTCTTCCTCGACGAAATCGGCGACCTCGAACTCATCCTGCAACCCAAGCTCCTCAAGGTGCTCGAGGAGCAGGTGTTCCGGCGCGTGGGGGCACTGCGCGACCGGCAGGTCGATGTGCGCCTCATCGCGGCGACGCACCAGGACCTCTCGCGTCTCGTCGGGGAGAACCGCTTCCGCAGCGACCTGTACTTCCGCATCAGCACGATCCCGATCATCGTCCCCTCGCTGCGCGATCGCGTGGAGGACATCCCGATCCTCGCACGCCAGCTCCTCGATCGGCTGGCGATCGAACTGGGCAAACCGCGCATCGAGCTCACCGCCGACGCCCAGCGCGCTCTCGCCCGCTACGGCTGGCCGGGAAACATCCGCGAGCTCCGCAATGTCCTGGAGCGGGCCGTCCTTCTCTCGGCACGCCAGGAGCTGCGCGCCGAGGACCTCAGTTTCGAGTCTGTCGCTGCGTCGGCACCTTCCGGCGAGGTCGACCTCGAGTTGACATTGGACGAACTGCAGCGCCGCCATATCGTGCGGGTGCTGCAGGCGGTGCAGGGGCATGTGGAGCAGGCGGCTGCCAAGCTCGGGGTTCCACGCTCCACGCTCTACCAGAAGTTGAAGGCCATGCAGATCGTCGTCCCCAGGGAACGTCAGCGATAGCGGCCCCTGGTGCCGGCTGCAGCGAGTTGGTTGGGGATGGAGTCACTTACCACGAACGGGCGGGCGGCGGCGACGCGCGCCCCCGAGGGCGGGACACGATGAGCGACATGCTGAACGGCGCCGTGCCGGACACGGCACCGATGCCGACGCCACCGGACACGGGCAACGTGGACAAGATCCGCGACATCCTGTTCGGGGCGCAGATGCGCGACTACGACCGGCGCTTCACCACGCTCGAGGAGCGCCTGCTGCGCGAGTCGGGCGAGCTGCGCGACGACATGCACCGGCGCCTCACGGCCACCGAGCAGTTCCTGCGCGGGGAGCTGGAGTCGCTGTCGGCGTCGCTCTCGGCGGAGCAGCGCGATCGCAAGCAGGGCGTCCGCGACGCGATGGACGCGACGGCCAACGTGAACCGTGAACTCTCCGACCGCGTCGCCGCACTCGCCGAGCAGGTGGCGCAGCAGCAACGCGAGATGCGCAACGCGCTCAGCGACCAGCTGCGGCAGCTCGCCGAGGATACGTCGCGCCGGCACCAGGAGCTCTCGGAAACGCTGCGCCGCGAGGCGTTCGAGCTGCGCAGCGCCAAGGCCGACCGAACGGCGATCGCCGCGATGTTCGCCGAGTTCGCCCAGCGGCTGGCCGACGGCGAGCCCCGTTAGGCAACGCGCCGTTCATGGCCGATCGGCTGCGGGTCGAGCAGGGCGAGGCGCGCGTGGACGGCGCCGAGCGCCTGGAGCGTGAGGTCCCCATGACTCCGGTGGGTGGTACCGACCGCCTGCAGGAGCTGCGCGCCCTCATCCTCGACCCCGATCGCGAGCGCATCCGGGCCATCGAGCGCAAGTTGGCCAGCCCGGCGTTGCACGTGGAGGACGTCGCCAAGGTCCTCCCCGAAGCCATCACCCGCCGCGCCGCCAGCGACGAACGCCTCGGCGCCGCGTTAGGCCCGCTGGTCGGCGACGCGATCAAGGCCTCGGTGCGGCGCGATCCGCAGCCACTCGTCGACGCGATCTTCCCGGTGATGGGGCCGGCCATCCGTCGCGCCATCTCCAACGCGTTGGGCGAGCTCGTACAGTCGCTCAACACCACCCTCGAGCACACGGTCTCGCTGCGCGGACTCGCCTGGCGGTGGGAGGCGATGCGCACGGGGAAGTCGTTCGGCGAGGTCGTCCTCTCGCACTCGCTCCTCTTCCGCGTCGAGCAGCTCTTCGTCATCCACCGCGAGTCGGGGCTCCTCATCGAGCATCGCACCGCCCCCGGCGTGCAGGCGCTCGCCCCCGACCTCGTGGCGTCGATGATGACGGCGCTGCGCGACTTCGCGCGCGACTCGTTCAGCGTGTCGGAGCAGCAAGGGCTCGATTCGCTCGCGCTCGGCGACCTGACCGTCTGGGCCGAGAGCGGCCCCGGGGCGATCCTCGCGGCGGTGATCCGTGGGCAGCCGCCGCTGGCGCTGCGCGAGACGATGCAGCAGGCGCTGGAAGAGGTGCACCTGGCGCACGCCGATGAGATCGAGCGCTTCGGGGCCACCGGCGTCCCGTTCGCGATTCGCGACGGGATCCTCGAGCGCTGCCTTGTCTCGCAGGCCAGCGAGTCGTCGCGCAGCGGGCAGTGGCGCACCGTCCTGCTCGGCGTCGCGGTCCTCGCGGCGGTGGGATGGTGCGCCGTGCCACGCGTCATGGAGCAGCGCCGCTTCGATGGCTACCTCGACCAGCTGCGCCGCGAGCCCGGGGTCGTGGTGGGGTCGGCCGGCCGCGCTGACGGACGCTTCGTGCTCACCGGGTTGCGCGACCCGCTGGCCCGCGATCCCATCGCGCTCGCCGCGGCCGCGGGAATCGACTCGGCCCGGCTCTCCGCCAAGTGGGAGCCGTATATCGCACTGCGCCCCGAGTTCGTGGTGCGCCGCGCCGAGGCGCTGCTCCATCCGTCGCCACGCACCACGTTGCGCCTGGCGGGTGACACGCTGGTGCCTGGGGGCGTGGCGTCAGCTGCCTGGCGCGCCGAGGCGCAGCGGCTCGCACTCGCCGTCCCCGGCGTCGGAGCGTTGCGCCTGACGGAGCTGGCCGACTCGGCCGAGGTCGCGCTGCGCGCCACCGCCGATTCCATCGAGACCATCACCTTCGACTACCCCCGTGGCGGGACCACCCCGGTCATCGCACAGGCCGAGCGCATCGACTCGCTCGCCACCCGCCTGCGACGCTTCCTCGACGACGCGGCGCGCGGCGAGCGCAGTGCCCGCATCGAGTTGATCGGGCTCGCCGACAGCGTCGGCACCGAGGAGGCCAACGTCGCACTCCGCCGCGCACGCGCCGACCGCATGCGATCGGCGCTGCAAGCGCGCGGCGTCACCATGCAGTCGCTCAGCGCCGGCGTCGATAGCACCAGCACAGACCGCACGCTGCGCCAGGTGCGCCTCCGCATCAGCCTGGAAAGACGGTAGCTTCCCCTCACGTCCGCCGTCTCCCGTCTCCCGCCCCTTCCCCATGTCCGTCGTCCAGCGAAAAGTCTGCATGCTCGGCGCCACCGCGGTCGGCAAGACGAGCCTCGTCAGGCGCTTCGTGGAGTCGATCTTCTCCGAGAAGTACCAGGCGACGATCGGGGTGAAGATCGACCGGAAGCTGGTGACGATGGGTGATACCACCGTCTCCCTCCTGCTCTGGGACCTGCAGGGCGAGGACGAATTCCAGCGGGTGCGCCTGTCGTACCTCCGCGGCGCCTCCGGCCTCATCTACGTCGCCGACGGGACGCGCCCCGAGACGCTGGTCACCACGCGGACCATTCGCGCCCTCGCCGAGGAGACCGTCGGCGCCGTGCCGTCGCTTCTCCTGCTCAACAAGAGCGACCTGGCCGAGAGCTGGGCCATCGACGACGCCTTCGTCGAAACCAACGGCCCCACGGGACTCCCCATCGTCAGGACCTCCGCCCGGACCGGCGACGCCGTCGAGGAAGGGTTCCACCACCTCGTGCGTCGCATGCTCGATCGCTGAGCCGTCCCGCGCCGGCCTAATTGCCGAGAGCCGGTCCACGTTCCAGAAACGAGCGTCTGCGGGCGAGAAGTCGTGAGGGGAATGGCTGCCGAGCCGAGCGGCCATCGTGTTGTCCGACAAGGGGTTGCGACGATTCACCTGCCCACGACGGACTGGCAGGGGCCTTGCCATGACATGGCGGTGTCCATTCCCGCATCGTGAGCCCTTCCGTGACCACCGAACTCGTGCGCGTCCTCATCGTAGATGACGAGAGCGCGCTGCTCTTTGCCTTGAGCGACTACCTCACCTTTCGCGGCTGCCGAGTCGACTGCGCCGAAGGGATGGAGGATGCGCGTGCGCTCGTGCACCACCTGCACTACGACGCCGTGGTCGTCGGCGTGAACGTCCTGAATGTCGCCGCCGCCCGCTCGCTCGCCGTCGACACCCGTCGCCGGTTTCCGCTCGCCCGCCTTATCGCCTTGGCTTCAGACGCGGCCGCCCTGTCCGACAACGGGGTCGACCTGACCGAGTTCAACCAGGTGTACGCCCGTCATCTCCCGATGGTGCAACTGGCGAGGGTGCTGTGTCACTCTATCGCCGCTTAGGGGCGCGAGCTGTGGATCGGGCGCCATCGACGTCGACTCCGCGCGTGAAGCTCGCGCGCGAAGAGCTCTGGATGGTCCCGATCCCGGCGGACCCATCGGAGCGCGTCGTGCTCGCGGACCGTCGCGGACGCTTGGTGCTCTCGGCGTACGCCGTGTATACCGACGTCACCGGCGCGCGCGATTTCGAGGCGTACGTGCAGCCGGTGCTGCGCACGCTGGCAGCGTCACGGTCGCGTTGCATTCTCACGCTCTTCGAGACGCCGGAGAGCTTCGACGCGGGGCGCACGCGCCACGCCGTGCAGGCGGCCCGGGAGCTCGGGCTGGCGTCGATGGTCGAGATTCGGGGGACGTGGGGGCTGACGCTGCTCGAACTGCTCGCCGCGGCGGGGCCGGGCTACATCCGCCTCGCGCCGGAGTTCGTGCACGGCGCCGGAAGCGTCCCCGACGTCTTTCGACTCATGGTTTCCCTGAGCGAATTCTCGCGCGAGCGCGGCTTCGAACTCGTGGCGCGCAACCCGCGTGACGAGCATGAGCTCGACGCGGTGCGGGTTGCCGGCATCGGACTGGTGCAGTGGACGTCGGTGCCGTTCAGCGGCGAGGAAGGGACGCCGCCGCCGCCGGTCCTCCTCGCGCGCTGATCGCGCCGCAGCCGGGCACCGAGGCGCCGCCGGTGACCGGCGCTACTCGACCGCCGTGGAGAACGACTCGGCGTCGCTGGCGACCGACGATTCACGCGCGAAGGCCAGGGCTCCCGCCGCTGCCAGGACCCAGACCAGCGTCGCCGCCGCGCGCACCCACTGCGCGATCACCAGATCCTGCGAAATCAGGTCCCACTCGGTGAGGAGATACCACCAGTCGTGCACCGTGTTCTCGCCGCCGAGCAGCGGGAGCTCCTGGGCGCGCGAGTCGCCGATGTAGCGGGCGACGTTGAGCAGGTTCACCGCCACCCACGCCAGCACGACGCTGGCGGCGAAGCGTTGCCGCCGACTCGCGAAGTAGGCGACGAACGCCAGCGGGACGAGGACCTGAAAGAGCGAGCCGCCGATCGTCATGCCGTGGTCGCCGAACGGCTGGAAGACGAGATGCCCCGCTTCGTGCACGGCGAGATTGACGTCGTCGAGCAGGTCCCAATAGTCGGCCACCACCAGCCGACGTGCGGCGTAGGCGACGATGAGCGGGACGGCGAGGAGGCGCAGGACGAGTCGTGGAGTCATGGCAGGGGGACGACCATTCGGAGGACGACTGGTCCCTGCGCATTGGCACCGGGGGTGTCGGGCGTTAGCGTCCCGCGGCGCGGGCGCCACCGGCGGCACCTGCGCGTTCTGATCCTTCTCCCGGCAGGTCTCCCGTGCTGCTCGATCGTTCCGTCGTCCGAGGCGTGCTTGGCGCCGTGGCGCTGCTGCTTGCGACTGCCCCGCAGGTGCGCGCGCAGTCGGCGCTCATCGTCCTCAACAAGAGCGACGCGCAGGCGTCGATCGTCGACATCGCGAGCGGGAAAATCGTCCGCACCTATCCCACCGGAGATGGTCCGCATGAAGTGGCCGTTGCCCCCGACGGGCGCACGGCCGTGGTGGGGAACTACGGTAACCAGGTGGCGGGGAGCTCGCTCAGCGTGATCGACCTCGCGGGGACGGGGGCGCCACGCACCATCTCGATCGGCGAGTACCGCCGACCGCACGGAATCGTTTGGCTCAAGGACGGGCGCCGTGTGCTGGTGACGGTCGAGGCGAGCCGGGCGCTCCTCGTGGTGGATGTGCGGGCCGGGGTGGTGGAGAAGGCGATCCCCACCGACCAGAACGGGACGCACATGGTGGCGCTCGCGCCTGACGAGCGGATGGCGTACACCGCGAACATCGGCTCGGGGAGCGTGTCGCGCATCGACGTGGCGGCCGGCAAGGCGGTGCAGGTGAAGGTGACGGGGAAGGGGCCTGAGGCGATCGACGTCTCGCCCGACGGCAAGGAAGTGTGGGCCGCGGACCGGCAGCTCGACTTTCTCACGATCCTCGATGCCGCCACGCTGGATTCGTTAGGTGCGCTCCCCACGCTCCGCTTCCCCAACCGCCTCAAGTTCACGGTGGACGGCAAGCGGGCCCTCGTCTCCAACGCGGCCGCCGGCGCCATCACCGTTTACGACGTGGTGAAGCGCACGCAGCTGGCCACGATCCAGATTCCCTTCGATCCCGCCAAGAAGAAGGCCGAGGTGGTGCTGGGCGACATGGGAAACAGCGCGGTCCCGCTCGGGATCCTCATGGAGCCCAACGGCAAGCGGGCGTGGGTGGCGACGGCGGCGCTGGGCGAGGTGGTCGAGATCGACCTCGCCACGCTGTCGGTGAGTCGCACCATTCATGCGGGGAATAACCCTGACGGAATGGCGTTCATCGCGCGGCTCCCGTGAGCGCCGTCGTGAACCACCGCGCGGCGCCTTGACTTGGCCGCTCCCGAGCCGTAGAAAACGACCCGTGACGCGCGTGGCGCGCGCACGGGTCGTCTTGCGACAGAGGATGGCATGTCCAGCGTGGTCTACCTGAACGGGGAATACCTCCCCCGCAATGAAGCCAAGCTCTCCGTGGATGAGCGCGGCTTCTTCTTTGGTGATGGCGTGTACGAGGTCACCCGGGCCGTCGACGGTCGCCTCTTCGAGTCGGGGCGGCACATGAAGCGCCTGGCGCGCGGGCTGCGCGAGCTGCGCCTCGACCCGCCGCTCTCGCTCGACGAGATCGAGGCGGTCTCGCTCGAGCTCCTGCAGCGCAACGACATCACCTCGGGCGAGGGGACGGTCTACCTGCAGATCACGCGCGGCGCGGCGCCGCGCACGCACCACTTCCCGCCCCCGGGCACCCCCTGCACCGTCTTCCTCTCGGCGCAACGATTCGCGCTCCCCACCGACAAGCGCGCGAACGGCGTGGCGGTGGTGACCTATCCCGACATCCGCTGGTCGCGCTGCGACATCAAGACGGTGAACCTGCTGGCCGCGGTGATGGCCAAGCAGCATGCGGTCGACCACGGCGTCTTCGAGGCGATCTTCGTGCGCGAGAGCGCGATCACCGAGGGGTCGCACACCAACATCTTCGGCGTCATCGATGGCGAGCTTCGCACCTATCCGGCGAGCAACCTGATCCTCCCCGGGATCACGCGCGACGTAGTGCTCGAGGTGGCGCGCGAGCTGGGGATTCCGGTGAACGAGACGCCGTTCCACACGCACCACCTGCCGCAGCTGCAGGAGGCCTTCCTCACCGGGACGACGACCGACGTGATGCCGATCGTCTCGATCGATGGGACGCCGGTGGGCGACGGCAAGCCGGGCAAGGTCTCGAAGGCGCTGTATGACGCGCTCGCGGCCCGCATCTACGGGGCGATCCCGGCCGGGGAACGTTAGGCATGGGGCGGTCGGCATCGAACGCCGCGCCAGTCGTGGCGGGCGAGGTGCGGCGAGGGACGAGCGGGGCGGTGCGCGCGGCGCATCGCCCCGCTGGCTTACCCACCCGGCGCGCCGCGCTCGTTCCGGTGATGGCCTTCCTCGCGCTCTCGCCGACGCTCGTCGGCGCGCAGCCTGGTGTGACGCGCGTCCCGCCGCGCGTGCACGTCCTGGCGACCGGCGGCACCATCTCCAACCTGGGCGACGACGCGCGTCGCACCGGGACGGAACTGGTCGGCGGCATTCCGGGGATCGGCGAGATGGCCACCGTGACGGTGGAGCAGTTCAGCAACGTGGCGTCGTCGAGCGTGACGCAGGCCATGTGGCGCGCCCTCGCCGGACGCATCCGTCAGCTGCAGCGTGACGCGAACGCGCCGGCCGGCTACGTCATCACCCATGGCACCGACACCATGGAGGAGACGGCGTACTTCCTCTCGCTCACCGTCGGCGGCTGCGAACCGGTGATCGTGACCGGGGCCATGCGCCAGGCCAATGCGGTGGGCGCCGACGGGCCGGCCAACCTGCGCAACAGCATTCGCACCGCAGTGGCACCGGCGGCGCGCGGGCGCGGGACCATGGTCCTCATGAACGACGAGCTCTTCGCCGCGCGCGACGTGACCAAGAGCAACACCACGCGCCTCAACGCCTTCACCGCCCCCGATGCCGGCGTCCTCGGACTCGCGGACCCCGACACCGTGGTCTTTCACCGCCCCGCCCCGGCGTGCGCTGCGCCGCGCTACGACCTCGACTCGTTAGGGGAGTTCCCGCGGGTCGACGTCGTCTATGCGTACATCGGCGCCGATTCGGTGGCGGTCGACGCGCTGGTCGACGCCGGCGCCCGAGGACTCGTCCTCGCCGGTGTCGGGCGCGGCGGGACCACGCCCGCCATGTCGCGGGCGTTGCGGCGCGCCACCCAGCGCGGGGTCACGGTCGTCATCTCCAACCGTACGGGGAGCGGGCGCGTAGGAGCAGGGAGCGCCCCCGACTCGCTCGCCACCCTGCCGTCAGGGCGAGGGGCGACGATCGGCGCCACCGACCTCAATCCGCAGAAGGCTCGAGTCCTCCTCATGCTCGCCCTCGCCGCGCGCACCGACGCGCGGGGGATCGCCGAGCTGTTCAACGCGCGCTGAGCGCACCACTCTCCCCACCACGCACGCCATGTCGTCGTCCCACGCTCCCGCCGCGCGCGGCCGAGGCGCACGCGCCGCCCTCATCCTCGCCGCCCTCGCCCCGCTCTCGCTCGTCGCCCAGCAGCCGGCCACCGTCCCCGCCGATCACCCCGCGGTCAAGGCGGCGCTCGCCGCCATCCAGCGCGACAACGCCTGGACGCTCGAGCAGCAGGTCTCGATCTGCGAGATCCCGGCCCCGCCGTTCAAGGAGGAGAAGCGCGGCCTGGAGATGAAGCGTCGCTTCGAGGCGTTAGGGCTGCCGGTCGCCATCGACTCCATCGGCAACGTGATCGCCACGCGCAAGGGGACGGGGAACGGCCCCACGGTGGCCATCGCCGGGCACCTCGACACCGTCTTCCCCGAGGGGACGAATGTGGCGGTGAAGAAGGAAGGGACGAAGATGACCGCCCCCGGCATCGGCGACGACTGCCGCGGCCTCGCGACGATCCTCGCCGTCGCCCGCGCCATGCAGGATGCGAAGATCCAGACCCCGGGGACGATCCTCTTCATCGCCAACGTGGGCGAAGAAGGGCCGGGGAACCTGCGCGGGATGCGCTACCTCTTCCGCAAGCCGCCGCAGAAGATCGACTACTTCATCTCGGTCGACGGCACGGGGCTCGGCCTCACCACCGGCGGCGTGGGGAGCCATCGCTACCTCATCCAGTACACCGGCCCCGGCGGCCATAGCTACGGCGCCTTCGGGATGGCCAACCCTATTCACGCCATGGGGCGCGCGATCGCCAAGATCTCCGAGTTCCGCGTGCCGAAGGAACCCAAGACGACCTTCAACGTCGGGATCGTCTCCGGCGGGACGTCGGTCAACACGATTTCGCCGTTAGGCGCCATGGAAGTGGACATGCGCTCCGAGTCGCCCGTGGAACTCGCCAAGGTCGATGCCAAGTTCAAGACGGCGCTCGCCGAGGCGCTGCGCGAGGAGAACGCGCGCTGGCCCGGCGCCCGCGACACGGTCTCGCTCAAGATCACCGACATGGGGGTGCGCCCCGCCGCGCAGGTCAACGACACGTCGTTCATCGCCCGCACCGCGCTCACCGCCGGCAAGTCGCTCGGCTTCACCGCCCCAACCGGCGCCAGCAGCACCGACTCCAACATCCCGATGAGCCTCGGCATCCCGGCCATCACCATCGACGGCGGCGGCGAGGGGAAGGGGGCGCATTCCATCACCGAGTCCTACGACGACGGCAAGGAAGGCTTCAAGGGGCCGCAGTGGGCGCTCCTGATCGTGAGCGCGCTGACGGGACTCGGGCGAGCGACGTATACGCCGTAGCGCTCACGATCACGGAAGACGGGAAGACGAGAAGACGAGAAGACGAGTGACGGCATCGGGAGCGCCGACTCATGCGCCCGAGGGTCGTTATCGTCTTCCCGTCTTCCCGTCTTCCCGTCTTCCCGAACTACACCAGCACTTCCTGCAGCTTGGCGAGAAAGGTCTGCGGTGAGAACGGCTTCTGAAGGAATGCGGCCCCTTCCTGCAGCACGTCGTGATGGCGCAGGGCCCCGGCGGTGTAGCCCGAGACGTGCAGCACGCGGATCCCCGGGCGTTCGCGCCGCAGGAGCCGGGAGAGTTCGCCCCCGCCCATCCCGGGCATGATCACGTCGGTCACCAGGACGTCGATCGTCGTCTGGTAGGCGCGCGCGATCGCCAACGCCTCCTCGCCCGTACTCGCCTGCATCACCGAGTAGCCGGCCCGCTCGAGGACGCGCTTCATCATCAGGCGCACCGTCGGCTCGTCTTCGGCGAGGAGCACCGTTCGCTGCCCGCCGCGGTTGGTCGCCAGGTGCGACGGCATCGTCGGCGTCGGCAGCGAGGTCGCGGGGAAGTAGATCGTCAGCGAGACCCCGGCCGGCGACGGCTCGAGGACCACGGCGCCGCCGCTCTGGCGCACGAAGCCGTACATGGTCGCCAGGGCCAATCCCGAGCCTAACGAAGGCATCTCCGAGCCGGCGAACGGCTCGAGGAGCGACGCCCCCCCGCTCGAGGCGAGCTGCACTCCCGAGTGCCGCATGCTGATCGTCACGTACTCGCCCGGCGTCACCTGGTCGGGAAGCGCCGCGCGCGATTCGGTGAGTCGTTCCCGCCGGACATCCATGGCGAACGCTCCCGCCTCCCCGATCACCTCGGCGGCGTGTGTCGCCAGATGCAAGAGCATCTGCTCCAGCTCTTCGACGTCGACGTGGGCAATCCCCGGCCCGTCGCCGAAGGTGAAGTCGACCTTCGCCGTCGCGGCGAAGGTGTTGCGAATGTCCCCTTCCACGCGCCGAACCAGCGTATGCACGTCGATCGCCCGCGGCGCCAACACCTGCTGCCGCGAGAGGGCGAGCAGCTGGCGCGTCAGCTCCGCCCCGCGCCGCGCCGAGCGTCGGATCTCCTCGGCGTCCGTCCGCACCGCGTCCGTCGGCCCGAACTGGTCGATCAACATCTCCACCGACGTGAGGATCGTCGTGAGCAGGTTGTTGAAATCGTGCGCTACGCTCCCGGCCAGCCGACTCACCGCGTCCAACGCCTGCGCCTGGCGAACCTGCGCCTCCAGCCGCTTGCGCTCGGTGATGTCGGTCTGCGAACCCCACGCCTCGACGAGATGCCCGTCGCGCACGATCCCCACCAGCGAGTTGAGGAAGATGCGGCGGTTCCCATCGCTGATTCGCTCCACCGACTCGAATCCCTCCAGTCGGTAGCCGCCCCGCACGAACGCGCCGAGGTAGTCCTGGTTCTGCGGATCACCCTCGACCAGCAGTTGCCCGACCGTGTTCCCGGCGAGCTGCCGCGCGTCGGTCAGGCCGTACATGCGCGCCATCGCGTTGTTGCACTCCACCAGTACGCCGTCCTTCAGGATGCGACGCACCTGCTCGTCGACCGGAAGGGCGATGGGGATGGGGGGATTGGCGGACGCGTGCCAAATCCCCTCACTGGTGAGGGCGAGGAAGGAGTGGTACTTGTCGTCGGAGGTAGCACTCACTCCGACCGGTGTTGCCGGCGAGGTGGGGAGACGATCGTTTTCGCCGGCCGAGAAGGGCGGGGAGCCTGTCGGCACGGAGGGAGACGGCTGGGAGGGAAAAGAGGTGTCGACGTGCCGTCCACGTCGAACCCCGAAGGCGATGCAAAGATTGGGGCGATCTCAGAAAAGCGGAAGACCCTACAAGTTTCTAATCTCCGCTATCTCACCACCAGTTTTTGGTCTGCGTGCCGTACAGGACCCGCATCGTGCGCCGAGTCACGGACTTTCCGCTGGCCTTGAAGTCGAGGAAGCGGCGCAAGGTGCGCTGGTAGTGTCGCTCCCCCATCGGGAGTGGGTAGTGCGGCATGTCGATGAGGGCCTGCTCCACCCGCCAGACGTTTTTTTCGCTTAGCCTCCAGTCCGCCGGCGTCAGGGCGTCGAGGTGCGCAACGCCGTAGCCGTTCACGCGCCCCGTCCCGTCGACGTACGCGTCCTGGTAGCTCGCCACCAGCGCCGGGATCGTCCGAAAGACCGGCGGGCGCCCATGCAGCCCGAAGTCGCGCGAGCGAGCGACCGTCCCCCACTTGCCGTCGCGCTCATAGAGGAAGAGGACGTGATCGAGGCCGTCGTCCGATTCGATGTCCAGCACCGTCGGCGGGTATCCGTGATGCGCCAGGACGGTCGCGGTGAACAGGACGGCCTCGAGGCAGTGGGCCCGCCCGGCGGCCACCGCGCCGCGAAAGCTCCGTAGCGTGTGCTCCCAGTTGTACGGAAGGGACCGAAGGTACCGTTGCACCTGTCGAGGGGTCCGCAGCGTCGCGATGAGGCGCCGCTCGGCGGGGGTGTACGCCGTGAGCGGGGGCGTGCGCACCGGCGCGGCGCGGAGCGCGTCCAGGTTCGGGCGACGAGGCATGGGGTGGCGAGGGTGCGGCTGGGGGGGCGGACGCAGTCGGGCGGGAAGGCTAGCGCCCGCTGGTCACGCTCACCAGCACCCGACGACGCGCTCACCAGCACCCGACGACGCGCGCACCAGCGTCCGACGACGCACGTACCCGTGTGTGGCGCGAATGAGCTGACGGTCGCGCCTTGACGGCGACGCGACCGGGCTCGATTGTCGCCTGATGACCCCTCATATCCGTTGGCGTCACCGCCGCCTGATCGTCGTCGCTGCCCTCGCCCTCGCGCCCCTCATGTCTTCCTCCGCTGCCGACGCGCAGGGCGCGCCGCTCCCCGTGGTGGGGCGCTCCATGGTCACCACCACCCTGGGCATCGTCGCCTCCAGTTCGCCGCTCGCGGCCAAGGCCGGGACACAGATCCTCGAGATGGGAGGGAACGCGATCGACGCGGCCATCGCCGCCAATGCGGTCATCGCCCTCACCGAACCCTCGGGCGACGGCATCGGCGGCGACCTGTTTGCCATCGTCTATGATGCCAGGACGCGGACGCTGCACGGACTCAACGCCGCCGGATGGGCCCCCAAGGGGCTCAACGCGCCGATGCTGCGCGCGCAGGGACACACCAGCATGCCGCGCGGCATCCACACCGTGACCGTCCCGGGCGCGGTGTCGGGGTGGCAGGCGCTGCACGACCGCTTCGGCACGTTAGGCTTTCCCACGCTCCTGGCCCCGGCCATCCACTACGCCGAGCACGGCTTTCCGGTCACCGAACAGGTCGCGCGCATGTGGGGGAGCGCCGTCACCAAGCTCTCCGCCAACGCCTACACCAGGGCCACCTTCCTCCTCGATGGCGCGCGCGCCCCGAAGGAAGGCGACGTCTTCCGCAACCCCGACCTCGCGAAGACCCTGCGCCGCATCGCCGAGCGTGGACGTGACGGCTTCTACACCGGCCCCGTGGCCGAAGCCATCGTGCGCCTCTCGAAGGAGGAAGGGGGGACGATGGCCCTCGACGACCTCCGTGAGCTGCAACCCGACTGGGTCACCCCCATCAGCACGACGTATCGCGGCTGGACGGTGAGCGAACTCCCCGCCCCCACGCAGGGCATCGCCGCCCTGATGATGCTGAACCTCATGGAGCGTTTCCCCGTGAAGGAGTGGGGGTTCCACAGCACGAAGGCGATGCACACGATGATCGAGGCCAAGAAGCTGGCCTACGCCGACATGCTCCGGTACACGGCCGATCCCCACTTCACCTCCGTGCCGGTCGCCGCGATGCTCGACAAGTCGCGCGCCGCCGAGCGCGCGAAGGCGATTGATCCGTCGAGGGCGGCCTGCAGCGTTCCACCGGCCCAGTACGCGTCGGTGAGCGGCCTCACCGGGAGCGAGACGATCTACCTCACCGTCGTCGACAAGGACGGCAACATCGTCTCGCTCATCCAGTCTATCTATTCCGAGTTTGGCTCCGGCTTCACCGCCCCCGGCACCGGCGTCCTGCTGCACAACCGTGGGTCGCTGTTCTCGCTCGACAGCACCGCGGTCAACGTCCTCGCCCCGCGCAAGCGCCCGCTGCACACGATCATCCCCGCCTTCATGGAGAAGGATGGCGTCCGCATCGGCTTCGGGATCATGGGCGGGTGGAACCAGTCGCAGGCGCATGCGCAGTTCGTCTCCAACATCGCCGACTACGGCATGACGCTGCAGCAGGCGCTCGAGGCCGGGCGCTTCTCCAAGTCGTCGTTCGACGGCTGCGACGTGAACGTCGAGACGCTCGTCCCCGCCAGCGTGCGCGCCGAGCTCAAGGCGCTCGGTCATGACGTGCGCGATGTGGGCCCGCGCTCCTCCGTCTTTGGTTGGGGGCAGGCCGTGATGCGCCTGCCAGACGGCGTCAACTTCGGCGCCAGCGAACCGCGCCACGACGGGCAGGCGATCCCGCAGGGGACGCCCATGCCGGCGGGCGTGACGAAGGCGAAGACCAGGCCCAAGGCCGCAGCCGCTGCCAAGCGCTAGGGCAGCGCCCCGCACGACGTCGCATCCCGTGCCCGACTCCGAATCTTTCACACCGCGTCGCGAGCGCCGCGGCCTTCGCACACCTCCCCTCCGTTACTTCGCTATGCATTCGCGCCACATCGTTCGTTCGCTCCTCGCTATCGCCGCTATCGTCCACCCGCTCGGGCTGGCCGCGCAGGGCGCGGCCGTACCATCCCGCCCCGCTGTCACGTCGTCGCGCCCCGGAGCCGTCTCGCGCGCGGCCGCGGCCTTCCACCCCGATCGCCTGGCGCGGATCGACAGCTGGATCGAGTCGCTCGTCGCCCAGCGCCAGATCCCGGGCGCTGTGGTGATGCTCGTGAAGGACGGGCAGGTCGCCTACCACAAGGCGTGGGGGGTGCGCGATCTCGGCAAGCCCGAGGCGCTGCGCACCGACGACATCTTCCGCATCGCCTCGCAGACCAAGGCCATCACCTCACTGGCCGTGATGATGCTCTGGGAAGAAGGACGCTTCCAGCTCGACGATCCGGTCAGCCGCTACCTCCCCTCATTCGCCAAGCGCACCGTCCTCACCAAGTTCAATCCCGCCGACTCGAGCTACGAATCACGTCCCGCAAAGGGACGGATGACTATCCGTCAGTTGCTCACGCACACCTCGGGGCTCGACTACGCCGACATCGGGAGCGACGAATTCAAGGCCATCTACGCCAAGGCGGGGCTCACCGCCTTGGGGCGTGAGGGTGACGTGCTCGCTGAGCGCATCGAGGCGCTGGCGAAGCTCCCGTTGCACAGCGACCCGGGGACCGAGTGGCGCTACTCGCTCTCGATCGACGTGCTCGGGCGGTTGGTCGAGCTCTGGTCGGGGATGCCCTTCGACACCTTCTTGCGGACGCGCATCTTCGACCCGCTGGGGATGAAGGACACCTGGTTCGCCCTCCCCGCCGACCGTCAGGCGCGACTGGTCGCCTTGCACCAGATGAAGGACGACACGCTGGTCGGCTGGCACGCACGGGACGGCGGTCTCACGCACCCCGACTTTCCACTGCGTCGCGTGACGTACTTCTCCGGTGGCGGCGGGCTGGTCTCGACCACGAGCGACTACGCGCGCTTCCTGCAGCTCTTCCTCAACGGGGGCGAATTGGACGGCGTGCGACTCGTCGGTCGCAAGACGGTGGAGCTCATGCTCACGAATCATGTCGGGGCGCTCGAACCCAAGTTCGGTCTCGGCTTCGGGCTCGAGACGACCGACGGTGACGCGCAGTCGCCGCTCTCGGCCGGTTCGTTCGAGTGGGGCGGGGCGTTCAACACGACGTACTGGGCCGATCCCAAGGAGCGTCTCGTCGCGCTCGTCTACACCAACACCTTCGGTGCGCCGGTGGCGCTGGGCGATACGTTCAAGACGCTCGTGTACGCGGCGCTGAAGTAGCGAGGTGGGGAGGCGTCGCGTGCGCTCCCGCCCCCCCCAACGCTCCTTCCCCCACCCACGTTGGAACCGTAGCCTCTCCCGGCGCCGCCCCACGCCCCCACCGACGTTCGCCACCTCTCCCGATCCGCTGCCCATGTCGCCCTGCTCTTCGCGCGCTGCGCGCCTTGCCCAACCGCTGGCCGTTGCCGCCCTGTTGTCGCCCGCGCTCGTCTCGCTCGCGTCGGCGCAGCAACGCCCCGCGGCACCGCCCACCGCGGCCCCCGCCGTCGTCACCCGTACCTTCGGCGACCTCGCGCAGGGGCCGTACAAGTCGCTCGTGATCCGGAACGCGATGGTCATCCCGGGCCACGGTGGACCGCCGGCCGGCCCCTACGACATCATGATCGAGGGGAACATGATCACGCAGATGGTCCCCTTCGACCCGGTCGCCGCCGAGCGACGCGGCGCCGGAACACGCCTGACCGGGGATCGCATCATCGAGGCCGAGGGGAAGTACGTGATGCCGGGGATGATCGACCTGCACACGCACATTCGCACGCTCCCCGAAGAGATCGAGTACGTCTACTACCTCAAGCTCGCGATGGGCGTCACCACCATGGTGAACGCCGCCGATCGTGGCTTTGCCGACGGGATGTCGGAGGCGAAGAAGAGCGCCGCCAACGAGATCGTCGCCCCGCGCATGTTCCCGCTGGTAGGCTACGGCGCCGGGACATCGTTCACGCGGCGCCAGCTCGACGACCCGGCCCTCGCGCCGCAGGTCGTCAAGGCGATGGCGGCCAACGGCACCCGCGTCATCTCGATGGACCCGTTAGGCTGGTCGCTGGAGCTGGTGACGGCCATCGCCAAGGCGGCCAAGGAGAACGGGATGATCACCTCGTTCCACCTGCAGCCCTCCAACACCGCGGTGACGCAGGCCGTGAAGGCGGCGTGCGCCGGGATCACGATGATCGAGCACCACTACGGGTACGCCGAGTCGGCGCTCGACAACAAGACGCAGGATTTCCCGCGCAACTACAACTACGGCAACGAGAACGACCGCTTCCGCGAGGCCGGGAAGGTCTGGACCTACACCAACCGGGAGCGCCTCCTGACCGAGGTCGCCGACTCGCTGGTGAAGTGCGGCGTTACGATGCTCCCCACGCGCGTGGTGTACGAGGCCAATCGTGACATGGTCCGCGCGACGTCGCTCCCGTGGACGGACAAGTACACGCACCAGGCGCTGTGGAACTGGAACATGCCGAACCCGGCGTACCATGGCGCGTTCCACTATGACTGGACGAGCGACGACGAGTACTACTGGACGTCGGCCTTCCGCCTGTGGGGCGACCTGATCTACGCGTTCAACAAGCGCGGCGGGCGCGTCGCGTTCGGCACCGACGACAACTACATCTGGGCCACACCGGGCTTCTCATCGATCCGTGAGCTGCAACTGCAGCGCGAGACCGGGATGCACACCCTCGAGGTCCTCAAGACCGCCACGTACAACTCGGCGCAGACGTTGCTCGAGCCGCAGCTCGGGCTCGTGCGCCCGGGCTACAAGGCCGACCTGTTGCTGGTCGACGGCAACCCGGCGGCGAACCTCAAGTTCATGTACTCGTTCGGCGACCTCACGCTCGACGCGAATGGCAAGATGATCCGCACCAAGGGGATCGTGCACACCATCAAGGACGGCGTCGTCATGAACAACGAGAAGCTCATGTCTGAGGTGGAGCGCATGGTGCAGGCCTCGCGCAAGCTGGCGCCGGCCAACGATCCGGTGCGCGATCCGTTCAAGGTGACGAAGATCGTGCCGTGAGTCGTGGGGCTGACGGCGGTGCGCGCTAGCGCCGCACCGCCGTCAGGTACACCGCGATCTCGTCATTCCGCTGGTTGACGAAGTCGAGCCGCACCCGCCCATCGTCGGTGCGCGAGACCGTCGCCGGCACGGAGCAGTTGGCCAGCGCCCATCCCGCCGGCAGCACCATCGCGTTCGACGGCCGCCCGAAGGCGCGATCCCAGACCAGCGTGTCGCCCGTGAGCGTGTAGCGCGCCGGATCGGTGTACGTCTCGGTGATGCGCAGGCGCCTCGACTCCCCCGCCCGGGGAGCGGGAAAGTCGATCACCACCACCTCGGTCTCAGCGGTCACGGCCTGGCCGATGTCGATGCGTGCCTGCGAGATGGCGTTGCCCTTGAGCGTGCGCACGGGGAGCTCGTCGCCGGTGTCGAGGACACGCGCCGAGGGGCGCGATGCCTTGCTCCCGGCGCGCACGATGTTGAGGTACTTGTCGATTCCCGGACGCGATTCCGTGTAGTCGTGGTACAAGTCGAAAGCGTGCGTCTCAGGCTGCTGCAGGAAGTACACGATCTCCCGATCCTGGTGGGCCCGCTCCGAGAGGCGTGACGTCTGGCCCGCCGCGGCGCGCCCCGCGGACGCCCTCGTCGCGCGACGTCCCTTCACCACGTACGGCACCTCGCCCACGCCCGTGTTGATGAACGACACCGCGATGCGTCCGTCGTCTTCACGGATCACCTGCGACGGGTAGTTCACCGACTCCAATTCGTAGCCGGCTGGCAGGACGACGGCGTTCTTGCGGATGCCTAACGGGCGGATGAACAGCACCGAGTCGCCCCCGGCGATGTAGCTGCGCCCATCCTCGTAGGTCTTGTCGATGCGGATGCGTCCCTCGCCCTCCGACGGCACGGCGCGCGCCAGCGTGACGCGGATGTACTCCTGCGTCGAGTCGGCGCCCAGCACGCCGCCGGCCCGCGCCACCATTCCGTTCACGACATCGAAGCGCAGCGGGGCGCCGGTCATGCGGTCGAAGACCGCCTCGTCGGTCGCGACGCTCCCCTTTCGGATGGGATTGAAGTACGCCGTCGCCCCCGCCGTCGTCGCCGTGACTTCGTAGATGATGCGGAACTTGGCCGACCCGGGCGCCAGCAACTCATAGCGCGTGTAGTGATCCGCATCGGTCTGGCGCGTGGCCTGTGCCTGCAACGGTACGGCGTCGGCGCTGGTGACCGCGGCGACGATGAACCCGGCGAGTGCGGCAAAGGGGCGGCGCATCAAGAACTCCGAAGCGTGAAAGGGTCAGGACGATGTGGCGGCGCTGCGGTTCCGCCGCCGCCACACGAACCGAGCGAGCAGGAAGACAAACACGATACAGACGACGAGCGCGACCAGCGGCACGAGGAGCGTCATCGCGGTGAGCGCGATCGCTCCCACCGTTTCCCCGGTGGCGACCACCGGATTGCCGAGCCCACCGGTGGTGACCGCCGACTTGACCCGCGCCCCCACGGAGAGCATCTGCACGATCCCGGCAGCCCCGCCACCGCCGATGAGCGCGACGGCCCACGTGACGAGCGGCGGCAGGTCGGTGATCACCGCCGCGCTGGCGACGACGCCGGCGATCACCGCGGCCGGCGAGGCGACGACGTCGAGCGCATGGTCGAGCCAAGGGACGTAGTACGCACCGATCTCCAGCGCTGTCGCCGTCCCGAAGGCGATGAGTGCCGGCAACGTCCCCACCCAGGCAAAGCTCGGCGACAGCGGGAGCACCCCCAGGTGCGCCGCGAGGCTGGCGCCAAAGACGGGAACGAAGACGCGCAGCCCCGCCGCGGCGGCGAGCCCGAGGCCCAGGGCGATGCTCAGGAGAGTTTCCATGGTCGGCCAAGAAGAAAGCGCCGCGCAGGGCGCGGCGCCATTCCCCGCCGGCTGCGCCGGCAGTCGCCCGGTCGGAACGCTACGGCAGCGCGAACGCCCGCAACGACGTGTTCGCCCCCGCACCGGTGGCAATCACCACGAACTGCCGCCCCGCGCGCGTCCGGTAGGTCATGGGGTTGGCATACCCCATGGTCCCCAGATCGTGCGACCACCGCACCCGGCCGTCACGCGCGTCGAAGGCGTACAGCGTGTTCCCGCCCCCCGATGCGAAGACCAACCCCCCGCGCGTCGCCAGGGGACCCGGTGAACCGGCGACGCCTAACGCCGGTGGCAGCGTAACCCCCGCCAGCGCCGGGTGCGTGCGCACCGACGGCGTGTCGCCCAGCGGTACCTGCCACCGGGTCTCCCCCGTCGCGAGATCGATCGCCGTGAGCGTCCCGTACGGCGGCTTGTTGATCGGGAGCGGCGGAACCGGCTTCCCGGCCGCGTCCTTCTCGAAGCCGGGAACCACCACCCCTAACGACGATCCCCCGAGGTCGGTGAAGTAATCGTTGTCGTTGGTGTCGGACGGCGTGGCGCGGCGCGCGAGCTTCCACAGCGCGGGCGAGTTGGTCGCCTTGACGTACAGCAGGTTGGTCTCGGGGTCGAAGGCGGCTCCCCCCCATCCCGCCCCCCCGATCGCCCCCGGGTTCGTGATCGTCCCCTTGAGCGAGGGCGGGGTGTAAAGCGGCCCGCTGACAAAGAGTTGCAGCTGCGCGAGCGCCGCCGCCTTCACCGCGGGCGTGAAAGCAATGACGTCGTCCGCGCCAAACCCCTGCTGCGCGAACGCCTTCGGCTTCGACGGCGCCGGCTGCGTGGGCCACGCCCGCTCCCCCGGCACGTCGCTCGGTGGGACCGCGCGCTCCTCGATGGGCCACAGCGGCTTCCCCGTCACCCGATCGAAAGCGAAGATCCATCCCTGCTTGGTCGGGACGACGACGGCGTCAGTGCGCCGCGCCCCCGCCCGGATCGTCACCACGTTAGGCGGGGCGGGGAGGTCGTAGTCCCACAGCCCGTGGTGCACCAGCTGGTAGTGCCACACCCGCGTCCCCGTCCGCGCATCGAGCGCGACGATCGCCTCGCCGAACAGGTTGGCCCCCGGACGGCGCCCACCATACCAGTCGTTGGACGGCGTTCCGACCGGGAGGTAGACCAGCCCGCGCGCCGAGTCCACGGTGAACGGCGCCCACACGTTGGTGTGCCCCGTGAAGCGCCACGAGTCCTGCTCCCACGTCTCGTTCCCGGCCTCGCCAGCGACTGGGACGGTGCGAAAGGCCCACACGCGCCGCCCCGTCCGCACGTCGAACGCCTGCACGTCGCCGGGCGGATCGCCCTTGTAGGCCAGCCGGTCACCGACGCCGTTGCCAAGGATGACCAGATCGCCCCACACCACCGGCGGCGACGTGTTCGTGTAGTGCCGGCGGTTCACCGCGCGGTCGAGTTGGGCCGTGAGGTCGACCTCCCCGTTGCTCCCGAAGGAGGGAATCGGCTTCCCCGTCGCGGCGTCGAGCGCAATGAGGCGCCAGCGCGAGTTGATGAAGATCCGGCGCGAGTGCCCATCGCTCCATGCCGCCACGCCGCGATGCACTAACCCCGTCCCGTTGGACGGCTGCCCGGCGCGATAGGCGCCGGGATCGAAGCGCCACAGCTCTCGACCGTTGGAGGCATCGAGCGCGACGACCACGTTCAGCGGAGTCGGCAGGTAGAGCGTGTCGTTGATCATCAACGGCGTCGCCTGGAAGTTCCCCGGGCGTGCCGGCCGCCCCGAATCTGCGGGCGGGCTGGCCGCATCACCGGTGTTCCAGCGCCACGCCGGCGCCAGCGCCGACACATTGCCACGGTGGATGTCGGCCAGCGTCGAGTACTTCATGCCGCCGGCGTCGCCGCCGTACGTGGGCCACTCCACCAGCCGTCCCGCCCCTTGTGCCGTTGCGGCTGCCGGAACGAGCACCGCCAGCAGCACAGCGTCGCGAACACATCGAGGCACGGTCATTGGCTCCGCTCGTTCCTGAAGACGCGCCCCCCCTTCATGACGAAGAAGACGCGGCGCAGCGCCGTCGCGTCGCGCGTGACGTCGCCAGGCACCGCGACCAGGTCGGCCAGCATCCGCGGCGCCAGCGTCCCTAACGAGTCGGCCAGGCGCAGCGACTGCGCGGCCAGCGTCGTTGCCCCGTGCAGCGCCTCCAGCGGCGGCTGCCCCGCTTCGTTGATGCGACAGATGAGGTCTTCCACGTTGCGCCCGTGCGCCCCCGCCACCGCATCGGTCCCGAAGACGACCTTGAGCCCCTTCGTTTGCGTCACCTTGCGGACCGTCGCGATCCCCAGCGGCATCGACTCCTCCATCGACTTGAACCCCACGTCGTTGTAGTTGCCGATGCCTTGGTATTTGGCGCGGTTGTCGAGGTAGTTGCGGAAGACGAGCCCGCACTGCGGCGAGAGATAGGTCCCCTTCTGCACCATCAGCTGCAGCACCTCGTCGGTGGCGAAGATCCCGTGCTCGATCTGGTCGCACCCGGCGTTCACCGCCGCCTTCATCGCCTCGGCCGCGTGGGCGTGGACCAGGACGCGAAGTCCCAGTGTGTGGCCTTCGTCGCACGCCGCTTGCAGCTGCGCGTCGGTCATCGTCTGGCCCCCACCGTCGCGTATCGACTTGGAGGCGAAGAGCTTGATGACGTCGGCCCCACGCGCCTTGAAGGCGCGCACCTTGGCCCGCAGCTCGTCGGGCGTCCCGCTCGCCTCGCTCAGCGAGCCGAGTGACGTCAGCAGGCGCGGGCCGGGAAGCGCACCGCGATTGATCGCGTCGCGCAGGTCCCGGTCCTCGGGAGAGCCGAGCGACTGCGTCGTCGTGATCCCCGACATCAACGTGGCATACGCATTGGCCGATGCCGCAATCGCCCCTTGGCCCGGCGTCTCGCCGTCGCTGTTCGTGTGAAAACGATCCTGCGCGTTGAAGTACCACGTCAGGTGCGTGTGCACGTCGATGAGTCCCGGCATCAGCGTTGCGTTGCCCAGGTCGTAGCGCGCCCCGCGAAAGCCGGCCGGCAGCGCCCCCACGCTGGTGATGCGCCCCCCCTCCACGACCACCGCCGCGTTGGCGAGCATCTTCGTGCCATCGAAGACGCGCTGGGCCGTGACGGCGACCGCCTGCGCCTCGAGCGTCGCGCCCGTCAGCGAGATCAGGGCCGTCAGCTGCAGCGCACGCCACGCCAGCCGGCGGTGGGCGCGTCGGCCGTCGCCACCGGGAAGATGCATCGCCATCGTGATTCCTCGGACCTGAACGGGGGAACGACCGGCCGGTGATGCCCCACGGCGTCTCCACGGGCGCACGGCCGCAGCGCGCGAATGTAGCCGCACCCCTGCCGGGCACAAGCAACACGCGCGCGCTCTGAGCGACGCTGGACATCCACGCACCTCCCCCCGAGGTTGGGGGAACCGTCGCACGAACGTCTCCACCGCCCCGTGCGGCGCGAATCCCCCTCACGTACCCATGGAACTCCCCCTCGACCGCTGCTCCATCCGCTCCTGGCGCCCCGCGGACGCCGAGCGCCTTGCCAGCATCGCCAACGATCGCTCGATCTGGCGCATGGTGCGCGACCGATTCCCGCACCCCTACGCGCGCGCCGATGCCGATGCCTTCATCGCACGCGCCACCGGCGAGCATCCCGAGCAGAACTTCGCCATCGCCGTCGACGACCAGGTGGTCGGTGGCATCGCCTGCATCCCGGACGTCGATATCAACCGGGTGCGTGCCGAGGTGGGCTACTGGTTAGGCGCGGAGTGGCGGGGGAGGGGGCTCGCGACCGAGGCGGTGCGCGGCTTCGTCGACTGGATCTGGGCCACCACGGAGTTGCAGCATCTCACCGCCGCCGTCTTCACCTACAACCCCGAATCGGCGCGCGTCCTCGAGAAGGCCGGCTTCGGCCTCGCGTACCTGGCGCGCAAGGCCGCGATCAAGGATGGGGCGATCTGCGACGAGTGGACCTACTGTCTGGTGAGGGAAGACGGGAAGACGGGAAGACGGGAAAGACGAGATCCCGACCCGCTAGCGCCGTAGTCGCGCGCTCGCGCACGCAGCCGCTGCGCCGCTCGCCATCGAACTCGTCGTCCCGTCCCGTCTTCCACAAACACAATGGGCGACGCTTGCGCGTCGCCCATTGCGTTTGCTAGGCCCGTCCCCTGCAGGTTTGCCGCCTACCGGCGCCCCTGGCAGAGGACGGCCATAGCGCCGTCCGCCTGACACGCTCCAGACGGTCGAGCTACCGAACTCGTCACATTTCCCCAGCCGGCCCCGGCGGCGCGGCTTGCCCGGCGTCCTCCATTGGTCCAGCGCGCTCGCGTCCCGCGGACGTCGATGTGCGCAAACGGCCCGCTTGGCCCCGTTTCGTGGTAGAGCCCGAGCCCACCCACCAGGTCCGGATGCTTGTGCTCGACCAGCCCCACCGCGCGGTCGAGGACCTGAACGTCGGAGAAGTCGACGCGTCCGTCGCCATTGAGGTCGTCCATGCGACCGTCGCGATTGGCGTCGATGATGATGTCGGCTGCGTCGCCGAACTGGTGCCGGCTCGAGCGGGCCATTCCTTCGCCCGCCCCGCGCGAGTTGTACTGCGGTGAGCGGAAGCCGGAGAGGACGACCACATGTTGCGTGGCGACGCCGAAGGACTGCAGGGCGTCGAGGACGAGCTCGAGCTTGTCGAGCAGGTCTTCGCGCAGGACGACGTACTTGGGCCAGACGGTCGCCTGGTCGTGCGTGAGGAAGTCGCGCAGCGTGAAGTGCGTGGAGAGACGCGTGTCCGCGCTCTCGCGCGTTACCTCGATGAAGCCGTCGGGATTCTCATACTGCTCCGTGACCGAGCGTCGCTCGCCGGGCCAGAACCCCAGGTGATAGCCGTTCACGTAGCTCCCCAGCTTGCGCTGCCAGGGGGTCAACGTCACGAAGGCGAACGTCGCGTCGTCGCCGCCCGCATTCACCCCGTGCACGCCGGGGGTCCGGATGCCGTCGCCCAGATGCTCCAGCAGGGCGGGATAGGCGTCGAACTCGCCGGGGGTGAAGATCCGCAGCCGCAGGTCTCCCGATCGTCCGCTGAGCGAATCGAAGTCGATGGCGGCAGACGACACCGCGCCGTTGCTCACGACGGGGACGTTCACGAGTTCCGCGCGGGGTGGGGGCGGGGCGACGGGGTTTCCGAAGGACCCGACTTCGCCCGCTGTCACGGCACGACTCGCCGCGGCGACGACCACCACGGCGAGGGCAACGGCCGACAGGGCGCGAGCCTTCGACGAGGGGCGGCTGGGGGGCTGAGGAGGCATCACCGGTAAGGACGAGCGGGGGCTGGCGAGGGCAACGCGTTGCGCCGCAACGTCTTCGCGTCGTGACGGAGGGATCGCTACGATAGCGACCGCCGTCACGTCGGCGTCACGCGTGCCCTCAGGCCGCGAGTATCGTCCTCTGGAGGGCGCAGGCTGAAACGCGTCCCCCTGCGGGCCGACTGTCGCGTCCCGCTCAGTCGCCCGCCTTCTCAGCGCTCGGGCCGTGCAGTTCGCGGCCCGGACTTCACCCCCCGACCGCCCAACCGTCCGTGTCGCTTTCGTCCACCCCCGCCGTTCCGCCTGCACCCGACCGTGCGACGTCGCCGACCGCCGTGGTCCGCTTCGAGGATCGACTATTCGATGCCGCGTCCGCGCTTCTCCTCGTCGGGGGGGTGGCCCTCTTCTTCGTGGGGCGCAGCGCCCTGACCTCGCTGTCCAACGGGACCTATCCGCCGCCGCTCGGCGAGACCTGGGTGGCGCGCACCGACTTCCATGCCAACCAGACGAAGCTCGGCGGATGGCTCATCATGGCCGGTGTCGCCATCGCCCTCGTGTCGGCGGCGCGTCACGTCCTGCATCGCCGCCGCACGCCGCGTTAGGCCTGCGGCTACTTGTTGCCGCTGCGCAGGTAGTCGTCGGTCTTGTTGAGCCAGTCCTCGCGCGGTGGGTTGAAGATGTCCACGTCGAGCGTGTCCTCCAGCGCCTCGGCCTTGTGCCAGGCCCACGACGGAATGTGCAGCACCTCCCCCGCGCGCACGTCCTGCACGCGCGACTCGTCCTCGCCCAGGTAGAAGCGCAGGCACCCTTCGAGGATGTAGGTCAGTTGCTCGTTATGGTGCTGGTGCCGCGGCACGATCGCCCCCTGCTTGAGGAACACCTGGGCGATCATCATCCCGTCGCCGGTGATGACCTTGCGCGAGATGTGAGGCGTGAGTGTCTCGAGCGGCACGTCACTCCACGGGTGGTGCGTGATCTCCGACGACGACATGGACGACTCCCTGGCGGGTGAGGAATGGGGGGAGACAATAGCCCGCCGCTCGCCGCGGGACCAGTCGTGATTGACGCGCCGGGATACGGCAATATCTTACAACTAAGATATATGCCGAAACTCAAGGAGCCTGCGCCGGCGTCCACCGCCGACCTCCCCGCCGACCAGCAACTGGCCCTCAAGCTCTGGGTCACCCTGGCTCGCGCCTACGCCGCCGTCAACGAGCAGGCGGCGGCCGACGTGCGAGCCGACGGGCTGTCGATCGGGGAGTTCGCCGTCCTCGAGCTGCTCCATCATCGCGGGCAAACGCTCCTCGGCGAGATCCAGAAGCGGATCCTCGTCTCCAGCGGCGGAATCACCTTCCTCGTCGATCGCCTCGTCGAGAAGGGACTCGTGGAGCGCCGCGACTGTCCCGAAGACCGCCGCGCGCGGTACGCCGCCCTCACGCGCGAGGGGACGCGCCTCATGCGCCGCATCTTCCCGCGTCACGCCGCTCGCATCACCCGCGCCATGCAGGGCCTCCAGGAGCGCGAGCAGCGCGACGCCGCTCGCCTCCTCAAGCAACTCGGACTCGCCGCCGCGTCGATCGATTCGGCCAGCGACCGGTAGCCGCAATCGAGGCGTGGGGAACCGAATGCACCCCCTGCCGTATTCGTGTCGGTAGATATCTCAGTTGTGAGAGAATGACCCCGGCTCGATGCCCGACCCACGACCGTTCACGCACCACCAGCAGGAGCACCGCATGACCACGCTCGCCACCTCAGGCTTCCACCACGTGACGATGGTGTCGTCCGACGCCCGCCGCACGTTGGCGTTCTATCGCGACCTGCTCGGTGTCGGGCTGGTGAAGCGCACCGTCAACTTCGACGATCCGTCGTCGTACCACCTGTACTTCGGTGACGCCACCGGCGTCCCGGGGACGATCCTCACCTTCTTCGAGTGGGGGAACCTCCCGCAGGGGCACTGGGGGGTGGGGGGCGTGCACCACCTCGCCCTGGGCGTCGCCACCCCCGAGGCGCAGCTCAAGTGGAAGCGCCGGCTCAACGACGCCGGCCTCGCGGTGAGCGGTCCTTTCGACCGCGGCTGGTTCCGCTCGATCTACTTCCGCGATCCGGACGGCCAGGTGCTGGAGATTGCGACGCGCGGCCCCGGTTACGCCGTGGACGAACCGATCGAGGCGTTAGGCAGGCTCGAACTGGCCCCGCCCACGAGCGCCGAGATTCGCGGCGCGCGCGACGAGGCGGCGATTGCCGCCCGCACGCATCCGGAGCCGGTCCCGGTCATCACCCCCGACATGGCGTTGGAGGGGATCCACCACGTCTCGGCGATCACGAGCGACCTGGAGCGGCTCAACGACTTCTACGACAGCGCCCTCGGGCTCAAGCTGGTGAAGAAGTCGTTCAACCAGGACGACCCCAACACCAAGCACTGGTTCTGGGCCTCGTACGACGGCACCGAGGTCAAGCCACACTCGGCGCTGACCTTCTTCGGTTGGCCGAAGGGTGGGCGTGCGGCACGCGGTGGCGTGGGGCAGACCCATCACCTCGCCTTCCGGGCCTCGTCGCAGGACGAGCAGCTGGCGTGGCGCGAGCACCTGCTATCGTTAGGTGTGTCAGTCTCGCCGGTGATGGACCGGACATACTTCCAGTCGATCTACTTCCGCGACCCGGATGGCCTGCTGCTCGAGGTGGCCACCGATGGCCCCGGCTTCTCGATCGACGAGGAGGTCGCCTCACTGGGGACGGAGCTCCGGCTCCCGGCATGGCTCGAAACCGACCGCGAGCAGATCCAGCGCGACTTGCAGCCGCTGCAGGCGTAGGCCGTCACGATGATCGACCACCCGACACCAGAGGGATTGGCATGAGTACGACCGGCACCAGCAGCAACGGACCGCACCAGGGACAACCGATCGTGACCGGTGGAGCGCCGCTGGCCACGGCGCGCGGCGCCCTCATTCTCACGCATGGGCGCGGCGCGTCTGCCGAGAGCATCCTGACGCTCGCCCCGCTCCTCGGCGCTGACGACCTCGCGTGGTTTGCCCCGCAGGCCTCGGGGAACACGTGGTACCCCTTCTCGTTCCTCTCGCCCATTCCGCAGAACGAACCCGGGATCACCTCGGGGATCCAGGTCCTGCACGACCTCGTGGCCTACATCGAGAATGCTGGCATCCCGGCCGAGCGCATCGCCCTCGCGGGCTTCTCGCAGGGGGCCTGCCTGACGCTGGAGTTCGGCGCACGACACGCGCGTCGTTACGGCGCACTGGTCGGCTTCAGCGGTGGCCTCATCGGCCCCGACGGCACGTCGCGCGACTACCCTGGCTCCCTCGCCGGTACGCCCGTCTTCCTCGGATGCTCGGATGTCGATGGCCACATCCCGCTCGGACGCGTGAACGAGAGCGCCACGGTCCTCCAGCAACTCGGCGGCACCGTCGACACGCGCATCTACCCGGGCATGGCCCACACGGTCAACGACGACGAGATCGCCGCGGTGAAGGTGGTGCTGCAGGCGCTGTAGGGGCGCCTTCGACCCCTACTTTCCCATGACCTTTTTTCGGCTCTCCTCGTTCCACTTGGGCCGCTCGCTCGCGTTGGCGATCTCCATCCCGAGGAAGTAGACGAGCTGCACGATGCGGGCTTCCTTCTCGGCGTCGACCTTGTCGGGGGAGTCGCTCACCTGGTGGTAGTCCTTGTGCGTCCCGTTGAAGAAGAAGAGGACGGGGACGCCGCGCCGGGCGAAGTTGTAGTGGTCGGACCGGAAGTAGAAGTTCTCGTTAGGCCAGATGTCGTCGATGGCCTGCATGCCAAGCTCTGGATGGGCCGCGTTGACGCGTGCCAGCGTGGCGCCAAGGTCGCTGTGTTCCTTCCCGATCACGGCAATGGTGTCACGCCAGTTGCGGCCGATCATGTCCATGTTGAGGTTGGCCACCAGCTGTGCGAGCGGGACGGGGGAGTGCGACGCGAAGTACTCGCTCCCCCACAACCCCTTCTCCTCGCCGCTGACGGTGAGGAAGATGAGCGATCGCTTGGGGCGCATCCCGGGCTGGCTGAACGCCTCGGCGAGTTCGACCACGCCGATCGTTCCCGAGGCATCGTCGTCGGCCCCGTTGAAGATCGTGTCGCCCTTCGCACTGGCGTTGGTCCCGACGTGGTCCATGTGCGCCGAGAAGACGACGTATTCGTCGCGCAGCACGGGGTCGCTCCCTTCGAGGATCCCGACGACGTTCGGCGCCGTGACGCCGCCCCCGCCCACGTTGGCCACGGTGACGCTGACGGACAGCGACGGGATGGTGCGCACCGCGTACGTCGTCGAGGCGCGGAGCTGCGCCAGCTCGACGCCGGCGGCACGGAAGACGTCGCCCAGGATGCGCTCGTGCACCATCGTCACGACGGGGTCGTCGGCCGTCTCGCCCTCCACCATCGCCCGTACGCGAAACTGGTTCGCGATCTGTCGCGCGAGGATGGTGGTGTCGTTGTTGAGCACCATGATCACCGCCGCCGGATTGCGCTCGAAGGCGGGGGCGAGGAACTGGTTCACGGGGGTGGCGTTGGGGGCGCGAGAGTCGGCCACCACCACGAGGATCTTCCCCGCGATGTCCAGCGTCCTGGCACTGTCCAGCTGCAACGCTCCGCTCACCAGCACGACCGGGGCGCTGATCGGGCGCCCGGTACGTGGGCCGAAGACGTAGACGAAATCGCGCGTCGCGCTGGCGATCGCCGTGTGGCGGCCGGAGGTGAAGACGGCCTTCGTCGCGTCGCCGTCGAGGCGTGCGCGTTGGATCGGGTACCGCTGCTCGAAGCGCCCCGAGTCGCCCCCGGGCTTGAGCCCGAGGCGGGCGAACTCGCCCGCGATGTAGCGCGCCGTGAGGTCGAGCCCGCGCGAGGGAGTGTCACGTCCTCCCATCGAATCGTCGGCGATGATGGCGATGCGACGCCGGATGTCGTGCTCGGTGATGCTGGCGGCACCGAGCCCTCCACCGTTCTGGGCGAGTGCCCACGCGGGCGAGACGAGCAGGGCGAGGATGGTGAAGCGCGTCATGACAGCGGGAGTCGGGAAGACGAGTCGGGGCCACCGCCACTCGGTGACCCTCCGGCCAATTGCCCCCGCTTACATTCGCGTCTTGGCGAACGGGGTGCGGTTGAGCGCGATGGTGCCGTTGGAGATGACGACCAGGACGTCGGCGAGGGCGCGGATGTTCTGCAGCGGATTCGATTCCACGAGAATCAGGTCGGCTTCATACCCCTCCTTGATCGCGCCGATCCGGTCCCCGAGCCCGAGCAGGCTGGCCGAGACGCTGGTGGCGGAGCGCAGCGCCTCGAGTGGCGACATGCCGAGATCGACGAAGAGCGCCGCCTCGCCAGCGATGCGCGAGAGCGATTCCGGGCCGTACTGCGTGTCGGCGCCCGTGGCGATCGGAATCCCCATGCGGTGTGCGCGTCGCACCGTCTCGCCCAGCGCCGGGAGCATGAAGTTGCCGCGGATGGTGAGGGCGGGGTCGTCGTAGTCGCCGCCCGGCTGCGTGAGGTCGAGGACGGTGATGTACGTCGGGACGAGGTAGGTCCCCTTCTGCTTCATCAGCTGCAACGTGCTGTCCGAGAGGAAGGTCCCGTGCTCGATGCTGCGGACCCCCGCCTTGACCGCGGCGTAGGCCCCCTCGTCGCCGTGGGCGTGCGCCATGACCGGGATGTTGCGCTTGGACGCCTCGTCGACGATCCAGCCGAGCTGCGTCTCGGTATACGACTGCTTGCGTGGGTCGGTGCTGGGGAGGCCGGCACGCTCGGTTCCGCGCGTCTTGATCACGTTCACGCCGCGGTCGAGGTTGATGCGCACCGCCTCGCGCAGCTCGGCTTCGCCCTGCAGTCCGCCGGCAAGCTTGGCGAGGCGTGGGTCGGCCAGGACCGACTCGCCTAGCTCCGGGGAGATGAAGACGCCCGCGGCGACGACATCGGGGCCAGCGAACGCCCCCTGCTTCACCGCCTCGCGCAACGCGACGTCCTGGAAGGCCGCGACGGAGGCCGAGCGAATGGTCGTCACCCCCGACTCGAGCGCGCGCCGCGCGCTGGCCAGTGAGGCGATGTGCGTGTGTGCGTCGATCAGGCCGGGAAGCAGGTAGCGCCCACGCGCGTCGATGATCGTTGCGTCTGACGGCATGGCGATGCCGCCTCCCGTGGCCACCTGGACGATCCGGCCATCGCGAATGACGACGGTTGCCCCGGTGGCGAACGCCCCCGCGCCCCGTCGATGAGCGAGGCGTTGGTGATCACCACGGGGCGCGCTGCGGCGGTCCCCTGGGCGGGAAGCGCGCACGACATGATGGCGGAGAAGACGAGGGTCGACGCCATCAGGACACGGGCGGGACGTACGGCGAAGGGCACGGGTGGCTCCACGTTGAGGTCGCAGCGGAGCAAGCTACCGGAGAGGGGAGCGGGCGCGAGGGGCGGCGCGCGCCTCCCGGCAGAAATTGCCCGTGCCGTCGGTCGCGAATGAGTCGTCAAGGGTGCGGTCGCCCCCTGCACCTCACTCTCGATCGCTCGATGACCGCAACTCTCGCGTGGGACCGGAGCACGTACGTGACTGAGACTCGTCAGGCATTTCTGGAAGCGCAGACCGAGGGACCGACGCCGGCCCGCGTGTGGGGCGATCAGTGGCTACGTGTGAGCGAGAAGGTGCTCAAGGGGCTCAACCACCAGCTCACCAACCGCATCGCCTCGCTCGAGGCGGTGGTCGGGATCTTCCAGGACGGCGAGCCGTTCGAGCCGGAGGTCATCGCGGCGTTGGCGCAGGAGGTGTCGCGACTCAATCACCTGCTCGTGCTCTTTCGGTGCATGCCGGCGGAGCCCTTTGCCGGGGCGGAGCCGGTGCGACTGCAGGATATCGTACCGCAGGTGCTCGAACTGCACGGTCACCACGCCGACTTGCGCGGCGTCGCCGTGGAGGTCGATGCCGACTTCGATACGCTCCCCGTCCTCGTGCGCCCGTCGGCGCTCCTGCGCTGCCTCCTGGTCGTGCTGGAGAGCGGGGCCGGCAACGCCCTGCGTGCCGGTGGCTCCAACGCGCTCAAGCTCTCCTACGCGAGCGATGCGACGTCGGTCTCGGTGATCTTCGAAGCGCCGCAGCCCGAGGGACAGGCCATCTTCACCGGCGAGGGGAGCCTGGTGCACGCCGTTCGCTCGGCACTCGCGCACGCCTTCGCGGAGGTGGGGGTGACGGTCGTGAATACCGTGCATGGTGAGCGCATCCGCTACGAGTTGCGGCTGCCGACCCTCCCCGAGGCCCGCCGCCGCGAGCGCGAGGCGACGGCGCTCTAGGTCGCGGCGCCTTACGCGCCCGGCTTCACGCGCCCGGCTTCACGTTCCGACGCGCCAGACGACTGGAAACGACGAGGGCCGCCCGATGGGGCGGCCCTTCTTGCGTTGCGGCGCCGATGGCGGGCTACGCGACCGACTCGCGCAGCGAGGCGAGCGACTTGCGCAGGCGCACGATCGCCTTGGCGCGGATCTGTGAGACGCGCGATTCGCTCACACTCAGCAGGGCGGCGATTTCGTGGAGCTTGAGCTCCTCGAAGTAGTACAGGGTGAGGACGTTGCGCTCCTGCTCGGGGAGCGCCTGCAGCGAGTCCCGGAGCCGCGACACTTCTTGTCCGAAGGTCAGGCGGTCGTCGATCTCTTCCTCGGTCGAGGCGATGAGGTGTTCCATCGGGATGCGCGAGCCGCTGGGGGCCCCTTCGACAGTGCGCTCGAGCGGGATGAAGCGCGAGTTGTCGCCCTCGCTCTGCCAACGGAAGAGCGTGGGGAGGTCGATCCCCATGCGACTGGCGATCTGGTGCTGGTCGGGGGCCTGGCCCAGCTCGCGCGTGAGTTCCTCGGTCGCACTGTGCAGTTCGCGGGAGCGGCGACGCACCGAGCGCGGGACGTGGTCCTGCCGACGCAGCTCGTCGAGCATCGCGCCGCGGATGCGGGGGGCGGCGAACGTGCTGAACGCGAGGCCGCGGCTGGTGTCGAAGTTGTTGAAGGCCTCGATCAGGCCGATGGTCCCGGCGCTCACCAACTCGTCGAGTTCCACGTCCATCTGCTTGGCGCGGCAGAGCTGTCGCGCGACGTGGTACACCAGGCCTAGATGTTCGCCCAGAATCTGCTGGCGGGCTTCGGCCGACACGCCGTGGTTGGCGATGGTGTGGCGGGTGGCGATTGCAGGTGCCATGGAGTCCGTTCCCCGATCGATGAGTCGATTGCGATCCCTCGCTGGTCGCCACCCCGCGGGCTGCGCGGTGTCGACGACCGGTGGTAAAGCAACGCCGGGGCCAACCGATACTTGAAGGAGACTCCAACGGGTCCCTTACTCTCAAGTCGTTCAGGGGTATGGATTTGTGCGATTCGTCACGCGCTCAAATGCGCGCGGTCGAGCGCCGCGGAAGCCCGTGTGGACCGGGTAGATCGTGCCTCCCGCGGCAGGAGTTGCCGGAAAATTCTGGCCATAAGTGCTCAAGTTCTGGCGAGAACGGCCGATAAGAACAATTGGAGCACACTCACGGAGCCAACGTGGAACGCCGCCTCGCCACTACTCATATGAAGACCCCTTCGTCGGAGGATGTCGTCCTCCCCAATCGGCCGACGCCCTCGCGCGAAGTCGAGCCGGTCGTCGATTCGCAGCCGTCGACCGAACGTCTGATCTCGTACGATCATGCGGTCGTCCCGCACGATCGCGGGTTGGAACGACTGGGGCAGGCGCGGATCGCCGAGATCCGGATGCGGCTCGAGACGGGGGCGTACAACGCGCCTGACGTGATGAACGAGCTGGCGATGCGCCTGCTCGAGAGTGGCGACCTGGAGGGCTGACCGCCTCCGTTCCGTCGCTGGGTGGTCCGGGTTCGCGCGGAGCCAACGTCCTCGGTAGTGTTGGGGGATGCACCGCAAAGCCGTGAACCACCTGCGCCGGGTCGACCCGGTGATGGCCGACGTGATCGCTGCCGTTGGCCCGTGCCGATTCGAGACCGCGCCCCACCTCTCGCACTTCGAGTCGGTGGCGCGGTCTATCATTTTCCAGCAGCTCTCGGGCAAGGCGGCGGGCACCATTCACGGCCGCTTCGAGGCGCTGTTCGGCGCAGAACGTCCGCACGCCGCCGCGCTCGCGGCCCTGCCCGACGAGGCACTGCGATCGGCCGGAGTCTCCCGCCAGAAGGTCAGCTATCTGCGCGACCTGGCCGAACGCGTCCTGGCGGGGGCGCTCCCCATCGAAACGCTGCACGAAGCCCCCGACGTCGACGTGATCAGGCACCTCACGTCGGTCAAGGGCGTTGGTGTGTGGACGGCGCAGATGTTCCTGATGTTCAGGCTCGGGCGCCCGGACGTACTTCCCGACCTCGATCTTGGCATTCGCAAGGGGATCCAGCAGGCCTATCGCCTGCGGAAGCTCCCCGATGCCAAGCGGGTCCACACCATCGGCGCCAAGTGGGCGCCTTACCGGACGATCGCCTGCTGGTACCTCTGGCGGTCGATCGACGGCGAGGCGTCCTGAGGTGGCCCTGCGGGGACTGTCATGAAGGTGGCCATTACCGGGGCGAGCGGCTTCATCGGCACGCCCTTCGTTCGTCAGTTGCAGACGGCGGGGCATACGGTGCTCCGCATCGGGCGCGCGCGCGCTGGGGCGAGTGGTGGGGCGGGGCCGGACATCGTCTGGGACGCCGCCACGACGTTGGACGCCGCCCGACTGGAGGGGGTCGACGCCGTCGTGCACCTGGCGGGAGAGTCGATCGCGCAGCGGTGGACCCCCGAGGCGAAGCAGCGCATCCGCTCGTCGCGCGAGCAGGGGACGTCGCTCCTCGCGCGCACGCTCGCCGGGCTCGCGCACAAGCCGCGCGTCCTGGTGAGCATGTCGGCGATCGGGATCTACGGCAATCGCGGCGACGAGGCGCTGGACGAGTCGTCGGCGCCGGGGCGCGGCTTCTTTCCCGAGATCGGGACGGCGTGGGAGGGGGCGGCGGAGCCGGCGCGCGCCGCCGGGATTCGCGTCGTGCATCCCCGCCTCGGGATCGTGCTCAGCCCCGAGGGCGGGGCGCTGGCGAAGATGCTCCCGATTTTCTCGTTAGGTGGCGGCGGCACGATCGGGAGCGGGCGCCAGTGGATGAGCTGGATTTCGCGCACCGATGCGTTACGCGCCCTGGAGTTTCTCGTCGTCACGGAGTCGATGCAGGGGGCGGTGAACCTCACGGCCCCGGCGCCGGTCACCAATGCCGGCTTCACCCAGGTGCTGGGGCGCGTCCTGCATCGTCCCACCATCGTCCCCGTCCCGGCGTTTGCGATCAAGCTGCTCTACGGCGAAATGGGCGAGGCGACGGTGATCGAGGGGCAGCGCGTCCTGCCACGCAAGCTGCTGGAGGCGGGCTTCCTGTTTCGCCACCAGACGCTGGAAGACGCACTCAAGGCGGAGGGGGTTCGGTAGTCGCGGTCGGTCGGGATCCCCCCGGCCGCCGTCAGGCAGGCTTCTCCTAACCGCTGGCGGATACGTAGGTTAGGTGGTCGTCGAAACCCACGAACCCGTCGGTCCGTAGAAAGAGGCAACAATGGCTGCCATCATCATGGAAGGGGTGCTTTTCGTCGCGCTGGTCGTGGCGGCAGGTACCCTCCTTTTTTTTGGCCTGACGACCTTCACCCCGCTCGGCAAGCGTCTGGCCCAAACCCGCAATCGCAAAGCGATCGAGCGCGCGGCGGAGCTCACCTGTCCCATTCACGGCGCGCTCACGGAGGAGGCGATGGTTCGCCTGCCCTCGGGTGAACGTGTGTGCCCCGAATGCTTCAAGGAGACGGTATGGCAAACCCGGTAAGTGACCTGCTCAACAACATGCGACAGCGAGGGAGTGACGTGGGATCGAGCGGAACGTTCGGCAAGCTGCTCAAGATCGGCATCGTACTCTTTGTCCTGGTCTTCCTCCTGCCGTCGATGTTCACCTACGTGGAACCTGGGCACGTCGGCATCCTGATCCATCGCGCCGGCGGCGGTGTCGACCCGAAGCCGTTAGGCCCCGGGCTGCACTTCCGGAACCCGCTCCTCAGCGCCATCGAGGAGTACCCGGTCTTCATGCAGACGCTCGTGCTCACGCGCGAGACCACGGAGGGGTCGCCCAGCAACGACGAAATCAACGTCAACTCCAAGGAAGGACAGCCGCTCTCGCTCGACGTGGCGATGTCGTTCGAGATCGACCCGATGAAGGTGCCGGCGATGTACCAGACCTTTCGCACTGACATCGGGATGATCCAGCACGGCTACGTGAAGCAGACGATTCGCCAGGCGCTGCAGGAAGTCGTGGGCGACGAGGCGATCGCCGACATCATGGGTCCCAAGAAGGCCGAGACCGTCTCGCGGGCGCAGGCCTTGTTGCAGGAGCGTCTGCTGCAGTACGGGATCATGGTGAAGCAGTTCACCCTGAACGAGTTCCGGGCGCCGCCGTCGGTCATCGAGGCGATCAACGCCAAGAACGTGATGCAGCAACAGGCACTGACCGCGCAGAACGAGCTGCAGAAGAACGAGTTCCAGGCGCGCGGCGACTCGATCAAGGCGGCGGGGCGCGCCAAGGCGATCACCGCCGAGGCGGAGGCGCAGGCGCGTGCCAATCACCTGCTGTCGGAAAGCATCACGCCGACGCTGGTGCAGTATCGGCTCATCGAGAAGTGGAACGGGGCGATGCCGCAGGTGTCGGGGGGCGGCATGCCGATGATCCAGCTCCCGAGCATCAAGCAGTAGCGAGGACAAGTCGTTAGGTGCGTGCGCTCCGGCGCACGCACGGGGGCGTCCAGGCGGCGACGCGCGAGCACTTCGCGCGTCGCCGCCGTGCATATTGCGGCATGTCGACGACGGAGCCCTTCGCGACCGCCCTCTTCCTCGCCACCTGCGGCGGGCTCCTGGCCCTGAGCGCCATCTCGGGGCGGGCGGCGTCACGCTTCGGCATTCCGCTCACGGCGCTCTTCCTCGCCCTCGGCATGCTCGCCGGCTCCGACGGCATCGGTGGGATCGCCTTCAGTGACTATGGGCTCACCTTCCGGCTGGGGACGGCGGCGCTCGTCCTCATCCTGTTCGACGGCGGACTCAACACGTCGATTGCCGCCGTGCGGCGGGTGGCGGGGCCCGCGGGGGTCCTCGCAACGGTCGGGGTCCTCGGCACGGCGGCCGTCACCGCGCTGGGCGCGTACGCGGTCGGGCTCACCATCCCGCAGTCGATCCTGCTCGGGGTCGTGGTCTCGTCCACCGATGCGGCGGCCGTTTTCGCCGTCCTCCGCGGGAGCGGTGTCCACCTGCGCAAGCGCGTGGGGGTGACGCTCGAAGCGGAGTCGGGGCTCAACGATCCGATGGCGATCATCCTCACCACGCTGGTGACCGCCAACCTGGGCCACCTGGAGCGGCTGTGGGGGTGGCACACGCTGGGCGAGGTCGTCGTGCAGGCGGTGATTGGCCTGCTGGGTGGGATCGTGGTGGGGCGCGCCGCACGGATCTTCCTGCAGCGCGTGCGCCTCTCGGCGGGGGGCCTCTATCCGGTCTTCACGCTCGCCGTGGCGCTGCTGGCGTTTGGCCTTCCGACGCTCGTGGGGGGGAGCGGCTTCCTTGCCGTGTACGTGGCCGGCATGACGTTAGGCGATCGCGAGATTCCGCACCGTGCCTCGCTGCTGCGCGTGCACGACGCGCTGGCGTGGCTCGGGCAGGTGGCGATGTTCGTCCTGCTCGGGCTGCTGCTCTTTCCGTCGCGCCTGGGGGAAGTGGCGCTCCCTGGCATCGCGATCGGGTTGTTCGTCGCGATCATCGCCCGGCCGCTCGTCGTGGCACTCTGCCTCCTTCCCTTCCGCTATCCGGCACGAGAGATCGCGTTCATCGGGTGGATGGGGCTGCGTGGCGCGGTCCCCATCATCCTGGCCACCGTGCCGGTCCTCGCGCGCGCCCCCGGGGCGGAGCGCATCTTCGACCTCGTCTTCTTCGTCGTGGCGGTGAGCGTTCTGCTGCACGGCGTGACGGGGGCACCGCTGGCGCGCCGCCTGGGGCTGGAGAGTGCGGAGCCGCCCAGCCCTCCCGCGGTGCTGGAGATCGAGGCTGCGCGCCCGCTCAGTTCGCGCCTCGAGTCGTTCTACATCGACGATGCGCTCGCCGTGGCTGGAGTCTCGCTCGCCGACCTCGCCCTTCCCGATGGGGCGGCGGTCACCTTGATCGTGCGCGGCGACGAACTCGTCCCGCCGCTGCCGGCGACGACGCTCCTCCCGGGCGACCACGCGTACGTCGTGGCGCGCGCCGAAGACCAGGTGCTGATCCGCCTGATGTTCGGGCGCCCCGAAGGGGATGACAACGCCTAACGTTGGCGGCGCAGCACCGATAGCTTGTGGGCCATGAGAACTCCCGCCGTGTGGCGACGGGCCCGCCTCGTGCTCATTTGTGCAACCGCGCTAGGATGTGGCGCCGAGCGTCGAGCGTCGGCCGATGCGGCCACCGACAGCGCCGTGGCCAGCGATGCGCCGCTCACCGTTTTTGCGGCCGGAAGCCTGGCGAGGCCCATGCGTGCCGCGCTGGACAGCTTCAGTGCACGAAGCGGCATTTCCTACACGCTCGAGTCGGCGGGGAGCCTCGAGCTGGCGCGCCGACTCACGGATCTCGGCAAGCGCGCCGACATCGTGGCCCTCGCCGATGAGGAGGTCTTTCCGCGCCTCCTCATGCCGGCGCACGGGACCTGGTATGCGCGGTTCGCGCGCAATCGACTGGTGCTGGCGCATGCGGTGAACGCGACCGGACTCGCGGAGGCACAGCGTGGCGAGTGGCGCACAGTGCTGCAGCGTCCGGCGGTGGAAGTCGGCCGCGCCGACCCCGACCTCGACCCGGCCGGCTATCGCACCTTGATGCTCTTTCAGCTGGCGGAACGCTACTACAGCGAACCCGGGCTGGCCGCGCGACTCGAGACGACTGCGCCGCGACGACACGTACGCCCGAAGTCGGCGGAACTGGTGGCACTGCTGCAGGCCAACGAACTGGACTACGCCTGGATGTACGAATCGTCGGCGCGCGGCGCGCGCCTCCCGTTCATCGCCCTTGCCCCGGAGATCGACCTGGGCGACGAGCGGTACGCGACGACCTACACCTCAGCCGTGGTGCGCGTCCTGGGGTCCACGGTCGCCGATACCCTCGAGTTGCGCGGGGTCCCGATCCGCTATGGGCTGACCATTCCGCGTGAGGCGCCGCAGCCGGCCCGGGCGGTCGCCTTCCTGCGCTTCCTGCTGTCGCCTGACGGGACGCGCGTGCTGCGGCAGGAGTATCTCGACGCGCTCGATGCGCCGCTCGTCGTGGGTGAGGGGGCGCCTGCCTTCCTGGATTCGCTCACGGGCGCGCGCGCCGTCGCCCCCGCTCCGGCGCGGCACTAGCTTCTGCCGTTGGAGCGGGGGCGGTAGCGCCCCCCAGGAAGCAGCCTGCAGCCGGAGTGAGAGTCGATGCCACGGGTTCCGTTCGAGATGCTGCCTGACGAGGGGCGCATCTGGGTGTTTGGGGCGAGCGCGGCGCTGTCGGCCGACGCCACTGCGGCCCTCCTGCGCGAGGTCGACGACTACCTCGATGGCTGGAGCGCCCACGGCGCGCCGCTCACGTGTGCGCGCGACTGGCGCGACGGACGGTTCCTGGCCATCGGGGTCGATCAGTCGACGGCGGGCGCGTCGGGGTGCTCCATCGACGCCCTCTTCCGCATCCTGCAGGGAACGGAGCGCTCGTTAGGTGTCGCGCTGGTCGCCGGCGGGCGCGTCTTCTATCGTGATGCGGCTGGGGTGGTGCAGTGCGTGGACCGGGCGACCTATGCGGCGCGCGTGCGCGATGGTGCGATTGGAGCCGACACGCCGGTCTTCGACACGACGCTGACGACCGTCGGGAGCTATCGGGCCCACTTCGAGCGACCGGCCTCGTCCTCGTGGCACGCGCAGCTGGCCTAGGCCGAGATCGCGCGCCCTCTCCCGGTCTCGCTCAGCCCAGCCAGCGATCGCGTCCGGCAGCGACGAAGTCGTCGTCGAGAAGTTCGGGATAGGCCGTCATGACCCGATCGAGCTCGGCGGACTGACCGGGCGAGAGCCCTTCGCGCGGGTCGAGGCACCACGTCCCTGCCAGGAGTCCCTGGCGTCGCAGCACCTCGTGAATTCCGGCGATGCATCCGGCGAAGTTGTTGGCGACGTCGAACACCGCGGCGTTCGCGTCGGTGAGCGCGACGCCGCGCGCAAGCATCGAGCGGTACTCGCGAGCGCCGGACGACGCGGTCGGCGATCCCGCGGCCTCGGCGCGCACTGCGCGGAGTTCGTCCAGCAGCTGCACGGCGCGCCGGGTCCACACGGCCCACTGTCCCAACAGTCCGCCGACGATGTGGCGCGTGACTCGCGCGTCGCCGCTGGCGAAGCCAAACGGCGTGAGCAGGTCGGCGACGATGTTGTCGTCGTTGCCGGTGTACAGCGCGATATCGTCGCGCCCCGATTCGGCCAGGGCCCGCACGACGTCGATCGTCTGGTATCGATTGAATGGCGCGATCTTGATGGCCACCACCTCGGGGATCTCGGCGAAGGCGCGCCAGAAGCGATGGTCGAGGCGTCGCCCTCCAACGGCCGGCTGCAGGTAGAAGCCGATCACCGGCATCACCTCGGCCACGGCGCGGCAGTGCGCCAGCAGCTCCTCGTGCAACGCCGCGTCGTGCCCGGCGAGGGAGAGGAGGACGGCATCGTAGCCGAGCGTGCGTGCCAGTTCGGCCTCGCCAAGCGCCTGCGCGCGTCCCCCGACGACCCCGGCCACCAACGTGAAGGGGCGCGGTGCGCGCGTCAGCCACTCGCGGGCGCTCTCGACGCCGAGGGCGAGGACGTCGCGCAGCATGCCGTGCTGCCGGATGGCGAACTGCGTGGTGTGCACCCCGACCGCGACGCCACCGGCGCCGGCGTCGATGTAGTAGCGCGTGAGGGCGCGCTGTCGGCGCTCGTCGAGCGTGCGCGCGGCGGTGAGGGCCAGCGGATGCGCCGGGACGACCTGGCCGGCGAGCAAGTGGGTGCGCAGCGGGCTGGGCGACATGATCAGAAGGTGCCGTCGCGTCGTTCGAAGCGGGTGGGCTTGCCTAACGTGCGGCCGCCGAGTCGCAGCCATTCGGCGACCCAGGCGGCGAGCGTGTGCCCGTCGATCTCGGGGAGGCCAACGAGCGACTGCGCACGGCGCGTGTCGCTGAGGAGGGCGTCGGGTGCTTCGGCGTTGGTGAACGTCGGCGTTCGCCCCAGCAGAAGCCCCAGCTCGAGCGCCAGCGCTCGCACCGACAGTCGCTCCGCCCCCGTGACATTGAGGACGAACGGCGGAGTGGCGGCCGCGGCGAGGGCGGCGAGGGCCATCGCGTTCGCATCACCCTGCCAGATGCAGTTCACGTAGCCCATCCCGAGGTCGACCGCCTCGTCGGCGAGGATGCGGCGCGCGAGGTCAACCAGGACGCCGTAGCGCAGGTCGACGGCGTAGTTCAGGCGGATGATGGTGACACGGGTCCCCCAGCGCGTGGCCGCATCCTCGAAGACGCGCTCGCGTCCCACGCACGATGCGGCGTACTCCCCAACGGGCGCGAGCGGATCGTCCTCGCGTGATCCGGTGCCGTCGACCGGGGAGAGCCCGTACACGTTGCCGGTGGAGAAGGCGACGATGCGTGCGTGCCGATAGCGACGGGCCACGTACGCGGGGACGACCGTGTTGGTCATCCAGGTGAGCGACGGGGCATCGCGCGTCCCGAATTTCTGCCCCGCCATGAAGACGACGTTCGGGGCGTCGGGGAGGGCGTCGACGGCGTCGGGGTCGAGCAGGTCGGCGCGCACGACCTCGATCCCCATGGCCTCAAGCCGGGCGGCATCCTTTGCGCTCCCCCATCGAGACACCGCGAAGATCCGGCGCCCGTCGCCCAGCGCATCGGCGGCGCGCCGCAGCATCGCCGTGAGCGACGGTCCCATCTTCCCTCCGGCCCCGACGACCACGACGTCGCCAGGCGAATGGCGCAGTGCCTCGACGACCGCCGCGTTGGGGCGGCTGAGTCGTTCCTCGAGTTCCTCCTCGGTCCGCGGAGCGGCGAGGGGGGCGGAAGGGACGGAGGCGGGTATCAAGCGGCTGGCGGTGCCTCCGACGGCGGGGCAGCCGGGGCCGGGGGGACGGCGGCGATGGGAGCGAGCGTCCCGTCGAAGCCGATCAGCTTGTGCGACGCATCGCAAAACGGCTTGCGCTTGGAGGCGCCGCATCGGCAGAGCGACACACCCTTGCCGGCGGGGAGGGGGATGGGGACCCCGTTGTGGTCGAGCAGTTGCAGGTTGGCGGCGTCCTCGGGGGTGATCCCCAGGGAGCCGTTCTCGCGAATCTTGATCGTAAAGGTCGACATCTTCGGTTCCTCGGCTCGCGCGCGGCGAGCGATCAGGGGCAGACGAGAGTGGGCCGGACCGTCGGTGCGCAGCGATCTGGTGGCCCGACGCGTTCAACAGGTCTTAACGGGATTTTCCTGAATTTTTCATGACTGACGCACTAATGTGCCTCGGTCATCGCACACTCCCGACCACCATTTGCACTCTCAACGATCGATGCGCGGGTATGGGTTCGTCGCGTTTGCGTGCGTCGCTGCAATTGTAGTCGCGCGCGGGGGCGGGGCGCAGGAGGCCAAGCGCGATAGCGCGGCCGCCGACGCCAGAACACGCTTGGGCACCGTGTCGGTGACGGCGGGGCGGGGGACGGCTACGGTCGGCAGCACTGCGGCACTCGTCGTCCCCCTCGACTCGCTGCACCTGTCGGCGTCGGCACCGCTCGACCGGGCGCTTCGGGAGATCCCGTTCCTCCTGACCCGGATCAATTCGCGCGGCGAGGCCGAGCTCTCGGTGCGCGGATCCGATTCGAGGCAGGCGGCGGTCCTGTTCGACGGGCTCCCGCTGAGCATCGGGTGGGACCATCGCTCCGATGCGTCGGTCTTTCCCACGACGGGCGTTGGCTCCGTCGTCGTGGTACGCGGGCTGAGCAGCCTGTTGCAGGGGCCCAATGCCATCGGCGGGGTCATCGACCTGGGACTTTCATCGTACCGGGGCGCGCAGACGGATGCGGGGCAGGTGGGACTGCGGCTGGGCGGCGATCAGGTGGGGGCGCGTGCCGTGCAGGGTGACGTCACCCGTCCGCTGTCGTTCGAGCGCGGGCGCCTGACGTTGCGGGCCGGTGGGGGCTATCGAGACGTTCCGGCCATGGCGCTCAGTCATGGGGTCTCCGACCAGTACACGCTGGACCGTGACGAGCGCGCGAACAGCGACGTGCGGCAGCGTGACGGCTTCGTCTCTGCGCGCTACCAGACGGTGGGCGGCGCGTGGATCGGCGCCAGCTACTCCGGCTACTCGCTCGAGCGCGGCGTGATGCCGGAGCTGCACATCGCCGCGCCCCGCTTCTGGCGTTACCCGGAGCAGACGCGATCGCTGGCCCTCGTCACGATGGGGACGGGGCGTCGCCATACGGCGATGGGATCGGGTGATGCCGAGTTGGTGGTGGGGACGAACCGATCGTACACGTCGATCGAGAGCTTCTCGACCGCGGCGTACGACTCGATCGTGGGGACCGAGACCGGCGACGAGCGGACGACCACGGCGCGCCTCACCGCCGATCATTCGCTGGGGCGAGGCGAAGTGCGCACCGCCGTGACGCTCGCCACCGTCGACTACGACGAGGGGTTGAACGGCGCCGTCCCCAACATCTACCGACAAAAGCTCTGGAGCAGCGCGCTCGAGGTGGAGCAGCCGCTGGTGGGGACGTTGCGCCTGACGGGGGGGGTGGCCCTCGACGCGAGCACCACCCCCAGGACTGCCGGGCGAGAATCGCTCGGGCGCCTGTCGGAGTGGGGAGGACGTCTCGGGCTCAGCACGCTCGCCTTTGGCGACCGCTGGCGGTTGCATGCGTCGCTCAACCGGCGGGCGCGCTTTGCCGCGCTGCGCGAGCTGTACTCGGGGGCGCTCAATCGCTTCCAGCCCAATCCCACGCTCCGTCCCGAGGTGCTCGTGGGAGGCGAGGTGGGTGCGACGCTCCTGGCGAGTGAATGGCAGCTGCAAGGGGTGGTCTTCCGACACGGGCTGTCCGATGCCATCGTCCGCACCACGCTCCCCAACCGCCGCTTCTATCGGGTGAACCGTGACGAGATCCGCAGCACCGGGCTGGAGCTCCTGGGCGGTTGGTCGCGTCGCGGTCTGCAGCTGTCGGCCGATGCGCTCGTGCAGCGCGTGCGCATCGCCGACCCGGCCGTGAGCGGCACGGAGCGAAAGCCGGAGAATCAGCCCGACTTGCGACTGGGCACTGATCTCTCCTTTCCGGTCGCCGGCTTTCGGCTCTCGGCCAACGTCGACCACGCCGGGCGGCAATACTGCGTGAACCCTGACACGGGGCGAAATCAGGCGATCGCGCGCCAGACCTGGACGGGGGCGGGGATCGAGCGCGGCTTCGCGATTGCGCGCGGCGGCGTCTTCTCGCGCCTCACCACATCGCTCGCGATCGACAACCTCACCGACGCGCCGGTCTTCGATCAGTGTGGCTTGCCTCAGGCTGGTCGGACGATTCGATTCGGCGTCGCCGTGCGCTGAGCCCGTCCTTCACCTTCCCTCGTCGATCGCACTCGTGGCACCTGCTTTCAATCCCCGACTCCTCTCGCGCAAGGCGCATCGCTGGGGGGCCATCGCCGTCGCGCTCCCCTTTCTCGTGGTGATCGCCACCGGGATCCTTCTGCAGCTCAAGAAGAACTGGAGCTGGGTGCAGCCGGTGGAGTCGCGGGGAAAGGGATCGGTGCCACAGGTCGAGTTCGCGCGACTGCTCAGCATCGCGCAGGCGGTCCCCGAGGCAGGGGTACGGAGCTGGGCCGACATCGACCGCATCGACGTGCGCCCCGGCAAGGGGATCCTCAAGATCACCAGCCAGTCGCGCTGGGAGCTGCAGGTGGATTCCGAGAGTGGCGCCGTCCTGCACAGCGCCTATCGGCGCTCTGACTGGTTGGAGTCGCTGCACGACGGCTCGTGGTTCCACCCACTGGCCAAGCTCTGGCTCTTTCTCCCGTCAGGCATCGTCGTCTTCGGCTTGTGGCTGACGGGGATCTACCTCTGGCTCCTCCCCTACCAGACCCGCCGCAAGCGCGCCACGCTCGCGGCGGCCGACGCCGCGGGGGAGGCCTCACGCTCGGGAGCCAGGCGCACGGCGGGATAGCGCGCGGGCCGAGCGGGGCGCGCGGAGTGCTACGCGCGCAGTTCGTCCGCCCGCCAGGCGGTGATTGCCTGCTTGATCGCCTTCGCGTCGGCAAACTCGCCGGAGCGCACGCGCCGGAACAGCGCCGGCAATTCTGCGTCCGAGGCAAAGCGCAGCGCCACGAACTCCCGACGCGAGAGCCGGCCGATCTCGCCATGCTCTGCCGCCGGGAGCAACCGCTGCAGCCGCAGCGTCTCCTCCAGCCGGATCAGCCGATCCTGCACCGTGAGGGCCTGCAGGCGACCGAGGCCGATCCCCAGCGCGATGGCGAACGCCAGGAGCACTCCCCACGCCGTCGACACCCCGGGGTCCTTGAACGCCGCGCGGAGCGCGACGATCAGGTTGATGAGCAGGAGCGGTGAGACGATGAAGTGATACGGGACCAGCCAGCGGGTGTGGTTGGCGTAGCTCTGGGACATGGGGCGAGGAGGGTGTGAGGACGGTGCGCATCGGGTGCGCGGTCGGTGTCCGCGCCGAGGCGCGGGCTCGGCGACGTGTCGTTAGGTCGTGCGCCCGGCTGCCTCGCGCGCATGGTACTTGAGGCGCGTGACGATCGCTTCGAGCCCCACCTCGCGCGTCCCCAGCCCGAGACTCTGCATCACGGTGCGGACGAAGTCGGCGGGGATGGCCAGCGTCGTCGCGGGCGGTTCGCCGTTGACCGCGCCGAACACGATGCTCAGGAAGGCCGCGACCGTCGGCGACTGGCGCGCGTTGATGTCGGCGTAGAAGTGCAGCGTCCCGTCCCGGAACTCGGGAAAGAGGCGCATCGGGGTCTGGCACTCGGGTACGGTATAGCCGTCGTCAGGGAGCGATTGGAAGCGCTCGGGGAGCGGCTCGAGCTTTCGAGCGTACGACACGAGCGCCGCCATCTTCTCCTCGCGCCCGAGCGAGGCGAAGCGACGAAGGACCTGCTCGATGCGGGGCGGCACGGCCGGGGACGGTGACGTCATGCGGGGGAAGCCTAACCGAGCGCCTTCGCATTGCCAGTGTCACCGCGGGCCACGAAAGGGCTGGCACCATCCGGTGCGATCGTGGATTGTACCGGAGTCGCGACCTGCGACGCAGCACCGACGCACCACCCACGCATCACCCACACGCTCACTCATCGAAACCATGCCAACTCGTCATGCATCTGCGACCTGGGAAGGCGGCCTGCGCGGCGGCAAGGGCACCTTCTCCGGCGAATCGGGGACCATCGGCGGCAACTACGCCTTCAGCACGCGCTTCGGCGACGACAAGGGCTCCAACCCCGAGGAACTGCTCGCCGCAGCCGAGGCAGCCTGCTACAGCATGGCGCTGAGCGCGCAGCTCGAGGGGCGCGGCACCCCCGCCACCAAGGTGGAAACCAGCGCCGCCTGCACCGTGGAGAAGGTGGGCGATGCCTTCACCGTCACCACGATGAAGCTGACCGTGCGCGCCACCGTCCCGGGGATCTCCAACGACGACTTCCAGTCGGTGGCCGCTGCGACCAAGGACGGCTGTCCGATCTCCAAGGCCATCAAGGGGAACGTCGCGATCCACCTCGACGCCCAGCTCGCCTGACGGGCGCGCGGCGGCGGTGGGTGGCGAGCGTCGCTCTGCCAGCGACGCTCCTCCCTCCGCCGCCCGCGACTCCCCCCTCGAGAGCGCCCGGCCGAGGCTCAGCGCTTGACGAGGTCGTTGAAGAGCGCCGCCACGCCCACCGTCACGGCCACTCGACGGACGTTGCGCGCCTGCAGCGTCTGCACCTCCACCTGCATCGCGCGTCGCCCGCTCGCCCCCACCCGGACCCGTGCGCCGACGGCGGCGAGGAGGCCGAAGTTGTTGGAGTTGTACCTCGTGTCGATCGCCAACGAGCCGAAACTACTCGAGAGAACGTGGACCCCGACGCCCGTCGCCAGGTACGGCGCGAATTGGGCCGACGGCGACGTGGCGTGAAAGGCGAGCGCGAGGTGCGCCGAGAGGTCGCGAAAGACGTTGCGATACGTGCGTTCCTCGCTCGCGACCGTCTCCTCGTGTGGCAGGGTCAGGAGATACGTCGCGTCGGCAACGAGTCGGATGCGGCGGGACGTGAGATATCCGAAGTCGACCGTGCCGCCGAGCTGTCCGGCATGGAAGCCATGCTGGATGCTCGCCCACCCGCCGTGCATCGTCACAGCGCCGATGGCCGCGAGGCCGAGGTTGCTGGAGGGCGGCGGTGGCAGCGAATCGCCCTGCGCGGCGGCGATGCGCGGGGCGATCGGGACGGTACAGAGGAGAACCGCGAGCACTCGTCGCGGCGCAAAGCGGTGGAACATTCGTCGTCAGGCGGTCGAAGTGGCACCACTGGCGTGCGAGCAGGGTAAGGTAGCCACCACGACTCCCCGCCGCGCGCGTCCCGCGTGACGACGGGCGGGGCGCGTCGGTCCTAACGCATGAAGTGCCGAACCGCGCGGACCAGACCGACGTGACACGGCGGCGCGATGGTCGGGAGCTTTCCGGGGGGATGACGGTGTTGACACAACGCATCGGACTGCGCGCGGCCCTTTTAGCAGGGGCGGTCGCCCTCACGCTCGGCGTGGGGGGATGGGCGCTCGTGCGTGCGCGTACGCCGCGTCGGCAGACCGACATCGCCCGTGAGTTCACACAAGGCGCGCAGTGGGCCGATTCGGTCGAGCGGCTGCTCGTCCGCCAGTCGCCCGCCGAGATGACGACCGGGGCGGTGATCTCGGCGCTCTACCTCGAGCGACTGCGGTTGGGGGTGGGGAGCCCGTTCCGCCTCATCGACTACGCGCTGCGCGATCCGCTCGTGGCCAAGGAGTCGCGGCACCGGTTGGCCGAGGCGATCCTCGCACGCACGAGCGTTGGGGCGGCCTTCGCCACTCCGCCTGAGGCACTCGACCTCATCGCGCCGCGTCCCGCTCGCGACATCGGGCGGGCGCACCGGCAGTTCATGGAGTCGGTGATGCAGGAGGCGGAATCGCCACGCGCGGCGGAACTGGCGTTGCGCCTGGCGTACACGGTGGGAACCGCCTCGGGGGTGGTGTCGCACCGGGCGTCGGCGGTCGCGCTGGGGGCGATTGCCCAGGCGCGCGACCGGACGCTGGCGATGCGCGATGCCCACGCGCTGCTCGCCGAGGCACGACGCGAGCGCGTGGACCCGGTGCAACTCGTCTCGGCGTGGCGCGCCGACCGTCGGTTCACGGTGGAGGCCCCGCTTGCCGATCCGCCGACGCCGGCCGACGAGCAGGCGGCGGTGCGACTCCTGCCGCGGCTCGTCGAGCAGTTGGGGCACCTGGCGCCAGCGCCGCTCCGCTCCGCGACCGCCCGTTCGTTAGGCGGTGCGGCCAGCGTGGCCGCCGTCGAGGTCGTCGCCCGCCGGGGGGCGCCGCCGCAAGCGCCCATCACGGTGACCATGGGCGGCTACGCGTCGTTTGTCGCCGGCGCGGCGGGACACGCAGAGGCGCGGCGAGCCCGCGCACACTTCGTCGCGCGGTCGCGGAACGAGGAATCGATGGTGGCCGAGCTGGCGCGGCTTCGCGCGGTGGCAGGCCCCTCCAGCGAGAGCGCCATGGCCGTGCTCAGCGCGTCGGTGGCGATGCGGGCGTATGCACAGGAGCGCGCGTGGTTCCCGGGCGACCAGGGGCCGGGCGTGCTGCTGCAGAGCCGGCTCGGACTGGCCGCGTTGACGTTCGATGCCCGCATGCCGGGCAGCTGGCGCCCGTATTACCTGCGCATGCTGGACGAAGTGGTCAGCGACCTCACGACGGTCTTTCCGTCGCTCGACCTGCGCGGGCTGAGCATTCGTTTCGGCGACTCGCCCTTGGCCGATCGCGCCCTGGCGTTGCACGATCCGGGGTCGCGCACGATCTACTTCCCGCTGGCGACGAGCGCGGGCGCGATGGCGCACGAGTTGGCGCACGACCTCGACTGGCAGGCGGCGCGTCGCCGATACGGTGTGCGTGGTGGCTATCGCACCGATCGCTCGGTGCGCCAGTTCCCCGACCAGTTCTCGGCGACGGTGCGTCGCCTGGCGAGCGCGGCGCGCCCGCGACGCGAAACGCTGTCGTCACCCGTGCAGGCAGACCGTCCCACGGAGGCGTTCGCTCGAGGTGTCGACTGGTTCGTGGCCGCGGCGCTGGCGCATCGCGGGCGGCTGAACGGCTACCTCACCTCGGTGCAGGATGCGATGATCACCGGCTATGCGTCGGCGACCGCGCCGCGCGGTGGGACGAGCGAGGGTGATGTCACGCTCGACGCGCTGCGGGAGATTGCGGTGGTCGATCCGGCGATCTTCGCGTGGTACGACACCACGTACGGTAGCGGCCGACGGCTCGGGGTGACCGATGCGGCGCGCCGCGCGCTCGTGGCCCCGCTGGCGCGCCTGGACCTGCGCTACGGGAGTGCGCAGGGGATCGATGCCTTCCTGGTGTCGTCGCGCGACCTCCGTGCCGCCTCCGAGGTCTCGGCCGGGTGGGGCTGCCTGCTGCCTGCGTCGACGGAGCCGGGCGCGGGACCGGTGGCGGTACGTTCGGCGATGACTATCGCCGCGACCGCGCGTGCGCGCGGGTTGGTGGGGCGCTGGGGCGACTACGCGCGCAGCGTTCCCACGGCGTCGGTCCGCTTTCGCGCATTGGCGGGGGCGCCGTGGCACCCGGCCATCCGCGACTCGGTGGAGCGAGAGGTGCGCGACGCCATTCTCTGGCGCGCCGCGCGTCCGGACGACGGGCGCGTAGGGGTCGACTTCGCCGAACGCGCGGAGCGCCGCGCCGCGTGGGACCGCTGCGCCAGGGGGCGCTGAGTCGCGTGCACCCGCGGGTGCTGGTGCCCGCGGCCACCGGCGCCGGCCGGCGCGTCACCTAACCCGCTGCTGCATCTCCGCCGACGCGCGTCGCGTCCGTCACGGGCGCGGCATCAGTCGTGGTGTGGATCACCCGGCGCGTCGGGAAGGCGAACTGGATCCCTTCGGCATTGAAGCGCTGCAGCAGTTCGAGGTTGACCTGCTGTTGCGTGTCCATGTAGATGAGGTAGTCGTTCGTCGTCACGAAGTAGACCACCTCGAACTCCAGCGACGAGTCCATGTAACGCGCGAAGTGCGCGCGGTCGAAGCGCGTGTGCGGGATCGCCTCGACGATCGCCTTGACCATGGCGGGAATCCGGGCCACGAGGTCGGGCGGCGTGTCGTAGGTGATCCCGATGTTGAAGAGGACGCGCCGTTGCTCCATGCGCTTGAGATTGCGCACGCGTGACTTGAGCAGGTCGGCGTTGGAGAAGATGATCTGTTCGCCCCCCACGGCACGCACGCGCGTCGTCTTGAGCCCGATGTTCTCGACCGTCCCGGTGGCCGTGTCGACGGCGATGGTGTCGCCCACATCGAACGGTTTGTCGAGGACGATGGAGAGGGCGGCGAAGACGTCGCCGAGGATGTTCTGCACGGCGAGGGCGATGGCGATGCCGCCGACCCCGAGCCCCGTGATGAGCGCGGAGATGTCGAAGTCCCAGACGTTCTTGAGCGCGAGCAGGGCGACGACGGTCCATAGCACGCCGCGGGCGATGACACCGATCGCCTTGAGGGTGGCGGAGGTCGCCTGCTCATCGCCCGTACGCGAGCGCGACCACTTGCGCAGCCAGAAGGCGATGAGCCCGTTGCCCCACACGGCCAGCTGCAGCAGGACGGCGATGCTGGTGACGTCCTGGATGGCCTCCCGGGCAATCGCCGGCAGATCGAGCGCGGGGGAACCGGCGCGAATCGCGAGCGCCAGGATGAAATAGAAGCGCGTCCGCTTGAGGAGATCGGAGGCCACGTCGTCGAGTTCGGTCTCGGTGCGCAGCGCGAGGGCGGCGAGTCGTCGGCCGACGAGGTGCTTGATGGCGTACAGGGCGAGACCGACCGCGACGGCGATGAGCGCCGCGGTCAGCCAGGCGTCGAGCGGATTGCCGAGGAACTGGCGATCGAGAGCGGCGAGAGACTGGGGCATCGGCAGGGCGGCGAGGACCGGGCGTCGGGAATTGCGCGCGGTGGTTTCGTTTCCACTCGGCGCGTGGTGATGGCGCAGGCGCAAGGCGCCTGCTGAAATCGATACCACCGGGCGAACAACGCGGTGCCTCCAATTCTAGCCGATGATCATCGGCACCGGCATGCGCATGTCGAGGACGCGCGCGCGCGAGGCGTGCGCGCGGGCGCGTGGCACGGCCGCCGCTCGACTTGTCATCGGCCCGATGAACGATTGGTCCTCCGGTCCTATGTCACGAGCCCTTCATCCCTTTCTTTCGAAATCCGTCCGGGGGCGATTGACCCGCCGAGGTCGCACGGCGATTGTATGCAATCTTCCATGCACCAAACGCGGTGCCGCGGCCCCCGAAGTGCCCCCGCTTCGACCGCGGACTCGCGAGCTGGTGGTGGAAGCGTAGTTCTGGCCGCTTTCCTTCCGCATCGGAGGCCCCATGCACAGATCTCGTTCACCAGGCGCATCTCGCGCACGCACGTGGTTGTTGGCGATTGCCGCCGTGCTCACTCCGACACTCGCGCAGGCCCAGGGGACGGGCATGCTCAGTGGTGTCGTCACCGATCGCGCCTCGGGCGCGCCGATCAACGGCGCGCGCGTGCAGGTTGTGGGCGAAGCCTCGCTCGGCGCCAATTCGGATGACAACGGGCGTTACTTCGTCCGCGGCATTCCGACGGGACAGCGCACCGTGCGCGTGACGCGCATCGGTTTCCGTCCGGAAGCGCAGACCGTGACCATCGCGGCAAACGATACGTTGAAGCTGAACTTCGCCATCGCGGCGTCGGCGGTCGAACTGCAGCAGGTCGTCGTCACCGGGACCGGTGGCGCCGTCGAGAAGCGAAAGATGGGCGCTTCGATCGGCACGATGGACGTGGCGGCGCAACAGGACATCATGCCGGTCACGAACTTCACGCAAGTGCTGGCCAACAAGGTCACCGGCGTGCGCTCGGTCGGCGTGGGCGGTGGTGTAGGCGGCGGACAGGACCTCCGCATTCGCGGTGTGTCCTCCTTCTCGCTCAACCAGCGTCCCGTCATCTATATCGACGGTGTGCGCGTCGACTCGCGCGGGACCGAGTGGACCACGGCGACGGGCATGGCGGCGACCGCCTGCTGCTCGTTCTCCGGTGGCAACTCGGCCGACCGCTTGAGTGACCTCAATCCGAACGACATCGAGCGTGTCGAGGTGCTCAAGGGCGCCGCGGCCGCGACGCTGTATGGATCAGAAGCCACCAACGGCGTCATCCAGGTCTTCACCAAGAAGGGCCGTGGTGAAGGACGCACGCAGTGGAACCTCGGGCTGGGCACTGGCTACAACCGCCTACGCGAGAACCTGCCGACCAAGACCTTCCCCCGCTTTACCGGGCCGGATGGAACGCGCGCGAAGGACGCCAACGGCCTCATCGAGAACGGGCCATTCAGCTCCTTCGACGTCAGCGGACAGGGCGGGACGACGCGCTCGACGTATTTCGTGTCGGCGTTAGGCTCCAAGGAAGTGGGTTCGATCCAGCCCAACGACCAGGTGAAGGGGAACCTGCGCGCCAATGTCACCTTCGTCCCCACCGACAAGTGGACGGTCGAAGTGCGCTCGGCGTACACCCGCAACGTCATCAACGAGTTGCAGGCCGGCAACAACTGGACGGCGTTGTTAGGCAACGCGATGAACGGCAACCCACGCACCGCGTCGGCTACGCGGCCCTACGGCGAGGCCTGGGTGCCGGTGAAGGACATCCAGTCGATGGAGACCAAGAGCGACGCCGACCGCTGGACCGGCGGCGTGACGCTCTCGTACGCCTTCAACCCGAACTTCACGCATCGCGTCATCCTTGGCACCGACGCCGTGAACGAGCAGAAGTCGCGCTTCTTCCCGTATGCCGGCCTCTTTGGCCCGGCCGGCGTGACCAACGGGCAGCGCAACATCGGGCTTCGCAACTATCGCACGACGACGGTCGACTACCTCGGGACGCTCAACTACAAGCTCCCGTTCAACGTTGAGTCGAACCTCTCGTTCGGCGGGCAGGGCTTCTGGGAGTCACAGCGGCTCAACATTGCCGTCGGCAACAACTTCCCGGGCCCGGGTGTCTCGACCGTGGCGGCTGCCGCGCTGACCTCCGGCGGGGAGGCGTTCACCGAGATAATCAACCTCGGCCTCCTGGCGCAGAACCGCTTTGCCTGGAACGATCGCCTCTTTGTCACGCTCGGCTTGCGCATGGACGGCAATTCGGCATTCGGCGCTGACTACGGCTTCCAGAAGTACCCCAAGGCCGACGTGTCGTACGATCTGTCCAAGCACGAGGGGTTGCTGCCGAACGTGTTCAGCGCGTTTCGCGTTCGCGGAGCCATCGGCAAGGCGGGGAAGATGCCTGGGCCGTTCGACTCGTTCCAGAGCTACGGGTCGCAGCCGGTCTATGAGAGCGTCCCCGGGATCGTGCCGCTCAATCCCGGCAACGTGAATCTCAGGCCTGAGCTCACGACCGAGCGCGAGTTCGGCTTCGAGCTGGGCCTGTGGCAGGATCGTGTGGGTATCGAGGCATCGCAGTACTACTCGAAGACCGAGGACGCCATCGTTCCGAAGTTTTTCGCCCCGTCGCAGGGCTTCAATCAGGCGCAGCGAGTGAACATCGGCGCCATGGAGAATCGCGGATGGGAGGCGTCGATCAAGTATCTCGTGATCAGTCGCGCGAAGTTCGACTGGACGACCGGTATCAACGCCGATGGCAACAAGAACAAGGTTCTCGACCTGGGCGGTGTCACTCTCGCCGGCAACGCGGTGCGCGTGGGCTACCCTGTACAGGGTGTGTGGGGCCAGAAGCCGAACGGCTATAGCGTGGTGACGACCGGCGCCAACTGCGGCGGGCTGGCGCCCGTGAATAGCTATGGCTGCCCGACGACGACGCGGACCACGGCGCAGGAGTACTTTGGCCCGCCGCTGCCGACGTTCAACGGCTCGTGGTCGAACACCATTCGCTATAAGTCGCTGTCGCTTTACGGCCTGCTTTCCATGGAGCGCGGCGCCTGGTTCAACAACGGCGACCGTCCGTATCGCATCCGTCAGGGTGGTTCCGACGAGTACCTCGGCGCGCTCGGCCCGAATGGCGAGCGGACGTTCAAGTCGGACTCGATCTTCCAGTGGTCGTCGATCCTCACGCACTTCGACAAGCGCGACAATGTCCGTATCCGCGAGTTGTCGCTCACGTGGCAGGTGCCGGAGCGCCTCAGCACGATGTTGAAGACGGGGCGCACCAGCGTCTCGCTCGCCGGGCAGAACCTGATGTGGTGGGACGACTGCAACTGCGTCGATCCCAACATGAACTGGGCCGGCGCCGATTCGTTCACGATCGGTTCAGGCTTCCTGGCGCAGCCGTCGCCCCGCCAGTACCGACTCCAGATTCGCACGAGGTTCTAACCATGACACCCATGATTCGCTTCAGACAGTTGGGCCGTCTCCTGACGGCAGCGGTCCTGGCGGCCGGGTGCAGCGGCGTCTTCGACGTGGAAGATCCGCAGGCGTTCGGTGACGGGGACCTGAATGACCCGGTGATCATCAAGAACGTCGCCGATGGCGCCGAAGGGTCGCTGCAGCAGTCGATCGACGACGTGGTCGTGATGAACTCGCTGCTCGGCGACGAGGTGGAGTCCACGTCGACGTGGGTCGAGTGGGAAGACATCTCGGAAGGGCGCCTGCGTGGCGACTGGCCCACGACCGGGACGTTCTCCGGGCCGCAGGATGCCGTGCTTCGAGCCCGATACGCCGCGCAGGCGGCGTCGGATCGCATCAAGACGGTCCTGGGAGCGTCGGCCAACACAAGCCCGTTGCTCACGCAGGTCTCGTGGGTGGACGGCTTCGCCGATCTCTTTCTGGGCATGTCTTTCTGCGAAGGCCCGCTCACGCAGGGCGGTGCGCGGTCGCCCAACACGGCCTTCTTCCCGCAGGCCGTGACGAAATTGACGGCGGCGCTCACGCTGGCCAACGGACTCCCGGCGGCCGATCAGGCTGTCTGGGTGCCGACGATCCGGGCGAGCCGTGCACGAGCCAATCTGTACGCAGGGAACTACGACGCGGCGCTCGCCGACGCACAGGCCGTTCCCGCGGGCTTCGTGAAGAACGCGGTGTATGCCGATGCCGAGGCAGTACGACAGAGCTGGACTGGCAACCAGTTCCACCAGAACCGCAACCGGTCCGGTGGACTTCGCCGCATGTACCACACGCGCGTGCTGGGGACATTCGGTGCGACGTACAGCACCGGCTACCTCGCCGACTGGTTCGATGCGGCCAAGCCGGATCCGCGCATGGCCGTGACGCGCAAGACGGGTGAACTCGGCGTCAACAATCGCTTCGCGTACTTCGGCATCACCAAGTACAGCGATCGCGGAGCCGATCAACCGATGGTGAGCGCCAGGGAAATGGACCTCATTGCCGCCGAGGTCTACATGCGGAAGGGTGACTACACGAGCATGGCTGCGAAGCTCAACGGGTCGCGCACCTCCGTGGGACTCGCGGCGATCCCCGTGCCGACCACGGCGGCCGCGGCGCAGAACGCGCTGCTCAACGAGCGTCTGGCCGTGCTGTTCGTGGAAGGTTTCCGTGCGTACGACCTGCACCGCTTCAACCTGGTGGGAACGGTACTGGGAACAGGGCGCGCCACGATGCTCCCGCTGTCGCGGAACGAGATCCTGGCGAATCCGAGCATGAAGGATGGGGAAGCGACCTGCCCGAAGATCTCCTGATTCCAGGGTGGGACTTGGACGGGGAACGAGCGGCGACGCTCCGTTCCCCGTCGCACCATCCGCCCCGTGGTCGGAAGGACACAACCGATGAATGCAGCTGACGACAACGATCTGGCCGCGGGACGTGTGCGGCCGAGCACTCCCGGCGCGGCGCACGATGCGTGCACACGCCGGGAGTTCGTGCGCGTGCTGGGCGTATCCGTGGCCGTTCTCGCGATCGGCACCGAGGGATGCGGGGGCGACGGGGGCGGGGTGATCGCGCCGCCTACTTCGTTAGGCATGGTGGAAGGGATCGTCACCGACGTGCAGGGGGCGCCGCAGGGGAACTTCGGAACCCTCATCCTCATGTATCCCAACGGACAACATGTGGGACAGACGGTCACCCCCGATGCGAGCGGCAAGTTCAAGTTCACCGACATGCCGGCGGGTGACTATCAGGTGCGCTTTCAGGCGGCGGGACAGGCGATCGTCCCCGAGCCGTACCAGCATCCCATGAAGTTCACGGTGCAGGCGGGAAAGGCGACGCAGCTCACCGTGCGCATCCAGCGCGGCACCTTCGCCCAGAATCAGGTCGAGATCTACTGCGGCGATGACTTCTACCAGCTCCAGCCCGACGGCGCCGAGAACGGCGAGACGGTGGTGAAGCTGGGGACGATCGTCTGCTGGTACAACGTGGGGCTCAAGATCCACACGGTGACCGGCGGCCCGTGGAACGACTCCGGCGACCTGCAGAAGACGCAGTCGTACATCTGGGTGGCGACGATCCCTGGGTTGCACGCCTACCAGTGCAAGTACAATCAACCCGCGATGCGGGCGACCCTCCGCGTCGTCCCGTAGCGCACCAAAGAGGTACCCGGCGCGCGCGGCAACGGAGCGCGGCGCCGTCGCGTAGTGGCATTGCCCTCACTCGGAGACACCCCCATGCCCCCCAGAGTCGTCCGACTCGCCGTGCCGGCGCTCCTGCTCGTCGCGGGACCGCTCGCGGCGCAGGTCACCTACTCTCGTGCCGAGCAGTTGCTCAACTGGAACACCGATCGCCTGATGAGCGGCGACCAGGTGCAGCCGCAGTGGCTCAAGGACGGCAACCGTTTCTGGTACCGCAACAAGACGGCGAACGGGGCCGAGTTCGTCCTCATCGACCCCGTGGTCAATGCGCGGCGCCTCCTGTTCGACCACGTGAAGCTGGCGCAGGCGATGACGACCGCCGCCGATACGGCGTTCGACGGGAACAAGCTTCCGTTCGCGACCTTCCGCTTCGGCAACGACGGCGACAACGAGAACGAGATCGAGTTCAGCGCGGTGCGCAAGCGGTTCTCGTGCAACATCACCACCTACAAGTGCGTGGCCGGGGACACGTTGCCGAGCGAGGTGCCGTTTGTGGCGTCGCCCGACAAGAAGCTCGAGGCCTTCATTTCGTAGCACAACGTGTGGGTGCGAAACCGGGCCACCAAGAAGGACTCGGTACAGCTCACGACGGATGGCGTGGCGTACAACAGCTACGGCACGACCATGCCGCGACCCAGCCAGCTCCAGCGCCCGCAGCCGCAGCGCCCGCAACTCCGCTGGTCGCCTGATAGCAGGAAGCTCGCGGTGATGCGGCAGGACGAGCGCTACGTCGAGCACATGCACTACATCTCGTATACGCCGCAGCGCCCCAAGCACTACTCGCAGCCCTACGCGCTCCCCGGCGATTCGGCGGTGCCGTATCCGCGCGTGCACATCGTGGACGTGGCGAGCAAGGCCAACGTGGTCGCCCAGCTCCCCGTGCGTCCGAACAACCTCTCGCTCGGCGGCTCGGTCCGTGACTCGGCATGGGCCGAGAACTCGCAAAAGGTGCACCTCTCGTGGCTGATGCGCGGTTCCAAGGCTGCCTACCTCGCCGAAGTCGACGCGTCGACCGGGGCCACGCGCATCGTCGCCCGCGACACCGGCAAGACGTATGTGGAGATCTCGAATCCGCAGGATCCGGGGTCGTTCTATGTGACGAAGGACCTGAAGGACGCGTTCTGGTGGTCCGAGCGCGACGGTTGGGGACACCTGTACCGCTTTGACGGGGCCGGGGTCGCGAATGTCGCAGCGTCGGATGGCGACGGTGGCATGTCGCTCGCTCCCGAGCCCAAGGCGCAGCTCACGAGCGGTCCGTGGCAGGTGGGGCAGATCTCGTATGTCGATGAAACGGCGAAACAGGTCTATTTCACCGGGCGTGGTCGCGACGGCTTCCTCTACTATCCCAAGCTGTATCGCACCAGCTACGACGGCGCGGGGCTTACGCTCCTGACGCCCGAAGATGGGCACCACGTGATCAGCTTCAGCCCGAGCGGGAAGTACTTCGTCGACACGTACTCACGCGTCGAGAGCGCACCGGTGGCGGTGCTACGCAACGCGACAACCGGCGCGATCATTCGCAAGCTGGAGGAAGGGGACGTGTCGCGCCTGAAGGGGATCGGCTGGCGTCCGGCGCAGGTCTTCAGCGTCAAGGCGCGTGACGGTGTCACCGACATCTATGGCCTGCTGTACCTCCCGCCCAACATCGACTCGACGAAGAAGTACCCGATCATCTCGCACATCTACCCGGGGCCGCAGGTTGGCTCGGTTGGGGCGTGGAACTTCAAGAACGGCGGTGAGCCCATGGCGCTTGCCGAGTTGGGCTTCGTCGTGATCCAGCTCGATCACCTCGGCACGCCGCTCCGTTCCAAGGTCTTCCACGACAACTACTACGGCAACTTTGGTGACAACGGCCTCCCCGATCACATCACGGCCATCAAACAGTTAGGGGCGAAGTACTCGTTCATCGACACCGACAAGGTGGGGATCTTCGGCCACTCGGGCGGCGGTTTTGCCTCGACCGACGCGATGTTCCGCTATCCCGACTTCTTCAAGGTGGCGGTGAGCGGCGCCGGCAACCACGACAACCGCACGTACAACATCTACTGGGCCGAGAAGTACCAGGGGCTCATGAAGAAGGACACGCTGCGCAAGACCGACAACTTCGAGACGTCGGCCAACAAGACGATGGCGAAGAACCTGAAGGGGAAGTTGCTCCTGATGCACGGCGACATGGACGACAACGTGCACCCGGCCAACACCGTGCAGGTGATCGACGAGTTGATCAAGGCCAACAAGGCGTTCGAGACGGTGTGGGCGCCCAACCGGAACCACGGGCTCAACGAGCCGTACTTCATCCGCCGTCGCTGGGACTACTTCGTCCAGCACCTGCTGGGGCTCACCCCGCCCGACAACTACGAGATCAAGCAGCCGGACGATCCGTGGAGCCGCGGGCAGGGCGGGCAGGGACCGGCGTGGGATGACTTCGACGACGGATTCCCGTACTGGAAGCCGTTCCTGATCTCCTGGTAAGACGGCGAAAGACGGGAAGACGGGAAGACGGGAAGACGAGACGCATGTCCCTGCGAAGGCTGGGGACGAGTGGGGGCCCCGGGGAGCGCGAGCTGTCCGGGGTTTCCCATTGGGGTTCGGTGCATCGGTCGTGCCTTACGACGAAGTGTCGGGTGCCAGACCACCACGAAGTTCCGTGCAGTGCCTGACGAGTTCCTCCACTCCATTCCCACCATGCCACATCGTACTCCACGCCTGACGCCTGGCATCGCCCTGGTCATCGCAGCGCTGGCGACGGCCGGGGTGCCGCACCGCGCGACTGCACAACCCACTCGCGGCGACTACGCGCGGGCCGAGCAGCTCCTCCCCTGGAACGTGCAGGACCTCATCGTCGACGATGCCGTGCGACCGCGGTGGCTGCCAGGCGATCGTTTCTGGTACCGCAATCGCAGCGCGAAGGGGTGGGAGTTCCTCGTGGTCGATATGGCGACTGGCGTCAGGCGCCCTGCCTTTGACCACGTGCGCCTGGCCTCCGCGCTTTCGCTGGCGGCCGACACCACGTACGACGCCACCAAGCTCCCCTTCCAGGGCATTGCCTGGGTCGACGGTGAGCGCGCGATACGCTTCAGCGTCGCGCGAAAGAGGAGCTGGACGTGCGATGTGACGACCTATGCGTGCACGGGGCCTGACACGCTTCCCGTCGATCGACCGAACGAGGTGAAGTCGCCGGACGGGAAGTGGGTCGCCTTCGAGCGCGGCGGAAACCTGTTCGTGCGCGCGATCGCCGGTGGGGAGGAGCGGCAGTTCACCACGGATGGGAATGGCGACTGGGGATACGGGCTCGCGAACATCGGCTGCTGCACGCAGGTGACGGTGACGCGCAATCGCACGGAGCTTCGCCCCATCCTGTCGTGGTCGCCCGACTCGAAGCGCCTGGTGACGACGAAGTTCGACCAGCGGAACGTGCGGCTGATGCACCTGCTGGAGACGAAGAATCCCGGCCCGGTGCTGCACTCCTATCGTTATGCATTGCCCGGGGATTCGGTGATCCCGCGCTTCGACCTGCACGTCTTCGACGTCACGTCGGGGAAGGGGGTCAAGATCGGCTGGCCGACGATGGATGCGGTGAACACGACGTGTTGCTGGTTCACGACCGACACGGTGCTGAAGGACGTGAAGTGGGGGCCGACGGGCGACCGGCTCTTCTTCACGGCTCCCAAGCGCGGCAACCATGAACTCACGCTGGTGAGCGCCGATCCATCGTCAGGTTCGGCGCGCGCGATCCTCAAGGAGAGCGGCAAGACCTACGTCGAGACCAACCAGTTCTCCGGCGGCGTCCCCAACTGGCGACCGCTCGCCGGCGGCAACGAGGTCGTGTGGTGGTCGGAGCGAGACGGGTGGGGGCACCTCTACCTGGTCGACGCTTCGACCGGTGCGATCAAGCACCGCATCACGAGTGGCGACTGGCTGGTCGCCGACCTGCTGTGGATCGACGAGACGATGCGGTGGGCCTACTTCACGGCGGTCGGACGCGAGCCTGGGCGCGACCCGTACTTTCGCCACCTGTATCGCGCCAAACTCGATGGGTCGGCGGTGCAGCTCCTGACCCCCGAGGACGCGGACCATGACATCAGCGTTGCGCCTGGCGGGAAGTTCGTGGTGGATAACGTGGCCCGTCCCGACCAGCCGTCGGTGACGATCCTGCGCCGCATCGATGGCACGGTGGTCAAGCAGCTGCAAGCGGCCGACATCTCCCGCCTGGTGGCGGCGGGGTGGCGTCCCCCGCAGTCGTTCACCGCGCGGGCGCGCGACGGGGTGACCGAGCTGCGCGGGTTGCTCTGGCGCCCCCGGCACGTCGATTCGACGACACGCCATCCCATCATCGACTACATCTACCCGGGACCGCAGGTGGGGTCGGTCGGCTCGCGGCAGTTTGCCGGGCGCTCGGCCAGCAACGGGGCCGCGCTCTCCGAACTCGGCTTCTACGTCGTGCAGGTCGATGCCATGGGGACGCCCGGGCGTTCGAAGCCGTTCCACGACGCGTACTACGGCAACATGACCGACAACGGGATCCCCGACCAGGTGACGGCGATCAAGCAGCTCGCCGGCCGCATCCCGCAGATCGACCTCGACAAGGTTGGGATCTTCGGGCACTCGGGCGGGGGATTCTCGTCGACCGACGCCATCCTCACGTACCCGGATTTCTTCAAGGTGGCGGTGTCGAGCGCCGGGAATCACGACAACCGGAGCTACGACTTCACGTGGGGGGAGAAGTACCAGGGGTTGCTCAAGAAGTTGAGTGACAGCACCGACTCGTTCGATTCGCAATCCAACTGGCGAAAGGCGAAGAACCTGCAGGGGCGGCTGTTGCTGGCCTATGGAACGCTCGACGACAACGTGCATCCCGTGGCGACGCAGCTCGTCATTGACGAGTTGATCAAGGCCAACAAGGACTTCGACCTGTTGGTGATGCCCAACCGCAACCACGGTTTCGCGGGGGAGCCCTACATGGTGCGGCGGACGTGGGACTACTTCGTGCGGAACCTGATGGGAGCGGAGCCTCCGGCGGGGTTCGAGATCAAGCGTCCCACGCCGTAGGGGCGGAAGGGGAGAGGGCGGGATGACGGGAAGAACGCGAGGGCTCGCCGGGGAGGAACGCCGGGCCCTCGCGCGCTTGCGTCGCCGTCCCGGTCTGGCTCGAAGGGCCCGGGGTCGGCAGGTCGGGAGAACCGACCGGCGCTCGTGGGCGTATACTCTCAGGAACCGGATGGCCGCTGCCGTACTACATCCGATTGCCGCCACGATGCGGCGTCCCCCTCTCCTTCTCACCCGTCGGCCCCCTCATGCTGATTCGCATCACGCCCGAGCACCCGATTCGCTCCTCCGAGATCACGAGCGAAGCGCAGTACGAGAATCGGCGTCAGTTCCTCAAGGAGGCGGGGCTGATCGGCCTCGGAGTGGCGGGGATGGCGCTGGGGGCCACGCGGGCGGGGGCGCAGCCGGCGCAGCAGGGGACCACGATCGGCGGAGCGGAGCTCAAGCCGGAGCTGACGCCGTGGGAGGACGTGACGACCTACAACAACTTCTACGAGTTCGGTACCGACAAGGCCGACCCGGCGGAGAACGCGAAGAAGTTCAAGGCCAAGCCGTGGACGGTGAAGGTCGAGGGGATGGTGGCCAAGCCGGGGAGCTACAACCTCGACGACTTCCTCAAGCCGCATAAGCTCGAGGAGCGCATCTATCGGCACCGGTGCGTGGAGGCGTGGTCGATGGTGATCCCGTGGCTGGGCTTTCCCATGGCCGACTTCGTGAAGCGGATGCAGCCGTTAGGCTCGGCGAAGTACGTCGAGTTCACCACCCTGCTCGATCCGCAGCAGATGCCGGGGCAGCGCTCGCCGGTACTGGAGTGGCCCTACGTCGAGGGGCTGCGCATGGACGAAGCGATGAACCCGCTGACCCTGTTTGCCGTCGGGGTGTACGGGAAGATGCTGCCCAACCAGAACGGGGCGCCGCTGCGCCACGTGATCCCCTGGAAGTACGGCTTCAAGAGCTGCAAGTCGATCGTGAAGATCCGCTTCACGGATACGATGCCGAGGACGGCGTGGAGCGTGGCGAATCCCAGCGAGTACGGCTTCTTCGCCAACGTGAATCCCGAGGTCGATCATCCGCGCTGGTCGCAGGGCAAGGAGCGCCGCATCGGGGAGTTCCGCCGTCGTGACACGTTGATGTTCAACGGGTACGCGCAGCAGGTGGCGTCGATGTACAGCGGGATGGACCTGCGGAAGTCGTACTAGGGTGCCGGCGACGGCGTGGCGCGTTCGGCTGGCGCGAGGCGGGCAGCGAAGGGGGAAGCGAGGGGGGCGGTGGGCATGGCGGCGGGTGCCGACCCCTGGCGTGACGTTGCCGAGTCGAGGTGGTCGTGACGTCGGCTGACGTGACGCGGGGGGCCCCCCCCAATGAACACGATAGCCCGGCCCGACGCGGGGGGCGTGATCGAAAGCGTGCGGACCGTAGCAAATCGCCGCGTTGGCTCCCGGCGCTCGTCTTCGCGCTCGCGCTCGTCCCGTTCGTCTACGTGGCGGGAGCCATCGCCAGCGACTTCTTCCAGGGGACGCGCTATCTGGGCTCCAACCCCATCAAGGAGGCGGAGCACTTCACCGGGAAGTGGGCGCTTCGATTCCTGGCGCTGTCGCTTGCCGTGACCCCGGCCGTGCGGCTCCTCGAGAAGGGCTGGTTGATCCGCTACCGCCGGACGCTGGGGCTCTTCGCCTTCTTCTACGCATGCACGCACCTGGCGATCTACGGCGTGCTCGACGTCGAGCTGACGTGGAGTGACATGATCGAGGACGTGGCGAAGCGCCTCTACATCACCATCGGGATGACGGCGCTGGCGCTCATGCTTCCACTCGCCGTGACGTCCACCAAGGGGTGGATCCGGCGCCTGGGGAATCGGCGGTGGAACGCGCTGCACCGAGCGGTCTACGCCAGCGCCGTGCTGGGGCTTGTGCACTACTGGATGTCGGTGAAGAAGGACATCACGGAGCCCGCCATCTTCGGGATCGTCTTCGCGCTCCTGCTCGGATGGCGGGTCTGGGCGTCCCGGAGCGGGCGGAAGGTGTCTCGCGATTCGGTACAGCAAGAGGATCTCTAACTATCGCGTTGATGGCGCCACGAATACCTGTTAGTGGCGCCATTCATGTCGGTCACGTGAGCGAAACTGTTGCCTGCAGCCGAGCTAGAAGCGCCGGTACAATCCGCTTCAACGGCCCATTCCGAAGGCGAGAAAGTACTTGAGGTCCCGTCGCGAGTCCCCTCCGACGTCAGGGGTTCCGTGACCGTCGCCGATTGACAGCGACTTTTCAGCACCTCACTCGGCACTCTACAAGATCTTGACAGAACGGTTGTGCTAATACGTATTAGCACCCCGTGAATCCAACGCCGAAACCAACCGCCCGCGCGACCGCGCACGACGTTGCCGCGCGCGCCGGAGTCTCGCAGCCGACCGTCTCCCTCGTACTTTCGGGCAATCCGAAGGCCCGAGTGTCGGCGGAGACTCGGGCTCGCGTGATGCGCGCCGCCGAGGAGCTGGGGTATCGCCCGAACATCCTCGCGCAGGGGTTGGTCAGGCGCCGCTCCTTCGCCTTGGGGGTCGTGGTCCCCGACCTCGGCAACCCGTTCTTCGCCGCGGTGGTGAGCGGCGCCGAGAAGGTCGCATCCCGGGAAGGGTACGCGGTCTTCCTGTGCGAGGCTGGCGAGACCTCCGCGGAGCAGCACCTCGACGCGCTCAAGTCGCGCCAGATCGATGGCGTGATCCTGGACGCGGTCGGTGCGGCGGCGCTCTCTGCCGAATCCCTCGCGGGGATGAACGTGGTCCTCGTCGACGAATCGCTCGACGACTACCCGGCAATCGTCAGCGATGCGGAGCAGGCGGGCGAGCTCGCGGCTCGGCACGTGCTCTCGCTCGGTCATCGACGCCTCGCCTTCATAGGCCCGGCGGTCGACGCGAGTGCGTTCAGGTTGCGCGAGCGTGGCTTCACGCGCACGGTGCGCGGTGCCGGCATGGCGATCGACTCGGCGGCCTGGCGTCGGGCCCCCGCGACGGTGGCGGGGGGGATGCAGGCGATGCGCGCGATCCTGGCGCTCCGGCCCCGCCCGACGGCGGTCTTCTGCGCCAACGACCTCGTGGCCATCGGTGCGCTCAAGGCGTGCGCCATGGCCAAGGTCGTGGTCCCACGTGACCTGTCGATCGTCGGGTGCGACGACATCGAGCTGGCGCAGCTCGTGACGCCGGAACTCACGACGATTGCCATCCCGGCGCGCGAGATGGGGGCCCGGGCCGCACGATTGCTCATCCGGCAGCTGGCGGGCGACTCCGCAGGTGCGGCGGTGCGCCCGACGCGCCCGCTCCCCGTCCGACTCGTCGCCCGCGGTACGACCGCGGTGGTTCCGGAGGCCGCATGAGTGCCGTGCGACATGCCATCATCACCGGCACGGGGAGCTTCGTCCCCTCCCGCGTGGTGACCAACGCCGATCTCGAGCGGGTGCTCGGCACGTCGGTCGAGCCGTTCGTCTCGGAGACGTTAGGCATCCGCGAGCGCCGCTTCTGTGCGCCTGACGAGTCTACGGTCGACCTGTGCGACCCGGCGGCGCGCCAGGCACTGGCGGCGGCGGGACTGGGACCGGAGGACATCGACCTCCTCATCGTGGCGACCGACACGCCGGAGTACATCTCCCCCGCCACGTCATCGGTGCTGCACGGCCGGCTGGGGACGTTGCGGGCCGGCACGTTCGACGTGAACTGCGGCTGCGCCGGCTACGTCACCGCGCTGGACATCGCCGCGAAGTTCATCCGGGCCGACGAGCGATACTCGCGCATCCTCGTGGTGGCGGCGTACGCCATGACGAAATACCTCGACCTGCACGACAAGAAGACGGCCACGATCTTCGCGGATGGCGCCGGCGCGACGGTGGTGGAAGTGAGCGATCGTGCGGGGGTGCTGGCGAGCGAGCTGTTTGCCGATGGGCGCTACTGCGAGGGGATGGGCGTGTTCGCCGGCGGGACGGCCGAGCCGATCACCGAGGATGTCCTTGCGTCGGGCTATCGCAACCGGCTGCGCTTCGTCGAGAAGTACCCGAAGGAGATCAACGAGGCGGGGTGGCCGCGCATCGTGCGGTCGGTGACGGCGCGCGCCGGCCATGCCATCGCCGACGTGGACCTGTGGCTGTGGACGCAGGTGAACCTGTCGACGATCAAGGCGGTGATGGAGACGTTAGGCGAGCCGATGGCCAAGGCGCACACCGTGATGGACAAGTGGGGCTACACGGGGGCCGCCTGCCTCCCGATGGCGCTCGACGATGCGCGGCGCGCGGGGCGCCTGCACGACGGGGACCTGGTCGTGATGACGGGGTCAGGCGCTGGGTTGGCGATGGGGTGCGTGGCGATGACGTGGCGCGACGTGGCGCAGGAGCCGCGGTGATCGAGTCCGGCACGACGATCCCGGCGCTCTTCGAGGCGCGCGTGGCGGCCAGCGGTGATGCGTTGGCGCTTCGCGAGTTCGACGCCAGCGCGGGCGGCTTCGCGCGGGAACTGTCGTGGCGCGCCTGGCACACGGCGGCGCTCGACGTGGCAACCGCCATCATTGCGGCTGGCGGAGCACGCGGTGCCGCGCTGGCGATCCTGGCGGGGAACCGGGTGCTCTGGCCACTCGCCGAGCTTGGGGGGGCGCTGGCCGGACTGGTGACGGTGGGGATCTACCCCACGTCGGCGCCGGCCCAGGTGCGGGCGCTGTTGCAGGACGCCGAGGTGTCGTTGCTGGTGGTGGATTCGGTCGAGCAGCTGGCGAAGGTGCGCGAGGCGACGGCGGAATGGGACACGCCGCTCCTGGTGGTCGCCGACGTGACGGACGATTGCTTGCGCCCTGCCCTCGGAGCGGTCCGTGAGGTGAGCTGGGCAGCGTTTGCGGCTGACGGGGCACGCCTGCGCGCGGCGCGGGCGCCGGCCGCGCAGGCGCTCGAGGCGCGGCGTGGGTCGATCGCGGAAGAGGACATCGCGATGCTGATCTATACCTCGGGTTCGACCGGCGAGCCCAAGGGGGCCCGCATCTCGCAGCGCTGCGTCATCGAGTCGGCGCGCTCGGTGCGAGACACGCTGGCGCTCACCGACGAGGATTCGTCGCTCTCGTTCCTCCCTTACTGCCACGCGGGGGAGCGCCTCTTCGGCTTGTACACGCGCATCCTGTGCGGCATGTCGGCGACGCTGGTGGGCGATCCGTCGGAGATCTGGCAGGCGCAGGCCGCCGCGGCTCCGACCCTGTTCGGCGGGATGCCGCGCTTCTTCGAGAAGGTGCATGAAACGCTGCTCGCGGCGCGCAGCGACGCGTCGCCCGAGGTGGCCACCCGGTGGGATCGTGCGGTCGCCGTGGGGCGCGAGCGTTCCCGGTTGCGTCAGGACGGGATCGCGCTTCCGGCGCCGGTGGATGCGGCGTGGCGCCACGACCTCTCGGTCATCCGACCGACGCTGGACCGTCACTTCGGCGCACGACTGCGGCTCGCGACGTCGGGGGGCGCGACGCTGCCGCTGGAAGTGGCCGAGTACCTCGACGCGTGCGGGGTGCCGGTCCTGGGCGCCTACGGGCAGACCGAGCACCTGTGCGCGGCCTTCAATCGCCCGGGTCACTACCGGCACGATTCGGTTGGGATGGCGATGCCCGGCACGACGATCCGCATCGGGGAGGACGGCGAGGTGCAGCTGCAACGTTCGGCGCTCACCTTCTCCGGCTACCACCGGCGTCCCGAGGAGTCGCGAGCGGCCTTCACGGACGACGGCGAGTGGTTGCGCACCGGCGACCTGGGGACGCTCGATGCCGAAGGATTCCTGCGCATCACGGGGCGCATCAAGGAGTTGATCGCGCTGTCGAACGGCAAGAAGGTCGCGCCGCTCGCGCTCGAGACGCGGTTGTGCGCGGCGGAGCTGGTCGCGCACGCCGTCGTGCATGGCGAGGGGCATCCGTACCTCGTGGCCCTGCTCGCCTTGCGCTGGTCGCTGGTGGAGCGATGGCAGCGCACGATGGGGATCCACGCCTCGCGTGCCGAGCTCGTGGCACATCCGGCGCTGCGCTCCGCGCTGGACGCGGAGATCGGGCGCGCCAACGCCGAGGTCTCGCGACCGGAGCAGGTACGCAAGTACGCCATCCTCCCGGACGACCTCACGGTGGAAGCCGACGAGATCACGGCCACGCACAAGGTGCGGCGGTCGGTGGTGATCGATCGCTATCGTCCGCTGCTCGAGTCCCTTTACCTGGAGCCGGCATGACCAAACGGATGGCCATTTGGGCGACCGTCTTCGCGACGTGCTGCATCGCGCTCGCCTATCTCTCCGCCTTCATCGACGGGGGAACGCGCTGGGGGGTGTGGTGCATGGTGCTGGGGTTGGCCACGATGGTCGTCGCCCTCATGGCGTTAGGCGTGTCGCGCCGCGGTGGTGGTGTGGGGGCGCTGGCGGTGCCGTTGGCCTTCACCTTCGTGGTGCTGGTTGGGGGGTTCGCCGCCGCGTTGCTGCTGCCGCCAGAAACGGCGGGGGCCCGGGTCTACCTCGGTCTGCCGCTCCGCGCGGCGCTGGTACTCTACGGCGTAGGGTTGCTGCCGATCCTGGTGCTCCCGCTGTGCTATGCCCTCACGTTCGACGCCATGACGCTCAGCGAGGAGGATCTCAGGCGCGTGCAGGCGCTGGGGGCCGCGCATGCGGCGAAGCAGGGGAGGGCGGGACATTGATGGCGCCCGCGATGTGGCCGCTGCTGCAGGCGGGATCGCTCCCGCCGCTGGCGCAACCGATGATCATCGGGGTGGCCTTGCTCTACTTCGCCGTGGTCGCCGCCATCGGCGTGTGGGCGACGCGGCAGACGAAGAGCGCGAGCGACTTCTTCGTCGCCGGGCAGGGGATCGGGCTGTGGACGATGGCGATCGCGGCGATGGCCGCGACGCTCTCGGGATTCGCCTTCATCGGCGGACCCGGGCTGCTGTACAACGTGGGGCTCGGCGCCGTCTTCATCATCCTCCCCATCGGCGTGACGGGGACGTTGGGTGCCTGGACCATGGCCAAGCGGTTGCGGTTGCTCGGGGAGGTGCGCGGCCTGATCACCGTCCCCGACGCGATCGCGGCGCGCTTCCAGTCGCGCGCGGCGCGCGGCCTGTCGGCGGTGGCGATGCTGGTGGCGATCGTCGGCTACATGGCCACCAACATCCTCGCGCTGGGTTTGGTGATCGATGCGATCTTCGGCACGGGGCTCACCGCCGGGCTGTGGATCGGGATGGCGATCACCCTGGCGTATTCGGTCTCGGGCGGCATCCTGGCGGGGGTCTACACGGACCTCTTCCAGGGGGGCGTGATGGCGTTGGCGTCGATCCTCGTCTTCCTCTACACCATCAAGGTCGGGGGCGGGCCGGCGGGCTTCGCAGGGACGATCCTCCCGGCCGACGCACCGTTCCTGGCCCCATGGGGGAAGATGACGCCGCTGGCGGCGCTGTCGTTCTTTTTCGTGTTCGGGATCGGGTCGTTAGGCCAACCCCATGTCGTGCACAAGTTCTACATGTTGCGCGACCCGCGAAAGCTCAAGTGGTACCCCATGATCATGAGCGCGGCGATCGTGATCTCGCAGCTCCTGTTCATTGGCGTGGGGTTGGCGGTGAAGGCGCTCGTGGTGCGCGGCGAGCTGCCCCCGCTGGCCCGGGCCGACGACGCGACGCCCGCGTTCCTGCTCCAGTTCACGCCGTTGCTGCTGTCGGCCATCGTGTTTTCCGGCGTCGCGGCGGCCATCATGAGCACCGTCAACTCATTCATGAGCGTGGGAGCGGCGGCGCTCACCCACGACCTGCCGATTGCCTTCGGGCGCAAGGTGGGGAACGAGTTGCTGTGGGGGCGCATCTCGACCGTGGCGATTTCGCTGGTGGCGACGTTCGTGGCGGGGATGTCGGGGACGCTGGTGGCCTTCCTTGGGATCTTCGGCTGGGGACTGTTTGCCTCCACGCTGGTCCCGGCGCTCGCGATCGGGCTCAACTGGACAGGTGCCACGCGCGCTGGCGCGATCGCCTCGATCTCCACCGGACTGGTGGTGACGCTGGTCTTCGAGACGTTGGCCTTCATGAAGGTGTTCAGCTTTCCGGCGGGCGTCACCGCGACGGCGCTCGCGCTGGTGAGCTCCCTGCTCGTGTTCTTCGTCGTCTCGTGGTTCACGCGCCATACGGCCGCGTCCACGCTGTCCGACGACGTTCGTTTCGTCATGGAGGTCTGATCATGTCCGTCACGCTGCAGGTGGGACAGTTCGCGGAGTTCAGCAAGACCGTGACGGAGAGCGATGTGGTGCTCTTTGCCGGGATCACGGGGGACTTCAATCCCGCGCACGTGAACGAGGTGGAGGCGTCCAGGTCGCGCTTCGGCGGTCGCATCGCCCACGGATTGCTCTCGGCGGGTTTCATCTCGGCGTGCATCGCGATGAAGCTCCCCGGTCCGGGGACGATCTACCTCTCGCAGTCGCTCAAGTTCACCCGTCCGGTGAAGATCGGTGACACCGTGACGGCGCGCGTGGAGGTGCTGGAGTGGAACGAAGGGAAGCGGCGCGCGCGCCTGGCGACGACGTGCCGAAACCAGGACGACCAGACGGTGATCGATGGCGAGGCACTGGTGATGGTGCCTGACGAATCCGCCGGCACAGGCCGGTGAAGTTGCAGCTGGTGCGTTGCATGTGCCGCACCGGCGATCCATGCAGGCTCTCATTTCCTCGAGGGAGGGACGTACGATGAGTGTGTCACGTAAGATGCGGCAGGCCGTCCGGGGGTTGGCGGCGCTGGTGGCGTTGCTGGCTATCCCGTTGGCGGCACAGGGTCAGGCCGGGCGCATTGCCGGCACGGTGTCCGACTCGGCCAAACGCCCGCTCGACAATGCGAGCGTGAGCGTCGTCGGCACGCGGTATGGCGCGATCTCCGATGCCAGCGGCCGCTACACGGTGAACAACGTCCCCGCCGGGACGTACACGGTGCGCGTCCAGCGCATCGGGAACAAGGCGGTGGAAGTGCCCAACGTCGTGGTGACGGCCGGTGCGACCGCCGAGGTGAACGTGTCGCTCAATGCAGCGGCGTTGCAGCTGGGTGGCGTCGTGGTCTCGGCGTCACGCCGCGTGGAGAAGATCACCGACGCGCCGGCGACGGTCACGCGCCTCGAGGCGGCCCAGATCGCCAACTCGGTCGGCAACTCGTTTGCCGGGGCGCTCAAGGAAGTGAAGGGGATCGACTACATCCAGGTGGGGATGACGGCCGTCGCGATCAATGCGCGCGGCTTCAACTCCTCGTTCAATAACCGCATGCTGATGATGGAAGACGGGCGCGTCGCCGTCCTCCCCGAGAACGGCCTCCCGGTCGGCGGCTTCACCTCGATCCCGAAGGTCGACCTCGCGGGCGTCGAGGTGCTCATCGGCCCGGGTTCGGCGCTGTACGGACCGGACGCCTCGAACGGCGTGTTGACGCTGCAGTCCAAGGGATCCGAAGCAGTTCCAGGGGACGACGGTCGAGGTGGCCGGCGGCTCGCGCGGCTTCATGGATTTCCAGGGGCGCTACGCCGGCGTCACCTCGAGCGGGAAGATCGGCTACAAGCTCAGCGGCGAGTACCTGTCGGCCAACGAGTTCCAGAACGAGCTGCGCTACGCGGGGAACGTGCGCGAGCAGGGGATCGGCGGCGCCGTCGACTGGAAGACGGACGTGATGCGTGGTGAGGGGGCGCTGGTGTACTACGCCGGGGCCAATCGCTTCGAGGCCAATGCCGGCATGAGCAAGTCGAATGGCGTGGGGCAGACGAACGTCGGGCGCAACCAGCTCGTCAACTGGCAGTATCGCCACGCGCAGCTCAAGTGGACGGCGCCGCGCTGGTACGCCAACGCGTACGCCACGCAGTCGCTCTCCGGTGACAGCTACGCGATCAACCGGTATGCGAGCGCCCGCCTGACGACGCCGGCGACGATCAGCGACGACTCGGTGGCCAAGCTCTCCGACTGGCCGGCCGAGGGCCGGCTCTACGCGGCGGAGCTGCAGAACAACTTCACCATCGCGCCGCTGCTGGACACGCGCGTGGTGTGGGGGGCACAGGTGCGTCGCGACGACGTGAGTTCGAAGCGCGAATGGCTCGCCGATCGCGTGACCAACGAGAACATCATCCTGAACCAGCAGGGCGTGTACGCGCAGACCGAGACGCCGCTGTCGGCGCAGCTGCGCGTGGTGCTGTCGGGGCGTTACGACAAGTCGACCGCGTACGACGCGAACTTCTCGCCCAAGGCGGCGATCCTGTACACGCCGGTGAACGACCAGACGATCCGCCTGACGTACAACCGCGCCTTCAAGACGCCGACGATCCTGAACAACTACTTCTCGATCAACGACTTCGTGAAGCTGGCGGCTGGCTTCGGCGGTTTCGGCGTGTTCGGCAACAAGGAAGGCTTCTCGGTGAAGAACGCGGCCGGCACCACGCTGGCCACGTACCAGCCGCTCGTGCCCGAGGAGAACACCACGTACGAGGTCGGCTACAAGGGGATCCTGAAGGACCGGGTCTTCATCGACGCCGCGTACTACCAGGCCGACTACAAGGACTTCATCTCGCCGCTGGTGACGATTAACTCGCACCTGGGCGGGACGTTCGCCTACGATGCGGCCGGCCAGCGCATCGTGTCGCCCAACGGCGCGCAGTCGGTGCTCACGTACCTCAACCTCGGCAAGGCGAAGCTCAAGGGGATGGACGCCGGCGTGCGCTGGGTCCTGACCGAGAAGGTGGCGGCGTCGGGGACGCTCTCCCTCACGAAGCTCAGCCGCGTGGAGAAGAAGCCGACCGATCCGGCGGCGGTGGTCGAAGCGACCGCCCTCAACACGACGCCGACCAAGTGGAACGTGGGGATGGACTTCAACTCGCCCGAGCGCAACTTGCTCGGCGGCTTCACCATCCGTCACGTGACCGGCTACAACTTCCGCTCGGGGATCAACGCCGGGATCATCCCGACGTTCGAGACGCTCGACCTCACGCTGGGCAAGCGCATCCCGTCGTTGGGGGCGCAGGTCAACGTGTCGCTGCAGAACATCGCGGCGTGCTCCAGCGGGTCCTACGAGCTGCGCCAGGGGCAGGCCTCGCCCGGCGCGTTCGTCCCGAAGCGTGGCTGCAACATCGGCAAGCGCCACCTCGAGATGATCAACATGCCGACGATCGGGACGATGCTGTTCGTCGGCGTGCGGTACGATCGTTAGGCCGATGACGGACATGATTCTCCTGGCGGCGGCCGTCGGGGCGCTGGATGCCCCGCCGGTCGCCGGAGGGGGCGGGGCGGTGCCGGCGACGGCCTCCGCCGCCGCCCCCGTGGGAACGCGTGTGGTGCGCGGGGTCTTTCGCAACGCGGCGGGAGAGCGTCCCTGGGCGCTCTACCTGCCTGACGCGGATGCCCCGGCTACCGGGCGACCACTCGTGGTGATGCTGCACGGCTGTACGCAGGACGCCGACGACATCGCCAAGGGGACACGCCTGCACGAACTCGCCACGCAGCGCGGATGGATGGTGCTCTACCCGGAGCAACCCGCGCAGTACAACCCGCGGAAGTGCTGGAACTGGTACGACCCCGCGCACCAGCGGCGTGATGCCGGTGAGCCGTCGCTCATCGCGGGGATGACCTCGCAGGCCGTCGCCGACCACGGCGGCGACCCGCGTCGCGTCTACCTTGCCGGCATCTCGGCCGGGGCGGCGATGGCGTCGCTGGTGGCGGCGGCCTATCCCGAGCAGTACTCGGCCCTCGCCCTTCACTCGGGATTGGTGCACATGGCGGCCGGCAACGTGATGGATGCGTTAGGCGTCATGCAACGCGGCGTGCCGAGTCCCGAACCGTTCGCCGAGTCGGCCTTCGCGGCGATGGCGGGGCGCGCGCGCGTCATCCCGACGCTCGTCCTGCATGGCGAGGCGGATGCCGTGGTCGCCCCCATCAACGGGGCGCAGGCGGCCAAGCAGTGGTTCCTCACCAATGCCCTCGCCAAGGGGCAGCCGCTCGACACGACGAGCGGCGGCACCGACCGCACCGTGACCGAAGAGGGCGGCTATCGAGTCACGCGCTCCACCTACCGCGCCAAGGATGGGGCGCCGCTTTCGTACCTGGTCATGGTGCGCGAGCTGGGGCACGCCTGGTCGGGTGGGGCGCCGGAGGGGACGTTCACCGATCCGCGCGGGCCGAGTGCGAGCGCGCTCGTCGTCGACTTCTTCGTCGCGCAGGGAGCCCGTTAGGCACGTGATGCCCGAGATGCCACGACCGACCTTCCCGGCATCACCGGACCCCATTCGCTGGTGGGGGCGGGTGACGCCCGATCGGGTGGCGCTGGTGGATCGGGCGCGTGACCAGCGCTTCACCTATGGCGAGCTCGATCGCCTGGTGGAGTCGTGGCGCGCCCTCCTCGTCGTGCATGGCGTGGGGGCCGGTGACCGCGTCGCGACACTCGCCGGCAATCGTGCGGCGCAGGTCGCGCTCCTGTACGCGTGTGGTCGGATGCGGGCCGCCCTTGTCCCGCTCAACTGGCGGTTGGCCGCTCCCGAACTCTCGCGCATCGTCGGGAACGCCCGCCCCGCCCTCGTGATCTCCGAGTCGCGCTTCCGCGCCCTGGCCGAGTCGGCAGGAGTGGTCGCGACGGGGGCGCGCTGGATCGAGATGGCCGATGACAGCGACGCCCCTGCATCGTTCGCATCGCGCGTCCTCCTTCCGCCAGATGCACGCGTCGATGCGGACGACGCGGCGCTCATCCTGTACACGTCGGGTTCGACCGGAGCGCCGAAGGGGGCGGTCCTCCCGCACCGGCAGCTCTTCTACAACGCGGTTGCGACGACGACCGCGTGGGAGCTCGGCGCGCAGGACATCGCACCGGTCTCAACCCCGTTCTTTCACACGGGGGGATGGAACGTCTTCGCCACCCCGCTCTGGCAGCGCGGCGGGCGCGTCGTGCTCTTCGACCAGTTTGATCCGGCGGGCTACCTGGCTGGCATCGCAGAGGAGGGGTGCACCGTCGCCCTGACGATCCCCACGCAGCTCGTGATGCTCCTCGAGAGTCCGGCGTGGGGGGGCGAGATCCCGTCGTTGCGCTGCTTCATCTCGGGCGGTGCGCCGTGCCCGGTGTCGCTGATGGAGCGCGTGCGTGCCGCAGGGTATGGGATGAAGGAGGGGTTCGGGCTCACCGAGTGCGGCCCCAACTGCTTCAGCATGCCGCTCGACGAGGCGCCGCGACGACCTGGGAGCGTCGGGTGGCCGGTCCCATTCCTGGAGATGCGTCTCGCGCGGGCGGACGGGAGCGAGGCCGAAGCTGACCAGGCGGGCGAACTCCTGCTGCGCGGTCCGCAGATGTTCTCCGCGTACTTCGACGATCCCGTTCGCACCGACGAGGCGGTGACCTCGGACGGCTGGTTGCGCACGGGCGACCTTGCGGTGCGCGATGCCGACGGGGCCTATCGCATCTGTGGGCGGCGGAAGGAGATGTTCATCTCCGGGGGCGAGAACGTCTATCCCGGCGAGGTGGAGTCGGTGCTGATCGAGCATCCATCGGTCGCCGAGGTGGCGGTGATCGGCGTGGGCGACGCCAAGTGGGGCGAAGTGGGGCGCGCGTTCGTCGTGGCGCGTCGTGGTGCCGCGGTGGTGCCTGACGAGTTGCTGCGCTGGGGGCGCGCACGCCTGGCGGCATACAAGGTTCCCAAGGGAGTGACCGTGCTCTCCGAACTGCCGCGGCTGGGCTCCGGCAAGGTGGATCGCGGGGCGCTGGTCGCCCTCGCCTCGAGCGCGACGGGAGGGGAGGGATGAGCGCACCGTCGAAGTTGCCGGTCACGAAGGGGGCGACGGTGGTGGCGACGCTCGCCTACGTGCGTGTGGTGCACGGCGAGGCGGCACTGGCGCAGCTGCTCTCGGCGCTGGAACCGGGGCTGCGCGACCGCCTGACGAGTACCGACGCGACCGCCGAGCTCCCGTACATCGAGCTGCTCGCGCTCTGGCGCGCCGCCGATGCGGTGCTGCGCGAGCGCGACCCGCAGTGGATGGAACGATCCGGGGCGCACTCGATCGAGTCGACCGGGGTGCAGCTCTACAGCGGGATCCTGCGCAAGCGCTCGCCGCACGAGTTCCTCACCCAGAGCGTGTCGCTGTTCCGGCTCTTCTATTCGCCCGGCGACATGGAGGTGGTGGAGGAGGAGGGGACGCGGGCGGTGCTGCGGCTTTCGGGCTTTGATTCGCGCGACGCCCTCTTCTGTCGGCGCCAGACCGGGGGGCTCCGGCAGGCGTTGCTCCAGGCCGGCGGGGAGATGCCCCGGGTGAAGCATGTGCGGTGTGCGCATGTCGGCGACGCCTTCTGCGAGTGGGAGCTCGCCTGGCGGGGCGAGCCGAAGGAGGGGACCGACCCGCGCGCGGGGAGCGCTGGCCTGCCGCGCCCGCAGGGGTAGCGGGCGGGCTGGTCGGCGTGGGAAGGGGGCGCGGGACACTCGCACCCTGGCACGGGAATGGGGCGCGGGGCAGGAGTTGGGGAGAAACCAAACCTTTGGGTGTTAACGTACTGTCCACCCGAGGCATCCCCGTTGATCACCTCCCTCTCGCACGCCCGGACCGACATGTCGACCCTCCTGCACGACCTGCGCTTCGCGGTCCGGCTCCTGCTCAAGAAGCCCGTCTTCACCGCACTGGCCGTCATCACGCTGGCGCTCGGCATCGGGCTCAACACCGCCGTCTTTTCCGTGGTGGATGCGCTGCTGCTGCGTCCGCTCCCCGGCGTGCGGCAGGCCGATGAGTTGGCGCAGCTCTATCGCAGCTGGCCGGCGATGGAGTACGGCTCCAACTCCATCCCGCACTGGAAGGACGTGCGGGAGCGCACGAAGGGGGTCTTCAGCGACGTCGCCCTGTGGAAGTTCACCCGGCTCAGCGTTGCGGCTGACGGTCAGCCGGAGCGGGTGATGGCCCAGATGGTATCGGCCAACTACTTCAGCGTGCTCGGCGTAGGGGCGGCGCGCGGGCGCGTCTTCATTCCCGCGGAGGACGTGGGAGAGCTGGCGCATCCGGTCGCGGTGATCAGCCACGCCGCCTGGCAGCGCCGCTTTGGCGGCGTCCCCGACGTCGTCGGCAAGTCGATCATCGTCAACGGCGCGAGCTACACCGTCATCGGGGTGACCCCGCGCGAGTTTCGCGGCACCCTCCCGCTCATCACGCCGGAGTTGTGGGTTCCGTTGATGCAGCTGGCGCAGCTCGAGCCGCTCGGTGCCGAGTCGATGCGTGAACGCGACGAGAACTCATCCAGCCTGATTGCGCGACTCGCCCCCGGGGTCACGATGGAGCGGGCGCGCGCGCGGGTTCGGGCGCTGGAAGGCGAGCTTCGCGTCGACTTCCCGGGCTTCTACCAGCGCTCGGGGATCACCCTGGTTCCCCAGAAGGACGCCGGGATTCATCCCATGTTTCGCTCGGCGCAGGTGGGGCTGACCGGCGTGGTGATGGCGGTCGTCCTGATGCTGCTCCTCATCGCCTGCGTCAACGTCGCCAACCTGTTCCTGGCGCGGGCGCAGGATCGGTGGCGCGAGATGGCCGTGCGGCTGAGCATCGGCGCCCGGCGCGGCGTGCTGGTGCGGCAGCTCATGACCGAGAGCCTCGTCTTCGCGCTGGTGGCGGGGGCGTGCGGGATCGTGGTGGCGTGGTGGACGGTCTCGCTCGCCAATCGCGTGACGCTCCCGATGGACCTCGATTTTTCCCCCGACCTGCGGCTCAGCGCCCCCGTCCTCCTGTTCGCGTTAGGCGTCACGATCTGCACCGGCTTCCTGTTTGGGCTGGTGCCGGCGCTGCAGGCCACCCGGCCCGCCCTCATTCCGTCGCTCAAGGGCGAGGCACCGGCCGGGGGATCGCGCTCGCGCCTGAGTCGCGTGCTGGTGGTGGCGCAGATGGCGCTGTCGCTGGTGCTGCTCGTCTGTGCGGGGCTGTTCCTGCGCAACCTCGAGTCGGCGACCACGGTGGACAAGGGCTTCACTAGCGAGGGTGTGCTGCTCGCGACGGTCGATCCCGGGCTGCAGGGGTACTCGCGCGCGCGATCCGAGCAGTTCTATCGCGTGCTGGGCGATCGGCTGCGCGCCTTGCCCGGCGTCAAGCACGTGGCGATGGCGGCCGCGGTCCAGCTCGGACTGAACAACTCCGACCGCGGCGTCGAGATCCCCGGCTATACGCCGGCGCCTGACGAGGGGATGTCGATCAACTACAACATGGCCACCCCCGGCTACTTCGAGGCGATGGGCATTTCGCTGGTGGAGGGGCGCGGCTTCGAGCCGCGGGACGACAGCCTGTCGGCTGGCGTCGTGGTCGTGAACCAGCGCTTCGTCGAGCGGTTCTTCCCGCAGGGGAATGCGGTCGGTCGCACCATCCGCGTCGGTGGGAGCGACCGTACGGTCGTGGGGGTCGTGCCCACGGGCAAGTACGTCCGGCTTGGCGAGGAGCCGACCGCCTTCATGTACTTCCCGCAGGCCCAGGAGTGGCGCAGCGAGATGACCGTGCACCTCAAGGTCGACGGCGACCCGGTGTCGTTCATTCCGCAGCTGCGCTCCGAGGTGGCGGCGCTCGATGCCAACATGCCGGTGGCCGATGTGCGCACGTTGAACAATCACCTGGGCTTTGCGCTGATGCCGGCGCGCCTGGCGGGGACGGCGCTGGGTGTGTTCGGCGTGCTCGGCTTGCTCCTGGCGGCAGTGGGCATGTACGGGGTGATGTCCTACGCCGTGGCCCAGCGCACGCGGGAGATCGGGATCCGGATGGCGATCGGTGCGGCCCGCGGCGAGGTCGTTCGCATGGTGATGCGACAGGGGCTGTCGTTGGTCGTGATCGGCGGTGTGATCGGGCTGGGTGCCGCGTTCGGTGCTGCGCGCCTCATCCGCGGCGTGCTGTACGGCGGCAACGCGATCGATCCGCTGACCTTCGTCGTCGTCCCGGTGGTGCTGGCGGCGGTCGCGGCCGTGGCGATCTGGATTCCCGCGCGGCGGGCGGCGGGGGTCGATCCGGTGTTGGCGATCCGGTCGGAGTGACCGCCGCGCTCTAGCGCGATGGTGCCGTCGCGCGGACGCGCGAGGATGCCATCGCGCGTCAGCGCCCCCGCAAGTGGAAGTCGACCAAGCGGCCGAAGATCCGGTCCATCGTCGCTCCCATGCTGGCGCTCCACTGGTTGCTGACGATCAGGATGGCGAAGTCACGACCAGGTGCAACGCCTACCAGCGCGTAGTGTCGCGTATTGGTCCCGTCGTGAAAGAGGGCGCGGCCGAGCGACCAGGTGCGGGTGGCGATGACCATGCCGTAGCCATACCCGTCGCTACCGGTGGTGACGTACGGCTGGGCCGTGAGCGCGCGCCACCCCTGCGACGACAGGACCGGCGTGTCACGCCCCTGCTCGGCGGCGAGGAGCGCCGAGATGAAACGGGCCCAGTCGGCGAGGGGCATGTGTGCGCGCCCGGCGGGGCCGTACTCGACCGGGTTGTCGGCTCCCGGCGTCGCGGCGTCGTAGGTCGCGCGCGCGCCGTTCGCCTGCACGGTGTGGCCGAGCGGTTCGTCGTCGGCGCCGGCGGTCCCCGCCTGGCCGAACCCCGCGCGCGCCATGCCTAACGGTGCCCAGAGCCGCTCGGCGATCACCCGCTCGAAGTCCTGATCGAGGGCGCGCTCGACGATGGCACCGGCCACCATGTAGTTGATGTTGCTGTACGCGTACGTCCCCGGCGTCGCGACGGGAGGCTGCTGCGCCGCCCACCGCACCACCGCCGCGCGGGCCGCGCGCGCGTCACCCAGCCCCGACACGTAGTCCCGCGGGAGTGCCGACGTGTGCGACAGCAGGTCGCGGAGCGTCACCGCGCGGTACTCGGGGCGCATCGTGGCGGCGAGCTCCGGGAAGAACTGGGGGAGCGTCGTGGACCAGGAAAGCGTGCCGTCGGCGACGAGCCTGGCCACGAGGACGGCGACCTGGTGCTTCAGCGTGGAGCCGAGATGCCATCGATCGTCGCGAGTGGCATAGCTCCGTCCGCCATAGCGCCGGACGCCTACGACCTCGAGCTGCGCGACGCCACCGCTGGTCACGATCGCCGCGCCTAACGCCGGCAGGTCGCTTGTCAGGCGAATGGAATCGAGGAGGACGGTGAGCGGGGGGAGCGGCGCGGCCGGTGTCGCCGTGGGTGAGGCGTGGTCGCCGCCGCACGCTGCGGTGACCACGAGTAGCACGCCCATCGCGCCTCGCATGCGCGGTGCGGACGGTGCTCCGACGCGCGTCCGGCCCCTAGCGAGGACGACCGCCGCCCCCACGCTCGCCCCCACCCTGTCGCGGGCCGCTCCCGGGTCCCTTGGCCGGTCCTCGGCGAGGGCCAGCCGGACGCCCCGAGGGACGCCCCGACGGGCGTGCGCTCCCACCGCTCGACCCGCCGCCCGCCGCACCAGACGCTGAGCCCGCACCGCGTCCCGACGATGTGGATGCGCCGCGCGGCGCGCCGCTGGAGCGCCCCGCCCCACCGCGCTCCTCCTGCCGGCGACGCGGGTCCGCGTCACGCTGCGACCTGCCGTCGCGACGCGCGCGCTCCTCGGCCTCGGCGCGCAGCTTGCGCTCGGCCTTGGCTTTCGCGTTCTCGCGCTCCTTGGCCTTCTGCTCGCGCCACTTGGCGGTCCGCTCGGCCTGCGAGACCTCGAGGCGCTCGGCCACGCGGGCCGTGTAGTCGAAGTCGGGAAGGATCACACGTTGCAGCCGGCGGGAGAGCTTGCGCTCGATGTCGGCCAGGTCGGCCTCTTCTTCGGGCGAGACGAAGGTGAAGGCATCGCCCGTGGCCTGCGCGCGCCCCGTGCGCCCCACACGGTGGATGTAGTCCTCCGGCGCCATGGGGACGTCGAAGTTCACCACGTGCCCGAGTTCCTCGACGTCGATTCCGCGGGCGGCGATGTCGGTGGCCACCAGGACGCGATACTTCCCGCTCTTGAAGCCGGCCAGCGCCTCGGTGCGTTGCGGCTGCGAGCGGTTGCCGTGGATGCGCTCGGCCGCGATGTCATGCTTGGCGAGGAACTTCTGCAGGCGGTCGGCGCGATGCTTGGTGCGCGTGAAGACCAGCACCTCCTGCATCTCGCCCCGGACCAGCAGCTGCAACAGGAGCGACGACTTGAGGTCCTGCGAGACGGGGTAGACCGCCTGCGTGATCCCCACCGCGGGGGCCGCCTTGCGCTCGAGGTTGATCGTCGCCGGATTGCGCAGCATCTCGTGCGCGAGCTGGCCGATGGGTCCCGGCATGGTGGCGCTGAAGAACAGCGTCTGACGCTTGGTCGGGAGCTGTTTGAGGATCCGCCGGATATCCGGCAGGAAGCCCATGTCGAGCATCCGGTCCGCTTCGTCGAGGACGAGGTGCTCGATATGGGCGAGACTGGCGTACGACTGCTTGAGGTGGTCGAGCAGGCGCCCCGGGGTCGCGACGATGACGTCGACGCCACTGCGCAGGGCATGCTCCTGCGGTCCCATCCCCACGCCCCCGTAGATCGCCGCGGCGGTGATGGGCGTGTGCACGGAGAGGTCGTTGAGGTCCTCGAGGATCTGCGCCGCCAACTCGCGCGTGGGGGTGAGGACCAGCGCGCGCGTCGTGCCGCGGGGACGTTCGATGAGGCGATGCAGGATCGGTAACAGGAAGGCGGCGGTCTTTCCGCTCCCGGTCGCCGCGCACGCGAGGAGGTCGCGCCCCTCGATGGCGTGCGGGATCGCGTCGTTCTGGATCGGGGTCGGGCGAGTGAAGCCAAGCTCCTTGAGCCCGCGCAGCAGGCTGGGATGCAGGGCAAGCGATGCAAACGTCACGTGAAGTCCTTGATGGCAGGGCGGTCGTCGCGCGGGCCGGGCCGGCGCGGTGCGCCATGCAAACTGGCGCGGGGCGCCGGAAACGCCGGCGCGAGATACTGGAAGGTCGCCACTCGCAGGGCGGATTGCCATTGCCCGGGCCAACGTTGGAGTGTCGGCGAGCCAAACGTGCAGGCGTCGCACCGCGCGTCGCCGACCCTCGAGACATACGTGCTGGAGCGCAGCGAACGTTGGAAGGCGCGCGCGGTGCGACGATCACCACGCCCGGTGTGTCAGCGGGATCAGGCGCCTTCGCGTCCGGCCCAGTACGCTCCCGGGATGTAGGTACCGAAGGTCCAGCTCACCCCCTCAGGGTCGCGCGCGGTGTAGTCACGTGATCCGTAGCTCGAGTCCTTGAGCGGAAAGAGCACCTCGGCCCCCGCGGCGACGGCGCGCGCGTAGTGCGCATCGGGGTCGCTCACGTACACGCAGAGTCCGGCGTGCGTCGCCCCGAGCGCCTTGGGGCTCTTCCAGGAAAGCTCGGGACGCGGCGAGCACACCATCACCACCGACTGGCCGAGCGTGAGTTCGGAATGCCGAATCGCGCCGTCGTCGCCAGGCACGACGAGTCGGCGCTGGAAGCCGAAGGCGCGCTCCAGCCAGTCGATCATCGCGGGGGCGTTCTGATAGAAGAGCGAGGGGTACAGGGCAGGGGCGGCAGAATCGTTCGGCATGTGCTGGCTCTGGGGTTGTGGGACTCGAGGCTCCCGCACGATAGGGCGACGATCGTCCGCCGTCTTGTACAAATGGGACGGCGCCGCGCGCCGCCCGCGATTCGGTCAGTGCGCGTCCGAGGCGGTGACGACGGCGCCGAAGGTCGGGTGGCGCATCGCGAAGTACGTCGATGGCGACAGGCCGGCGAGGTCGCGAAAGTCACGGTCGAGGTGCGCGTGATCGTAGTAGCCGCAGGCGTGCGCGATCTCGGAGAGCCGCCTCCCTTCGCTCGCCACGAGGCATTCGATGACGCGATGAAAGCGAAGGATGCGGGCCAGCGCCTTGGGCGGGAGCCCGACGTGCGTCCGGAACTGCGTCGTCAGGCGCTTGCGCGAGCAGCCGATCGCGTGCGCGATGCGCGCGACCTCCACGTTGCCGTGGGTGCGCGCCAGGGCATGCCAGGCAACCTGCACGAGCGGTGGGACGTCGGGGGCGCGCGAAAGCCGCGCTCGCCACGCCTCCTCCAGGAGCGCGAAGCGCCCCTCCCACGAGTCGGTAGCCGCCATGCGCTCGGCGATGTCCCCTCCCATGGCGCCGAGCACGTCGTGCATCGGCACCGACTGGTTGGTGACGTGCTCCAGTGGAAGGCCGAGCAGGCGAAGCGCGCCTAACGGGGTCAGGTTGCACTGCACGCATTGCGACGTGCCGCGCGCATCGACGTGCACGTACGAGTCGTACAGCCCGGCGACGAAGCTCCCCAGCCACTCCCCCGATCGACCGTCGCGTGGGTCGGTCACCCGATAGGGCGTGCCGAAATTGAAGATGCAGACGACCCCCGGGTGCGGGACTTCGAGGCGTGTCAGCGTACCGGGAAGCCGCTCCGTCGACCCCGTGTACATCCCCTGGATGTACGGACGCAGCGCCGCCGAGGGCTCGCCGAGGGCGAGCTCCCAGTCGCCTAACGGCGAGGAGAGGCGGTGCACGCGAACCGCGGAGCTCACCGCAGCGTCCTGGTCACGTCGAGGAAGCGGTCGATTTCGGCCCGCGTGTTGAACAGCGCGGGCGACACGCGCACCTGCCGCTTGGTGTCGCGCACGCTCACGGCCACGTTCGCCTGCTCGAACGCGCGCTTCACCTCGGCGGGATCGCGGTCGATGTAGTAGGTCACGATCGAGCTGCGCGTCCCCTCGGGGGTGAAGAGGCGATAGCCTTGCGCCACGAGCCCGGCGCGCAGGGCGTGCGCGAGCGCGACCGTGTGCTGCTCGATGCGCGACACGCCAACCCGCTCGACGTACTGCAGTCCCGCGCCCAACTGGTAGACCTCGGCAAAGGGGAGGGTCGCGTAGTCGAAGCGCTTGGCGGTCGCGTGCAATTCGAAGCGATCGTTAGGAAGTTCCTTCGCCACGTGCAGCGCGCCGAAGCGATCGAGGCGAATGCGATCGAGCAGTTCGCGCCGGATGAAGAAGGGGGCGACGCCAAAACCGCCGAGGACCCACTTGTACGTCCCGCAGCACAGGAAGTCGACGCCGGCGGCACGCACGTCGATCGGGATCATCCCGGCGGCCTGGATGGCGTCGGTGTAGAAGAGCGCGCCGTGGGCATGCGCGAGGTCGGCCAGCGGACGCATCTCGTGCCGAAAGCCGTTCTGGTGGGAGACCCAGGCGACCGAGAGGAGTCTGGTGCGACGGTCCACGAGCCGTTCCACGTCGCGTAGCTGTACCGCGCCGTCGCGATGCGGGGCCACGCGCAGCTCCACCCCACGCGTGTCTCGCAGGTGGCCGTACAGCACGAATTCGGTCTCGTAGTGCAGCGCATCGATCACGACGTTGTCGCCCGCTTTCAGGTCGAGCGCATTGGCGACGATGTTCTCTCCTTCGCTGGTGGCAAAGAGGAAGCCGATCTCGTCGCTCGAGGCGTTGACGAGCCGGGCGAACTGACTGCGCACGACGTCGGTCTGCGCCAGCATCTCACCCAGCGAAATCGGTCGCGTCGACTTGCGCTCGATGAAGTCGCGTCCAGCGGCGACGACCGACGTCGGGACCGGCGTGATGTAGGCGGAATTGAGGTAGAGCGCTTCGCGCACCGCGGGGAAGTCGGCGCGCACGCCGAGTGGGTCGTCCACGGAGGGGGCATGCGTGGCGTGCTACAGCGCACGCACGGTAGGGGCGCTGGCAGCGCCAGCCGCGAGCGTGGCGGCGGTGGCGACGAACGAACGACGCGAGAGCGGCATGACCGGATGCGGTGTGGGAGACGCTCCCAAACTGCACCGCAACTCGCGCCGGAGCCAATCCGATCGAACCCGGCGCGCGTCGCATCCAGCGCGGCACGCCAGCCAGTCGACCCCAACGCTCCCCCGTCATGACCTCCTCACCGTCCAGCACTGCGCCGCAGTCCGTCCAGGTGGTTTGCGCGTGGCGACGTCCCCGCGATCCTCGAGCGTCTCGATCCTGAGGTCGAGTGGGAGAGCCGGAGCGACAGCTACGCGCAACGTGCCGGCGTGCCGTGGCTGCTCCCGCGTTCGGGGCACGCCGGGGTTGGCGCCTTCCTCCACTCATCGGGGAATGGCGCATCCGCGAATTCACGGTGCGCTCGATGATGGCCAGTGAGCGGCGACGCCGCTACGCGCGGAGCACGCTGTTAGGCGACGTGCGCGCCGCGCGGCGCGCTGGAATGAGCGCGCTGGCCCCCGCCACGAGCGCGACGAGCAGCGATGCGGCGGCCAGCGTGATCACATCGGCGCTCCCGACCCCGAACAGGAGCCCGCGCAGCGTCCACGACGCCGCCAGCGCGAGGGGGATCCCGACGGCCAGCCCGGCCGCGGCCAACCGTCCGCTCCAGCGGGCCACCAGCAGTACGAGGTCGCGCGGCGTCGCGCCCAGCGCGAGGCGCACGCCGAACTCGGCCCCGCGCTGCTGCACGCCGTAGCTCACCACGCCGTAGAGTCCCGTCAGCGCCAGCACCAGCGCCGCGACGCCTAACGCGCCAAGCAGGATGGTGTTGGCGCGTTCGAGGGCGAGCGAGGCAGTGAGGCGCTGTTGCATGGTCTGCACGTCGTAGAGCGCCAGCGTCGGGTCGACGCGATTCACCGCCGCGGCGAGCGAGCTCCGCACGACGGCCACGGGCTGCGACGAGCGCGCCACAAGGTGCACCTCGCGCCCGCTCCACTCCCACATCTCCGCGGGGGTCTGCGCGAGCGGCATGAAGAGCTGCGGCTGCGGATCGTTGCGGAGCCCCCAATCCCGCGGGTCTCGCACCACCCCCACGACGCGCCAGGGGTACGGCGTCCCCGTACTGTCGCGAAAGGGAGACGATGTCCCGGCGATGAATCTTCCGAGCGCGTCATCGCCCAGCCCCAGCCGCCGGGCGAGTCCCTCGCTGATGATGACGACGCGTGCGGCACTGGCGCCGTCGGCCGCGGTGAAGTCGCGTCCCCGCGCGAGGGCGAGCCCCATGGTCTCCACGTAGCCAGGTGTCGTCAGGCGCAATGCGGCATTCACGTCGTCCTGGCGCCCCGTGGCATTGCCGTACACCACGAAGCCGCTCCCACCGCCGCTGTTGCCGTCCAGGGGGATCTTGGACGAGAGCGCGACCCGCTCCCCCAGCTGTTCACGCGCGGCGGCGAGCAGGCGTGCGTGCCCCCCCTGCACCTCGGCGGGGCCCGGATACGCGGACGAGGGGAGTGCGTAGCGCGCCGTGACGACGCTGTCGACGGCGAAGCCTGGTGCAACACCCCCCAGCGCGCGCGCGCTGCGCAGGAGGAGCCCCGCCGCCACGAGCAACACGACCGTCATCGCCATCTCGGCAACCACGAAGGCCCGACGGAGCCGGTCGTGCGCGGCGCCGGCGGTCGCCCCGCGTCCACCATCCTGCAGCGCGCTGCGCAGGTCGACCGCCGCGGTGCGCCAGGCGGGGAGGAGTCCGGCCACGAGCGCGGCGACCATCGTGAGGGCGACGGCAACGGCCACCGACGTGCCGCTGAGCTGCGTACGACTCACCCGAGGCAGGTCCTCGGGGAGCACGGCGACCAGTCCGCGCATCAGCCAGACGCCCACCCCGACCCCCGCGAGCCCTCCAACCATCGACAGCAGCACGTGTTCCGTGAAGAGCTGGCGCACGAGGCGTCCGCGCGAGGCGCCGAGCGACGCACGCAGCGCCATCTCGCGGGCCCGTCCGGCACCCCGCGCCATCAGGAGATTCGCCACGTTCACCGCGCCGATGAGCAAGAGGCACAGGACGGCGACGAAGAGGAGGAGGACTCGGTCGCGGAAAGGGGCGGTGAGATAGTCCACGAGCGGTACTACGCGCGCGCGCACCGGGCGCGCCGCGCGATCGGGCCGTGTGTCGAGCGCCGTGAGGATCGCCTGCAGTTCGGCTTGGGCCGCGGCGACGGTCGTCCCGTCGCGCAGTCGCCCCACCACGGAGAGGAACGGGGTGAGGTTCGTGCGCAGTCCGTCGGAAAGACGCTCGGGGAGCCAGAAGGCGCTCGCCGATCCCAGCACCTCGGCCGATGGGGGGAGGACCCCCACGACGGTGCGCGTCTCGCCGTCGAGCGTGATCGAGCGCCCCACGATCGCCGGGTCGCTGCCGAACTGTTGTCGCCAGAGCGAGGTCCCGATCACGACGACCGGTGCAGCGCCGTCGGCGAAGTCGCGCGCATCGAGGCGCCGGCCCCGCGACGCGGGGAGGTCGAGGGTGGAGAAGAAGCCTTCGCTCACCAGGAGTCCCTCGACGCGGGACGGGGTCCCGAGCCCGGTGAGCGTCGTCGCCGTCGTGCGCACGCGCGACAGCGAGGAGAAGCTCTTCGCGCGCTCACTCCAGGCGAACCAGAGGGCGGGACTCACGCCGTCGTTGTCGTCCGCATCGACCATCGTCGCCCACATCACGCGCCCCGGCGCCGGCACATCGAGCGGGCGCAGCACGACGGCGTCGTAGACGGAGAACAGCGCGGTCGCCGCCCCGATCCCCAAGGCGAAGATCCCGCAGACCAGGAGCGTGAAGGCGCGGTCGCGCAGCAGGGCGCGCGTGGCGTAGCGCACGTCGTGCGCGAAGTCCGTCACTGCATTCCAGCGCGAGCGTGTCGTGTGGTGTGCCTCGTCGATCGCCAGGCAGTCCGCCCGGACGGTGGAGACGTCGCCGAAGAGGCGCTCGGCCTCGAGGCGAGCCGCGTGCGGCGCCAGGCCGCGCTGCGCGAGAGCCTGTGCACGAAGTTCCAGGTGCAACGCCATCTCCTCGTCCAGCTCGCGGGCCAACTGGCGCTTGCTGCTGGGCAGCTGAAAACGCCACCCCATCAGGCGGGCACCGGCGTCGTCTGGGCGAGCGCGCGCGCCACCGCAGCCACATAGCGCTCCCACGTGCTCACCTCGGCACGCAGCGCGCTGCGCCCCTTGGGGGCCAGCCGGTAAAACTTGGCGCGGCGGTTGTTCTCCGAGACACCCCACTCCGGCTCGATCCACCCGCGCGCCTCGAGGCGGTGAAGGGCAGGGTAGAGCGTTCCTTCTTCGATGAGCAGGTGCCCGCCCGTCGACTGGTGTACCCACTCGGCCACGCCATACCCGTGGCGCGGCCCCCAGGTGAGCGACTTCAGGACGAGCAGGTCGAGGGTGCTGCGCAGGAGGTCGGCGTCGGAAGCCATGGTCGCGTTGGGCGTGATGTCGATCGAACGCGCGCCGTGCTGCGCTCGTTCCCCTTGTCTCGCAAGGGAAAGTGCTCCCGCTCCCCTTGTGTGTCAAGGGGAGCGCCCGCCCATCCGCATGCCCCACATGAAAAACGCCGGCGACTCGTCGCCGGCGCGTGCTGCAGGGAGCCCGGGTGCCTTACGCCGTTTGCCCGCCGTCCCGTCGTCCCCCCTGCTGCCCTTCCGACGCCCTCGCCTTCGCCGTCGACAGGTACCCCGGCTCGAGCTCGAGCAGGTTCGAGATCTTTCGCGTGAGGTAGTGCTCGTGCTCGTCCACCGAGCCGTCGGCGAGCACCAGCCCCCACATCACCTCGGCGAGCACCATCTTCTGCCCAATGTCGAACTGCTGCTGCAGGACATGCGTGTAGCGGAAATGATCGATGGCTTGCGCCCGTTCGCGCTCGGCCGTGGCAATGAGCAGTTGCACTTCCTCGTTGGAGAGCGCGAAGTGCCGGCCCATCGTCGCCTCCAGGTGGGCGCGCTCGTCGTCGGTGAAGGTGCCGTCGGCGTAGGCCACGTCGAGCAGGAGGACGCAGGCCGCCAGGTGCACCTGGTCGACCGGGCGCGCCGCTTCTCCCTCGTCATCCGCGGAGGTGGGGCCGGCATTCGGTGTCCCGGGGCGCGAGGCGCCGAGCAGCGACTTGATGGCGTCGAACAACATGGTGGTCCAGTGGGGGCGTCAGGACGTCTTGCGGGCGTGCCACAGCGCGAGCACTTCCTTCTCGCGCGCCGGGTCCATCCCCGCGCGGAGCTGCGCCTGCCGCTCGGGCGACTGCTGGTGGTAGAACTCCAGCGTGTCGCGCACGGTATCGGCGAGCGGGCGGAAGGTGAGCCCCGCCTTGAGTGCGCGGTCGATGCTGCGCTTCATGAAGCCGGCGGTCTCACCCATCGGCGGGATCCAGACCGGCATGTCGCTCCACGGACGCACCTTGTGCTCGGCGAGGAAGTCGGCGGGGACAAACGTCAGGTACGCGTCGGTGACCATCGCCGCGCGGATCCCGCCCAGCATCTCGGCAATCGTGAGCGGCGAGCGCGGCCCGGTGCAGTTGAGCGTGCCGTACGTCTCGTTCTCGCAGCACCGAATGATGAACTCCGACAGGTCGCGCGCATCGATGATCTGCGACGGGTCGCTCGGTGTGCCCGGGGCCATGACCTCGCCCCCGCGTTGCAGCCGCACCGGCCAGTAGGTGAAGCGATCGGAGAGGTCGCCGGGGCCCACGATGAGTCCGGGGCGGATGATCGTGGCGCGTTCGCCGAAGGCCTTGCGGGCCTCGCCCTCCGCCAGCGCCTTGAGCGGTCCGTAGAGTCGGCGCGCATCCTCGCTCTCCGGTTCCGTCGTCGTTCCGACCGCCGCCGTTTCATCGGCCCCCGGGGTGTCGTTCTTGTCGTAGACGGAGATCGTCGAGACGAAGACGAACTGCTTGGCGTGTCCCTTCAGCACCTCGGCGGCCTGCCGCACCCATCGGGGGAGCGTGGTGGGATTGTCGATCACCACGTCCCATTCGCGTCCCTTGAGCGCCGAGTAGTCGCCCACGGCCCGGTCGCCTTGCAGCTTCTCGACGTTGGGGAAGAGCCCCGGGTTGGTCTTGCCGCGGTTGAAGAGGGTCACGGTGTGGCCACGCTCCTGGGCATACCGCACCTGATGAGGGCCGATGAAGCCGGTCCCTCCTAGGATGAGGATGCGCAGCGGGCGCGGGGCGCGGGTGGCGGTCGCCCCGGAGTTCGGCGCGGGCTCCGTCGAGGGCTGCGCCCCCACCGGCGAGGGACGGCCGAGGCCGAGCCCGAGAGCCCCCCCAGCGATCGCGGTGGTACGCAGGAACTCACGACGATTGGAGGACATGACGGGCGCTCGCATGCGGGGGAGGGTGGAGTGCGACGTGTGCGAAGAATATGCGACTCGGCGTCGCCGGCAGGGAGAGCCGAGCCATCGCGTGCCTGCCAGTAACAATTGGGTTGAAGCGGTGTCTACCTTGACGGGGCGAGCCGACGCCGCGGCGGGTACGAAGCGAGGAGAGCGACTGGTGAACGAATCGACAGGAGAGCGCGGGCGGTTGCCCGGCAACGGAACGGTGCAGACGCCGCTGGAGACGACCGGTGGTGGTGCGGCACGTCCGTCGGGGGAACTCGAGGCGCTGCTGCGTCGCGTGCTGGTGGATCGCTACGAAGTCGATCGCCTCATCGGGCGCGGCGGCATGGCGACGGTGTATCGCGCCCGTGACCTTCGGCACTCGCGCTGGGTGGCGCTCAAGGTGCTGGACCGCGAGCTGGGGGCATTGCTCGGCGCCGAGCGATTCCTCGCCGAGATTCGGGTCACCGCCAACCTGCAGCATCCCAACATTCTCCCGCTGTTCGACAGCGGCGAGGTCGATGGGATCCTGTTCTACGTCACGCCGTATATCGAAGGGGAGTCGTTGCGCGTGCGCCTGGAGCGCGAGCGCCAGCTGCCGGTGGAGGAGGCGGTGCGGCTGGCGATCGGGGTGGCCAGTGCCCTGCAGCACGCCCACAAGCAAGGGGTCATTCATCGTGACCTCAAGCCCGACAACATCCTGCTTCAGGAAGGGCAGCCCCTGCTGGCCGACTTCGGCATCGCGCTCGCCGTCTCCAATGCGGGCGGGGCGCGCGTCACGCAGACGGGGCTCTCGTTAGGTACGCCGCAGTACATGTCGCCCGAGCAGGCGACCGCCGATCGTGTGGTCGACGCGCGCTCCGACCTGTATTCGCTGGCCGCCGTGCTGTACGAGATGCTCACGGGTGAGCCGCCGCATACGGGGAGTACGGCGCAGGCGATCATCGCACGCGTCGTGACGGAGCGCCCGCGAGCGGTGCGCCTCGCGCGGGAGAGCGTCCCCCCGCACGTGGCGGCCGCGGTCGAGCGCGCCCTGGCCAAGATCCCCGCCGACCGATTCGCCTCGGTGCAGGAGTTCGCGGAGGCGCTCCAGGGGCGCGGGGCGTTCGCCCATGCGGTCCCCGCAGGGGCGCCGCGCGATGCGGCCCCGGCGACCGTGCGCTGGCGCGATCCGCTGGTGTTGGCGTTAGGCGCCCTGGCGCTGGTCGCCACCGTGACCGCGGCCTCGCTCTACCGCGCGCGCCCCGTGGAGGCGGTGCACACGCCGGTGCGCTTCACCCTCGACTTCCCCGTGGGCGAGGGGCCGGTCGACGGCTTCGGTGCGACCTTCGCCATCTCCCCCAACGGGCGGCAGATCGTCTATGCCGGGCGTCGGGGGAACGAGGCGGTGCTCTACCTGCGTGCGATGGACCAACTCGACCCGCAGCCGATCGCCGGGACCGAGGGGGCGATGCACGCCGCCTTCTCCGAGGATGGGCGCTGGTTGGCCTTCACGACGCGGACCGAGCTGCGCAAGATCCCGATCGCCGGCGGCACCGCGTCGACGCTTGCCAGCAACCTGCGCATGGTGCTCGGCCTGACCTGGGTTCACTCCGACCGTGTCGTGCTGTCGATGGGGGGGGCGCTCTATTCGGTTCCGGCGACCGGGGGGACGCCGGCGCCGCTCTTTGCCTCGACGGCGACGACCGGGGTCACGCGCGGGTGGCCGCGCGCGTTAGGCAATGACATCATCGCCTACGCCGAGTGGGGGCGCGACTCGCTGGAGAGCGCGCATCTCGTCGTGGGGAACGTGTCGACCGGCGTGTCGACGCCGCTCACGATCGCCGGGGGCTTCCCGATCGGGATGATCGAAGGAGAGCTGATCTACGGTGCCTCGTCGGGGCGACTGATGGCCGTGCCGCTCAACGAGGGGATGACCGCGGTGGCGGGAGAGGCCGCCCCCGTGCTCGACGGCGTGATGAGCGGCCCGGCCAACGCGGTGCGGGCGACGCTCTCCTCGAGCGGCACGCTGTTGTACCTGCGCGGCTCGCGCGATCGCGAGATTGTCGAAGTCGGCATGGGCGGGGAGGTCACCCCGATTGGGCTACGGGCCGGTGCGTACAGCCACCCGCGCCTGTCGCCCGACGGACGCCATCTCGCGGCGGTGGTGACGGGGGCGGCGGGAGAGGAACTGCGCGTGTACGACCTTGCCGGCGGATCGGCGACGATCCTGGCGAACGCGCCGCGCTTCTTCTCGCCGTCGTGGACGCGGGACGGTGGTGCGCTGGTGTACTCCACTGGGGGACGCGATTCGGTCGTGATCTGGCGACGTCCCGCCGATGCGAGCGCTCCCGCGACGCGCATCACCGCCCGACGCGGCATGCTCGGCGCGGGTGTCGTCTCCCCAGACGGGCGCTGGGTCGTCTTCGGCCGTCCGCCGACGAGCGCGGCGACGACCGGCGGGGTGTACTACGCCGCGACCAGTGGCGACACGACCGCGACGCAACTGATGGCCAGCAACGGCGCGCCCATCGCGGTGCGCTTCTCGTCGGATGGCCAGCGTATCGCGTATGCGTCGGACGAGAGCGGTCAGATGCAGGTGTATGTGCGCGATTTTCCGGGGCCTGGGGGGGCGGTGCAGATCTCGACCGATGGCGGGACGCAGCCGGTGTGGTCGGGGGACGGGTCGCGCCTGTACTATCGCAACGGCAACGCGGTGTTGGAGGCGACGCTCGCCCCGGGGCGCAGCGTGGTCGTGCGGTCGCGCACCGTGGTGGCGGCGGATGGTCCGGGGATCGGCAATCTCTCGGACCTCGAGGCCGCGACGGCCGGGACGCGCGTGATCGCGATGCGTGAGGCCGGGAGCGGCCCCTCGGTCGTGGTGGTGCACGATTGGTGGGGCGAACTGCGGCGCCAGCTTCGCATCCAGCGCACGAGGTAGCGAGCGCCGTGCATTAGCTTGCGTCCCGTGATCACGGGACGCGCCACGCCACGGTTTTCCGCTTTTGCCGTCACGGCACCTGGGCTCGCCGACCTCGCTGCCGGCGAGTTGGCGCGGATGGGGCTGTCCGTGGGAGTCGTGGAGCCGGCCGGCGTCCCCTTCGAGGGCGACCTGCGTGCGCTCTGCCTGGCCAACCTGCAGCTGCGCACGGCGACGCGGGTCCTGGTGCGGGTCGACGAGTTTCGTGCGGCGACGTTCCACGAACTCGAGAAGCGGACGGCGCGCATCGACTGGGGGCGCTGGATCGCCCCCGGGCGCGAGGTGACGCTGCGGGTGACGTGTCGCAAGTCGCGGTTGTATCACTCCGGCGCAGTGGCCGAGCGGGTGGCCGGGGTGCTGGCCCCGCTGGTGGGGCGTGTGGAGGTCGGCGGCGCGGAAACGGCGACGGCCGGGGGGGACGAGCCTAACGACGACGGTCGCCAGCTGCTGGTGGTGCGCCTCCTCAACGATCGCTGCACGCTCTCGCTCGACAGCTCCGGCGCGCTCCTGCACCAGCGCGGCTACCGGCTGGCGTCGGGAAAGGCGCCGCTCCGCGAGACGTTAGGCGCCGCGCTCCTCCTGGCGTCGGGATGGGCGCCCGGGACACCGCTCGTCGACCCGTTCTGCGGATCGGGGACGCTGGCCATCGAGGGGGCCATGCTGGCCCGTCGCATGGCGCCGGGGCGCGGGCGGGGCTTCGCGCTCGAGCACTGGCCTGACGTGGAGCCGGCGATCCTGGCGCGGGTGCGAGACGAGGCGCGTGAGCGCGAACTCCCGTCGGCGGGCGCGCCGATCGTCGCCTCCGATCGGGACGCCGGCGCCATCGATGCGGCCCGCGCCAACGCCGAGCGTGCCGGGGTGGCCAGCGACCTGACGTTCGTGGTGCGTGCCGTCTCGCACCTCGTCGCTCCGGAGTGGCGTGCGTCGAGCGAGGGCCCGGCCGATGGAGGGGAGCGTCGCGGGGCGATCGTGACGAACCCCCCATATGGGGTGCGCGTCGGCGTCACTGGAGAGCTGCGCAACCTCTACGCCCGGACAGGCGCCGTGCTGCGGACCGCGTTCCCGGGCTGGCGTGTCGCGGTGGTCTCGGCGGACCGCCGCCTCACGGGGCAGTTGGGGCTCGAGCTCCGCGATGCGCTGAAGACCAGTAATGGGGGGATCGCCGTCTCGTTCGCCGTGGGCGAGGTCCCCGGGTTGTCATAGCAGATCAGCGGTGCCTTGCCTTGGGGCTTTGCATCGGTGCCTCGTCGCGTTCTCCGCGTTAAATTCCGGGACATGTCAAGCGACCCCATCACCGGCGTCTACAACGACGCGTTCATCGCCGAAGTCTTTGAATCCTACCGGCGCGATCCGGCGTCGGTGGAGGCTTCGTGGCGGCAGTTCTTCCGCATGGCGGAGGCCCTCGGCGGGGGCGGAGCGGCGGACGTGGCGGTGCCGGCGGCGCCGCTGGCGTCCTACGGGACGGCGGACCCCGCCTTCCTGCGCAAGGTGGCCGGGGCGGCGGCGCTGGCCCAGGCGGTGCGGCAGTACGGCCACCTGGCCGTGCACCTCGACCCGTTAGGCACCGCGCCGGCGGGGGCCGCCGAGCTGTCGCCGACGTTCCACGGCATCGTCGAGTCCGACCTGGCGGAGGTGCCGGCTGCGGCGCTGGGGATGCCGGGCGAGACGGCGGCCGACGCCGCGTCGCGCCTGCGCGACATCTACTCCTCGCGCCTGGCCATCGAGCTCGGGCATCTCGAGGAAGAGGGGGAGCGCGAGTGGTTCCGCCGCGTCCTCGAGCACGATGAGTTGCGCCTGGCGATGACGCCCGAGGAGAAGCAGGCGACGCTGGCGCGCCTGACCGAGGTGGACGGGCTCGAGCGCTTCATCGCCCGCGCCTGGGTCAACATGAAGCGCTTCAGCATCGAGGGGACCGATGCGATGGTCCCGATGCTCGATGCCGCGATCGACGAGTCGTCGAGGCGCGGGACGCAGGAGGTGGTGATCGGGATGGCGCACCGCGGGCGCGTGAACGTGCTCGCGCACATCCTCGACAAGCCGTACGGAACCATCTTCAACGAGTTCGACGGCAAGCACGCCGAGCACGGGAGCAGCGAAACGGGTGACGTGAAGTACCACCTGGGCGCGATCACGGCGAAGCGGTTCACCGATGGGCGCACCGTCGCGGTGATGCTCGTCCCCAACCCGAGTCACCTCGAGATCGTCAACCCGGTGCTGATGGGGGTGGCGCGCGCGCGCGTCGCGGCGTTAGGCGGCGCCGAGCAGTCGGTCCTGTCCATCGCCATCCACGGCGACGCCGCCTTCCCCGGCGAAGGGATCGTGGCCGAGACGCTCAACATGTCCAAGCTCACCGGCTACCGGGTGGGTGGGACGCTGCACATCATCGTCAACAACCAGGTCGGCTTCACGACCAACCCGTCGGACTCGCGCTCGACGTGGTACGCGAGCGACCTGGCCAAGGGGTTCGAGATCCCCATCGTCCACGTCAACGCCGACGACGCCGAGGCGTGCGTGGCGGCCGTGCGGCTGGGGATCATGTATCGCGCGGCCTTCGGCAAGGACTTCCTGATCGACCTCGTGGGCTACCGTCGCTGGGGGCACAACGAGGGCGACGAGCCGACGTACACGCAGCCGGCGCTCTACGCGCGCGTCCGGCAGCACCCCACGGCACGCCAGGTGTGGGCCAAGCGCCTCGTCGCCGAGGGAGTGGTGTCGGCCGAGCAGGTGGAGGAACTCGATAAGCAGCTGCAAGACCGCTTCGATGGCCTCCTGGCCGAGTCGCGCCGGTCGGTCGACCTCGACCACGACGAGCAGGAGCCGCTGCGCCCCACGCCGTCGTCGCTCCCGGCCATCGAGACGAACGTGCGTGCCGAGTCGCTCATCGCGCTCAACGAGCGGCTGCTCACCTGGCCGCCGGACTTCACGCCGCACCCGCGCCTGGCCAAGCAGCTCGAGCGCCGGCGCGAGGCGTTAGGCTCGGCGGGCGGCATCGACTGGGGGCACGCCGAGGCGCTCGCCTTCGGGTCGCTGGTGGCCGAGGGGGTGCACGTCCGCCTGACGGGGCAGGATGCCGAGCGCGGGACGTTCACGCATCGTCACGCCGTGCTCAACGACGTGAACACCGGTGGGAAGTACGCCCCGCTGCAGCACATTCCCAACGCCACCGGGCGCTTCGAGATCTACAACTCCCCGCTCAACGAGCTCGGGGTACTGGGCTTCGAGTATGGGTTCGCGACCGCGGAGCCCGACGCGCTGGTGCTGTGGGAAGCGCAGTTCGGCGACTTTGCCAACATGGCGCAGCCGATGATCGACCAGTTCATCGCGGCCGACCGTGCCAAGTGGGGACAGGACTCGGGGGTCACCCTCCTCCTGCCGCACGGCTATGAAGGGCAGGGGCCGGAGCACTCCTCGGCGCGCCTCGAGCGGTTCCTGCAGCTCTGTGCCGAGGGGAACATGCGCGTGGCCTATCCGTCGACGCCGGCGCAGTACTTCCACGTGCTGCGGCGCCAGTCGCGCATCCCCATCAAGCGTCCGCTCGTGCTCATGCAGCCCAAGAGCATGTTGCGCCTGGCGGCTGCGTCGTCACGCCTGGAGGACCTCGTGCACGGGCGGTTCATGCCGGTGCTCGACGACCCGCAGGTGGTGAGCCGCGAGGACGTGACGCGCCTCGTCTTCTGCACGGGGAAGTTGTACTACGAGCTGGTGGCCAAGGATCATCCGTCGCACCTGGCGGTGGTGCGCGTGGAGCAGCTCTATCCGTGGCCGCACGAGGAGGTCTCGCGCGTGGTGGACCTGTATCCCAACATCGCCGAGATCGTGTGGGCGCAGGAGGAGCCGAAGAACATGGGGGCGTGGAGCTACGTGGCGCCGCGCCTGCGTGCCTCGGCCGGCAACGCGCTCATCATCCGGTACATCGGTCGCCCCGAGCGGGCCAGCCCGGCGGAGGGATACGCCTCGTCGCACGCGGGCGAGCAGGCGCGCATCGTGGGCGATGTGCACGCGGCGCCGATCATCCCTCGCCGCGTGATGGCGAGGTAGAGGGCGGGAACAACAGAAGACGGGAAGACGGGAAGACGGGAAGACGAGTGACAGCAACAACAAAGGGCGGGCAGCTGCATAGCGCAGCCTCCCGCCCTTCTGATTTCACTCGTCCTCTCGTCTTCTCGTCTTCCCGTCTTCTATGTCTTTCGCATCGACAACAGCGACCCCACCGCCACGACTGCCACCGCACCCACGAGATTGTGCCAGAGGAAGGACACTGATGGCAGCCCGAAGGAGACGGCCGCGACGCTCGCCATTCCTGCCAGCAGTCCGACGAAGGCGCCGGTCGCGTTCGAGCGCTTGATCATCGCGAGGATGAAGACGCCGAGGATCGAGCCGTAGAAGAAGGAGCCGAAGCGATTCACCACCTCGATCAGCGAGCCTAACGTGGCGGCGTAGGTGGCGACGATGCAGGCGAAGATCCCCCAGACGCCGGTCGCGGCCTTGGAGACCGACAGGTAGTGCGCGTCGGTCGCTTCGGGCTTCACCCAGCGCCGGTAGAAGTCGATGACCGTGGCGGTCGAGAGCGAGTTGAGTTCGGCGGCGATCGCCCCCATGGCGGCGGCGATGATGGCGGCGATGAACAGGCCCGCCAATCCGATCGGGAGTTCGGAGAGGACGAAGCGCGGGATGATGTAGTTCACGTCGCGCGACGGGGCTCCGGTCGCCTGTTCGGCGAGCCCGAGCGCCTCGGTGCGCAGGCGCACGACCGCGGAGTCGCTCTGCATGAAGGCATCGTGCGCAGCGACCGTTGCCGGCGCCCCGGCTGGGCTCGCGGCCAGGGCCCTTGCCGCTGAGGTGCGCGCCGAGATGGCCTCGGCGTAGCGCCCTTGCAGCTGCTCGTAGGCCTGCGGGCCGGCCATGCGCACTTTGTCCTCGTGCGCCGGGTTCCAGAAGAGCGGCGGCGCCTGGAACAGGTAGAAGACGAAGACCAGCACACCGACCAGGAGGACCAGCGCCTGGAGCGGGATCTTCCAGTAGGCGCTGATGAGGAGCGAAGTGCGCGCTTCGCCCACCGAACGGGCGGCGAGGTAGCGTTGCACCTGGCTCTGGTCGGTCCCGAAGTAGGACAGCATCAGGAAGGTGCCGCCGATCACCCCCGACCAGAACGTGTACGTCTTGGAGAGGTCGAAGGAGAAGTCGAAGGTGGTGAGGCGTCCGGCCGACCCCGCCAGCCGCAATGCGGCGTCGGGCGAGACCGGGATGCGCATCAGGAGCACCACCACCATCGCCACGAGGGCGCTGGTGATCACGAACATCTGCTTCACGTCGGCCCAGGCCACCGCCTTCACCCCGCCGATCATCGTGTAGAGGATCGTCGGGACGCCGATGAGCGCCACCGACCACGGGAGCGGCCAGCCGAAGATCGCCGAGAAGACGACCGCGGGGGCGGCGATGATCGTCCCGCACGACATGCCGCGCGAGATGAGGAAGAGGAACGAGGTGAGCGTGCGCGTCTTGGGGTCGAAGCGCCGCTCGAGGTACTCATACGCGGTGTAGACCTTGGCGCCGTGCAGGAACGGGACGAGCGTCACGCCGAGGATCACCATCGCCAGCGGGAGCCCGAAGTAGAACTGTACGAAGCGCAGCCCGTCGGTGGCCCCCTGTCCGGTCGTCCCGATCATCGTGACGGCCGAGAGCTGCGTGGCCATGACCGAGAGACCGACGGCCCACCAGGGGAGCGAGCGCCCCGCGAGGAAGTACCCTTCGATTCCCTTCGTTCCACGGGTCCGGCGGAGGCCGTCGACGATGACGAACAGGAGATACGCGACGACGACCGCCCAATTGAGGGGATGCATGAGCGATCAGCGCGCGTAGCGGGACTGGAGCCACCAGAGCGCGAGGAGGGCGAGCAGCTGCATGCCCATCACGCGGACGAGGGTGCGCCGAAAGGGTGCGGCGCTGTCGGGGTCGGGGGGAGGCGGGGCGTGTGGATCGGACATCGGAGGGGGGCGAAAGTCGCGGGGAATCTACAGCGGGGGCGGGGAGGGGGAGGGGGGCGATTCCGACGATGCAGCGAGTTGACCGGGACCGGCGCCGCCGCGTGACGGCCACGTGACGGTCGACGATAGCATTCCTGATGTCTCGCTCCACCCACCGCGGCACAGACACGTGGCATGCGACTGCACCCGAACGGCACCACGTGCACGATTCGGGTACTGCGGGGTTGGCAGCGATTCCACAAACTTCCTGACATGCGCCCCTCTGCCCCCTCCCGCACCTGCAGCTCACGGGTTGGTGCTCGACTCGTGAGTGTCGCGCGCCGCCGTTGCGCCTTGCGTCACGTTCGCTGGATGCTCGCCCTGTGGCTCGTGCCCCCGGTGCGTCCGCTCGCTTCGGTACACGCGCGCACGCAGATGAGCCCGGGTTCTGTACCCCAGAGCGAACGCTGTCAGTTGCGCGTCCTCGATTCTGCGCGCGTCCGCGTGGGGGATTCGATCGACGTCTACATCGAACCCACTGCGTTCGTTGCCGCCGGCAAGAGCCTGCTGTTGGCCGGCAGTCCGAACTACGTACCACGCCCAGACGCGCACAAGCGACCTGGGGATCGACTCGCCATCGACAGCATCTTCGGTGCGGTTCGTGGGCCGGACGGAGTCTGGGTCGCAATTCCGATTCCCAGACAGGTCCGGCATTTCGGTGGAGTTCGCGCGGTTGCCAGCGGCGAGGGACGCTGGCACGTGGTCTTCATCGAGATCCCCACCGTCATGCAGGACTATCGCATGGATGGTGCGACGATCGCGGCGTGGCATGGCGTGCTGACGCAGCGCGGTTGGGAGCAACTCGAACGCCTGCCGCTGCCCCACCCGGACACCGTGGATGTGTTGAACGCCAGTGCACTGCTACGTCGTGGCGACACGCTCACCTGGGCGTTGAGGCTGCGCACGCCCGAGACCCGAAGCGCTGGCGGGGTTGGCGTGCTCGAGGCGCGGCGAGGCCACTGGAGCTTTCGACTGGTCGAACCGCATGCACTCACGGTAAACGCAGCGCAGTTCGCCAATGGCGAGCGTCGTCTGTTCATTCGCCGCGAGGCCGAACCGAGGCGAGGCCTCTTTCAATTGGTCAGCTACGCATTCCGACCGGATGCAACGCCGCTCGATACGTTGCTCCCCGCAGACGACGTCTCGCGCTTCCTCAACCGCGCCTACTCCCTGGCGGACGGCGGCGTGGCGTACCACTGGATCGAGCCTCGCGATTCGGGTCCGGCCGAGCTGCGCATGCTCGCTCTCGATTCTGTGGGTGGACGAGTCGGCGACCGCACGATCGCACGTCCATACACCATTCACTTTCCGCTCCGGGCAGGCCGCGGTTCGGCCGCGTGGCTCGTGCTGGGAGATCGCCGCGGTTCTGGTCGGTCGCGAATGAACGGGGGGTGGCTCGAGCTCGCTCGGGTCACGCCGACCCGCAGCATGCGGGTTGCATCGCTTCCGCATCGATTCGTGGCACCGCCGTCGCTGCTTGTGCGCGACGGAAGCTCCATCCAGCTCGTGGGCCCCGTGCTTCATCCACGCGAGGGCGGGCCCATGGTTGGATCCATGGTTGTGACCGTCGGCTACTCATGCCGGGACTGAGCAACCTATGCAACTACTACTACTGCACCGCATCGTTGGGCAGGCAGGTTGCTCAATGATCGCAGGAGTTCGTCAACCATGCAGCGAATACCGAAGAACAGCCTACTGCTCGTGTGGGCTGCTGTGTTGGGCGCGTGCGCGGAGCCACTCCACGTGCGCGCGCCGGAAACGACGTCCCCACTCCGGCTCGTGCTGCCGGAAGGATCGACATTGACGGCGAGTTCTATCGCGAAATCCCCATCCGTCGCGCTCTCGAGCGCTGATCGCGCCGCTCGGATGACGGCCATTGGGCCGACATCGTCTGCCTACGAGGATCTCACCGGATTCGAACCGCAGTTCAGGAGAAAGTCCACGAAAGCAAGATTCAACCCAGGCTCGACAACGTTAGCGATGGTCGAGGGCTTCGTGGAGTACTGGGGCAACCAGGGACAGCAGCGAATCACCTTCGACTTGTCCAAGGACGGCACTTCACTCGTGTATCGAACCGAGATCTTCGATCACGCGGAGTTGTTCCCGGGATGGCATGTGATGCACGACTTCGCCCGCGTACCCCTGGTCGCGACCTGTGGACACAAGCTGCTGGGACACACCAATCACCAAGCCTGGTGGAGACCGAGTTACGATGCGTCGCAGGTGGTCAGTGTGTCAGATGTGTCGTACTCCAACCTGGCGGAGCAAGACAGCTGTCAGCCCGCGCGAAAGGATGAGGAGTCGGCGCCTGCAGGAGGAGGGTCGAATGACGGACACCAAACCGACGACTGGTACTTGTGCACTTGGGAAGTCTGGTACGATCGCTACGGTACGGAGATCTCGCGCACGCTCCTCTACTGCGTCCCGATGTAACACCCAACCACCCGACCATTGCAGATCAACATGCGATCATCCATTCGCTCATACCTGCGCGGACTGCGAAACAGCGGTCTGCTGCTCCTTGTCATGGCTGGCCCGTCGCGCGCACAGTCGTCCGCGGAACCTCCGGCGGTTCTCGCACTTGCAGACACGCTCCCGGTGCAGGGTGCACGGGCGGTCGTGCTGTTTCGCGCACGACCGACGGGACGAAGCGTGATCCTGCTCGCGCGGGCGTCCGCGACCCCCGAAACGATCGGCGGAGCAATCGCCTTGCTGCGACGACTCGAGCGCCAGCATGCAGGAGACGATCTCTCCGCGGTCGTGCCGATCAGCGGGACCGTCCCGACACGACCGATCTCACCGAAGCGCCTGGCGCAGCTTCGATCCTACCTCGCCGAGGTCAACGCCCGCCCGGTCACGAGTCTTGGCGACGCGGGCGTCGGACGCTGGGTGTCGCTACGGGACGACCCGGGATCCATCAGGTAGCGACCGCCGTCGTGCCGCTATCCGTACGCGGTACGCGAAGGGCGCCATCGAAGGCTGACGCGAGTACCTGAGATACCGAGAGTCAGCGAGACGTCCGGTGGCCGGCATGGTTGCTCGCAGGGGTCGGAAGGTACATTTCCGCTCAATGCGAGCAGCCATCGCCTCATCTGCCAGTCAAATGAACGCATCGCCGCGGCCTCGGAACCGCCTGTTCTCGACATGTGCGGCGCTTCTCGTCGCCGCGCTCCTCACCACCCCCCTCCCCGCCCAACCCCGCGGCGCCTCCGCGTTAGGCCCCCTCGTCGAGGGCCTGGGAACCTCCGCGCGCGTCCTCGTCATCGCCGCTCACCCCGACGATGAAGACACGCAGCTCATCACCTGGCTCGCCAAGGGGCGCCACGTCGAAACCGCCTATCTCTCCCTCACCCGCGGCGATGGCGGGCAGAACCTGATCGGCAACGAGCTGGGGGAAGCGCTCGGCGCCATCCGGACCGAGGAACTCCTGGCCGCCCGCCGACTCGACGGGGGACGCCAGTACTTCACGCGCGCGTACGACTTCGGCTTTTCCAAGAACGCCGAAGAAACGCTCACGCAATGGTCCCGCGACTCGATCCTGCGCGACGTGGTCACCGTCGTGCGCCAGTTCCGACCGCACGTGATCGTCGCCGTCTTCAGCGGCACGCCGGCCGACGGGCACGGCCATCATCAGGTGTCCGGTCTCTTCGCCCGTGAGGCGTACGACGCCGCAGGCGACACGGTCCGCTTCCCGCGCGCCGCCACCGCCGGGCATGGCGGGTGGACGGTCGCGAAGTTCTACCGGAGCGCCAACTTCCGAATGCAGGAGCGTGCCACGCTCCGCATGAACGTCGGCGAGTACAACCCGGTCCTCGGACGCTCGTACAGCGAGGTCGCGGCCGATTCGCGCTCGCAGCACAAGTCGCAGGCGATGGGCTCCCTGCAACAGAAGGGCGTGCGGTGGGACCAGGTCATTCGCGAAGCGGCTCGCGTTCCCGGCGCACCGGCCGACGCCAAGTCCGAACGCGGGCTCTTCGACGGGATCGACACGACCTGGTCGCGCTTCGCGTCCATCATGACGTCGCCGGCGCAGCGTGCGGCGCTCGATTCGCTCCCCGCCGCCTTCGCCGCCGCGCGCGCCGCGCTCGACCTCACGCGTCCCGGGACGCTCGTCGCGCCACTCGTGCGCGTGCAACGCCTCCTGCGCGCGGTCTGTCCGACCGGCCCCTCGGCGCCGTGCTTGCGCGACATCTCGAATCCCCCGGCGGGGCTCACGAGCGGTGAAGTGCAGGACGAGGTCCGCGTCGGGGCGGATGTCATTCAGGTCAGCGCGGCCAATGGGGATCTCGCCTCTGCCTGGTCGGTGGCCAGCGAGCGGACCGGGCGGGCGCTGGCGCTCGCGATGGGCGCCGTCGTCGAGGCGACGGCGACCCGAGAAGTCTGGGCGACCGGCGAACGCGTCCCCGTGGCCGTCCGCGTCTTCAATCGCGGGGAGCGCCCGTTTCGCGTCGAGGGGATCACGGTGTTCGAGAGCGTACGACAGGGCGCCGGGGCCAAGACGCTCGCGGCAACGATCGCCCCGATAGCGTGCTCGCCGACTCGATCGCCATTCCACTCGCGGGAACGACGCAGCCGTGGTGGCTGCGGACGCCGCGCCGGGGCGCGATGTTCGCGCCTCGCGTGCTCGGGACCTCCGAGACGGCGCGGCGTGCGGCGGTCTCGGTCTGGGTGACGCTGCGGGTCGACTCGGCCGCGGTGCTCGTCGAAGCGCCGGTCGTGTACCGCTACGCCGACGCGATCAAGGGCGAGATCCAGCATCCCATCGCCGCGGCGCCGGCCATCACGGTCTCGCTGGACGATGCGGTGGGGTACGCCCCGGCCAACGCCCCCATGCAGCGCGCCATCCGCGTGTACGTGCGGTCGCACGCCTCCGAGGCGCGCGAGGTCGCCGTGTCGTTGCAGCTCCCGGCAGGGTTGCAGGCCGACAGCGCTGAACGACGGGTCGCCTTCCCCGCCAACGGGCGGCCGGCGCCGGCCGGTCCCGGCGCGGCGTTCGGGATTGGCGGTGGTGCAGTCCCGGAACTCGTGCGCGTCGTGACCTTCAACGTGCGCGGGCGGCTGGCCGCCGGCCGTCACGTCGTCTCGGCCGTGGCCACGAGCAATGGGGCGTCGTTCACCACGGGCTACACGGCCCTCGCCTACGACCACATCCGCCCGCAGCGGCTGTACCGCCCCGCAACGTTAGGCATCGAGGCGGTCGACGTGAAGCTCCCCCGCGCCGTCAGCATCGCCTACATCACCGGTGTCGGCGACAACGTGGCCCCCATGCTCGAGCAGCTCGGCGTCAACGTGACGGTCGTCGACCCGGCCGCCCTCCCGCGCACCGATCTCTCGAGGTTTGGCGCGGTGGTCGTGGGCACGCGCGCCTACGAGGCCAGCGAGACGCTGGTGGCCAACAACGCCCGCCTGCTCGACTACGCCCGCGCGGGCGGGACGCTCGTGGTCCAGTACGGACAGTTCGAGATGACGCAGCCGGGGATCATGCCGTACCCGATCACCCTCGCCCGACCGGCGGATCGCGTAACGGTGGAGGGCGCGCCGGTGACCGTCATCGATCCATCGGCGGCCGTCCTCGCGTCGCCGAACACGATCACCACTCGCGACTTCGATGGCTGGATCCAGGATCGCACCCTCTACATGCCGCGCACCTTCGACCCGGCGTACAAGCCGGTCCTCGAGATGAACGACCCGGGCGAGGCCCCGAATCGCGGGGCGATCCTCGTCGCCTCGTATGGCAAGGGCACCTACGTCTACACCACGCTGGCCTTCTTCCGACAACTCCCCAACGGCAATCCCGGAGCCGCGCGCCTCATGATCAACCTCCTGTCGGCACGCGCCGCGGTGCAGCCATGACGGCCGCCACCGGGCATCGGCGTGCCGTGCTGCTGGCGGCACTCGTCTGCACGGCGCTCGCGTCGATGGCGCTGGTCACGCGCCGTGCGCACGGGCAGTCACCGCCATCTCGCCCGAGCGGGACGGTGGTGGTGAGCAACATGAGCGATGGCACGGCGACGGTGATCGATGCGGCCACCGGTGCCGTACGTGCCACGCTCACCACCGGGGCAGGTCCGCACGAAGTCGCGACATCGCACGATGGGCGATGGGCCGTCGTGACCAACTACGGCGTGCGTGGCGCCCCGGGGAACTCGATCACGGTGATCGATGTGGCCGCGGCCTCGGTCGTCCGCACGCTGCTGCTCGGGGAGTACCAGCGTCCCCACGGCGTGGCCTTCCTCCCGGGCGACACGCTCCTGGTCGTCACCTCCGAGGCGCGACAGGTGGTGCTGACGGTCGACGTGCGCGATGCGCGTGTCGTGATGACGCAGCGCACGCGCGGTCGCGGCTCGCACATGCTGGCGATCGATGCCGCGGCGCGCCGGCTGGTCACGTCCAATGTCATTGACGGCACCGTGAGCCGGCTCGCCCCCGCCGCTGCGGACACGGCCGACGTCTTCCCGGTGGCGGGGGCGGTGGAGGGGATCGCCATCACCCCCGACGGCCGGCGCGTCTGGGTGGGGAGCAATCGTGACAGCCTGGTCGTGGTGCTCGACTACGCCACCGGTACCCCCGTCGATACGCTGCGCGGTTTCGGGATGCCCTACCGTCTCGCGGTCACCCCGGACGGCCAGACGGTGGTGGTCAGCGATCCGGTCCGGGGCGAGGTGCGCGCATTCGATGCCGCCAGCCGCAAGGCACGCTGGACCATCGTGGTCCCGCGCGACTCGCTCGTCGCGACGGCCGAGGTCCCCGAGTCGCCCTCGCCGGAGGGGATCGCGCTCTCGCACGACAGCCGGTGGGCCTTCGTCACGTTGCAGGGGCGCAACCGCCTGGCCACGATCGACGTCGCGCGCGGCGTGATCGTCGGGTACGCCCCGACCGGCGTCTGGTCGGACGGGGTGGCGTACTCGCCCGTCACCGCCGCGCGGCGTTAGGCGCCGGCGGGGACGTTCGGTCTCGGCGCGGCGGCAGGGAGCGGACGCCACCGGGCTGAGAGCATCGTCCGGAGCCCGACCGACGGTCGATGGAGCCGACCGTGTGTTGACCACCGCGGGGCCGAGATCATCGCCTCGACGCATCCGGCGGAGGCGCCGGTGGCCGCCACGGCAACGCGCCGGTTCGAGCGGGGGAGAGTACCCGTCGAAACGGCGCGTGCAGGAGGCAATGTGGCTGCCTCAATCCGTGGCGATGTGCGATCCGTGAACGGATCACCCTTCGGGCTGTCGCCGCTCCCGTTGATGCCGAGTCGGCACCTGCATCGGGAGCGGAACGAGCGCTTCAGGTCAGCGGTGGATCAGTTGGCGAGGAGCCAGCCGCTCGTCGCGAGGATCATCCCTCGCGCCAGCGAGCCGGTGAGTGTCTGGTGCATTGGAGTGTCTCCGGTTGGTGTATGAGGGAAGGCGAGTTACGCCCAGACGTTGTAACCGGAGAAGTGGCGGATCAGGCGGAAGAGGTAACCCGTGTACATGTCGCGCTGCGTGCCGAGCACCGGATCGACGGCGGCCTCGTCCACGCACCCCGTGCTCGAGCAGTAGTCGATACGACCCCACGAGTTGGCCGCCGCCCAGGCGTCACGCAGGTAGATCGCCGGAAGCTGGTTGCGACCGTTGGGATAGAAGCGGATGGCGTTGGCGAAGTCGATCTGCGGCCGCCCCTGCGCATCGATCCACGTCGTCGCCGTGATCGTGATGGGGGTGCCGAGCTTCGGACACGCATCGAGCCAGGAATCGGGGCCGTAGCTGCTCGCCGCCGGGTCGCAGATGGTCTGCGCCGGGAACGTCACCATGTGCGTCCCGAAGATCACCTTCCAACCATAGCGAGGATCGATCGTGAACTGATACGTCACCGCGTTCGCCGGATACGTCGAGGCCATGGTCGCGTGGCGCGGATCGGTCGGGATCGGCGCGTCGACTTCCTGCGCCGCGACCGCCTGCTGCAGCACTTCGCTGGGCATCTCCGGCGCGGCGACATTCATCGCCGGATCGGGCGCGGCAGTCGCCGGGCTCGTGGAGGTGTCGGCGGAGCAGGCCGCGAGCAGGGCGGCGAAAGCGAGACCGGCCAGCTTCGGGATGCGCTTGGTGATGTGATGCATGGAAGTAGTAGCTCGAGGCCAGAGTGAAGGCGATCCGACGTTCGCCGCTATGCAAAGCAGGGCTCGTGCCAGCATAACTCCTTGAAAACACACGCTTTAGCTGGTTCTCCGTTCGGGCATCGTGACCGCGATTCGGTCAGGATGTCCGCCACCTGCTCACGGGTCGCGTCATCTCGACCGAACCGGGCGGGCGACGAAAGTGCCGCGTGGGGTGATGTGCGCGCACTCACGTTGGTGCGCTGCAACACAAGGCGTTGGCGCGACCACGCACAGCCGGCGGTGGGGGGCCCCCACCGGCGCCGCGCGCGACTAGAGCGGCTGGCGAAGCGCGGCGGCCAGCCGCGCAGCAAGCGGGCGCAGTCCGTACTCGGCCGCGCGGTCGTGCGCCTCGCGGATGATCGCGTCGTATCGCCCGTCGTTGGAGCGGGCCAGCGCGGGGGCACACTCGGCCACCAGCCAGAGCGCAGCCCCTTCATCAATAGTTGTGGCCAGCGCCCGCGCCTTGTCGAACGCCGCGCCGGCCTGCGCATGACGCTCGGTTGCAACGAGGTACCTCACCTCGAGCGCCTCCAGCAATTCACGCCCCTGGTACCAGGTGGCGCCGAGGACGGCGCTCCGCTCGGTGGCGCGTCGGCGTGAGAGGAGTGCCTGGTCGACGTAGCCAAGCGCGAGCGCCGCGAGTCCGGCGCCTGCGAGCGCCCCCACTTCGATGTCGACGACCTTCAGTTCGGTAGCCATGTCGTGCACGCGCTCGTACATGTCGTGTGCGGCCACGGCGTCTCCCTGCTCGAGGGAGAGGTTGGCGCTGTTGTACATGGCGGCCAATCGGCGACCGTCGTTATGCACCTTGGCGAACATGCGCTCCGCGTATGCGTACGACGCGTGGGCGCGGTCGAAGTTCCCCGTCATCTGGAAGAGGATGCCCAGGTTGAGGGCGGCGAGTCCGCCGAGGTCGGGGATGTTGGCCTCCTCGGCGGCGCGCTGCGCCTGTTCGTAGGCCTGCTGTGCCGATTCCCCTGCGCCGCGGCGCGCGTGGATGATCCCGCTGTTGACCAGGCAGCGGATGACGCCGAAACGATTGCCGCGGGCGTCGAAGCGTTGGCGGGCCGCCTCGAATTCCAGCAACGACTCGTGCGGCGACACTTCGATCAGGGCGGCGCCCAGGCGCAGGCGTGCGTCGGCGATGAGGAGGTCGTCGCCCAGTTGCTCGGCCTCGGCGGTGGCGGCGCGTGCCTCGCGTTCGGCGTCGGCGCGCTGGCTCAGGCGCGTGTGGGCGTCGGCGATGCTGGCGAGGATGAGGACCGATTCCTCGCGCGCGCCGATCGCACGTGCCTCGGCGAGGAGGAGGCGCCCTTGCGAGACGACTTCGGGGAAGTTGCGGGCCTGCAGGAGTTGCAGCTGCAGGGCGCGCCGCGCCACGCGAAGGCGCGCCGGGGTGTCCTCGCGCCCGAGGTCGGCGCGCGCCGCGTCGCAGGCGGCGCTCGCCGCATCGAGCTTGCCGGCGATGCGGGCGACATCGATCAGCGCGAGGCGCGCTTCCAGGCGCGCCGTCTCGCTGGGGGCGCGACGCACGGCGATCTCGTACGAGGCGATCGCATCCTCGAGGGCGTAGATGCTGGCCGCCCGATTGCCCGACCGCAGCGCGAAGTCGTAGGCGCGCCCGTCGTCGCCCGCGGCGTCGAAGTGGACCGCGATTTCGGTGTGGGCGTCCGGGCGCTCGGCCGCCAGCACCTCGGCCACTCGCGCGTGAAGCCGCCGGATGCGCCGGGGGTTGGCCTGCCGGATGAGGGCGTCGGCCAGCAGCGTGTGCGCGAACTGGTAGCGATCGGCGTCGCGGTCGATCGCGCTGTCCAGCACTCCGACGGCCACTGCCTCGTCAATGGCGTCGATGAGGGCGTCCTCGTCCAGCTCGGTGGCCCGTTGCAGCAGGTCGAACTCGAAGGTCCGCCCGATGACGGCGGCGGTCGTCATCGTCTGGGCCGTGGACGGCGCGAGGCGCGAGAGGCGGCGGGCGAGGAGGTCGTCGACGGCGGCCGGGAGCTGCAACGCGTGGATCGTCGACCATTCCCACCGCTTGCCGCCGTACCACAGCACCCCTTCGTCCACCAGCGTCTGCAGCACCTGCACGACGAAGAGCGGGTTTCCCTCGGTGTAGCGGTAGAGATACTCGGCGAGTTCGCCTTCGCGCTCGGCCTGGTGCAGGATGTCGGCGAGCCACTCCCCCACCTCGGAGGGGGAGAGGCGTTCGAGGCGGAGCTCGCGATAGCTCTCGTGGCGCGACAGGCGGCGACGGCTCGTCTCGAACTGCTGCGCGTCCTCGCGGCGAATCGTCAGGCACATGAGCAGGCGGTCGTGATCGACCGCCCCGAGCAGGTGCTCGAGCGCCTCCCACGAGGCGTGGTCGGCCCACTGCACGTCGTCGAGGACGAGCATCAGCGGACGCGAGGCGGCCGCTGTGCGAATGTAGGTCACCAGCTCGTCGAGCAGGGCGTATTTCGACGAACTGGTGGCATCGGCCTCGCCGCTCGCCTCGTGCTCGGCCTGCAGCGCCGGCACGATCCGGGCGAGCTGCGGCCAGCGCTGCGCGGGGACGATGCGCAGCTGGTGGAGTTGGGAGACGATGTCGGCCCAGACGCCGAAGGGGGGGCGGACATCGGGTTCCAGGGCGCGCGCCGTGACGAGCGTCCCGGTGCGGAGGCGAATCTCCGACGTCATGCGCTGCACGAGCGTCGTCTTCCCCACGCCGGCTTCGCCGATGACGGCGACCAGCCCGGGTTCGCCGCGCACGCAGGCTTCCACGCGCTCGCGCAGGCGGGCGACCTCCGCCTGCCGTCCCACGAAGTGCTGGACGTTGAGGCGCGGCTTGCCCACCTCGCCGTCGCGGCTCGCCACGGCGACGGCATTGCGGCCGCGGCGCTTGGCCTCGTACAGCGCGCGGTCGGCGGAGGCGAAGAGGTCCTCGAACGACTCGCCGTTGCGCGGCGCGACCGCGACACCGATGGAGAGCGAGACGCCGACCCACCGTTCCTCGGCGCCGCGCACGGGGATGCGGCGCTGTCCGACGGCCTCGCGCAGCCGCTCGCAGAAGCGCTGCGCGTCGGAGGCGTCGGTATCGGGGAGGAGGATCACGAACTCGTCGCCGGCGTAGCGTCCGACGACGTCGGTGGGGCGCGACCCTTCGGAGAGGACCTTGGCGACGACCTCGAGCACGTTGTCGCCGGTGAGGTGGCCGAAGGTGTCGTTGACCGACTTGAAGTGGTCAACGTCGATGACGGCCAGGGCGAGCGGCGACGCCTCGGTGGCGGTCGACAGCTGCAACCGCGCGGCCTCGACGAAGGCGCGCCGCGTGGGGAGCCCGGTCAGCTCGTCCATCGTGGCCCGTCCGCGGCGCTCCCTCACCTGCTCCGCCTCGCTCGGCTCGGCGGCCAGGGCGGAGGCTCCCTGATGGCGCATGAGCCGCTCGAAGATGCCGAAGAGCTCCGGGTCGAACTGGCGCCCGGCATCGCGCCGCATGACGTCGATGGCCTCGTCATGCGGGAGCGCGCGCTTGTAGCTGCGCTCAGTCGTGAGGGCGTCGTACACGTCGGCCAGGCAGACGATGCGGGCGACCATCGGGATCTCCTCACCCACCAGCCCGTCGGGGTAGCCCGAACCATCCCAGCACTCGTGGTGCGACCGCACGATCGGCAACACGTCCCACGGAAACTCCACCTCCGACAGCAGCTCGACGCCGGCGATCGGGTGGCGCTTCATCAGCTCCCACTCCTCTTTCGTTAGGCGCCCCGGCTTGTTGAGCACCTCGGAGGGGACGATCAGCTTGCCGACGTCGTGGAGCAGTGCCCCGATGCGGAACCAGAGCAGCTCCCCCGCCTCGACCCCGGCCACCGCGGCGAGGCGGCACGACAGGTCGGCCACCCGCTCGCAGTGCCCCTGCGTGTACTGGTCCTTCGACTCGGTCGATTCGCCCCAGCGGCGGGCCAGTTCGAGGAAGTCGCCCTCGAGTGCGCGCGTTTCCTGCGCGATCGCCGCCATGTCCTGGCGCGCCTGCAGCCTGGTGAACAGGCGGTGCGAGATGTTGAGGCTCTGCAGGGCATCGCGGTTCCGGCCCAGTTGCCGGTGCACCTTGGAGCGGTCGCGTTCGACCTCGGCGAGCAGCAGGCCGTTGCCGCGCTGCGTGGCGACGTCGGCGGCGCGCTCGAGCGAGGCCAGCGCGCCATCCAGGTCACCCTGCGAGCGCGCGATCGCTGCTGCAAGCTTGTAGGCTCCGCCGAGCGAATCGCCCAGGCGGTGGGCCTGCGCGGTGAGGAGTGCCCGCTCCACCAGCCGGCGCGCCGTGTCGAGATCGCCGCGGTGCATCGCCACCTGGGCCAGGTTGATCTCGAGCTGCGTGGCGATCTCCACGTCGCGCAGCGTGTGCGCCACCTCGAGCGCCTGGCTGAACGCCTGGTCGGCGTCGTCCCAGTGCGTAAGCCGCGTGTGGACGAGCCCGACGTTGTTGAGCGCGATGCAGACGTCGCGCGACATCCCCAGCAGGCGATACTCGCGCAGGCTGCTCTCGAAGTAGCGCAGCGCCTGCTCCTGGTCGCCGCGCACCGAGGCGATGACGCCGAGGTTGGTCGAGGTCATCGCCACCAGCGACGCGTCGTCCGACCGCGTGGCATGTTCGCGCGCCGTCAGGTACAACCGCTTGGCGTTGTCCAGGTCCCCCAGCTGCCAGTGCAACACCGCCAGCTGGTTGATGGAGTGTCCGGTCCCGGCCACGTCGCCCGTCTGCTCGGCGATGGCGAGCGAGAGTTCCAGGCAGTCGCGGGCCTCGTCGAACATCGCGTCGGCGAGGTAGGTGCGGGCGATCCAGCGCACGATGCTGGTCACGCTGAAGCCCGTCATCGGCGGGCGCATCCGCCACAGCGCCGATTCGTACAGTGCGCGCGCCTCGTCACGCCTCGACTGCCGCTCGCAGTCGTGCGCGGTCAATCAGTGCACGAAGTTCGTCGGCAGGGATGGCGGCTGTGACGTCGGACAGCGACGAGGACACCGAGGGCGGGGCGGGGCGCAGGGCAGGGAAACGTCTGCCCTGGAGCGAGCGGCCGGGGCACTACTCAGACGATCCACGGGACCCCCTCGCCACACCGCCGCCCCCCCGTCGTGCAGGGGAGCGACCGCGCCCTGTGCGGCACGTGCCGTGTGCGCTGCATCACAGGCGCCCGCGTGGTCAGCGACAGGCCGCGGGCAGGGCGAGCGATTCGTCGCGTCCGAGGGCGGTCACGCTGAGGAATTGCACCCGCGCCGGGGTGGTCGGCGCCAGGGTGATTTCCACGCGCAGGTCGCCGGTGGCGCAACGCAGCCGCCAGCGCCCGCGCAGGGCGTTCTCCGCCACGAAGCCCCCTTGAGGGGCACAACGGTCCCCCGCCTGCAGCCGCACCCGCTCGATAGCGGCGCGGCGACGCTCCTTGGACTCGTCGCGGTACAGGTTCATGGCGGCCACGCTATCGGCGAGCGCATCATCCCAGCGGGTGACGAGGCGCGTGACGTCGTCGCGCAGGCGCGCGAGGACCGGGGCGGGTTGCGGTTGGCGCGGCTCGAGTCCCCCGGTGGCGGCGAGGACGTCGTACGCCTGGTCGATGACGCTCCCCCACCCGGTGTAGGTGAGGTTCCCCATCGCGACGATCCCGACCCCCTGCTCCGGGAGCCATCGCATCTGCGAGCCGAAGCCCGGGAGCCCACCGGAATGGGCGACGGTGATGCGGAAGCGACAGGTCTGGCGCACGCCCAGGCCGTAGCCGTAGCCCCCGGCGCTCAGCACCGGGTTCCCGGCGGCGTCGCGCACCGCGCTGCCGCCGTTGAAGCGCCAGACCTGTTGCATCTCGCGGCGTGAGGCACGGCTCAGCACCCGTCCCTCGTCGCCATCGCGGGGCGGCCAGGCGTCCAGCATGAATCCCACCCAGCGCGACAGGTCGGCCACCGAGGTCAGCATCCCGCCCATTGCCCCGAACGATCCGTCGGGGAGCTGCTCCTCCTCGAGCCAGCGGTCGTCCTGCCGGCGATAGCCATGCGCCAGCCGCGATTCGGGGACGTCGCGCGCCTCGAGCGTGGTGACCGACATGCCTAACGGGCGGAGGATGCGCAGCTGCACGTAGCGGGCATACGGCATCCCCGACACGCGGCTCACGATCCGCCCGAGGATGGCGAAGCCGAAGTTGGAGTACTCGTACGCGGTCCCGGGGGCGGTGGAGAAGGGGATCCCCGCGCGCATCATGCGCGCCATGGCCTCGTCGGTGGCCGAGAGCTGCTGGTCACCCCACGGGTTGTCCTCGGGGAAGCCCTCGGAGTGACTCAGCAGGTGGCGGATGGTGATGCGCGGTGAGTCGGTGGTGGGGTAACGCAACCGCGCCAGCTCGGGGATGTAGCGCTCCGCCGGGTCGTCCAAGGAGAGCTTGCCGGCATCGCGCAGTTGGAGGATGGCCGCAGCGGTGAAGCTCTTGGTCATCGACGCGATGCGGAAGACCGTGGCGGTGTCGACCGCGGCGTTGGTGCCGACGTTGCGCAGTCCCGAGACCCCCACGTGCACCACCTTCCCGTCGATGACGATCCCGTAGGCGATCCCCGGCACCTTCGATCGCTCGGCGAAGTCGCGCATGAGCCGGTCGATCGCCGGATACGCGGAGGCGAGCTTGGCGTCGCGCGCCGCATCGGCAAAGGCGGCCGGCGGGGCCTTGGCGTCGTTGCGCGTCCCCTGCGCCTGGACGACGGTGGCGAGGCAGAGCACGGCACCGATCAGGGCCCCGATGGTGGCGGCGGTGGGGAGGCGAAGGGCGAAGCGAGGCATGGCGACGGACGGAGCGTGGGTGGACGGCGACGAACGACCGCACATCGGCGGTGGAGATCGTGGTCGGCAACATTGCCCGACCGTCGCGCTCCGCGTCAATGCGCGTCCCGCACGTGGGTCGTGCGCCCTCCGCGCGCCCTCCTCGTCACCCCGCCCACCACGCTGCAAGCTCAGGTCGGGAACGCTCCACCATCGACAAGTCAGGCTCGACAACGGCCGGTTTGGCGCCAGAATAGGCAGATGCGTCTCGCGCTTCGCGCACTACTGCGCACCCCGGGCTTCACGGTCACGGCGGTCCTCTCGCTCGCCCTCGCGATTGGCGCGAGCGCGGCGGCCTTCGCCGTCATCGATGCGGTGCGATTCCGCGCGCTCCCGTTTCCGGATGGCGATCGCCTGGTCCTGCTGAGCGAGGTGCCGATCGACGAGGGGGGCGAGGCGCGCTCGGCGGAGGGACGCGGATGTCGCGTGGCCTGCGACGTCTCCTACGAGACGTTCGACCAGGTGCTGCGGCGTCATCGATTCCGCGCGCTCGATGCGGTCGCCGGCTACAGCAGTGGTGGCAAGGCATTGGCGACCAAGGGAGAGCCGCTCCTCGTCACGGGTGGGGTCATTTCGCCGAACCTCCTGGCGCTGCTGCAGGTGCAACCGCAGCTGGGGCGCCCCTTCACCGCCGACGATGACAAGGTGGGGGCTCCTCCGGTCACGCTCCTGAGCCACGCGCTGTGGACTTCGCAATTCGGCGCCGACCCGGGGATCCTCGGACGCGTCGTGAAGCTGAGCGACACGCAGTACACGGTGGTCGGCGTGATGCCGCCGGGCTTCGCGCACGAGGTGAATTCGCAGTTCTGGCTTCCGGTCGTTCCGGTGCTCGATCCGAGTACGCGTCCTTCCATTCGCACGCTCACGGCGATCGGTCGCCTGGCGCCAGGGCAGACGCTCGCACAGCTGCGTGCCGAGCTATCGACGCTCGAGCCCGCGCCGCCTGCGGTGGTCGATGCCCCGGGCGGGGGGCGCGGCGGCGTGCGGGCGCCGGCGCCGCGCCTGCGCCTCACGGCGGCGCCGCTGCGCGAGCGCTACGCCGCCTCGACGCAGTCGCACGACCTCGTCTTCGGCGCGGTGGTGGGGTGCATCCTGCTCATCGCCTGCGCCAACCGGCCAACCTCGTCCTCGTGCGTACGCTGCACCAGCAGCGCGAACTGGCGATCCGGGCCGCGTTAGGCGGTGCCCCCGGGCGGGTGGGCGGGCACCTGCTGCGGCAGCACCTCCTGCTCGTCCTGTTCGGTGGCGCCCTCGGCGTCGTGCTCGCGCAGGGATCGCTCGGCGCCCTGCAGTCGGCGTCGGTCCTCGACTCCTTGCGACCGCCCGGGATGGAGTACCGCCTCGACATGCGGGTGATTGCCTTCGCGATCGCCGTCGCGGCGCTCGCCGCGGCCATCGTGGGGGTCGTTCCGGCCCGCCTGGTGGCGCGCCTCGATCCGCAGCGACTCCTGCGCGACGCCACCCCGGGGGCGAGCCCCTCGCGGTGGGGGCGCCGACTGCAACAGCTCTTCGTGATGGCGCAGGTGGCCAGTGCGGTCGTCCTGGTGTCCGGTGGTGCGCTGCTGACCAAGTCGGTGCTCCACCTCTCGCGCGTCGACCTCGGCTTCCAGGCGCAACGCCTGGTCCAGGGGACGCCGAGCTTCCCGCATCCGTGGCGGGTGCCGGCGACCTACCACCCGGTCACCGAGCGGATCCTGCGCGAGTTGCAGCGACTCCCCGGCGTGGCAAACGCCGCCGTGCGGGCCTCGGTCCCGTTAGGCGCGCGGGGCACCTCGCCGGCCATCACCCTCGACGGGATGGCGACGCCGCTCCCGCCGGGCGATGTCCCCACCGCCGCCGTGGCGGTGAGCCCGGAGTACTTCGGCACGCTCGACGTTGCCGTCGTCAACGGTCGCGCCTTTACCGAGGACGATCGCGAGGGGACGATTGCCGTGGCGATGGTCAACGAGTGGGCGGCCCGTCGCTGGTGGCCGGGGAAGAACCCGGTGGGACAGGTGGTGCGCGTCGACACGGCCCCGGGGCTCGCCCAATCGCTCTCGATCGTTGGAGTGGTGCGCGACAACAAGGCGGCGCAGCCCAACGTCCTGCTTGCGGACGATGGCGCGGAGCTGTACCGGCCCTGGCGGCAGGCCAGCACACCCTTCCCGACCTTCCTGGTGCAGGGGGCGGCCGCACCGGCGCCGCTCCTGCGTCCGGTGCGCCAACTCCTGGTGCGCGAGGTCCCCGATCGCCCGGTCTTCGCCACGCTCGTTGCCGACCAGGTGGGCGATCAGCTGCGTGGGGTGCGCACCAACGCGACGCAGATTCTCGCCTTCGCCGCCGTCGGACTCCTGCTCGCCGTGCTCGGGCTGCACGGCGTCCTGGCCTACAGCGTGGGCGTCCGCACTCGTGAGATCGGGATTCGCGGCGCGCTCGGCGCCTCGCGCCAGCGCATCGCCGCGATGATCCTGCGTGACGCCCTGCTGGTCTGCGGCGGTGGCGTTGCAGCTGGCCTCGTCGTGGCCCGCAGCACCACGCCGCTGCTCGCCGAACTGCTGTACGGCACGCACCCCAGCGATCCCGTCGCCATGGCGGTGGTCGTCGTCTTCGTCCTCCTCGTTGCACTGCTCGCCAGTTGGCTCCCCGCACGCCGTGCCTCCCGCGTCGATCCGCTCGATGCACTGCGCACTTCGTAACCGTCCTCCACACTCGCCATGAAACGTCTCGCGCCCCTCGCACTCCTGCTCGCGGCCTGTGCGGCCCCCGAGCAGCGCGCTGCATCCGCCACCGAAATCCTCTGGGATACCTGGGGGGTCCCGCACATCTACGCGCCGAACGATGCGCAGGCCTTCAAGGCCTTCGGCTACTCGCAGATGGCCGCGCACGGCGATCTCGTCCTCAGGCTCTACGGCGAGGCCCGTGGTCGATCGGCCGAGTACTGGGGCGAGTCGCACCTGACGACCGACCGCTTCGTGCGCACCATGGGGATCCCGGCGCGCGCCGAGCAGTGGTACACGTCGCTCTCCCCGGCTATCCGCGCCGACCTCGACGCCTTTGCCGAAGGAGTCAACCTGTACGCCAAGGAGCATCCGGAGGCGCTCACCGACAGCCTCGAGGTCGTGCTCCCGGTGACGCCGCAGGACGTCGTGGCCCATGGACAGAAGATCATCAACTTCCTCTTCATGTTCTTCGGCCAGGTGCAACTCCCCGAAGGGCTCAACAACGACTTCCGGCCGGGCTCCAACATGTGGGCCGTGGGGAGCAAGCGCTCTGCCTCGGGGAACCCGCTGCTGCTCGGGAACCCGCACCTCGGGTGGTACGATCTCTATCTCTTCTTCGAGGCCAACGTCACCACGCCCGACCGCAACTTCTACGGCGTGACGCTGGTGGGGATGCCGACCCCCGCCATCGGCTTCAACGATCACGTGGGCTGGTCGCACACGGTCAACACGCAGGACGGCGCCGACGTCTACAAGCTCACGCCGCAGGGGAGCGGATACCTCCTCGACGGCGCCGAGAAGGCATACACGTCGCACGAGGAGGTACTCAAGGTCAAGCTGGCCAGCGGTGTCCGCGTCGACACCCTCGTCGTGCGCGAGTCGGTGCACGGCCCCGTCTTCCGCGACGACAGCACGGGGACGTACGCGGTGCGCGTCGCCGGTCTCGATGATCCGGGGGCGGTGGAGCAGTGGTGGAAGATGGGTGGCGCCACGTCGATGAAGGAGTTCGAGGAGACGGTGCGCCAGCTGCACGTCCCCTTCTTCAACGTGATGGCCGCCAGCGCCGACGGGCACACGTACTACTTCTTCGGCGGCAAGACGCCGCGCCGGGCGCGTGGCGACTTCGGCACGTGGGAAGGGGCAATGCGCGGTGACAGCTCGGCGCTCGTGTGGACCGAGTACCTCCGCTACGACGAGCTCCCGCATGTGATGGACCCGGCGAGCGGGTGGCTGCAGAATGCGAACGACCCGCCCTGGACGGTGACGTGGCCGCTCGCCTTCGCCCCCGACTCGTTTGCCGCCTACGTGGCCCCGCGCGAGATGTCGTTCCGCCCGCAGCGCTCGGCGTTGATGCAGCTGGCGGATTCGAGCGTGACGCTCGACGAGCTGGTGGAGTACAAGCACTCGACGCGCATGGCCCTTGCCGATCGCGTCCTCCCCGACCTGCTCGCCGCGGCGCGCGCCACCGGCGACGCCGACGCGCGCAAGGCGGCCGACGTGCTCGAGGCCTGGGACCGCAGCACCGACGCCGGGAGCCGCGGCGGCGTGCTGTTCCAGGCGTGGGTGATGCAGTGGTATCGCGACTCCAAGGGGAAGCCCTTCGCGCGCGAATGGCGCCTCGATTCGGCGCTCACGACGCCCAGCGGGCTCGCCGACGCGAAGGTGGCAGCGGCAGCGTTAGGCGCCGCCGCACGCGCCACCGTCAAGGACCATGGCGCCCTCGACGTCGCCTACGGTGACGTCAATCGCCTGCAGTTCGCGGGACAGGACCTCCCCGGCAACGGCGGCGCGGGCGACCCGTTGGGGATCTTCCGGGTGGCGTACTACGCGCCCGGGAAGGACGGCAAGGCGGCGATCATCGCGGGCGACACGTACTACCAGGCGGTGGAGTTCTCGAATCCGGTGAAGGCCAAGGTGCTCACGGCCTACGGCAATGCCACGCAGCCCGGCTCCAAGCACAAGGGTGACCAGCTCGAGCTCTTTTCGAAGAAGCAGATGCGCGATGCCTGGCGCACCCGGAGCGAGGTGGAGGCCCACCTCGAGTCGAAGGTGACCATCCCGTAGCGGATGGCGATGGGCGCCCGGTGTGGTGCCTAACGAACGGGGGATCCCTGGCGCGGCCAGAGCCACGCCGCGCCACGGACCCCGCTCGAATCGCCGTGCCGGTGACGCACCACGCGCGTCACGATCGTGTCCGAGAAGACGTGGCGCGACAGCAAGGGGGTCACCGCCTCGGCGAGCCCGGGGACGTTGGACATCCCGCCCCCGAGGACGATCACGTCGGGGTCGAGCAGGTTGATCACCGACGAGAGCGCGCGGGCGAGTCGGTCGTGGTAGCGGGCGAGCGATGCCTGCGCCCCGGCGTCGCCCGCCTCGACGGCCTGCACGATCTGCGGCGCGCTCCACCGCTGCCCCGTCACGCGCGCATGGTCGCTGGCGAAGCCCGGGCCAGAGAGCCAGCTCTCGATGCACCCGGTGCGGCTGCAGTAGCAGGCGGGGCCGGGCAGCTCGTCAGCCGCAACCCACGGCAGCGCGTTGTGTCCCCATTCGCCGGCGATGAGGTTCGCCCCGGCGAGGCACTCGCCTCGCACGACGATCCCGCCGCCAACGCCGGTGCCGAGGATCACGCCAAAGACAACCTGCGCCCCGGCCGCAGCGCCGTCGGTCGCCTCGGAGAGGGCGAAGCAGTTGGCGTCGTTCATGATGCGGACCTCGCGGTCGAGTGCCCGCCCGAGGTCGAGCCCCAACGGCTCCCCAATGAGCCACGTGGAGTTGGCGTTCTTCACCTTCCCCGTCGACGGGACGATGGCGCCGGGGATCCCCATTCCGACCGTCCCGCGGGCACCGGTCTCGGCCTCGAGTGCCTGGACCAGTCCGGTGATCGCCGCGACCGTCTCCGCGTAGCCCTTGGGCGTGGCAATGCGCTGCCTGACGAGGATCTCTCCGGCGTCGGAGAGGGCGATGCCTTCGATCTTGGTGCCGCCGAGGTCGATGCCGATGCGCATTGCAGAGGAACGCGGGTGGAGGTGACGATTCGTCGCGCTACAACGTGCCGTCCCGACGCACGAATCGCCACTCAGGGGTGATCGGGCGGGTGAACCGCGCGTGCGTCGCCGCGCCCCGATTGTCTGGCGAGACTGGCGAAGCGACACGGCGCCCGTTCACCTTGCGGTGTGTCGCGTGGCCTCGCGTCGTGGCCCCGCACCCCGATCTCCACGCCGATTGTCCCCGAGCCCAGCGTCGCCTCGTGAGCACACGCCTGCTGCGCCTCCTGCCGCTCTTCGCCCTGCTCGCCTCATCCCTCGGAGCCGCGTGCGATGGCGCACAGAGCGAGCCGATCGACGACGTCCCGTTCGAGGTCGTCGCCGAGTTTCCGCATGACACCGGGGCGTATACGCAGGGGCTCATCTGGCAGGACAGCACGCTGTACGAGAGCACGGGGCGCTACGGTGACTCGGAGGTGCGCCGCGTCGACCTGCGCACCGGCGCGGTGCTCGCGTCCACGCCGCTCGCCCCCGATCGCTTCGGCGAAGGGCTCGCCCTGCTCGACGGGCGCCTCTACCAGCTCACGTGGGAATCGAAGGTGGGATACGTCTACGACGCGAAGACGCTCGCGCGCGTCGACTCCTTCGCGTACGCCGGCGAGGGGTGGGGGCTCGCGACCGATGGCACCTCGCTCATCATGAGCGACGGCTCCGATTCGCTCCGCTTCCTCTCGCCGCCCAGCATGGCGACGGCGCGCGTGGTGCACGTGCGCTACCAGGACTCGCCACTCTCGAAGATCAACGAGCTGGAGTTCATCGATGGCGTGCTGTACGCCAACGTCTACGAGTCCGATTGGGTGGCGCGCATCGATCCGGCGACGGGCGAGGTGCAGCAGCTGGTGGACTTCTCCGCGCTCTGGCCACGCGGCACGCGCCCGTACGGGGCCGACGTGATGAACGGCATCGCCCGCGCCCCGGCCCCCGGGCAGTTGCTGCTGACGGGAAAGCTCTGGCCTACGATGTACTCCGTGCGGATCAAGCCCGCGCGCTAGCGCCGCGCGGTCCGTGGGGCGCGCGGTGCCGCACGCCCCACGCGCGAGCCGCTTAGCGCCGCCACCGCGCCAGGGCGTACTGCACGGCAAGGTCGGTCGTGCTCCACAACTGTACGTCGCTGCCGGAACCGTAGCGAATGGCGCGTGGCGCGCCACGCACGAAGTCGTAGCTCCACAGCTCGCTCTTGAACCCCGACGCCTCGACGGCCGACAGCACGCGGCGCGCCGCGTCGTGCAGCTCACGGGCATACGCGGGGTCGCCCCCGCCGCCGACGCGCGCCTGGTACGCCACGCCCAGCAGGAAGAGGTTCACCTCGCGCCCCCACGCCACGCGAGGCGCGTGATACTGGTCGCGCACGAAGTCGGCCCAGACTTTCGGCGTGGCGTAGGCATCGTTGGACACCACAGGCCCCACTCCGTCGATGAAGAGCCCGACCGGATACGCGCGGGTGAACTGCCGCGCGTCGCGCAGCACCACGGCGCGGTCCATCGCGCCGCGTTGCGGGTCGCCGAGGAAGAGGCGCGTGGCCACATCCGAGTTCACGACCCCGATCGGGGTGCCGGCACTGTCCAGGGCGAGCGCGAGGAAGACCAGCGAATCGCGGTCGGCCCGCGTGGCGCCGAGCACACCCTGCCAGTGCGTCCGCTCCTCTGTCGGCATCGCCGCCAGGCGCTCCGTGACCCCGGCCTGCACCTCGGCGGGGCCGAGCCGCACGACGAAATGCCTGCCGGCGCCCATCCACGTCTCGATCGCCCCCGTGAGTGCGGTCGAGTCGCGCACCCAGCGGCCGAGCGGCGTGTCACCCAACGTCTCGGGGAGGGCGCGGGCGAGCGAGTCGGCGCCGAAGCCCAATCTGTGCAAGGCGGCGAGGATGGTGCGCGTGGCCTGTAGCGCGTGCGGGGCCCAGATCGCGTTGACGTCCATCGCGAAGCGTCCACCGGCGTAGCCCACGCCGCTGTCGCGCCAGCTCGTCGAGGCCCATCCGCCGTCGTCGCGCCGGGCGAACGAGATGAGCGTCGCGGGGGAGGGGGCCGCGGCGTACGGCGCGGTCGCACGCGCCACCCGCCCCAGTTCGCGCAGCACGCGCGTGAGACGCGGTTCGCCGTCGCTGGCGTCGCGCAGGAAGGCGCGCTTGCGGCTGGCGGGGACGTCGGCGTCGGCGAGCCACCGGGCCAGCAAGATCGGCAGGTGCAGCTCGTCGTCGATCATATGGTAGTTCTCGCGTACGCGCCGGTGGCCGCGCAGCACCTCGCCGGCGCGCGCCAGGAGCGAGTCGGCAGCGCCCGCCGCGTCGCGCGCGCGCGCCGCCTGCTGCGCCTGCACCAGCCCCACGTACTCGGCGGCCGCCTCGCGCACCGCCTGGCCGCCTAACGCCTCCTCGTGGCTCACCTCGCCATTGGGGGCGAGCTTGCGCAGCGCGGCGGCCACGGCAAAGGCCGCCATGTCGTCGCGCCAGATGTCGCGCATCATCATGGCCGTCACCAGCATGTCGCGCCCGAAGTACGTCGCGTACGTGGGGAGCCCGGCCATCAGCTTCTCGCGCGAGGCGAGGAGCTCGACGCCACGTACCTGGCGCTCCATCCAGCGTGCCTGCGTGCGGGCGGCGGGATCGGTGCTCCCGGCACGACGCACCGAGTCGACGAAGGCGAGGAAGTCGGCGGTGAAGATCTCGTCGCGCGAGAGCGGCGTGAGCGCCGCGCCCGTGGTGCCGACGGTCACGGTGAGTCGGATCGCGTTGCCGCGCCCGTCGATCACGAGCGAATCGCCGCGGTGGGAGGCGGACGTGGTGCGCTCGTCGCCGCGGATGTCGACCGTCATCGTGTCGCGTCCATCGAGCGAGGGCTGCGTGACCCGCGCCGTCCATTGTCCACCGCCACGCACGACGCGCGTCACCGGTTGCAGCCGAGCGCGCAGCGCGGACACACTAGCGGCGCGCAGCGCGCGCAGGTGTTCCGTCTGCACGCTTGGCGGGAGCGACTCGAGCGCGGCGACGAGGCGCACGAGCTCGGGGACCGCGAACGGCTGGTCGCCGTAGGGGCGCCGGTGCCGGCCTTCGTACTGGAAGTCGCGCTCGACCCGCATCGTCCCCAGGACGAACCAGCCCAGGGTGAGCGTGCGGCTGTCGGTGACGAGCGAGTAGCGGACGGTGCGAGCGCGACCGGCGCGGGCGACGGTGGCGCGTGGGCTATCCCAGCGCAGCGAGGCCGGCTCTCCCGTGCTGGTGCGGGCCGAGAGTCCCACGCTGGCGTTCTCGGCGTCGGCCAGCAGGTGCACGACGCGCCCCTGGCGTCCATCCAGATAGATCTGGAAGGTGTTGCCCGCGGCATCTCGATAGATGCGCGTCTGGTAGCCCTGGTAGGCGGCGCTATCGTCGAGCCCAGCTTCGGGGAAGGCCAGGACCGGCGCGACACTCCGGGGGGGGAGCTGGAGCTGGGCGAGGAGGAGGAGCGCGTTCAGGACCATGGCCGAACCTCGTCGGGACGTGGGCGGTTGAGGGAAGTGCTTCCCCTGCATGGGGTTCCGGAATCCTGCATCCTGTCTGACTCGAAAACAGGAAGTGAAAGTCCGGTTTTCCCCGAGTTCGGACTCAGGGTTCAACCTGCCAAATGAAAGGGATGCGGCGATTTACACGATCTTGACCCGGTCGCCCGCGCCCGTATGTTATGCGGTCAATCTCCGGGAGGAAACGTTTCCCGGGGCGAGACCGGTATCGTTTTCAACGAACCGGCGCAGGAAGGAATCACGTTCCCCCCTAGCAACGCCAACTCTGGAGAGAAGACGAATGGCAGTCACCCGTTGTCTGTTGGCCGCGTTGGTTGGCGGCCTACTGACGGTGTCTCAACTTCCCGCGCAAGGCACCGGCGGTACCATCTCGGGGCGAGTCGTTGACTCGACGAGTCAACAACCGCTCGCGAACATCCAGATTCAAGTGGTCGGCACGACGCGTGGCGCGCTGTCACGGGCGGATGGCGGGTTCACGATTCCCGGCGTCCCTTCTGGCTCGTACACTGTTCGCGCGGCACGCATCGGCTACAACCCGCAGACCAGAAACGCGACGGTCGCTGACGGCCAGACCGTCACGGTCGACTTCTCGCTGGGCGCCTCGGCGATCAGCCTGCAAGCGGTCGTCGTCACGGGCTACGGCTCGCAGCGTCGCGAAGCGATCACCGGCGCGGTCGCCACGATCGATCCTAACGAGGCGAACGTCGGCGTCGTCAACAACGCCAACCAGCTCCTCACCGCGCGCGTCACGGGCGTCAACATCGTGGCCAACAACGGTGAGCCGGGCGGCAACGCTCAGATTCGCATCCGCGGCGGGACGTCGATCTCTGCATCGAACGATCCGCTCTACGTGATCGATGGCGTGCCGCTGCAGAACGACAACGCGGTCGCCTCGGGCGTCGCGATCGGCGGCTCGTCGGCCATCGGCCGTTCGCCGCTCAACTCGCTCAACCCGAGCGACATTGCCTCGGTGACGGTCCTCAAGGACGCATCGGCCACGGCGATCTACGGCTCGCGCGGCGCCAACGGCGTCGTGCTCATCGAGACCAAGAAGGGCTCGGCCGGTGCCTCGCAGTTCGAGTATGACGGCTACGTCGCCGCGGGCATGGCCGCCAACAGCTACGACCTGCTGACGGGGAGCGAGTACAAGTCGTTCGTCCAGAAGCAGATTGCGGCCGGCAAGCTTCCGGCCTCGCGCGCCAACACGCTCGGCGCGGCCGACACCGATTGGGAGAAGGAGCTGCTCCGCACCTCGTGGACGCAGAACCACAACCTCTCGCTCTCCGGCGGCACGCCAACGACGCGCTATCGCGCTACGCTCAACTACTTCGAGCAGCAGGGCATCGTCATCTCCAACGGCCTGCGCCGCTATCAGGGGCGCGTCAACGCCAGCAACTCGGCGTTTGGCGACAAGCTCCAGAGCTCGCTCAACCTCACCGTCTCGCGCGTCTTCAACGACTACCTCCCCTTCGACAACACGGCCGGCTTCGACGGTGGCGTGTTCACGAACATGGTGTCGTTCGACCCCACGCAGCCGGTTCGCACCACCACCGGGGCCTTCTATGAAGTCGGCGCCGGCGCGCAGTCGATCCGTAACCCGGTGGCGCTCGCGCGGCAGATCGCCGACCAGGCCCCCGAGACCCGCACGCTCGGCAACTTCACCGCTTCGTACGCGCTGATGCCGACGCTGACGTTCCGCAGCACGCTCGGCGCCGACGTCGCGAACTCGGTCCGCCAGACGTACTTCCCGCTGACGAGCCCCGTCGGGGCCTCGACCAACGGGCGCGCTCGCCAGGCCGAGCGCTCGCTCTCGAACCTCAACTTCCAGTCGCTCCTTACGTGGGCGCCTGACTTCGGGAGCGACAACGAGCTCGAAGTCCTCGGCGGCTACGAGTTCACGCGCTTCGACAACCGCGGCTTCGAAGCGGAAATGCGCGGCTTCCTCACCGACGCCTTCCAGTGGAACAACCTGGGCGCCGGCACGAGTGAAGGGTCGCCGGCTCCGATTTCGTACATCGAACAGTCCAAGCTGGCGTCGTTCTTCGCCCGCGTGAACTACGGCTTCAAGAACCGCTACTTCGTCACCGGTGTGCTGCGTAACGACGGCTCGTCGCGCCTCGCCCCGGGGAACAAGTGGGCGGTCTTCCCGGCCATCTCGGCTTCGTGGCGCCTGAGCGAGGAGTCGTTCCTGAAGGACGGAATGTTCTCCAACCTGAACCTCCGCGTCGGCTACGGCCTGCAGGGGAACCAGGCGGTGCGTCCGTACGGCACGCAGCTGCTCCTCCGCACCAACAACGACGCGCGCTATCCGTTCGGTGGCTCGGTCATCACGGGCTTCGCCGCTTCGCAGGTCGCCAACCCCGACCTCAAGTGGGAGACGTCGCAGCAGATCAACGTCGGCCTCGACTACGGCTTCAAGGACAACCAGTTCACCGGTACGCTCGAGTTCTACAAGAAGAAGACGAAGGACCTCCTGTTCGACGTTCCGGTCGCGCAGCCGGCCGTCGTCTCGACTCGTCTCGAGAACGTCGGGAGCCTGAGCACGAGCGGCTTTGAAGCGTCGCTCGACGCGCAGCTCTTCAGCAACTCGAACTCGTCGCTGACCTCGGGGCTGGTCCTCTCGGTCGAGCGCAACCAGGTTGACGAGCTGGGGCTCAACCGCCAGTTCATCACGACCGCGTCGGTCAACGGACAGGGGCAGTCGGGCAAGTCGGCCCAGCGCCTGATCCCCGGCCAGCCGATCGGCACCTTCTGGGGCGCCGAGTTCGCCGGCTACAACGCCAATGGCGAGCAGCTGTTCAACAAGTACACCGTCACGCGCGACGCGACGGGCAAGGAGACCGGGCGTACCCGCAACGGGACGACGACCTCGCCGGGCGGTGACGACGAAGTCATCATCGGCAATGCCAACCCGGCGTTCAGCCTGGGCGTGCGCAGCAACGGCACGTGGGGCCGCTTCGACGCGAGCTGGCTGTGGCGCGCCGAGATGGGCCGCGACGTCTTCAACAACACCGCGCTCGTCTACGGCACCACGTCGAACGTCAACCAGAGCCGCAACTTCCTGAAGTCGGCGCTGAACGCGAAGGATGCCATCGGGCAGCCGGCGATCTACTCCTCGCGCTGGATCGAGGACGGCTCGTTCCTCCGCCTCCAGAACCTCACGGTTGGCTACACCTTCCGCCTGCCTGGGCTGTCGGCGCGCGACACGCGCGTGTATGTCTCGGGCGACAACCTGCTCCTGTTCACGCCGTACTCGGGCTACGATCCGGAAGTCTACTCCGGCTTCGGCACGGACCGCGGCATCGACTACCTGATCTACCCGCGTGCCCGGACCTTCACGTCCGGCGTGCGCATTCAGTTCTAAGACCGACGTCGGTGGCGCGTCGCTCTCGGGCGCGCCACCGAGGACTGGCCCCGATTCATTCGAAACCAACAGTGATCAGGTAACCTCCGACTCATATGCCGATCTTCTCTTCGCTCTCCCTCCGCCGCTCGCGGCTTGGCGCCGTGGTGCTTGCGGGTGCGCTGAGTGCGGTGGCTGGCTGCACGGACCTCACGGAGACGCCGCTCGACGCGCTCACTCCGGAGAACGCCTTCAAGACCGACCCGGAAATCCTCGCGGGTGCGGCCTCGGTGTACGCGCAGCTTCGCCAGACGCAGTGGGCGTACTACAACCTCTCTGAAATCACGACGGACGAGCAGATCGTCCCGACCCGTGGCAGCGACTGGTTCGACAACGGTCGCTGGATCGAGATCTACAAGCAGGCGTGGAGCCCGAACTCCGGCTCTGCCCTGGACGACATGAACGGCCTGTGGAACAACATGTTCGCCGGTGTGGCCAAGGCGAACCTGATGATCGACGTGGTCGAGAAGAGCACGAGCGCCTCCAAGGCGGCGAACCTGGGCGAGCTGCGTGTGCTGCGCGCCTGGTTCTACTACGTGCTGATGGACATGTTCGGCGGCGTTCCCATCGTGACGACGACCGAAGTGAAGCCGACGGCGCGCGCCTCGCGTGACGAAGTCTTCAAGTTCATCGAGACCGAGCTCAAGGCGGCGATCGCTTCGCTCCCCGAGCGTCCGCTGGCCTACGGCCGTATCAACAAGCATGTCGCCAACGCCATCCTGGCGAACATGTACCTCAACGCCCCGGTCTTCCAGGGCACGGTCACTGCCTCGGGGCTGACCGCCGCCCCGAAGCGCCTCGCCGAGGCGATCCAGTACGCCGACGCGGTGATCAACTCGGGCGTCTACAGCCTGGCCAGCAACTGGCAGTCCAACTTCAACGCGGACAACGCCAGCTCGCCTGAGCTCATCTTCGTCATCAACAACACGAACAACCCGCCGGGCATCGGCAACTCGCTGCCGCAGCGCCCCCTGCACTACGCGCAGCACGGCGTGGGCGGTGGCCCGTGGAATGGCTTCGCGACGATCGCCGAGACGTACCGCAAGTACGATCCGGCCGACACGCGCCGCAGCATCTGGCTCGTCGGGCAGCAGAAGAGCTTCGTGACCGGCGCCAACGTGAACGATCGCGCGGGCAACCCGCTCGTCTTCACCGAGACGATCCAGGACATCACCAAGGCCACCGAGGCCGAAGGGCCGCGCATCAACAAGTTCCCGCCGTTCGTCACGGCGCCGAACGGTGACTCGCACCCGCACAAGTTCCCGTACTTCCGCCTGGCCGAGATGCACATGATCAAGGCCGAGGCGCTGTTCGAGCAGGGCAACACGGCGGCTGCGCTGACGATCATCAACCAGCTCCGCGCCCGTGTCTTCGAGCCGGATCGTCCGCTGACGGCGCTCACGCGTCAGGCGATCCTCGACGAGCGTCTCTTCGAGTTCGCCGGCGAAGCCAAGCGCCGCCAGGACATGATTCGCCTGGGTGGTTACACCGACGCGCGTCAGTTCAAGACCGCGACGGCCGGGTACCGCATCCTGATGCCGATCCCGATCACGCAGATCCAGAACAACCCGCTCCTCACGCAGAACGCGGGCTACTGATTCTCTCTGATTGACTTTCCGCAGGGCCGCCATAGCCTGCTCCCACACGGGGGCAGGCTATGGCGCTCCCGGGAGTCGCTGCGCGCAGAAAGTGCGACTGGCGCGCCGTCATTTTCTCTTCTCTGGACCTCACAATGCAGGGGATGCGCAGGGTACCGGCGCCCCGACGGCTGCTCGTGCCGGCGTTCATCGTTGTTGCCGCCGCGTGTTCGCGTGCGCCCGAGAACGCAGCCGCCGGCTATGACCGCAGCGCCGCGCCGCCGCCCTCCGACGGAAAGCTCTTCTCGTTGCTTCCGTCGTCGTATACCGGCGTTCGCTTCTCCAACGAGCTGACGGAGTCGAGCGACGTCAACGTCTTCATCTACCGCAATTTCTACAACGGCGGTGGCGTGGCGATCGGCGACCTCACGGGCGACGGACTCCCCGAGGTCATCCTCACTTCCAATCAGGGCGGGGCGAAGCTCTACCTGAACGAGGGGAAGTTCCGCTTTCGCGACGTGACCGCGGGGGCAGGGCTCGACCCGCAGCGCGCATGGACCACTGGCGTCACGCTCGCCGACGTCAATGCCGACGGGAAGCTCGACATCTACCTCTCGCATGCCGGGCAGGTGGAACCGTCCAAGCGCCGCAACACCCTGTGGATCAACCAGGGAGCCGGCGCCGACAGCGTCCCGACGTTCAAGGAAGAGGGGGAGGCGTACGGCGTGGCCGACGAAGGCTACACGACACACGCGGCCTTCCTCGACTACGACCGGGACGGCGACCTCGATCTCTTCCTCATCAACAACTCGCCGCGCCCGGTGAGCTCGTTCGGGCAGCGCAACACGCGCAACGAGCGCGACCCGTACGGCGGGCACAAGCTCTATCGCAACGACAACGGCAAGTACTCCGACGTGAGCGCCGCGGCCGGGATCTTCGGCAGCGAGATCGGCTTCGGGCTCGGGCTCGGCGTGGCCGACGTCAACCGCGACGGCTGGCCCGATGTGTACGTCTCGAACGACTTCTTCGAGCGCGACTACCTGTACCTCAACAAGCACGACGGGACCTTCGACGAAGCGCTCGACCGGCAGCTGACGGCCGACAGCTACTTCTCGATGGGGATGGACATGGCCGACGTCGACAACGACGGATGGTCGGACATCTACACCACCGACATGCTCCCCGAGGACGAGTACCGCCTGCGCACGATGGCGTCGTTCGAGGGGTGGGACGTGTACCAGACCAAGGTGGCCAACGGCTACGGCTACCAGTTCATGCGCAACATGCTGCAGCGCAACAACCGGAACGGGACGTTCACCGACGTCGGGCAGATGGCCGGCGTGGCGCGCACCGACTGGAGCTGGAGCGCCCTCATCGCCGACCTCGACCTGGATGGCCGCAAGGACATCTTCGTCACCAACGGGCTGGTGAAGGACGTGACGTCGCAGGACTACATCGCCTTCCTCGCCAACGAGTCGACGATGGAAGGGGCGATGAAGAAGAACGGCGACGTCGACTTCATGAAGCTGATCAACGCGATGAAGTCGACGCCGATCCCGAACTACGCCTTCCAGAACCGCGGCGCGCTGGCCTTCAGCAACGAGGCCAAGGCGTGGGGGCTCGACACCCCGTCGTTCTCCAGCGGCGCCGCCTACGGCGACCTCGATGGCGATGGGGCGCTCGACCTGGTGGTGAACAACGTGAACGCCGAGGCGTTCGTCTATCGCAACAACGCGTTGTCGGTCGCCAAGGCAAACCGCTGGCTGCAGGTACGCCTCGACGGCGAGGGGAAGAACCGCTTCGCGGTCGGGGCGCGGGTGAGCGTGGTGGCAGGGGGCGACACGCTGGTGCAGGAGCTCAACCCGGCGCGCGGCTTCCAGTCGTCGGTGGACTACGTGCTGTCGTTCGGCCTTGGCGCGCGCGACTCGGCGGCGGCGGTGCGCGTGGAGTGGCCCGACGGGCGCGTGAGCGCGATGGGGCTGGTCGCCGCGGGGCAGCGGCTGGTGGTGGCGCAGGCGTCGGCCGCCGCAGCGCCGGATGCCGCAGCGCCTGGGGCCACGCCGACGCCGGTTGCGGCTGGCGGAACGCTCTTCGCCCAGGCGGCGAACATCGACGGGCTCCCCTTCACGCACCGCGAGAACGACTTCGTCGACTTCGATCGGGAGCGGTTGATCCCCAAGATGCTGTCGACCGAAGGGCCGGCGATGGCGGTGGCCGATGTGAACGGTGATGGGCTCGACGACGTGTACCTGGGTGGGGCCAAGGAGCAGGCCGGGGCGCTCCTCCTGCAGCAGGGCGACGGGCGATTTGCCGCCGCGCGTGTCGCGGCCTTCGATACCGACGCGATCTCCGAGGATGTGGGGGCGACCTTCTTCGATGCCGACGGCGACGGCGACAAGGACCTGTTCGTCGTGAGCGGCGGCAACGAGTACTCGGACATGGCCCCTGCGCTGCAGGATCGCCTGTACCTCAACGATGGGCGCGGGACGTTCAGCAAGAGCGCCGACGGCGTGCCGGTCGAGTTCGTGGCCGGCTCGCGTCCGGTGGCCGGCGACTACGACGGCGACGGTGACATCGACCTCTTCGTGGGTGGACGCGTGGTGCCGTGGAAGTACGGCGAGGCGCCAGCGAGCGCGTTGCTGCGCAACGATGGGCGCGGGCGCTTCACCAACGTGACCGCGCAGCTCGCGCCCGAACTGCTGCGCGTGGGGATGGTGACCGACGCCGCCTGGCAGGATGTGGATGGCGATCGCCGCGCCGACCTGGTGGTGGTGGGCGAGTGGATGCCGATCGCCATCTTCCGCAACGCCGGGGGCGGTCGCCTCACGCCGCTGGTCGCAAAGGGGCTGGAGCAGAGCGCCGGCTGGTGGAACCGCATCGTCGCCGGCGACTTCACGGGCGACGGGCGCGTCGACTTCGTGGTTGGCAACCTCGGGCTCAACACGCGCCTCAAGGCGAGCGGCAGCGAACCGGCGACGATGCTGGTGAAGGACTTCGACGGGAACGGCTTCGCCGAGCAGGTGGTGGCGTGCTACGCCCAAGGGAAGCGCTACCCCATCGTGCTGCGCGACGACTTGATCAAGGCGATCCCGCCGCTCAAGGCGCGCTACCTCAACTACGAAGACTTCGCCAAGGCGACGGTCGACGACATCTTCCCGGCGTCCGATCGGACCGGGGCCCTCGAGCGGTCGGTGCAGACCTTTGCCAGCGCGTTGCTGCGCAACGACGGCAACGGGAGCTTCACGCTCGTTCCGCTGCCTGACGAGGCACAGCTTGCCCCGATTTATGGGATCCTGCCGCGCGACGTGGATGGTGATGGCGCGCTCGACCTGCTCGTGGCGGGCAACTTCGATGGCTTCAAGCCGGAGATCGGGCGGGCGGCAGAGAGCCGCGGGCTCGTGCTGCGTGGTGATGGGAAGGGGGGCTTCGCCCCGCTCACGGGGGCGGCGATCGGCTTCGTCGTCCCCGGGCAATCGCGCGACATCCAGCGCGTCCGCACGCGCAGTGGTGAGCTGATCGTGGTGGCGCGCAACAACGACCGACCACTCGTCTTTCGCCCGGTGTCGCGGTCGGTGGCCGCGGGCACCGGCTCGAGGAACTGACGATGCACCAAAGCATCTCGAAGCGAATCTCTGCCGGCGCGACCGTCGCCGTGCTGGTGTTATCCGCGTTAGGTGGGGTGGCGTGCTCCGGCAAGGCGAGTGCCCGGCCGTCGACCGCGTCGGACACGGAGCTGCTGCACCAGGCGGTGGACCAGCTGAGCGACGTCATCATCTACGACATCTTCTCCCCGCCGCAGGCGAGCCGCGTGTATGCGTACGCGAGCGTGGCGGCGTACGAGGCGTTGCGGCAGGGGGACACCACCTATCGCACGCTGGCGGGGCAGGTGAACGGCCTCGCCCCCGTGCCACGCCCTGCGCCCGGAGGGACGCTGTCGTACCCGCTGGCGGGGGTGCACGCGTTCATGGTGGTGGGGCAGGCGCTGACCTTCTCGCGGGCCCGCATGGACTCGCTCCGGGTCGCGATGGACGCGCGCTACGAGCGGCGCCTCCCGGCCGACGTGTATCGCGCGTCGATTGCCTATGGCGATACGGTGGCCACGCACATCCTGGCCTGGGCGGGGCAGGATCGCTTCAAGGAGTCGCGCGGCTGGCCTAAGTATTCGGTGACGCAGGCGCGCGAGCGCTGGATTCCGACTCCCCCCGCCTACATGGACGCGGTCGAGCCGCACTGGGGCGAGCTGCGCCCCTTCGTGATGGACACCGGGTCGCAGTTCCGCCCCGAACCGCCGCTCCCCTTCGACTCCGTGGCCTCGTCGCCCTTCATGAAGGAGGCGCGTGAAGTCTACGAGGTGAAGGCGAAGCTCACCGACGAGCAGCGGGAGATCCTCGCGTTCTGGGACTGCAATCCGTACGTGATGCACGTGCAGGGGCACACGATGTTCGCCACGAAGAAGATCACCCCGGGCGGGCACTGGATGGGGATCGTGGGGCTCGCCTCGCGCAAGGCAGGGGCCGACCCGCTGCGCACCGCCGACGCCTACGCGCGCACATCGATCGCCCTGGCCGATGGCTTCATCTCGTCGTGGGACGAGAAGTACCGGAGTTCGCTCATTCGCCCAGAGACGTACATCAATCGCTACATCGACGAAGCATGGGAGCCGGCGCTGCAGACGCCGCCGTTCCCCGAGTACACGAGCGGCCATAGCGTGATCTCGAACGCGGCGTCGACGGTGCTCACCGACATCTTCGGCGACAGCTTCGCCTTCAGCGACTCGACGGAGATGTCGTACGGCCTCCCGGTACGCAGCTTCCCGTCGTTCGCCGACGCGGCGAACGAGGCGGCGATCAGCCGGTTGTACGGCGGGATTCACTACCGGCGCGCGATCGACCAGGGGAGTGCGCAAGGCAAGCGGGTCGGGGCGCTGGTGGTGGAGCGCATCCATACGCGTCCCAGCGGGGCCGTCGTCGCGGCTGGCCATGACCGTTAGGCATCGTTGCGCACGCGCGCTGCGGGGGCTCGCCCGGCGGACGAGTATCTGGGTGGCACTGGCGGCCGTCATGGCGCCGACGATCGCGGCGACGCAAGGGACCGCGACGACCGGGGCGCTCCGCCTCGCCTCGCCCGACGGGCGCAACGAGGTGACGGTCCTCGTGCGCGAGGGGGGGCTGTACTACGCCGTGTCGCGCAAGGGACGCCCGATCGTCACGCCATCGCGGCTGGGCTTCACCTTCCGCGGCGCGCCGCCGCTCAAGGATGGACTGCGCATCACCGGGTCCTCGAACGCCGCGCACGACGAGACGTGGACGCAGCCGTGGGGCGAGGTGGCGCGCGTGCGCGACCACCATAACGAGTTGAAGGTATCGGTCGAGGAGACACAGCCGCCGGGGCGCCGCCTCGTCGTCGCCTTCCGCGCCTTCAACGACGGCGTCGGCTTTCGCTACGAGCTCCCCGCGCAGGACGCGCTCCGCGACTTCACCATCATGGAGGAGCTCACCGAGTTCGCCATGGCGGACGATGCGCGCGCCTGGTGGATCCCGTCGTTCCGCTTCAACCGCTACGAGTACCTCTATCGCGCCTCGCCGGTGAGCACGCTCGACACCGTGCACACGCCGCTGACGATGGAGACCAAGGACGGGACGCACGTGGTGATCCACGAGGCGAATCTCGTCGACTATGCCTCGATGAACCTGCGCGCCAACAAGGAGCAGGATCGCACGCTGCACGCGGTGCTGGCGCCGATGGCCGATGGGAGCGCCGTCACCGCGCGCACCCCGTTCCACACGCCGTGGCGCACCATTCAGCTGGCCGACCGCGCCGCCGACCTCGTCCCGTCGGTGCTCGGGCTCAACCTCAATCCGCCGAACGTCATCACCAACACCAGCTACATCACCCCGATGAAGTACAACGGCATCTGGTGGGGGATGCACCTGGGGACGTGGTCGTGGGAGTCGGGGGCGAAGCACGGTGCCACCACGGCGAACACGAAGCGCTACATCGATTTTGCCGCGGCCAACGCGCTCGGCGGGACGCTCGTGGAAGGGTGGAACATCGGGTGGGACGGCAACTGGATCGAGAACGGCGACAAGTTCTCCTTCACCCAGCCGTACCCCGACTACGACCTCCAGGGGGTGGCCGCGTACGCCAAGTCGAAGGGGGTCGCGCTGATCGGGCATAACGAGACGGGGATGGGGGTGGCCAACTACGAGCGCCAGCTCGATAGCGCCTTCGCCCTCTACCAGTCCCTCGGCATCACCGCGGTCAAGACGGGCTACGTGGGCGACAAGACACGCGCCGGCGACGCCCATCACTCGCAGCTCATGGTGCGCCACTTCCGGAAGGTGGTGGAAACGGCGGCGAAGTACGGGATCACGATCGACGCGCACGAACCCATCAAGGACACCGGCGAACGTCGCACCTACCCGAACATGATGACGCGGGAAGGGGCGCGTGGGCAGGAGTACAATGCGTGGGGGGGCGAAGGGGGCAATCCGCCGGAACACGAGACGATCCTCTTCTTCACGCGATTGCTCTCGGGGCCGATGGACTACACTCCCGGGATCTTCGACATCTTCCTGACCAGCGCGGGGAAGCCGCGCACGCCGGAGCAGCCACGACCGCGCACTACGCTCGCCAAGCAGCTCGCCCTGTACGTCGTGCTGTACTCGCCGTTGCAGATGGCGGCCGACCTCCCGGAGAACTACGAGGGGAAGGCGCCGTTCCAGTTCATCCGCGACGTGGCGGTCGACTGGGACACCACGCGTGTCCTCACGGGCAAGATTGGCGACTACGTCGTGGTGGCTCGCAAGGCGAAGGGGAAGGACGAGTGGTTCGTTGGTGGGATCACCGACGAAGAGGGGCGCACCTTCGACCTCCCGCTCAACTTCCTCGGTGCCGGCAAGCGCTACGTGGCGGAGGTGTACGCTGATGGGCCGGGGGCGCACTGGCGTGACAACCCGCTCCCCGTCGCGATCGCTCGGCGCCCGGTGAGCGCGACGACGACGCTGCGCATGGTGCTCGCCCCTGGGGGCGGACAGGCGATCCGCATCAGGGCAGTGCGTTAGGCATGGCGAACGGTCGCGACGGATGCGCGGTGGGAACGCGATGAGCGGGAGTCGCAGGCGGCGGACGAATGCCCTCGCGGCGGCCTTCGCCGCTGGGGCGCTGGCCGCCGTGGCGTGCGGCGAGCGCGCGCCGGCGGAACCGCCGCTGTTCGAGCTGCTCACCCCCGAGGCGACCGGCGTGGCGTTCACCAACACGCTCCCCGAGTCGCCCGACTTCAACATCCTGAACTACCTGTACTACTACAACGGCGGCGGGGTCGCGGTGGGCGACGTGAATGGCGACGCCCTCCCCGACCTGTACTTCTCCAGCAACCTCGAATCGAATCGTCTCTACCTCAACAAGGGGGACTTTCGCTTCGAGGACGTGACGGAGAAGGCGGGGGTTCAAGGCCCCGAGGGGTGGAAGACCGGCGTCACGATGGCCGACGTCGATGGCGACGGCGATCTCGATCTCTACGTCTCCGCCGTCAGCTACCTGGGGATGCACGGCCGCAACGTGCTGTACGTGAACGATGGGCGCGGGATCTTCGCCGACCAGACGCAGGCGTTCGGGCTGGAGCACGTGGGGTACTCGACGCAGGCCGCCTTCTTCGACTACGACCTCGACGGCGACCTGGACATGTACCTGCTCAACCACTCGACGCACACCGAGCGTGCGGTCGGGTCGCCGGCGCTGCGCAAGATCAGGCATCCCACGGCCGGTGACCGCCTCTTTCGCAACGACGACGGGCGCTTCACCGACGTGAGCGACGCCGCCGGGATCTACGGCGGGGTCGAAGGCTACGGGCTCGGTGTCGTCGTGAGCGACGTGAACGTCGACGGCTGCCCAGACCTCTACATCGCCAACGACTTCCAGGAGAACGACTACCTCTACCGCAACAACTGCAACGGGACCTTCACCGAGTCGATCGCGCGCGCCACCAAGCATACGTCGCGCTTCTCGATGGGGGTCGACGCCGCCGACTTCGACAACGACGGCCTCCCCGACCTCGCCGTCCTCGACATGCTCCCCGAGCGCGAGGATGTGCTCAAGACGTCGGCGTCGAGCGAAGGGTTCAACCTCTTCGACCTTCGCGTGCGCGCCGGCTACTGGCCGCAGTACGCCCGCAATACGTTGCAGCTGAATCGCGGCGACGGCCGCTTCTCGGAGATCGGCTACCAGGCGGGCGTGCAGGCCACCGACTGGAGCTGGTCGGCGCTCTTCGCCGACCTCGATGACGACGGGCGCAAGGATCTCTACATCACCAACGGGATCTACCGTCGCCCGAACGACCTGGACTACATCAACTACGTCGGCAACGAGGCGATGCAGTCGTCGCTGGCGCGCGGGGTGACCCGGGAGAACCTGGCGCTCCTCGACAGCATGCCGCGCATTCCGCTGGCCAACTACGCCTTTCGGAACGAGGGGAACTATCGCTTCGCCGACATGGCCGAGCGGTGGGGGCTCGCGCAGCCGGGTTTCTCGAATGGCGCTGCCTACGCGGACCTCGACAACGACGGCGCGCTCGACCTGGTCGTGAACAACATCGCGGCCCCCGCCTCGATCTACCGTAGCCGCGTGCGCGAACGCACGAAGCACGCTTGGCTCTCGGTCACGCTGCACGGTGAAGGGAAGAACACCGCTGGCATCGGCGCGCGCGTGCAGGTCTCCGCGGGTGGCGTGACGCAGACGCTGGAACAGATGCCGACGCGCGGCTTCCTGTCATCGGTCGACCCGCGGCTGCACTTCGGATTTGGCGCGGCGTCGCAGGGCGACTCGCTCGTCGTGGTCTGGCCCGACCGGCGCCTGCAGGTCGTGAAGCCGCTCCCGCTCAACCGTGCCCTCACGCTCGAGCAGAAGGACGCGACGTCACGCTGGTCGCCGACGCCAGCCACCTCGGCGCCGCTCCTCACCGACGTCTCCCCCGAGCTGGGGGAACCGGTGCGCCATCTCGAGAACGATTTCCTCGACTACGATCGTGAGCCGCTGATGCCGCACCGCCTCTCCACCGAGGGGCCGGCGCTGGCCAGCGCCGACGTGAACGGCGACGGGCTCGACGACCTGTACGTTGGTGGGGCCAAGTGGCAGGCGGGGAGGCTCCTCGTGCAACAGCGCGACGGGAGCTTCCGCCCCTCGCCCCAACCGGCGTTTGCCGCCGACTCCATCCCCGAGGATGTCGACGCCGCCTTCTTCGATGCCGACGGCGACGGCGACCAGGACCTGTACGTAGTGAGCGCCGGGAACGAGTTCTGGGGCGACGCCGAGCAGCTCGACGACCGGCTGTATTTCAACGACGGGCGTGGCACCTTCAGCCGCAACGCCTCGGCGCTCCCGCCCTTCCACGAGAACGGGAGCTGCGTCCTCCCCGGCGACTTCGATGGCGACGGGGACCTCGACCTCTTCGTGGGTTCGCGTGTCGTCTCCCGCGCGTACGGCCTCACGCCGCGCAGCCACCTGCTGCTCAACGACGGCCGCGGACAGTTCCGCGACGTGACGGCCGACCAGGCGCCGGCGCTGGCCGAAGCGGGGATGGTCTCGTCAGGCGGATGGGTCGACTACGACGCCGACGGCAAGCTCGACCTGGTAGTGGCAGGGGAATGGATGGCGGCGCGTGTCTTCCACCAGGAAGGGGGAAAGTTCGTCGATCGCACGCAGGAGGCCGGGCTTGGTGGCAGCGAAGGCTGGTGGAACAGCGTCACGGTCGCCGACCTCGATGGCGACAACCGCCCCGACCTCGTGCTCGGCAACCTGGGGCTCAACGCCTATGTGCGCGCCACCACGAGCGAGCCGGCGCGGCTCTACGTGGCCGACTTCTTCAAGACCGGCTCGCTCAAGCAGATCCTCACGTTCCACAAGCATGGGACCAGCTATCCCGTGGTAGGGCGCGACGATCTCGTGAAGCTCATGCCGCCGTTGCGGCAGAAGTATCCGTCGTACAAGTCCTTTGGCGCGGCGACGCTCGAGGAGATCCTCCCCTCGTCGGAGCTGGCGAGCGCGAAGGTGCTGGAGGCGAAGACCTTTGCCTCGGCCGTCGCCCTCGGAACGGGGAAGGGGTTCACGCTCGCGGCGTTGCCGGCCGAGGCGCAGTTCTTCCCCGTGTATGCGGCCATGGCACGCGACTTCGATGGCGACCGGAAGGTCGACCTCCTGCTCGGCGGGAACTTCTACGGCGTGACGCCGGTGTACGGGCGGTACGATGCCGGGTATGGCCTCCTGCTGCGTGGAGGCGGCGACGGGACGTTCAGCGCGATGGACATGGCGACGAGTGGTGTGCGCATCGACGGTGAGGTGCGTGCGCTCGTCCCGGTGCGCGGCACGAATGGGCGCGCCTCGGTGGCGGTGGCCCGCAACAATGAAACGCTGCTCCTTCTGCGTGCACGTGCCACGGTGGGCGTCGTGCCCTGAGTTCCTCCCTCCCCGGCCGCTCGCTCGGCCGACTCGGGTTGTCCCCGTTCCACTCCCCCTCCTTCGACCCTCCGCTCCCCTCGCTCGAGGCTTCGATGCCAGTCACGCAACTGAGGACGCTCGACTACGTGGTGATGGCGATCTATTTCGCCGTGGTGCTCGGCATTGGCTGGGCGCTTCGGCGCAAGATGCGCACCTCCACCGACTTCTTCCTCTCCGGCCGTTCGCTCCCTCCCTGGGTGACGGGACTCGCCTTTCTCTCCGCGAACCTCGGGGCGCAGGAGGTGATCGGGATGGGGGCGTCGGGGGCCAAGTACGGGATCGCCACCGCGCACTTCTATTGGGTCGGTGCCATCCCGGCGATGGTCTTCGTCGGGTTGTTCATGATGCCGTTCTATTACGGCTCGCGCGCGCGCTCCGTGCCGGAGTACCTCAAGCTGCGCTTTGACGAGAAGACGCGGACGTACAACGCGATCTCGTTCGCGGCGATGACGGTCTTCTCGTCCGGCGTCTCGATGTACGCCATGGGGAAGCTGCTCAACCTGCTGCTGGGGTGGGACTTCGACACGAGCGTCCTCGTCTCGGCGGGGATCGTGCTGGCGTACGTCTTGTTAGGCGGGTTGACGAGCGCGATCTACAATGAAGTGCTGCAGTTCTTCATGATCGTCTTCGGCTTTGCGCCGCTGGTCTTCCTCGGCCTGCGGGCCACGGGGGGGTGGGAGATGCTGCAGCATCGCCTCACGCAGGCGGCGATCAACGCGCAGATCACCCCCACGTCGTATACCCACGTGTGGAAGGGGATGGGCGATCCCGCGACCAACTCGATCGGGGTCGAGGCGTTCGGGCTCCTGATGGGACTGGGGTTCGTCCTGTCGTTCGGCTATTGGTGCACCGACTTCCTCGTCGTGCAGCGCGCCATGGCGGCCGATTCGATGACGGCCGCGCGACGTACGCCGCTGATTGCCGCGGTCCCCAAGATGTTCTTCCCCTTCCTCGTCATCCTGCCCGGGATGATCGCCCTCGTGTTAGGCGGCGGCGAAGGGGCGACGGCGGTGGGCGGGATCGGGCAGGGGCTGATCCCGGCGAAGCTCGGGGCGAACGGGGCGGCCCTCATCGACGCCACTGGGCGCACGGTGCTGGACTACGACCTGGCGACGCCGATGATGCTGGTGACCCTCTTCCCGACCGGGATGCTCGGGCTCGGCCTCACGGCGCTCATCGCGTCGTTCATGTCGGGGATGGCGGGCAATGTCACGGCCTTCAACACGGTGTGGACGTACGACATCTACCAGTCGCACATCCGGAAGGGGGCGAGCGACGAGCACTACCTGTGGATGGGGCGCGTGGCGACGGTGGGCGGCATCCTGCTGTCGGTGGCGGCGGCGTACGCGGCCGGGGCCTTCAACAACATCATGGAGTTCCTGCAGCTCGTCTTTGCCTTCGTGAATGCCCCGCTGTTCGCGACGTTCGCGCTGGGGATGTTCTGGAAGCGGAGCACCGGGCACGGCGCCTTCACGGGGCTGGTGGCGGGGACGTTAGGCGCGGTGGTGCACCACGGGATCTCGCTCGCGCGCGGGGCGATACCGGGGATCAAGGGCGGCTACTTCGCCACGATGCTGACGTATCCGAGCGAGCTGGCGCAGACGTTCTGGACGGCGACGGCGGCCTTCACGACCTGCCTGGTCGTCACCATCGTCGTCTCGATGATCACGCGCCCGCGGCCGGACGAAGAGCTCAAGGGACTCGTGTACTCGCTCACGCCCCGACCCACGGAAGGGCACCTGACCTGGGTGCAGAAGCCCGCGACGTTTGCCATCGCCGTGCTGGCGATGACGGCCGTCCTGAACGTCATCTTCTTCTGACCCCGGCCGGAGATCCGTCATGAGTGGTGCAGCGGGAATGGACCTCAGGTACCCGATCGGTGGGCTCTTCACCGTGCTCGGGGTGCTGCTGGCCGGCTACGGCTTCGCGACGCGTGGCGACGTGCAGCTGTACGCGCCGTCGGGGAACCTGAACATCAACCTCCTGTGGGGGGTGTGATGCTCGTCTTCGGCCTCCTGTTCCTTGCGCTCGCCGCCGTTGCGGGACGTCGCGAGGCGAGCGATGCCGCCGGTGCCGGGCGCGAGGACCGCGGGGGCGCGCGGGGGCGCGATCACTAGCCCCCGCGTGACGTCAGGCGAGGCGCAGCAGCTGGAATTCCGCGTCGATCTCCAGGTCGGCCGTCTCCCCCTGCGGGGCGATGAGCCGGTGCTCGAGGTCGAGGATCCGGTCGATGATCGGGTCGTCGACGTCGCGCGCCCGTGCCTTGCGGCGCTCGCGCGTCTGTTCATGCGTCGCCGAGCAGAAGATTCGGACGTCCAGGTCCGAGAGCTGCAACACGTACGTTCCCTCGACCACCAGGACATCGCTCGCGCGGAAGTCCAGCGTCTGCGTCACGAAGCGGTTACCCGGGTAGTCGACGAGCGGCGCGTCCACGGTGTGCCCCAGCCGGAAGGCATCGATGTGGTCGGCGATGAGGTCGAGCTGCACTTCCTGCGGCCCGACGTTCGCTTCGATGTCGAGCAGGCGGAACTCATGGTTGGTGCGCGGGGGGCGGACGAAGTAGTCGTCCTGGTACAGGACGTGGGCGCGGAGCCCGGCGTTGGTCAGCTCCTGTGCCAGCGAGCTGGCGGCGACCGACTTGCCGCTCCCCGATTCGCCGGCCACGCCGACGACGAGTCGTGCGCCGCCGCCGAGCCAGAAGTCGGAGCGCAGGATCGCAATGATGCGGCGGGCGCGTTCGAGCGAGTCGGGGGACAGGTTGTAGCGATCGGTGTTGCTCATGGGAACGATGGCGCGAGGAGTTCTCGCGGCGCGTCGGAGCCGGCGAGGTGGAGGAAGAGGAGCCCCGTGGCCGTGTACGCCATGTGCGGCGTTCCGCCAGCTGCACCGGTGCGCCCGTGCAGGTACTCCTCGAATTCGAAGCTGGGGGCGGCGCCGAGCGCGCGCAGCACCTCGCGACGCAGGCGCGGGAGCTGCTCGTGATGCCCCGTTTGCACCTGGCCAAGTGCCAGCCATCCCAGCCAGATGGGCCAGATCCCGCCGTTGTGGTACTCGTACGGCAGGTTCCGGAAGGCGTGCAGGTGGTAGCGCCGCAGCGCCGGCCACTCGGCGTCGCCCTCCTCGATGACCGGATGGAAGACTGGCGGCAGCGCCCCCTGCTGCAGGAACGCCTGGTCGATCCAGGCCAGCGCCTGCTGCGCGCGCTGCGGGGCGATGCCCGACACGGCGAGCAGCGCGCAGGCGGCGAGATCGAACATCTCGTGCCGGTGCACCGGGGTGAAGGCGGCGATCGGGCGCTGCGGCCCCGTCTTGTCGCTGGCGAAGAAGCGTTCGGAGATCGTGTCGGCGATGCACTGCGACTTGTCGAGCCAGGCCGGCTCGCCGTACGTCGCGCCCAGCAGCCGCAACGCCCACGCGCGCAGCACCTGGTCGTAGAGGATGTAACCGTCGTAGATGTACTCGTCGGCCCAGTTTCCCCCCGTGGGGATGTACATGAGGTGCCGGCCGTTGTATTCCAGGGCGTTGAGGCAATGCACGGCACGCTGCACCGAGTCGCGATAGTCGGCGGGGTCGACGGCGCCGGCGCGGGCGGCGAGCCCGATGCCCACGAGGTACCAGGTGGCGGCATCGATGCGCGGGGCGAGCGTGCCGAAGCTCACGTGCGGTCCGGCGTCGCGCATCTCGAAGTTGGACGCCACCTGTCCTTCGGGGCCTTGCAACTGACGAAGGTGCTCCAGCGTGCGCACGAGCCCTGCCGTGATCACCTCGTCGCGGAGCAGGAGGCCGGCGACGCCGGCCATCACCGCGTCGCGGGCAAAGACGGCGCGGTAGTTGGCGGTCGACGAACGCGAGGCGTGGATGCCGTGCGGGCCGCACAGGTCGCGCAGCAGCGCCACGGACTCGGCATCCAGTGAAGGAAGAAATGTCACGGCTCTCTCTGGTGGGGAGCTCCCGGGGTCAGTCTCACAGGTCGTACGGAGGATAATCAGGTGGCAGGAGCAGCAGCGACCATCGGGGATGTCCCCGCACACCGTGCGACCGCCAGGCCGAGGCTCTCGTTCTGGCAGATCGTGAACATGAATGTGGGGTTCTTCGGCATCCAGTACAGCTTCGGGCTGCAGCAGGGGAACATGAGCCCGATCTACAAGTACCTCGGCGCCGACGAGGCCTCGCTCCCCCTGCTCTGGCTGGCGGGGCCCATGACCGGGCTTCTCGTGCAGCCCATCGTCGGGGCGATGAGCGACCGGACGCTGAGCCCGCGCGGGCGACGCACGCCGTACTTCCTCGTCGGCGCCGTCCTCTGCTCGCTGGCGCTCCTGGCGATGCCCTTCTCGCAGGCGCTGTGGATGGCGGCGGGGCTCCTCTGGGTGCTCGATGCGGCCAACAACATCACCATGGAGCCGTATCGCGCCTTCGTGAGCGACCGGCTCGATGCCTCGCAGCACTCCATCGGCTTCCTCACGCAGAGTGCCTTCACCGGGTTGGGGCAGACGCTCTCGTACCTCACGCCGAGCATCCTCGTGCTGCTGGGGATGAATCGTGACGCGGTGAACGGGCGCGGCATCCCGTACATCACGGTGGGGGCATTCCTCATCGGCGCCGTCTTCTCGATCTCGTCGATCCTCATCACCGTGCGGACCACCCCCGAGATCCCGCTCACCGATGAGGAGCGCCGGCGCATCGAGGCGCTGCCGCGTGGCTTCGGGGCCGCGCTCACCGAGGTGGCTGAGGCGTTCAAGGACATGCCGACGGCGATGAAGCAGCTGGCGGTGATGAAGCTCTTCCAGTGGTACGCGATGTTCTGTTACTGGCAGTACATCGTGCTCTCCATCTCGGTGACGATGTTCGGCTCGTCGGATGCGAACACCGCTGGCTTCCGCGAGGCGGGGCTGATCAACGGGCAGATCGGCGGCTTCTACAACTTCGTCGCCTTCGTCGCCGCCTTTGCCATGGTCCCATTCACTCGGCGGTTTGGCCCCAAGGTCATGCACGCCATCTGCCTCACGCTGGCAGGGATCGCGATGCTGTCGATTCCCGGGATCACCGACCGGACGTTGCTCTTCATCCCGATGATCGGGGTGGGGCTGGCCTGGGCGAGCATCATGGGAAACCCGTACGTGATGCTGGCGGGGAGCATCCCGCAGGAGCGCGTCGGCGTCTACATGGGGATCTTCAACATGTTCATCGTGATCCCCATGATGATCCAGATCTTCACCCTGCCGCTGTATTACAAGACGTTGTTAGGCGGCAACCCGGAGAACGTGATCCGGCTGGCGGGGGCGCTGCTCATCTGTGCGGCGGTGGCGGTGATGTTCGTGAAGCTGGCGCCGGGGGCGGGGCAGGATTCTCCTGCGCCGCGCGGCACCGGGCATTGAGCGGGAATCGAGGTCAACATGTCACGGACATCGCTCGCGCTGCTGCTTACGCTCGTTGCCTGCGCTCCCAGGGCGCCCGGTACGCCCGTCGTCCTCCCCACCGCGGCCTACGATCCCGTCCGCGACCTCGGCCCCCTCTTCCACGACGTGCAGATGGCGCGCGTCTTCGAGGACTCCAAGAGCTTCGTCGACGCCACCCCGCGTGAGGCGCCAGCGGCGCTGGTCGCTCGTTATGCGGCCGAAAAGGGGCGTCAGGGCTTCTCGATCGCGGCGTTCGTGCGCGAGCACTTCGAGGCCCCGGCGGCGGTGGGCGGGAGCTTCACCACCAATCGTGAACGGTCGATGGAGGACCACATTCGCGACCTGTGGCCTGTCCTCACCCGCCGCCCCGACAGCGTGCGCGCCAACACCACGCTGCTCCCGCTCCCCAAGCCCTATGTCGTCCCGGGCGGTCGCTTCCGCGAGGTGTACTACTGGGACTCGTACTTCACCATGCAGGGGCTGGTCGTCACCGGGCGCACCGACCTGGTGCGCAACATGCTCGACAACTTCGCCTGGCTCATCGAGTCGGTAGGGCACATCCCCAACGGCAACCGCAGCTACTACCTGGGGCGCAGCCAGCCGCCGTACTTCGCGGCCATGGTGGGGCTGTATGCGCGCGCGACCGACACCACGCAGGCGCTGGCCTTCCTCCCGGCGATGGAGAAGGAGTACGCCTTCTGGATGGAGGGGAGTGCGGCGCTCGCCCCCGGCCAGGCGCATCGTCGCGTCGTGCGCCTCACGGACGGCACGCTCCTCAACCGCTACTGGGACGACCTGCCCGCGCCGCGCCCCGAGTCGTACCGCGAGGACTACACGTTAGGCGAGTCGCTCCCCGCCGCGCAGCGCGAGCCCTTCTACCGCCACGTGCGCGCCGCCGCCGAGAGCGGGTGGGACTTCTCCAGTCGGTGGATGCGTGACCCGAAGGACCTCCGGTCGCTCGAGACCACCAACATCGCCCCGGTCGACCTCAACGCCTTGCTCTACAACACCGAGCGCACCATTGCGGCGTTGCTCCGCGTGCGCAACGGGACCGGCGACCGTGCCATGGCGGAGCGCCACGAGCAGGCCGCGACGCGGCGGCGCGCCGCGCTGCAGGCGCACGCCTACGACATGCGCGAGGGCTTCTTCTTCGACGTGCGGTGGACCACGGGGAAACGTGTGACCGACCGCCCGACGCTGGCCGCGTCAGCGGCGCTGTACTTCGGGGTTGCAACTGACGAGCAAGGGAAGGCGGTGGCCGCGCGGCTCGAGCGCGACTTCCTCAAGGCCGGAGGATTCGCCACGACGCTGATCAGCTCTGGCCAGCAATGGGATGCGCCCAATGGCTGGCCGCCGCTGCAGTGGCTGTCGATGGAAGGGGTCCGGCGCTACGGGCGCACCGACCTGGCCAACACCGCGCGCGACCGCTGGCTCGCCCTCAACCGGCGCACCTACGCGGCGACCGGGAAGATGACCGAGAAGTACGACGTGCTGGACATGGCGCGCGCCGCCGGGGGCGGCGAGTATCCCAACCAGGACGGCTTCGGCTGGAGCAACGGCGTAGCCCCTGGCGTTGGCGGCACAGGCGGCGCGGATCCAGTAGCGCGCACCGGCCGCCAGCTGCCACTCCACGCCATGTCGCGACCTACGGTACCACCCGAGCCGACGTCGCCAATCGCCCGGTAACCGGCGCCATCCCCTCCACCCACAGCACCACCGTCGACCCCGGGCCGTCGACCATCGGGTCGGCCCGGTCGATGATGACGGTGAAGGCCCGGTCGCCATCCAGGTCGGTGGCGCCGCGCACCCGTGCCCGCCCCGTGACGCTCGCCCACCCGGGCGCCACCTGCAGCGTCCCGAACGACGACGACTCGATCGTCACCCCGCCCGCACTCGTCAGGCTGAGGCGTCCCGAAGCCGAGGGCGCCTTGCTCGCCTGCGAGATCGACACGGAGATCGTGTGTGGTGCGCCGCCCGCGACGACGAGCGATCCCGCCGCCGCCACCTGCCGTGCACTCGTCAGGCGCTGCACCCGGCTGGGCTCATGCGGCGTGCGGCGCAGCGCCCTGCCGCCGCGCTCGCCCGTCACTTTCCCGTCCCTGAGCGCCACCACGCCGTTCACCAGCACCACGCGAATCCCCTCCGACAGCGCATCCGGCTTCTCGTACGTCGCGCGGTCGATCACCGTCGCGGTGTCGAAGACCGCGATGTCGGCCGCCATCCCCGGGGCAATCAGCCCGCGGTCGGCCACCCCCATGATCGCCGCCGGGAGCCCACTCATCTTGCGCACCGCGTTCTCCCACGTGAGCACCTTCGTCTCGCGCACGTAGTGCCCCAGGATGCGCGGGAAGGTCCCGAAGCCGCGCGGGTGTGCCTTGGTCTCCTTCCAGGCGCCGCAGTCGCAGGCCACCGCGATGTCCGGGTGCTGCAGGAAACGCACGAGGTCCTCCTCGGCGCCGAAGGTCGCGATCATCGACGGATACTCCGTCTCCAGCACCGAGACGACCGCTTCGCCCGGCGTCGAGAGTCCGCGCTCCTTCATGATGTCGGAGATGCGGCGCCCCGTCTCGTTGAGCACGATCCCTTCGGGGCCGGTGAAGCGCGCGGCGATTCCTTCGTTAGATTCGGCGATGATCTTCGCGCGCAACGCCGGGTCCTTGAAGCGCTCGCGCATCTTCGCCACGCCGCCGTCCTGGGCCCAGCCGGGGATGATCAAGGCGGCCAACGCCGTCTGCCCCGCGAGATACGGATAGATGTCGGCGGCCACGGGCTGCCCGGCCGCCGTCGACTGGTTCATCATCGCGACGATCGACGGCGAGCTGCCGCGGGCGCGCCCCTGCGCCTTCATGTGCGTGAAGACGGGGAGCAGGCCGGTGGCGTTGCCGATCGTCATCGTCTCCTCCATCGCGCTGCGCGAGCTGTACCCCGACTCCGGCGTTAGGCGGTCGTGGTTGGGGAAGAAGCTGCGCCACGGGCGCGTCGGCTTGAGGATCTGGATCACCTCGGCCGTCGTCGCGAAGTACGCGGGCTTGTAGTCGAGCCCCGCCGCCACGCCGTACGCCCCCTTCGCCAGGTTGGCGAGGATGATCGCCGTCACGCGCGCCGTCTCGTCAGGCGTCGGACGATGGTCGCTGGGCCCCATGACGCTGGTCCACGCCGTGTTGAAGCCGGTGCTCGCGGCCACGTTGACCGCGAGCCCCCCCTTCTCGAATGCCGAGAGCTGAGGGGCGATGTCGACCGGGCCGGCGCCGTCGGCGTTCACCAGCTCCGTCGTCACCCCCTGCGTCAGCATGTTCTCGGCAGTTGGCAGGACGCCGGGGTTGGCGTGCGAGTGGATGTTGAGGAAGCCCGGGGCCACGAAGAGGCCGCGTACGTCGATCTCGGTGCGCGCCGTGGCCCGCGCCAGGTCGCCGACGCGGGCGATATGGCCACGCGTGATGGCGACATCGGCACGGCGGCGCGGACCGCCGGTTCCATCCACGACCGTCCCGCCACGCAGGATGATGTCGTAGGCGGGGGCGCTCGACTGAGCGGCGCTGACGTGCGGGAGCACGATGAGCGCAAGCGCGCCGGCGAGGAACGCCGTGGCTCGAGTGTGCGAGAAACGTCGCGTCATGTGATGAGTCTGCGGGAGTGCGCGTTGCGCAGGAGGCGATGCGCCATGAAACTCGGTGCGATCTGTCTCGGTCGCTAGAGGAACGGCGCGACGTTGCGCCTCGCGTGCCTCCCGCCCAGGCATGACGCACCCTCCTAGGCGTTCACCTCCTGCGCCGCTGTGAGCCGCGTGGGCGCCACGCGTCGGCCGCGCCCGGACACACCGAGACACGGACTCCAGGAGACGCGGCCGCCGTTTCATCGGGACGTTTCGTCGCCCGTGGCGGCGTTTCATCGCGGCGCCTTCCTCCCGTCATGTGTCGGCGCGCCGACGCGCCAACTGCTTGGCGCGTGGCGTGTTGCACTCGTGAGTGCCATCGCGCCTGGCCGCGGCGCCGAACCTGCCTAACCCATGGGCAACCGCACGAACAACGCACATCCAACCTTCGCACCGAGGTTCGTTGACGATGAAACTCTCCCGCATGCTCCCGCTCGTAGCCGTTCTCGCGGCGTGCAGCACCAACGATGACCTGACGTCGTCGCTCCCGTTGGCCCCGAACGCCGACCGGGTGGAAGGCAACGCCGTCACGGGCCAGGTCTATACGGCGACCAACAGTGCGGCCGGTAACGCCGTGTTGGTCTTCAATCGTGCGTCTGACGGGGCCCTGTCACCGGCGGGATCGTTCGCCACCAACGGCATGGGAAGCGGCACCGGACTCGGCAACCAGAACGGCGTGATCATCTCCAGTTCCGGCCGCGAGCTGCTCGTGGTGAACGCCGCCAGCAACAGCGTCACCTCCTTCCGGATTCGCCCGAATGGTTCGCTGGAGCGCGTCGGCACGTGGCCAAGTGGCGGAATGCAGCCAATCAGCATCGCTGAGTGGGGCGGAGTGGTGTACGTGCTCAATGCGGGTGGAAGTGGGGGCATTGCCGGCTTCCGACTGCTGAACGGCCGGCTGTCGCCGATCGCCGGCTCCGCGCGGGCGCTGAGCCAGGCGGGAGCGGGCCCGGCGCAGATCCAGTTTGCCCGTGGCGGCACCCTCCTCGTGGTGACCGAGAAGGCGACCAATCGCATCACGACTTACACGGTGGGACGACTGGGCGTCGCAAGCGCCCCGATCGTGTCGGCATCCAACGGCCAGACGCCGTTTGGCTTCGCCGTCGTGAACGGACTCCTGATCGTCTCGGAAGCGTTTGGTGGCGCCACGGACGCAAGCGCGCTCTCTTCGTACGAAGTGTCGCGCACCGGCCAGGTGCGCCTCATCAGCGGGTCGGTCGGTACCACGGAGACCGCGGCGTGCTGGGTCGCGGTCACGGGCGATGGGCGCTTTGCGTACACCACGAACACCGGGAGCAACTCGATCAGTGGCTACGCCATCAAGGGTGGCACGATCACCCTGCTCGACAACGACGGCGTGACGGCGACGACGGCGGGAGGTCCGATCGACCTCGCCGTCTCGCGCGATAGCAAGTACATCTATGCGCTGACCGCACGCGGGAACGCCATCGACGCCTTCGAGGTGTCCCCGAGCGGCGCTCTCACGCCAGTAAACGGTGGCGCGGTCGGGCTCCCGCCGGGAACAAACGGATTGGCGGCTCGCTAACTCTCCTGTGGGCGGATCGCGGACTGCCTTTGTGCTCCGCGATCCGTCACGCAGTCACCTCAACGGGTTCCCGTGAGCAGTTCCTCGTCCGCTTCCGCCTCGACTCCCTCACGGATCACCCTCAACAGCGCCCTGCTCGCGGCGATCGCGCTGTCGGTTCTGGTGGCCATGGTCCCAGCGGCGATTGCACTCGATCGCCGCCTGGCCGCGTCGCTCATCGCCCGGGCGCGTGCCGACCTGGCGACAGCGCCGAAGCTCCTGGCAGACCGGAACGCGACCTACTTCGATGCGCTCATGATGCGCGCCAAGGACCTCGCGCACGCCCCGGGACTCGCCGAGGCGGTCGCTCGAGGTGACCGGGCGGGAATGCTCGCCATCCTCGAGACCGTTCGGCCGTCGCTGGGAGCGGCATCGCTGCTCGTGTCCTCGCCGGACTCGGCGATGAGTCTCGGCTCGCGCCCGGATTCCTCGCTCATTCAGCAGACGCGCGCGGGACGGATGCCGGTCGAACTCTGGTCTGACAGAACGGTCATCCGAACGGTGGCGCTCGCTCCGCTCGAACTGCAGGGTCGCTGGATCGGCGCCGCGGGCGTGACGCTCCCCCTCGACGACGAGGAGGTGATCGGACTCAAGGGACTCCTGCGCGCCGACCTGATCATCGCAACGGCGCCGGGTGAGTTCGTTTCCGCCACGACGCTCGATACGGCGCTGGCGACGGCAATTCTCGCGCGAATGCGCTCGCCCGCGGGCGACACCCTCACACGCGAAATCGAAGTGGCCGACGCCCGCTACCTGGTCGTTCGCACCAAGCTCGCGAATGCCGGTTCGGCCACCTTCGTGCGATCGATCGCGCAGGAGCTCGCGGTGCTCCCGGCATTGCGACGAACCGCTGCGATCGCCTCGACGGCGGCAGTCGCCGTCGCGCTCCTGCTCGCGGCCTGGCTGTCGCGGCGCATTTCGCGGCCGGTGCGTCAGCTCGCCGCCGCAGCCGAGGCCATTGGCGCCGGTTCGTTTGACACGGTACTCCCGGAGTCGCGCTTGTCGGAGGTCGCCACGGTCTCCGAGCGATTTCACGAGATGCGAGAGGCGCTCCGGTCGCGACTCGTGCAGCTGCGGGAATCCAACGAGGCCCTGCAGGAGCGCAGTGCGCGGCTCCAGGCGCTGCAGGCCGACCTCCTGCAGCGAGAACGGCTTGCCGCCGCCGGGCGGCTCGTCGCGCAGCTCGCGCACGAGATCCGCAATCCCGTCGCGTCGCTGCGCAACTGCCTCGAGGTCGTGCGCCGACGTCTGGCCAACGATCCCGAAGGGCTCGAGTTCGCCGACCTGGCCATCAACGAACTCCTGCGCATGCATGAACTGGCGGAACAGATGCTCGACGTCAGCCGACCGCGCCCGGGTGCGCCGGCCCTGTGCGCGCCGGTGACGACGGCGCGTGACGTCGTGCGCCTGGTCACCGCGGGTGTCTCGTCCGAGGAGTTCCAGGTGAGCGTCAGCGGCGATCCGAAGCTGTATGCGGCGATCGCCGGTGACGCGCTCAAGCAAGTCCTGCTCAACCTGGTGCAGAACGCGCGCGAGGCAGCGAGCGAACGCGGAGCGGAGCGCACTGAGCGTGGGTCGCGTGTGACGATCGCGGTCGCGCGTGACGCGACGGGCATCACGATCATCGTCGACGACAACGGCCCGGGGATAGCCGCCGACAAGCGAGAGCGCGTCTTCGACCCGTTCTACAGTACCAAGAGCGACCTGCAGGGCGTGGGGCTGGGGCTCTTCGTCGCCGAAGGGCTCGTGAGGAGCGCCGGTGGGCGCATCGGTGTCAGCGATGCGCCTGGCGGAGGAGCGCGCTTCACACTGGTCCTGCCTGAGTCCACGGCGTTGGCACTCGACTCACGCGTCGAGGGTAGCGCGGCGGAGACTGCCGCCGCTTCCGCGGAAGCGCACGACGCGAGTGCACGATGACGGCGACTCGACGGATCCTCGTCGTCGACGACGACCGCGCCTTTCGGCTCTCCACGTGTGCGCTGCTGCGGCACGACGGCTACCAGGCCGACGATGCGGCCGACGGCGCCGCCGCCGCCGAGGCCCTGCGCGCCCGGCACTACGACCTGATGCTGCTCGACCTCAAGATGCCCGGCATCGACGGCTTGCAGCTGCTGGAAACGCTGCGCATACGGGGACACACCGTCCCCATCCTGATGATCAGCGGTGTCGGGACCGTCGAGCTGGCCGTTCGATCGCTGCACCTGGGCGCGGATGACTTCCTGACCAAGCCGGTCGAGCCGGATATCCTGGCCGGCCGTGTGGCGGAGCTCCTCGACAGTCGCCCCAGCGGCGATGCGCGCGCGCACGCCGGACGCGAGATCATCGGTCGTGCCGCGGCGATGCAGGACGTCCTGAGTCGCCTCGAGCGCGTGGCGCCCTTGTCGACGACGGTACTCATCTCGGGTGAGACGGGGGTCGGCAAGGAGCTGGTGGCGCGCGCTGTCCATCGGTTGTCGGACCGTCGCGACGCGGCCTTCGTCGCCGTCAACTGCGGTGCGCTCTCCGAATCGCTCCTCGAGAGTGAACTCTTCGGCCACGCACGTGGTTCGTTCACCGGCGCCGTACGCGACCGCATCGGCGTCATCGAATCCGCGCATGGCGGCACGCTCTTCCTGGACGAGGTCGGCGAGATGAGCCTCGCCGTGCAGCAGCGCCTGCTGCGCGTCCTCCAGGAGCGTGAGGTGCAACGCGTTGGGGCGAGTCGTCCCGTGCCGGTGGACATAAGGGTGGTGACCGCGACCAATCGCGACTTGCGCAGCCTCGTGCACGAGCGGCGCTTTCGTGAGGACCTGTACTACCGTCTTGCGGTCTTCACGATCGACGTCCCGCCGCTTCGCGAGCGTCGCGAGGACATTCCGTTACTCGCCCAGCACGCGCTCGAACGTCTTCGCGCTCGTGTGCCGCAGTGGAGCGAACTGGCGTGCTCGCCGCTCGCCCTGCGAGCCATGCGTGGGTTCGATTGGCCGGGCAACGTGCGGCACTTGCTCGGGGCCATCGAGAGCGCCGCTGTGCTGGCCGAAGGCCGCCGCATCGAGCTGCAGCATCTTCCCGAGGAGGTGCGGGAATCGCTCGAGGGCGCCGCACCGCCTCGATATCGCGCGCCCGATGACGAGTTGCAGGAACGCGACAGAATTCTCGGGGCGCTCGACCAGTGTGGGGGCTCCCCGACGCGAGCCGCCGACCTGCTCGGGATGGGACGAACGACGCTCTGGCGCAAGCTCAGGGCGCTCGGAATCGACGGGACAGACACGTAGGCGTGGGCCCTCGTCGAGCGCTTCGAACGCGCTATTCGTTGACCTTCAGCACCACGATCCCCGCCACCACCAGCGCCGTCCCCACGAGCTGCGCCAGGTTCACGCGCTCGTGGAGCATCACGGCGGCCAGGCCGAGCGCCAGCACCGCTTCCAGTCCCAGCACCACCGCGTAGGCCACGCTCATCTTCCCCGTGGCCATCCCCAGCGTCTGCAGCGTCGCCCCACCGGCGAAGGTCGCGTAGACCAGGAACGAGGGTTGCCACAGTGTCAGCGACTGCGACTGCTTCATGGCCACACCGCCCAGCACATAGAGCACGGCGGCGCCGATCAGGAGGACAAACGGGGGCATTCGTGACCGACCGGCGAGAGGGGATGGCGGAAACTACGGTGTCGCCACATCGAGCGCCGCACCGCTGGCAGCGACCGCGTCCACGATGGCCGACAGCTCGTGCAGTGCGGCCGTGGGGTTGAGCAACGTCAGCTTGAGCGTCGTGCGGTCGCGCACCTTTGTCACGCCGATCACCGCCACGCCCCGCCGGAACAGGTCGTCACGGATCAACGTGTTGAGCTGGTCGTCCCGTGTGGCAGCGTGGCCCTCCGCCCCCGCTTGCTGCTGGCGGCGATAGCGAAAGAGGACGCACGAGAGCTGCTCCGGCGCATGCACCAGCTCCAGCGACGGGTGCGCCGCAATCACGGCGGCCACCGATTGCGCCAGGGCGCAGGTCTGGTCGATAAGCGCGGCCAGCTTCTCACGCCCCAGCACGCGCATCGTCATCCACAGCTTGAGCGCGTCGAAGCGCCGCGTGGTGAGCACGGAGCGGTTCACCAGGTCGGGGATCCCGTCGGTGGCGTGGCTCTCGGGATTGAGGTAGTCGGCGTACGTGGTGAGCAGCTCGTAGTGGGCGGCGTCGCGCAACAGGAAGGCGCCGCAGCTGATCGGCTGCCACAGCAGCTTGTGAAAGTCGAGCGTGATCGAGTCGGCGCGGTCGAGTCCGGCCAGCGCTGTCGCGCCCCGTGGCGAGAAGAGCAACGCCCCTCCGTACGCGGCATCCACGTGGAACCAGGCGCCGCACCGCTCGGCGGCATCGGCCAGCGCGCCTAACGGGTCGATCGAGCCGAAGTCGGTCGTCCCTGCCGTCCCCACGATGCAGAACGGCGTCCGTCCCTCGGCCGCGAGCCGGTCAATCGCCTCGTCGAGCGCCGCCGGGATCATCCGGAAACGGTCGTCGACCGCGACCTTCACCACGGCGTCGGTCCCCAGCCCCAGCTGGATCGCCGACTTGTCGACCGTGAAGTGCGCGACTTCGGAACAGAGGATCGCCAGCCGGCTGGCGTTGGGCGGCAGTCCGCGCGTGCGCACCGACCAGCCGCGCTGCTGCGCGAGCCAGACGTCGCGCGCCAGCCAGAGCCCCATGTAGTTCGACTGCGTCCCGCCCGCGGTGAAGGCCCCGCCGGCCCCTGCGGGGAGGCCCGCCACGCGGCAGAGCCAGTCCGTCACCTGCAACTCGACGATCGTCGCGGCCGGTGCCTGGTCGAACGAGTCCATCGACTGGTTGAGCGCCGAGAGAAGGACCTCGGCGGCGAGCGCGGCGATGAGGGGTGGGCAGTGGAGATGCGCCGCCGCGCCGGCGTGACCGGTGACGATCGAATGCCGTACGATGGCCTCTGCCTGCTGCAGCGCCTGGTCGATCGAGACGCCGGCGTCGGGGAGCAGCTCGCCGTGGAGCAGGGCGCCTAACGCTTCGGGACTGGCACCGCTGTATGGTGCGTTGGGGAGCGACCGGCGAAGCGTGTCGACGGCGGCGTGGACGGCGCGGGCCAGGGCCGCGTGGCCCCCGGCGGTCGGCGTGAGAAAGTCGTGAGAGGTCACAGAAGCGTTCGGGTGTGGCGCGTCAGAAGACGAGCACGAGCGCGAGCGCGTCGCTTCGGTCGAACGCCTCGAAGGCGCCCGAGAGCCACGCCCGCGTGTACTGCAGGCGCGGGGCACGCGCGCTGCGCCCGAGGGCGAGGTGCGCCCCCACGCGGGCCATCCCCTTGAGGGCGCGGTCGTGCCCAGGTGCTCCGTGACGCGTGCGATCCGCCGTTGCCCCACGAGGAAGGCGAGCCCGCCGCCGCCAATCAGTCGAAGCGGCAGCGGGTCGAAGGGGGCGTACAGTCCGTGCAACTCGAGCGTCCCCACGCGCAACGGGAACGTCCGTCCGCCCAGGCACGGCACGTCAGCCGGGCAGTCCGCGACCACCTCGGCCGTGAGCACCGTCTCGGCGATCCCTAACGAGGCGCGCGCCGCCGCCCGCCGCGACAGGCGCCGTTCCGCCGCCACGAATACCCCGCCCGCGACGGAACGCGCCCCAAGGGCTCGACGTCCGTGCAACGCCCCGACCTCGATTCCCGCCTCGACGCGAACCCCCGGTGCCGCGCGCTGGGCGCGCAGCCCCGGTGGCCCGAGCACGATCGCCAGCAACGCCGCGACGGTCAGGGCGGGGGCGCGCCGCATCGTCAGGCCTTCGCCGAGCGACGGCGCACGATGCTACCGCTCGAACGCCGCATCGAACCGCACCCCGCTCGGCGCAAAGTCCATCGCCTTCACCTTGGCGCATGCCTCGCGCGCCCCGAACTCGCGATCCATGCCGATGTCCTCCCACTCGATCGAGAGCGGGCCGTTGTAGCCCACGCGATTGAGCGCGCGCACGATCTCCTCGAACTTCACGCGCCCGCGCCCGATCGACCGGAAGTCCCACGAGCGGTCGCGATGCCCGAACTCGAGGTGCCCCCCAAACACGCCACTGCGCGTGGGGACCTCGCTCCACCAGACGTCCTTCATGTGCGCGTGATAGATGCGATGGCCGAAGGACTCGATGAAGGCGACGTAGTCCACCCCCTGATACGCAAAGTGCGACGGGTCGAAGTTGAAGCCGAACGCCGGGCGGAAGCGCACCGCCTCGAGCGTGCGCTGCGCCGACGAGATGTCGAAGGCGATCTCCGTGGGGTGGACTTCGAGGGCGAACTTCACCCCGACCTCGTCGAAGACGTCGAGGATCGGGTTCCAACGATCGGCGAAGTCGCGATAGCCGGCGTCGATCCAGTCGGTGGGAACGGGGGGGAACGAGTAGAGCAGGGGCCAGATGCTCGACCCGGTGAAGCCGGGGACGACCTGTACCCCCAGCCGCGCCGCGGCGCGCGCCGTCAGCTGCATTTCCTCGGCGGCGCGCTGCTGCACCCCGTCAGGACGCCCGTCGCCCCACACGCGCGGCGGCAGGATCGCCTTGTGGCGCTCGTCGATGCGGTCGCAGACCGCCTGGCCTACGAGGTGGTTGCTGATGGCGTAGACGGCGAGCCCGTGCTTCGCGAGGATGTCGCGCTGCCGCTGGCAGTAGCCGTCGTCGCTGACCGCGCGCTCGACGTCGAAGTGGTCGCCCCAGCAGGCGAGTTCGAGCCCGTCGTAGCCCCAGCTGCGCGCCTTCTCGGCAAGGGTCTCGAGGGGGAGGTCGGCCCACTGGCCGGTGAAGAGGGTGACGGGGCGAGCCATAGGAGAAGACGGGAAGACGGGAAGACGAGATCGGTGGCGTGCGGTGCTACCGAGGCGCGTCAGGTGGGCGGCACGTACGTGGCGTCGACCCAGTGGCCGGCGCCGCCGGCCCCTTCACGGCCGCTGCGGAGGGCAGTCTCGATGAAGTGCACGCCGATCGCCCCGTCCTGCACCGTGGGGAAGTCGAGGTCAGCCGGGTCGGGGTCGACGCCGGCCACGCGGGCGGCGATCGTGCGCAGTGCGTTGGCGTACACGTTGGCGAACGCCTCGAAGAAGGCCTCGGGATGTCCCGACGGAAGGCGCGCGGCACGCTGGGCCACCGGGGTGAGATACGCGTGCCCCGGCTTCATCACCTGCGTCGGGCCGTCGGCGTGGCGCACGATGAGCCGGTTCGGCTCTTCCTGTGCCCACTCGATCGACGCCTTGCTCCCGTAGACCCGCAGGTTGATCCGGTTCTCCTCGCCCGAGGCGACCTGCGAGCAGTGGAGAATGCCGCGCGCGCCGCCGTCGTAGCGCAGCAGCAGGTTGGCGTCGTCGTCCACTCGGCGCCCCTTCACCACCGTCCCCACATCGGCCAGCAGACGCTCGATGCGCTGCCCGGTCACGTAGCGGGCCAGCTGCTCGGCGTGCGACCCGATGTCGCCCAGCGCGCCAGCGCCGGCACGTGCGGGATCGGTGCGCCAGTCGGCCTGCTTCTGTCCGCTCGCTTCGAGGTGGTGGCCGAGCCACCCCTGCGTGTACTCGACGACGATCTTGCGAAGCTCGCCTAACGCCCCGTCGGCGACCATCGCCCGCGCCTGCTTCACCAGCGGGTAGCCCGAGTAGTTGTGCGTGAGCGCGAAGACCGTCCCATGTTCCTTCACCAGCCGGCACAGCGCCTCGGCGTCGTCCAGCGTCACCGTCATCGGCTTGTCGCACACCACGTGGAAGCCGCGCTCGACGAAGGCCTTGGCGGCGGGGTAATGGACGTGGTTGGGGGTCACGATGACGACGAAGTCGATCCGGTCACCCGCGGGACGCGCCGCCTCGGCCACCGCCATCTCGTCATAGGAGCCGTAGACACGCGCCGGATCGAGATGCAGCGCCTCGCCCTGCGCGCGCGACTTGGCCGGGTCGGTGGAGAAGGCGCCCGCCACGATCTCGGCCAGCCCGTCGAGTTCGGCCGCGCGCCGGTGGACCGCCCCGATGAAGGCCCCGGGGCCCCCGCCAATCATCCCGTATCGCAGCTTTCGATTCAGCGTCATGCGCCCCGTCCAAGGTGAGGGCGAAGAGGCTCCCGTGCCCCCTCGCGTCCGAGGGCAATTCTAGGTGGCGCCGAGTGTGCGGCAAGCGGTAAAATCGATTCAATGGCATACCGGATTGAGTCCGAGAGCGCAGCGTCCTCGCGCCCGCGAACGACCGCCCTCCCTCCCGTCTCCCGTCTCCCGTCCTGTTCTGGGTGGGAGTGCTCGGCGTCGTGACCTTCGAGCTGTTGGCGGTCTGGTTGATCATGCCGCTGCCAGGCTCTCAGCGCATGCGCTCGATCGACGTCGCCTACGCGCTCCACCAATGGCGCTGGCCCGTCAGGACCCTCTTCGGCGTGCTGATCCTCGTCGGCGCGCTGCCGGCGTGGCGCGCCCCGGGCTGGCGTCGATGGCTCGCTCCGGCTGGCCTGGTCGCGGTCGCCGCCGTGGCCTACGTGACCAACTTCATCATGGCTGCCGACCAGATGTTCAAGCAGCCCGGGGTCGTCACCATGCTCCCGGCCGCGACCAACAAGGTCAAGCTCGACCGCCTGGTCGTGGGGATCGAGGTGGGGGGCGAGGCCCGCGCGTATCCGCTGATGTTCATCGGCTACCACCACCAGGTGCGCGACACGGTGGCGGGGCGCGACGTCCTCGTGAGCTACTGCACCGTCTGCCGCACCGGCCGAGTCTTCTCTCCGATGGTGGACGGCAAGGCCGAACGGTTCCGGCTGGTCGGGATGGACCACTGGAACGCGATGTTCGAGGACGAGACGACGAAGAGCTGGTGGCGGCAGGCCAACGGCGAGGCGGTGACCGGGGCGCGCAAGGGGACGACACTCGAGGAGTTCCCCTCGCAGCAGCTCACCCTCGCCCAGTGGCTGGCCCTCCACCCGGCGTCGCTCGTTATGCAGGGGGATCCCGCCTTTGCCGAGGAGTACGCCAAGGACTACGCGTTCGAGAACGGGACGAGCCGCAAGTCGCTCACCGGGACCGACACCACCTCATGGGGCGAGAAGTCGTGGGTGGTGGGAATCGTGGCCGATGGCCAAGCCGTCGCCTTCGACTGGAAGCGACTCCGGAAGGAGCGCGTCATCAATGCCACGGTCGGCACGACGCCCATCGTCCTCGCACTCGCCAGGGACAACGCGTCGTTCTTCGCCTTTGCTCGCCCTGACTCGACCACGCATTTCACGATGCGCGGCGATTCACTGGTGACAGGCGCTGTCGCCTATGCCCTCAGCGGCCAAGGCACCGCCGGTGCACTGCGCGCGATTCCGGCAAGCCAGGAGTTCTGGCACAGCTGGCGAACGTTTCAGCCTGCAACGAGCACCTACTAGCCCACGCGAAGACCGACCGAAAGCACGGAGATACCACTTCGCGCCTTCGCGGCTTCGCGTGAGCCTGGAAGCGCGTCTCACGCGAAGCCGCGAAGCCGCGAAGCCGCGAAGCCGCCAAGGGGCACGACCTACTTGTCGAGCACGATGTGGCCGGGGGGTGCGTAGCCGTGCGCCTTCATGCGCACCCCGGACTGCGCGTACGCCTCGGCACCCATGTCGCTCACCCCGGTCGCGTCGATCCACCGGTTGTAGAAGTTGAAGAGCGCGCAGACCGTGATGGCGTCGTAGATCGCCTCCTCGCTCCACCCCGCCGCCTTCACCGTCTCGATGTCTGGCGGCCCAACCTCGGCGCAGCGATCATTCACCGTGCCGAGGAAGTCGAAGAGCACCTTCCACGATTCGCCTCGATCGGCGCGGTGCGGTAGTCGGCGAGGACCGCATCCACCAGCGCCTGATCCTCGAGCAGCGTCGCCGCGACCGCGGCGTGCGACCCCATTCAGAAGTCGCAGTCGTTGCGCTTGGAGGTGAGCGCGGCAATTAGCTCACGGAGCCCGGCCGAGAGCGGCGATGGGCCGCGCATCACGCCCTGCGTGAAGTGCGCGAGGAAGTCGGTACGATCGGGCTTGTAGGCGAAGAGATGCCAGATCTGCGGCATCGGCTTCCCTGTGCGCGCATCAGCGCGATGCGATCGCGATACGTCCCGCTCCCGGCCCCGAGTTCGACGTCCTGCAGGTACATCGGATGCATATCGTCTCCTGGCCCTCGCCGGGTCAGCCGTCCCAAAGACCATCATCGCCGCCGCAGCTCGAATCCTTCTTCGCGGCTTCGCGTCTTCGCGTGAGACAATTCCTCACGCCGTGACCTCAACCGGATTCCCATCCGGATCCTCGATCACCGCCTCATAGTACCCATCGCCTGTCATCCGTGCCTCCGACCGGATCGTCACGCCGGCTGCGCGCGCCCGCGCCACCAGCGCGTCCACCAGCTCGCGCGACCCCACCGAGATGGCCAGGTGCGCGTACCCCAGCGCCGGCGGCAGCGCCATCGGGGAGAGCTGTGGGAGTTGCATCAGCTCTAGCCGGGTCTCGCCACCCGGAAAGGTCAGGAAGTACGACGCAAAGCCGCGCACGCGCGCGCTCTCGTACCGTTCGTTGGCTTCTGCCTCGAAGTACGCCTGGTAGAACGCGCGCGACTGGTCGATGTCATGTGTCCAGAGGGCGACGTGTTCGATCTTCATGTGCCTAGAAGATGCAGCTCGCCCGCGCCGGCACCCGCACCACCGTCGCCCCGTTCACGGGCCGCCCCGCGGCGCACACGCCTAACGCATCGGCTGGAAGCGCAGTCGCCGGGATCGTGACGTCGCTCGCCTCCTTCCCGTTGTTGATCGCCACGATCGTCCCGCCGCGGCGGTAGACGTAGACCTGGTCGCTCACGAACAGGTGCTCCGTCGCCCCGCCACGCAGCTCCTGCCGCGCCGCACGGATCTGCGCCACCTTCTGCACGTGCCGCCACACGTCCTGCTCGGCGGCGTTGCGCCCGGCGGCGTCGAAGGCGTTCCGCGGGTCGCTGCTCCACCCGCCGGGGAAGTCGCGCCGGTTGTCCGGGTCGTTCCCGCCGGGGATGGCGATCTCGTCGCCGTAGTAGACGAGCGGCGTCCCGCGCGCGGTGAACAGGAAGGTGAAGGCGAGCTTGAGCCCCTCCGGAGTCGCCCCCGGCTCGTGCATGAAGCGCGACACGTCGTGCAGCCCCAGGAACGTCACGAGGTTCTGCGGGTCGCGGTGGATGTGGTCGCGCGACAGCATCTGCGCCACCTGGCGCACCGGCTCGCCGCGCGCAAAGGCGCCGCGAATCGCGTAGTACATCGGGAAGTCGAACAACAGGTCGACCTTGTCGTCGACGCCGTCCCACTGCTGCCGTCCCCCCTCGAAGAAGGCAATCATCGAGGGGTCGCCGTCAAAGACCTCCCCAACGACGCGCAGCGACGGGTACTCGTTCTTGATCGCCGTCATCCAGTCGCGCCAGTACCAGCGCGGGACGTACGGCCACGTATCCTGCCGAATCCCGTCCATCCCGCTGACTCCCACCCACCAGAGCGTGTTCTGGATGATGTAGCGCGCGACCTCGGGATCGTCCTGGTTGAGGTCGGGGAGGATGTTGATGAACCATCCGTCGAGCGTGGCCTGTCGCATCGCCGGCGTGCTGTACATGTCGGCCAGCGTCCACGTCTGCCACGTGTTGTTCGGGTGGTTGGCTTCCGTCCCGTGGAACCAGGTCGGCGTCGGCGCGTCCTGCACCCACGGGTGATAGGGCCCCGTGTGATTGGCCACCATGTCGAGCACGACCTTGATCCCCTGCGCGTGCGCATCGTCGACGAGCTGCTTGAACGCCGCCACGTCGCCCATGTGCTCGTCCACCGCGTAGAAGTCGGTGGCGCCGTAGCCGTGGTAGTCGGTGATGGGCTGGTTGTCGTACGTCTCCTTCCGGTTCAACCCGTTGTTGTTGTCGTAGATCGGGTTCATCCAGATGGTCGTCACGCCTAACGTCTTGAGGTAGGGCAGCTTCTGCCGCACCCCCGCCAGGTCGCCGCCGTGGTAGTAGCGCCCCTTGCTGCGATCGAGCAGCCCGCGCGACACGGCCGGGTCGTCGTTGGAGGGGTCGCCATTGGCGAAGCGGTCGGGCATGAGGAGGTACATCACGTCCTCGGTGCCAAACCCCTGGAAGCGCCCGTGCCCCGCCAGTCGCGGGGCAATTGAGAACGGCGCCGCCACGCTCCCGCCGCCGGTGCGCACCGTGAGCGGATAGCTCCCCGCCGTGGCATCGCGCGGGATCGCGACATCGACGAAGGCATACGTCCCCCGCTCGTTGACCTTCACGTTCCCGCAGGTCAATCGCCCGCACTCGAAGCGAGCTCCGGCGAGGTTGGTCCCCCGCACCAGCACCCGCACCGGATTGACCGACGAGTTGGCCCACCAATTGGGTGGCTCGACCTTCGACACCGTCGGCCCCTGCGCGGGTAACGACACCGCCAGCAGCAACGCCCCTCCCGTTACCACAACGCCCCAGAACTTACCCTGCATCACAGAAACTCCGTCTGAAGGAACTCCTCCGTGCCCTCCGTGATCCCTCCGTGAACCTCCGTGTCATGCTTTCTATGCCCCGTGCACGACACCAGCCACGGCTCACGACGCCGGCTCACCAGGATCCTGCACCCGCAGCACCAACACCGCCGCCAACGCCATGAACGCCCCACCGGCCACCACCGCCGCCATCCGGTTGTTGTCCAGCAGGTTGTTCATCACCCACCCGAAGCCTAACGCCGCCACGATCTCCGGGATCACTATGAAGAAGTTGAAGATCCCCATGTACACCCCGGTCTTCCCCTCGGGAAGCGACCCCGCCAGCATCGCGTACGGCATCGACAGCGTGCTCGCCCACGCGATCCCCACCCCCGTCATCGACAGCAGCAAGAGCGCCGGCTTGGTGATCACCGCCACCGACATCAGCCCGGCCGCCCCGCACAACAGGCAGATCGTGTGCGTCATCTTCCGCCCCACCTTCTTCGCCAGTACGGGCAACCAGAAGGCGAACAGGAAGCAGACCGCCGAGTAGGCGCCGAAACAGACCCCCGCCCACTCCTGCCCCTGCTGGTATAGCGGCGACGACGTATCGGGGGCGCCAAAGACGTTGCGCGCCACCGCCACCGGGAAGTAGAGCCACATGCAGAAGAGCCCGAGCCAGGTGCACAGCTGCACCGGTGCCAGCTGCTTCATGGTCAACGGCATCGCCTTGAGTGCGGCGAGCACCTCGCTCACCGTGGCGCCGATCCCCGCGCTCTGCTTCTTGGCCTTGCGGAACGCCTCCATGTCGGCCGGCGGGTGTTCCTTGGTCGTGAGGATCGTGTACAGCACCGCGCCGAAGAACGCCGCCGAACCGATGTAGAACGACAGCTTCACCGTGATCGGGATCGTCCCGGGTGCCGACGGGGCCACGCCGAACCAGTTCGTCAGCATCCACGGCATCGCCGAGGCGAGCACGGCGCCCACGCCGATGAAGAACGACTGCATCGCGAAGCCGCGCGTGCGCTCCTGCTGCGGCAACAGGTCGGCGACGAAGGCGCGGAACGGCTCCATCGACACGTTGATCGAGGCGTCGAGGATCCAGAGCAGCCCCGCCGCCATCCACAAGGCGCTCGATTGCGGCATCGCGATCAGCGCCAGCGAGCTCAGGATCGCTCCCACCAGGAAGTACGGGCGCCGCCGCCCCAGCGTCGGCGACCAGGTGTGGTCGCTCAGGTGCCCGATGATCGGCTGCACGATGAGCCCCGTGAGCGGGGCCGCCAGCCACAACATCGGGATCTCGTCGGCGCTCGCCCCCAGGTACTCGTAGATCGCGCTCATGTTCGCCATCTGGAGTCCCCAGCCAAACTGGATCCCCAGGAAGCCGAAGCTCATGTTCCAGATGGTCGAGAACTTCGTGCGCTGCTCGGACATGTGGCCTCGGTTGCCTAACGGTCGTAGAGATCCACCAGCTCGCGGAGGCGAGCGGTGATGGCCGGGGTCACCTGCGCCCAGCGAAAGCGGAACCCCCAGTTCCCCGCCTGCCGCCCGGGAAGGTTCATCCGCGCCTCGCGCCCGAGCCCCAGCACGTCCTGCATCGGAATCAGGACGGTGTTGGCCACCGAGGCGAGCGCCGCCCGCATCAGCACCCAGTGCATCTCGGTGCCGTCAGTGTTGAGGTAGCGCTTGGCGTAGGACTTCTCGCGCGTCACCTCCTCGAGGCTGCGCGTCGAGTCCCCGGCCCCCGACTCCCACCACCCCATCGTGGTGTCGTTGTCGTGCGTCCCGGTGTACACCACGCGCTCGCGCGGGAAGTTGTGCGGCTTGAATTCCTTCGCCTGCCCGTCCCCCCCAAAGGCAAACTGCAGGATGCTCATCCCCGGGAAGCCGAAGCGCTCGCGCAGCGCCTCCACCGCCGGCGTGATCAGCCCCAGGTTCTCGGCCACGATCGGCAGCCGGCCCAGCGCCCGCTCGATCGCCTCGAAGAGCGCTGCCCCGGGGCCCGGCGTCCAGCGCCCGTTGATGGCCGTCGTCGCATCACCCGGCACCTCCCAGAACGCCTCGAAGCCGCGGAAGTGGTCGATGCGCACCAGGTCGTACAGCTCGAAGGCGGCCCGCATGCGGCGGATCCACCACTCGTAGTTGGTCTTGGCCAGGGCGTCCCAGTCGTAGATCGGGTTCCCCCACAGCTGCCCGGTGGCGCTGAAGTAGTCGGGGGGGACGCCGGCCTGCGTGAGCAGTCGCCCGTCCGGCTTGAGCTTGAAGAGCGACCGGTTGGCCCACACGTCGGCCGAGTCGTGCGCCACGTAGATCGGGAGGTCGCCCATGAGCTGGATTCCGCGAGCGCCGGCCGCCTCCTTCAGCGCCCTAAACTGCACGAAGAAGAAGTACTGCCCCCGCCGGATCCGCTCGATCGGCTCGGCCAGCTTCTTTCGGTACACGGCGAGCGCCGCGGGGTCGCGATGGGCCGCGCCCGGCTCCCAATCGGTCCACGAAACGCCGCCGTGCGCTTGCTTGAGGGCCATGAACAGCGCGTAGTCATCGAGCCACCACCGCGCCCCTTCCACGAAGGCGTGATACGCGTTGTCGGGGGTGAAGCGGTCGAGCGCCGCATTGAGCAGCACCGCCTTGTGCGTGATGACGCGCTCGAAGTCGACGGTGTTGGCGGGAAAGCCACCCCCCGCGCCGGGGGAGTGAATCAGGAGGGGATTCCCGGCGAAGGCCGAGAAGCACTGATATGGCGAGTCACCATACCCGGTGGGGCCCAGCGGGAGGACCTGCCAGATCTTCATCCCCGCCTGTGCGAGGAAATCGAGGAACGCGTGTGCTTCGGGGCCTAGGTCGCCAATGCCATGCGGGCTCGGAAGCGACGTGGGGTGGAGGAGGATGCCGGCGTTGCGGGGGAACGTCATGGAAGCGATGTAGCGGGGCGGGAGGGAGGGATCGGCGGCGTTCGACGACGTCTGGCTGTAAAGGTCGTGAAAACGTTTTTCGCGCCCTGAAAAGCTCGCCCGATTTTACCGGTCTGCCCGGGGCGTGGCTATCCCTCCGCGGGGGGAATGCAAACGTTTTCGCGCCGGGAGCGCGGGGATGGAAAGACGGGGGCGGCGGAGGTCCTCCCCGCCGCTACTCCCGGAAGAGCGCGTCCCTCGGCGCGACCGCCAACGCCCGCCGCGTCGGGATCCACGTGGCCGCGAGCACCACGGCGACGATGGCGAGCGAGACCCCGACCCCCGTCGAGAGGGCGAGCCAGGGGGCGATGGGGAAGAAACGGGCGAAGGCCAGCCCGACGAGGACCATGAGTGGGAGGGCGACCACCGCGCCGATCCCCAGCTGTCGCCCGCCTTGTCCGAGCAGAAGCTGTTGGATGCTCCGGTCGGAGGCCCCGAGGGCGCGGCGCACCCCGATCTCGCGGGTGCGCATCCCGATCGACCGGGCCATGAGCCCGTAGGTCCCGCTCACCGCGAGCAGCAGGGCGAAGGCGAAGCAGATGGCGAAGAGCCGCGAGACCGAGCGGGCGATGAGCGCCGACTTCTCGAGGATCTCGTCGTAGGTCGACACCTTCGATGGGACGAGCTGCGGGTCGACCGTGGTCACCGTCGTGTGCAGCGCCGCCTGGGCGGCCGCCGCGTCGCCGCGGTGGCGGAAGAGGAGCGTGACCCATCCGGCATCGTGCTGGGTGAGCGGGACGTACACCGCCACCGCGCTGCGGTCGCGCGAGAACTCGTCGCCGTACATGACGTCGTCGACCACGCCGACGATCGTGCGCCATGTGTCTTCTCCGGTCTCGCCGGTCCCGGGGAGGCGCACGCGTTCTCCGACGGGCGACTTCCCCGGCCAGTAGCGCTGGGCTGCGGCGCGGCTCACCAGCGCCACCCCCGCCTGCCCGTCCCGATCGCCCGGGGTGAGGGGGCGTCCCTCCAGCGTGGCGATGCCTAACGCTTCCAGCGATCCCAACACCCCCTGCACCCAGGCGCGCGGCGTGGCGCCGCCGGCCAGCGTGCGTCCATCGCCGAACTCCAGCGCCCGCTCTCGTCGCCCTCCCCCGGAGCCGGGCGCGCACCACGACGTGCTCCACCTCCGGCCAGGCCGACATCCCGTCGTAGAGTCGCGTCCACAGGGCGCGCCGCGCGTCGGTGGTGGCGTAGCGCGCCGCCTCCGGGTTCGACCGAGCTCGCCAGGAGGCGTGTCGTGTCGTAGCCGGGGTTCATGTTGGCGAACCGATGCGCGGCGATCCCGGAGAGGACGCCGAAGAAGAGCAGCACCGTCACCGTCGCCACCTGCGTGACGACCAGGGCACGCGCCGCCCGTCCTGCCCCGCGCCCGCCGGCGCGTGTCCCCGAGTCGCGCAGGACGTCATGGAAACGCGTGCTCGTGGCCCGCACCGCCATCACCCCGCCCAGCGCCGCGATCGTCACCGTCATGAAGCCGCCAGCCGCAATGATCGTCGGCGTGTCCATCCCCCACACCCACCAGAAGGCGAGGTTCCCCTCCATGTGCTGCTGGGCCCAGCGGTTCACGACCCCGAGCCCCCACGCGGCCAGCGCCGTCGCCAGCCCCCCACCGATGGTGACGAGCGCGACCGGTTCCCAGAGCGCCTGTATCGCCAGCCGGGCGCGCGACGCGCCTAACGCCAGCCGCACGGCCAGCTCGCGCGAGCGTTCGTTGGCCCGCGCCAGCAGGAGGTTGGCGACGTTCACGCAGGCGAGCAGCAGGATGAGCACCGCCATCAGGTTGAGGAGCCCGAAGACATACGGCCCCTCGTCGCCCATCTGCGCCATCGGGAAGGAGCGCACCAGCACGCCGAGCCGGGTGCCTGACGAGTCGGCGGCCACCGGCGGGCGGTCGCTCCGGGCGCGCCGCAGCAGGGTTTCCAGCTCCTGCGACGCCTGCTCGCGCGTCGCCCCGTCGGCCAGCCGGCCAAAGGCGCTCACCGCGTACCGCCCGGGTTCCGTCGCCTCGCGCACGGCGGAGCCTAACGGGACCCACGAGTCGGCCGCGACGGGAAAGCCGTAGCCCGGCGGCATCACCCCCACCACCTCGGTCGACACGCCGTTGAGCAGCACGCGGCGCCCCACCACCGTCGAATCACCGCCGAAGGCGAGGATCCACGTGCGGTGACTGAGCACGATCACCGGCGCCGCCCCCGGCGCCTCGTCGTCCGGGCGGAACGCCCGGCCTAACGCGGGCGGGTTGCGCGTGGCGTCGAACAGCGTCCACTCCACCGCCGTCGTCTCGAGCACCCGCCGCGCCCCACCACCCTCGGCGCTCCCCATCACCACGTCGCGTGAGTTCCAGAGGCCCACGTCGCTCAGCGTCGCGATCTGCGGGCGCATGCGGGCAAAGTCGGCCGCGTCGAAGCTGCGCACCGATCCGTCCTCGACCGCCTGTAGCCGCACGATCCGCTCGCCCCCGCTCAGCGGAATCGGGCGCAGCATCGCCGTGTACAGGAACGAGAAGGTGAAGACCGTCACCCCCATCCCCCCGGCCAGGACCACGAGCGTGAGCAGGGTGAAGAGCGGACTTCGTGCGAGGAGGCGAAAGGCGTAGCGCACGTCCTGGAGGTGCAGCATGTCGGAGGGGCGGGGAGGGAGGTCATCCGCGCCCGCGTCGCCTCGGCGACCGTGTCGGTCATCGTGACGATCGCGAGGCGCGCCATCGACCACTCGCCGCGCGCGCGGGCCGCGCGCCACTGGTCGGCGAAGGTCTCGTCCATGTCGCGTCCGAAGTCGTCGCGGAAGCTGCGCGGGTAGGCGCGCCGCAACAGGCGATAGAGCCCCCGCACGAACCGTTCGGTGCGGTCGGGGCTTCCGGGGCGCATCGGTCGGTCGGTGCTCATGGGATCACCGGCGACGGAATGAGCTGCGCGGCCTGTGCCGCCGCGACCAGCCGCGCCAAACGCGCAGCCTCGGCGGCCGCGACCCGTCGCCCCTGCGGCGTCAGCGCGTAGTAGCGCCGTCGCTCGTCGTCCGACTCATCGGTGGCGCGACGCTCGATGGGCGTCACGATGCCACCTTGCACCAGCCGGTGGAGCGCCCGGTACAGCGTCCCGGTCTCCAGCCGGATCGCCCCCTCCGAGCGCTCCTCGACCTCGCGGATGATGGCGTAGTTGTGCCGCTCGCCCTGTGCCAGGGCGAGGAGGATCTCGAACTCGACGGGGCGGAGCGGGGCCCCCGGGGCGGCGCCTTCAGGAGTCGATGACATGCACGGACTACGTGCGCCGCGCACGTAGGTTTCACACTCCTCCCGTGGTCGCCTCGCGCTTCCGGCGGCGCCCTCGCTCCCGGGCTTCCTCGGCGGCACGTTTGGGCGATGAACCGCTCTCCTTCTGCTGCTCGGCTCGCGGCGCTGGCCGTGCTCACCGCGCTCGTCGCCTGCTGAGGGTCGGCTCCGGCTCCGCCGATCCTGCGGCCATTCCTGACGCCGGGGGCGGTCGTGGCGGGCGTTCGGCCCCGCTCGTATTCATCCCCGTCCAACCGGCGCTCTTCTCGACTCCTGGCGGGCAGCCGAACGCGTGGGCCGACTACAGACGACGACGGCGATCTCGATCTCTACGTCGGCTTCCGCGGCGGCGTGCGGGCGCGGGCTGCATCGCAACGACGGCGGTGGCTTCGTCGATGTCGCCGCGTCGCTCGGCATCGACGACTCGCTGGAGGTGCGCAGGCTGCCGCGTGGGGGACTACGATGCGATGGACGGCTCGACCTCTACGTCGGCTTCACCCCGCAGGCCCCCGTGCCCTGGCCAAAGTTGTACCGGAATCCCGGAAACGGCGGGCGCTTCGTCGACGTGGCGGCGGCCGTCGGCGTGGCGATCGTGGACGACGCGCCAACCGTCGTTCATCGATTTCGGACAACGACGGTGATTGCCGACCTCAGCGTCGCCTTTCGCGATCGCCCCAACGCGCTCTATCGCAACACGACGGGGGACGCTTCACCGACGTGGCCCCCGGCCTCGGGATCGCCGACCCGCGCAAGACGGTGGGGTCGTCTGGTGGGACTGGGAGCAGGACGGCGACCTCCGATGCCTTCGTCGTCAACCAGACGGCGACGCCAACGCCCCCATCGCAACGTGGGCGGCCGGTTCCGTCGACGTGGCCGATTCGTTAGGTGTCTCCGGAGCGCGGCCGCCCCGCCGACCGTGGCGGCGTCGGCCCCACGCTCGGCGACTACGACAACGATGGCGACTTCGACCTCTTCGTGGCCAACTACGGCCCCGACGCGCTGCACTCGGGATGACGGCGGACGCTTCACCAACGTCGCCGCGCCGATGGGGCTGGCCGGCGATTCATCACTCTACCAGTGCGGCGTGGGGCGACGTGGACCACGACGGGCGGCTCGACCTCTTCGGGTGTCGTACCTCGCGGGAGCGTGACACCCCGGATCACTTCTTCCGGAACGTTTTCTAGACCAATGTGAACGATGTTGGCGTCGATCGCCGCCGACAACGGCCTCGCGCGGTCGGGTGGTGGGTCGATTTCCCTGATCGCGACGGCGACCTCGATCTCGCCCCTCGCCTGGGTCACCTGTGTGAAGGGGGCGAACCCGCTCTTCCGGCAACGAAGTACCGCCTTCGGCGCCCGCCGCGTTGCAGGAGACGGTCCGCGACGCGCAGGGGGAAGCGGGCGCGCGCGCAGGGTGCGAGGTGCGCGTCTTCGCTGCCGGACCCGTCGCCTCCCGGCTGTGGGTGCTCGACACCGGCGGCAGCCGCGATTCCCAGGTGACACTGGTGCATGTCGCCCTTCGCTGTCGCCGGTTGACGTCGAAGTCACCGTGCTGACCCGTGATCGGCGACGGCGTGTCGAGACGAGCGGCCGCGGTCGATCTCGCGCGTAGTCGTGGCAGTTCGCTCAGTACGCGCGCCATGAACGCCACCAGCCACGGGGAAAGTTATGATGATGCACGACAAAGTGCCGCATGCCGCAGCTGTCAGGCGCGCGGCGCGCACGAGGGGGCCGCCCTGGCGCGGCACGTTGCCGTCGCGCGATGGGCGCCGCGGCGCTACCTGCGGCCTGCACGTAAACGACCCGACAGTCGATTGCCTTCATGGTCGGTTGCTGGGAGCCGCGCCCCCCCACCCATCACCCAGCCGAACAGTGGACGGCGCCGCTTCGGGCCTGATGCTGGGGATGAGTTGTACGGTGGTGCGCGACGTGGCGCGAGTGGGAGTGGCGCCGCGTGGAGGGTGGAGGACGGCGGCCACGTATCTCGCCCAGCCCGGCGGGCGCCCCGCCACCCTGTTCGCCGCCACGGCGCTCCACCGACAGCTCGGTTACCCTTCGCCAACCCGGTCTCAGTCGATTTCCCGCAACGGATCCTCTATCGCGTTGGTCGGCGCTGACCTGCTCGTGGCACGCATCGAGGGCGCGCACCAGGGAGGGACAGGTGCGCGGCATGAACTTCCTGATGAAAACGCGTCGCCTGCGTCGGGGTGACCGGCGCGAGGCGGCCTCCTCAGGTGGCTTGTCACCGTCGC